>CAYVIN010000001.1:0-135930 GCA_964451375.1 uncultured Sulfuricella sp.
GGCCGACCTTCGTCGAACGCACCTTCGGCTTCTTCCGCGCCTATTACGAAGTCGTCCCGCGCGGCAAATTCAGCATCGCCTACACGGTGCGCATCAACAACGCCGGGAGCTTCAGCCTGCCGCCAACCCGCATCGAAGCGATGTACGCGCCGGAGGTGTTTGGGGAATCGCCCAATGGGAATGTGGTGGTGGGGGAGTGAGGATATGTTCAAGGATATTGTCTCGCCCATCTGGCTCACCAAGAAATCCGTATGGGGAGTGGTTCTGTTCTTTCAGGTGGCGGCAATTGCCAGTGAATATGTGATTTACGGCGCACCAAAACTCATCGGGTTCAATCAGTTGGCAATAGGCGACTTGGAGGATTATTTGCAAATCCCAATGACGCTGTTGGTCTTGTTTGGCCCGAGCTTACTTGCAGGCTGGCTTGGTTGGCTCGCGCTAATTCATCCCAATGCCTACGGTTCATCCGGGCCAACCGTCCTGGGCTGTGCTGGGCTTGCTTTATCCGTCGCTACCGGTGCCTATTTGGGTATCTACGTCGCCGTTAATAGCTGGGGTACATAAAAATGCGTGGGAGGTGGAACATTCCGGCATCGCCCCGCCTTGTACCAGCTCCGAAAAGCGACCACAATAAGGCACCTTTTTTAGCCTGAAATGAGCCCCAACATGGAACAAGTTCTCGCCAGCCGCTCGGTGAGCATCACCGAACTCAAACGCAGCCCCAGCGCCGTGCTCGAACAGGCCGGCGACGAACCGGTGGCCGTCCTCAACCATAACCGCCCAGCCGCCTACCTGTTGTCGCCCGAAGTTTATGCGTCGATGCTGGAACGCTTGAACGCCGGTTTGCGCGCCGCGATTCAGGAAGGCATCGACAGCGGCCCCGCCATTTCATCCGAAGCGGTATTTGCCGAACTCGACGCCCGCTACGCCGAACCGACGCCGGCAACAGGCGAAACCCGGTAGCCAAGGCGCAACCCAATGGCGCGCCTCACGTTCTCGCCGAAAGCCCGGCAAGACCTTCTCGACATCGGCGATTACATCGCCAGGGACAGCCGCGCCAAAGCCCGGCGCTTCGTCGGCGAACTCATGGAACAATGCTGGCGCATCGTACACGCCCCGCTCGGCTACGCCAGCCGCGAAGACCTCGCTCCCGGCCTGCGGATGGCTGCGCTGGATCGCTACGTGATCTTCTTCCGCATCCTCGACGACACCATCCGCATCGAAAGAGTGCTGCACGGCGCGCGCAACCTGCCCGCCGTGTTTGGGAAGGGCGATCCCACCCCAGATTGACGGGGCAGGAATACATGTCTATTACGATATCGAAAATGAAGCACGGGAAAACAGTTCAAATCGTCGCCGTGGTAAAGTCCGGTTTTCCGCGAGAGACCAATGGCTTATGAAACTGGAATTTGACCCGGCGGCGAATGCCGCCTATTTTGAAATTTTCGACGCGGAAATCGAAAGCACCCGCGAAATCGAACCTGGCATCATCGCCGATCTGGATGCCGACGGGCGGATTGTCGGGATCGAGGTGCTTTGCAAACCCGCAACAACTCCCACAAAAACCTCGGAAGTACGGGTGCTCAGTCGCGCAGGGGTATTGAGCAATGATTTTCCCGATGACATTGACGACTCCGATTGGGGCGTTAATGCGCCGCGAGATTCGCTGGAATGAACCGCTATCTCCTTGACACCAACGCCTGCATCACTTGGCTGAGGAACGACAAGCCCTTTGTTCGACGTGTGGTGTGTGCCGGAGGTGACCATGTTTTCCTCTTCGCTTCGGTCACGGCAAAGTCGTAGTTTGAAAAAACACTGGGCGGAATACAGTGCGGTTAAAGGTAAGAATTTGCCCCCATGGCATTTTGTAACTTTTCGCGAGGAATCAATCAATGTTCGAGTTTGATCCAAAGTTAACTTGGTCAACGATAGTTCAGGCACTCGGATTCTTTGGCGCGATTGGCACTGCGATCTACCAATTGAAGAAGCAGCGTGATCTGCAATATGAAAGATATAAAACCGAATTGAAGCTGAAGGTTTATGAAAAGCTCGCTGAAGATATTGAAAACAGTTCTCCCGCTGGTATCGCAACTTCGCTCCACATCATTTGCGGAGGATTAGACGATGCGAGAAAGAAGATAGTTGAGCGTGGCAAATACGTTCCTCCGCCATTTTCGCCAGACAGCATCAACAATGATTACCGTGAAGTGCTTTCAAAGCTATTGAAGGTTGCCGGCACTATCGAAAAGTACGAAATCATTTCACCAAACCTACCACTATTTCGCGAAGTCCTAGTAAAGAAGATTCGCGAGCTATCAAACGCATATATGCCGCTGATCAATATTCTGCCCTATGTATTACTCTCCGAAAAAGGGATCAATGAGGCGGACAAGCTAATGATTTTTCAGGATGCCGATGTCAAGGTTCTGGAAGAAAGAATCGCCTCATTCTCTAACATTGCTTGGGACATTACCGGTTTCTTGTCTGACATCCAAGTTGAGATGCAGAATTCACTACTAGGTGCCTTCTTTGATCGGAAATTGCCTACCAGAGTGCCGAAGACGCAAGGGCTCCTAGTACTTACGTCTGAGAACGAGGCTATGCTACGAAAAGCGAAGGACTATCTCAATGAATAACGAGCAAGGGTGCAATAGCCACCGGGCATTGCGCCGGATGCAACTGCGTGACCACACCGAACAGACTACGGCTTACTTGAACTATTTCCCTTATCAATCAACGCAATTTGGATTCTCTATGCCAACCCGCGTAAGGCGCAATCGTTATTGCTCCGTATGAAACATGCCGCGAAGATTGCCGTTGCCGTGTCTCCACCATCGCATTGGTGCAATGCGCTATCGCTTATTACATTCTACGGCGCTCTACATAATCAAAATGCGTCAGCCCACCGGACACCTAGTTTTTTAAGGAGTACCCATGCGCAACATCATCGAAATCGAATGCCCACCGGAACTGTTGATTGGCCTGCACACCAATGCCGAGCAGTTTGCGGAGCGGATCAAGCGCGAAGCGGCTTATGGGCTGTTTCGCGACGGCGCTATCTCCTCCGGCGTCGCGGCGCGCTGGCTGGGTGTGCCGCGCACCCATTTCCTGCTCGATGCGATGCGTCACGGGGCGACGCTGCTGGATGACTCAGACGATGATTTTCGCCGCGAGACGAGCTTGCCGTGAAAGTCTTTTCCAATACGACGCCGTTTATCGCACTGGCTTCCATTGACCGGCTCGACCTGCTGCCGACGATATTTGGTCAAATTCATGTCGCCGAGGAAGTTATTGAGGAATGCGCCGCCGGGGGGATGATTGCTGTGCCGCCACTGCGCCAGTTTGACTGGGTAGTTCCCGTCAAAAGCCCGACTTTCCAGACCCCACATATCCTGCTTGAACTCGACAAAGGTGAGAAAGCAACGTTATTGGCGGCGCTTGCGGACAATGCCGATTTGGTGCTGATCGACGAAAAAATCGGGCGAAACGTGGCGGAGTACGTGGGGCTCAAGGTAACGGGGACATTGGGTGTTTTGTTGAAAGCCCATAAGACTGAATTGATTCCGTCCTTTCGCGGCGCAGTTCAAGAAATGCTTGCCCAAGGCATTTACTACAACATGGCGCTCATCGAGCGGCTTGCCGCTACAGTTGGAGAGCAGCTTTAGGTCGGTACAGGCAAACATCATGACTAAAGCATTCGATAGCATTGCGCAGGGGCTTCAGGAAGCGATTGCCCTTAATCAGGGCGAAAACATCGCTGCACAAACCCACCGCCCGGCGGAGATCGACGTGGCGCAACTGCGTCGCAGTCTGGGCCTGACCCAATTGGAGTTTGCCGCCAAGTTCTGCATCAGCCTCGGCACACTGCGGCATTGGGAGCGCGGCGACCGAGTACCTCATGGGCCGGCGCTCGCTTTGCCGCATGTGGTCGCCAAGGAACCTCAGGCGGTGCTCAGAGCATTGAGCTGATCCTTCATGCAAAGCCCAATTTGCCGCTTCTCCGTGCAGGTATTACAATAAATCAACCGGTAATACCCAAGGAGATTTCCCATGTCCACCACGCTCACCAGCAAGGGTCAAGTCACTATTCCCAAGCAGATACGCGATTCTTTGAACCTGGTTCCCGGATGCACGGTGGATTTCGCCGTCAACCGCGATGGCGAAATCGTGATCCACAAGGCCGCCGCGACCCTCAGCCGTCAGCCTGACCGATTCGAGGCGGCGCGCGGCAGGGCCGACATCAAGTGGCGTACTGACGATCTGATGGCCTTGTTGCGCGGCGAAGAATAGTGCTGCTGGTCGATACCAACGTGCTGGTGGATGTTCTGGAGGATGACCCGGAATGGGCCGACTGGTCTATCCGCCAATTGCGCGCCCACTCGAAAATTCATCGGCTGGTGATCAACCCGGTGATTTATGCGGAACTGTCGCTGACGTTTTCTACCATGGAAGCGCTGGATCAGACGCTGGACGGCCTGGGCCTGGCAATTATGGAAATTCCGCGCCCGGCGCTGTTTCTCGCGGGTAAGGCGTTCGTGCGCTACCGCCGGCAAGGAGGACAAAAGAGCAATGTCCTTGGCGATTTTTTCATCGGCGCCCACGCTGCCGTGGCCGCTTATCCGCTGCTGACGCGGGATGCGCGGCGCTATGCCACTTATTTTCCCAGTGTGGCGTTGATTACTCCTGGCCTATCTTCCGAAAAATGAAGGTTTAGAGGTGATCTCAATAATCGTGCTTTTCCGCGAGCATCATTGAGAGGAATACGTTGGTGTTGCGCAGGCGCGTGGAGAGGATGCGGGCCAGGTTGCGATAGAGTTTTTCGCGTCCACCCACGGACATTTGCGCGATGTGGTCGCGGTTGATTTCGAGGACGGCGCAATCGGTGTCGGCGCGCACCGAGGCGGAGCGGATCAGATTTTCGATGATGGCCATTTCGCCGAAAATTTCGTAAGTTCCCAGGTAGGTGACTTCGACGGCATGGCCGTCGGAGGTTTCTTTCATGACCGAAACCCGCCCTGACCAGACGATGAACATTGAGTCGCCCAGTTCGCTTTCCCGCAGGATGTATTCCCCGGCCAAAAAGGATTTTTTGCTGGCGTTGGCGACGAGCTTGAACAGGTCGTCCACGCTCAGTTCGTCGAACAGGGGTTTCTGTTGCACCAGTTTCTTCAGGAAATCATTGGTGTCCTGAGAATGGAAATCCAGCATGTTGTCGCCTTTTCAAGGTTGTTTCGCTAGCCACGGTTGCGCGAGTTGCGGGACGGGAATTTCCTGACCATTCAGCCGGGCGATGCTTGAGGAGGTTGAATATTACCCGCATCGCGTTTGATTCGGCAAAATCGTTAGGCGCGCCGTGTTTTTCGGCGGTGTGGATGGCATCATAAACATCCGTTTTTTTTACTGGAGACCACTATGAAACCCAACCCCGTTGGCTGGTTTGAAATTTACGTGCAGGACATGACGCGCGCCCGGCAATTTTACGAATCGGTGTTCCAGACGACGCTGGAAAAGCTGAATACGCCGGATATGGAGATGTGGGCGTTTCCGATGGACGCCAATCAATGGGGGGCGTGTGGCTCACTGGTGAAAATGGCCGGGGTTCCGTCGGGCGGCAATAGCGTGCTGGTGTATTTCAGTTGCGAGGATTGCGCGGTCGAGGAAAAACGGGTCGCGGAATTCGGCGGACGTGTCGAGCGCAGCAAGTTTTCGATAGGGCAGTACGGCTTTATTTCGCTGGTGCTCGATACCGAGGGGAATATGCTCGGGCTGCATTCGCGGCGCTAAGCGCGGCCTGGATGCGGAGCGTTCCGCTGGATGAGCAGTGGGATGCGCCGCGCGCCGAAAGCGCCCTGGTAGGGCTGGTAACGGCCCGCTATGGTTGCGCCGCAATCGGGACAGCCGCCTTGCGGCGTGAGGCGGTAGTCGAGGATGTCGTACCAGTCCCGGACGATCAGCGCGCTTCGGCAGGATGGGCAATACGTGGTGTCGCCGTCGCGGTCGTGGACGTTGCCGGTATAGACGTAATTCAGCCCTGCGCGGCGGGCGATGTGGCGGGCGCGCTGGAGGGTGGCCGGCGGGGTGGGGGGAATGTCGGTCATTTTGTAGTCGGGGTGAAATGCCGAGAAATGCAGCGGCACGTCCGGCCCCAGTTCCTGGCGCACCCATCGCGTTAGCGCGGTGAGTTCCTCGTCTGAATCGTTTTTGCCGGGAATCAGCAGGGTGGTGATTTCCAGCCACACCGAAGTTTCCTTGACCAGATATATCAGGGTGTCGAGCGCCGGCTGAAGGTGGCTGCCGGTGAGCTTGAAATAGAATTCGTCGGTGAAGGCTTTCAGATCGACATTGGCGGCGTCCATGCCGGCGTAGAATTCGCGCCGCGCTGTGTCGTGCATGTAGCCGTTGGTGACCGCTACGGTCTTGATGTCCAGGGCGTGACAGGCTGCCGCCGTATCCAGCGCGTATTCGGCAAACACCACCGGGTCGTTGTAGGTGAAAGCCACGCTTTTACAGCCGTGGGCTTGGGCGGCGGCGGCGATGTCCTGCGGCGAAGCGGTGTCGCATAAACGATCCATGTCGCGCGATTTGCTCATGTCCCAGTTCTGGCAAAATTTGCAGGCGAGGTTGCAGCCCGCCGTGCCGAAGGAGAGGATGCTGGTACCGGGGTAAAAATGGTTGAGCGGCTTTTTTTCGATGGGGTCGATACAAAACCCGGAGGAACGCCCATACGTGGTCAATACCATCTTCCCGCCGCTGTTCTGGCGCACGAAACACGCGCCGCGCTGCCCGTCGTGCAACTTGCAGTCGCGTGGACAGAGGTCGCACTGGAGGGTGGCCGCGTCGAGTGTGTGCCACCAGCGCGCCGGGTAATCGCCGTTCACGAGTTCTCCCCCTCTTTCCACTTGGTTACCGTGTAGCGGTAAAGTTTGATTCCCTCCGCCCAGAATGTGCCCGGCAGTCCGGCCTTGCGTTTGAGATGGGCAAAAAAGTCGCGCGGTTCCGGGAGTTGTTCCCACACCTGGGGAAGAAAGGTGCCGCGTTCCCAGCCGTATTCCAGCAATACCCCATCAGTGCCGGGGCGCAACTGGCGGATGGCGTCTTCTTCGTCGCGAAAGTCGATGGGTTGCATGGGAGAGAGCAGCGATACTTCGACCCGGGTGCGCGCCAGTTCATCCGCTGTCAGCGGCGCAAAGCGCGGGTCGCGGAAAGCGGCGGCCAGGGCATTGGTTTTCACGTCCTCGCGGAGCGGGCGGTGCGCCTCCAGACTGCCGATGCAGCCGCGCAATTCACCATTCTGGGTGAGCGTGACGAAGGTCGCGCCGGGGCTGTCCAGCCACGCCGGGCTTGCGTCGGCTGCGACGGTTTTGCCGAGTTGCCGGGCAATTGCGGCGCGGGCGATGGCGAGCAGGATTTTCCCTTGTTCAGCGGACATGATTTTCTCCTTCGGTGAAGGCAAATGCGGCATAACCCACCACCCGGCTGCGATCCCCCGCCGTATCGCCGGAATTGCGTAAATCCAGGAGTTCCGGGTGGAGATGGTGACGCCGCGCGGCGAGCAGCAGGCCGTTCACCGGCGTACCGCCGCAAGCCTGCTCGTGATGGATGGGAACTTGCAGGTCGAGTATCGCCTGGGCGGTTGCGCCGTCAATGCGCCGGGCGTCCTGATAGGCGTGGAAATGGGACAGGTCGGAACTGATGACGATCAAGGTCTCCGGCCCGCCCCACACGGCTTCCAGCACATCAGCGACTTCTTCAGCGGTGGCGTCGCCGACCGCCAGCGGGAGCAGGGTGAAGTCGTCCAACACGACTTGGAGGAAAGGTAATTGCACTTCCAGCGAGTGTTCCCAGGCGTGGGCCGGGGTGAATTCCACCACCTGCGGCAGCGCGGCAGCGCGCGCCGCTAGTTCGACATCCACTTTCACCGCGCCCAGTGGCGTGGCAAAAACCGCAACGCCCGGTAGCGCCAGGCCCCGCACCGGCACCCGATGCACCGGGCCGAGCAGCACCACCCGCCGGTAAACGTCGCGACCCGCTTGCAGCAAGGTATAGGCGTACGCTGCTACCGGCCCGGAATAAACATAACCGGCATGAGGTACAATCACCGCCTTGGGCAGCCCGGCGCTGCGGCTTTCGGCGCGATGCGCGTCAAGCAGATAACCGGCAACATCACGCGCCAATGTAGCGGGATCGTCGGGATAGAACGTTCCCGCCACGGCGGGAAGACGAATGTTGTTCATGACCTGGCCCCCAATAAAATCATTACCCACACTTTCAATATAAGTCCGACCACCAGGATAGCAAGCCGATATGCCTAACTACCATGCCTTGATTCCCGCCGCCGGCAGCGGCTCGCGGATGGGCGGCGACCTGCCCAAACAATACCTGCCGCTCAACGGCAAACCGCTGATTTACCACGCCGTGGCGCGGCTTTGCGGGCATCCGCAGATTGCCACGGTATATGTGGTGCTCGCGCCTGGGGATAACTGGTGGGAGGGTTATGATTGGCAAGCCTTTTCGACCAAGCTGCGGGTGCTGCGCTGTGGCGGCGCGGAGCGTTTCGAGTCGGTGCGCAACGGGCTGGATGCGATACGCGACGAAATCGGCTTTGAAGACTGGGTGCTGGTGCATGATGCGGCCCGTCCCTGCCTGCGCGACGGACAACTCGACGATCTCATCGGGCAAATCGGCGACGACGCGGTGGGCGGCATCCTCGCCCAGCCGGTCGCCGATACCCTCAAACGCGCCGACGCCGAGCAGCGCGTGACACGCACCGAGCCGCGCGAAAACCTGTGGCAGGCCCAGACGCCGCAAATGTTCCGCTATGTCCTGCTGCAACGGGCGCTGTCGCTGCTGGCCGGGGAAATCGTCACCGATGAGGCCCAGGCTGTCGAAAAACTCGGTTTTCAGGCCAGATTGGTCGCCAGCGACAGCAGCAATTTCAAGGTCACTTATCCGCGCGATTTGAAGCTTGCGGAATGGCTGCTCAAGGAGGGAGGGGAATCATGAGAATCGGCCAGGGATTCGACGTTCATCAACTGGTGGAAGGACGCAAGCTGATCATCGGCGGGGTGGAGATTCCCTATCCCCTTGGCCTGCTCGGCCATTCCGACGCCGATGTGCTGCTTCACGCGATTTGCGACGCGCTGCTGGGCGCCGCCGCACTGGGCGACATCGGACGCCATTTTCCGGACAGCGACCCGCGCTACAAGGGCATCGACAGCCGCAAATTACTCCGCGAAACCATGCACCTGCTGCGCGAGCAGGCTTATACCCTGGTCAATCTGGACGCCACCATCATCGCCCAGATGCCGAAAATGGCCCCCCACATTCCCACCATGATCGCCAACATCGCCGCAGACTTGGGCAGCGAAGCGGGACGCATCAACATCAAAGCCACCACCACCGAAAAACTCGGCTTTACCGGACGCGGCGAAGGTATCGCCGCCCAGGCGGTATGCCTGATTGAGCGGGTTGATTTGGCGGGGTGATTCACGACACGCCAGTCTATTCAGCGGTGCTGCACTGTCATTGTCTGGTGTCAGTGAGAATGCCTAGAACGCCTATCCACAGGCTCAAGTGGGTATGTGTTTACTAACTTTTCGGACTGTTTCAGGGCAGGGAACAAGCACCTATTTTCTCCCGATGTTTTTGAAAAACGCATCCAGCGCCTTCACGAACTTTTCCCGGTCGGTGAACGGGGCGTCGTTGTGTCCGCCGCTTAGTTCGATCAGGCGTTTCGGTTGTGGTGCGGCGGCCAACAGGGCTTCGGCCATCCGGTAGGGGGTGATTTCGTCGTCGCGGCTGTGCAGGAGCAGCACCGGGCTGCTTACTGCGGCAAGCGCGGCGCGCGTGTCGTAACGAATGCGGGCAATGAGACGGGTGGGCAGGTAGGGATAGTATTCGTCGCCCATTTCCGCGATGCCGGTGAAGGCGGCGTACAGCACCAAGCCGCGCGCTGGATGGTCTTGCGCGAGGTGGGCGGCGATGGCCCCGCCCAGCGATTCGCCGTAAAGGAATATCGTGGCGGCGGGAATATGGCGTGTTTCAGTGAGGTAACGCCAGACGGCTGCGGCGTCGCGATAAGTACCTGCTTCGCTGGGCGCGCCGCTGCTTGCGCCGTAGCCCCGATAATCGAAAATCAGGACGTTCAGGCCGAGGCCGTGGAATATTTCGATGAGATCAAGACGCTGCCCGATGTTGCCCGCGTTGCCGTGGAATAACAGGAGAGTGGCGCGTGCGGCGGGTGCTGGAATGTACCAGCCGTCCAGGGTTTCTCCGTCTTCGGTGGGGATTTTCAGGGCTTCGTAGCTGAGGCCGATGCTGTCCGGGGTGGTTTTTACCTGGCGGTCGGGGAAATAGACGTAGCTTTCCTGATACAGGTAGAGATAGAGCGACAGTCCGACGTAAACGCTGGCGGCGATGCCCAGCAGGGCGGTGAGGAAACGCATGGATAGCGGACTTAGCGGCTCCGGTTCTTGAGTTGGGCGAATTTGGCTTCAAGGCCTTCGAGTTGTTCGAGGGCCATTTTGAAGAGGTCGTTTTTGAGGTTGAAGTTTTCGTCGAGCAGTTTTTCCTGCTCGGATTTGACGGAAGTGTGCTGGGTGGAAAGCTTATCGATGCTTTCCCGGAATTGCTCGATTTCTTCGGTCAGCAGGCGGGTTTGCTGCTTGAGCTGGTCGCGTTCGTGCTGGGTGGCGAGGGCGTAACGTTTGATTTGTTCGTGGTCGTTGCTGAGGCGTTCCAGGGCTTGGCGTTCCTTTTCCGGTTTGGCGCGAAGCTGGGTGATTTCCTGTTTCAACTCGTCCTTGGCGCGACTGGCTGCTACCGCCTGGGTCAGCGAAGCGACCCGGTCGCGGGTGAGGTCTTCAAGAAGGCGTTTGAGCTTGCTGTGTTCCGCTATCGCCTGTTCGACTTTTTCGCGGTATTGGTCGCGTTCTATCGCCAGGGCTTCCAGGTAACGTTTGAGTTCCTGGGGGTTTTGGGTTTGCGGGAGCGGTTGGCCGGGTGGCGGGGCTTTAGTGGCGGCTGCGCCTGCCGGGAGTTTGTGAAGGAGTTGTTCGATCTCGAAAACAATGCTGTCGAAGGCGATGGCGAGGTCGATGGGCGAGGCGGCGTTGACGAAGCGGTTGCGCAGTTCGCGCACGTCAAAGGTGACGTTGCCGGTTTTGATCCCCGATTTGCGGGCGATTTCATCCATGCGCTTGAGTTCGGCGACGGCGCTGTCGAACAGCGCGGCCTCTTCATCGGGGGAATCGGCGGCGAGGAAACGGGAACGCAGATCGTCGGGGTTCATGTTGTCAATCCACCAGGAATTCCGGCCCTTGCAGGGCCAGGTTGCCGGAGCGGCCAGGAATTTCGTCGAAAACGACTTCATGGCGCGGCAATAGATCGGGGTTGAGATTTTCCTGATATTGACCGAGCGAGACCAGTTGATAACCCTGGGCCTTCCAGCCGGCGAGCAGGGCGTCGAATACTTCGCCGAGTTTCATGCCTTCCAGTTCGGCGTGGAGGGTATAGACGTGGCCGGTGGGCGAGGGTTTTTCAGTCAGATGCAGGAGGTGCTGGGCGACGTTGTCAACGGTCAAACCGTTCAGGCCGATCAGTTCGTCGAGGGTCGGGAGGGTGGTCGGCAATTGCGGGCAGGCGATGATTTCGCCGCGCCAGATGGGCATGAAGGGGCAAGTGCCGCGTGTATCCGAGGCATAGCTGAACCCCCATTGTTGTTCCAGACGGAGAGCGTGAACATTGGTTTGCCAACCGGCAGAGCCGTGGGTTTTGGGCGGTTCGCCGTAGATTTCGACGAAACGGTCGAAAGCCAGCTTGAGTTCGCGTTTTGTCCAGACGGCGTCCTGGGCAGCAACTTCATCCTGCCATTTGACGTGATCCCAGCAGTGGATCCCGACTTCAAAACCATCGCCGCGCACCTTGCGGAGGATGTCGGCGCAACGTTTGCCGATGTCGGGGCCGGGCAAGAGGGTACCGTACATCAGGGTTTTGAAGCCGTAATGTTCGAGCACCGAGGTGCGCGAAACTTTTTTCATGAAGCCGGGGCGGAAGGCGCGCTTGATGGCGCGTCCGGTATGGTCGGGGCCGAGGCTGAACAAAAAAGTCGCGTTGGCCTTGTGTTTGTGCAGCAGTTGGACGAGGTTTGGGACGCCTTCGAGGGTGCCTCGGTAGGTGTCTACGTCGATTTTCAGGGCGATTTTTTTACCAGACGGCATGGGGATAGTTTTCCAGGATGTGACTGTCCTTGGTGATCAGGATGTTGTTGTTGAGGGTTGCCTGGCCGACGATGACGCGGTCGAATGGGTCGCGAGTCCAAGCCAGGGGGGCCGCATGTTGTACTACCCGGTCGAATTGGTGGCGGCAGATTTCCAGGCCGGTGTTGCTTCCCAGATATCCCAGCAATTCCTCCACCGGTACGTCGAGGCGCTTGATTTCACGCATCAGGTGTAATTCGAGCACTACCATCGGCGAAATCCTCAAATCCCCGGACTCGATCAACGTCATGGTGTGTTTGCTCAGCCGCCGGTATGGGTCGGCATAGAGCCACATCACCACATGGGTGTCGAGGTAGATCATCCTATATTTCTCAGTTGAACGGGTCGGAGTGTGCGGTTTTTGGGGTACAGGGCAAGGCGTGACGACGAGTAATGGTCGCTCCATTGCGAGGAGGAACAACGCAGCCATGTACCCCAAAAACCGTGCAATCCGGCCCGTAGCGTTCTCACCAGATGGGTGAGCGTTAACATCCAGAAAGAAGATTTTAGAACCAACACCTTAGGCTTCACGGCAAGCGGTCAACTGAGAAATATAGGATCATGGGAATGGTTTCCACTCCTTTGACCAATCCATATGTACCAGGTCTTCAGGGTCGCCGATGATGGCGTCAGGATGCGGCGTGAGACGGGCGAGGCGGCTTTGCGGCGGGTCGGCGGTGATGCGGATTTTCCTGCCGTGGCGGGTGATTTCCACTGCTTCGCCGGTTTCCAGAATGGCGTCCAGTGTCTTGAAAAGATTGGCGCGAAGTTGGGTGGCGGTCAGTTCCATGATCGTGGTTCCGAAATAGTCTGATGCCAGTATAGGGGAAGGTGGGGACGTACACAATCCGCATGGATGGTGTACGTCTTTGCAATGCTTTACTCCACCAGCTTGCGCGCTTCCGCGACTTGGCCGCGATAGGCGTCGTAGATGTGGCGCAGGGTTTCGGCCATCGGCACGGTAGGCTTCCAGTCGAGTTCCTGCATGGTGTTGGTAATCTTCGGTACGCGATTCTGCACGTCCTGGTAACCCTTGCCATAGTAGTCGCCGGAGGAGACTTCGACCATGTTGACCTTGTGCGCCATTTCCTTGTACTCGGGATATTCGAGCGCCAGATCCAGCATCATCTTGGCAAGTTCCTTGACCGAGTAGTTGTTGCTCGGGTTGCCGATGTTGTAAATCTTGCCGGAGGCGACGTTGTCCTTGTTGGCGATGATCTTCATCAGTGCGTCCACGCCGTCGGAAACGTAGGTGTAGGAACGCTTCGCCGTACCGCCATCGACCAGCTTGATGTCTTCGCCGCGCACGATGTGGCCGAGGAACTGGGTGATCACGCGGGAGCTGCCTTCCTTGGCGGCGTTGAGGTTGTCCAGCCCGGCGCCGACCCAGTTGAAGGGGCGGAACAGGGTGAAGGTGAAGTTGAATTCGGGGCGCATCGCGTAGGCCCAGATCACGCGATCCATCAATTGCTTGGAGCACGAGTAAATCCAGCGCGGCTTGTTGATCGGGCCGAGAACCAGTTCCGAATTGTCCGGGTCGAACTCGCTGTCGCGGCTCATTCCGTAGACTTCCGAGGTGGAGGGGAAAATCAGGTGTTTGCCGTACTTCACGCACTGGCGGACGATGGGCAGGTTGGCTTCAAAGTCCAGTTCGAAGACGCGCAGCGGATCCTTCACATAGGTGGCCGGGGTGGCGATGGCGACCAGCGGCAGCACCACGTCGCATTTCTTGACGTGGTACTCGATCCATTCCTTGTTGATGGTGATGTCGCCTTCAAAGAAGTTGAAGCGCGGATTTTCCATCAGGTCGGTAACACGCTCGCTGTACATGTCCATCCCATAGACTTCCCAGTCGGTGGTGTCGAGGATGCGCTTGGAAAGGTGATGGCCGATGAAGCCGTTCACGCCGAGAATCAAGACCTTTTTCATGGTAGCTCCTAAAAAAATAATAGCGATGTAGGGTGGGCACGGGGTTTAGTGCCCACGCGAACAAGTGGCACCCCCGCGTGGGCACAAAAGCGTGCCCACCCTACCGAATTCAAAACTGCTTTTCCATTCCCCATTTGCGCCGCGCCGCGCTGGCGCTGCCGAACACTTGTTCCAAGCCGGTGCCGTCGCGATTTTCCAGCATTACCTTGAGGCATGCCAACTGGGCCTGGTAGGCGTCCAGTTCGTCAAGCAGCGCGTCGCGGTTGGCGAGGCTGATGTCACGCCACATCTCCGGGCTGCTTCCGGCGATCCGGGTAAAGTCGCGAAAACCGCTGGCAGCGTGGTGGAACAGTTCCGCCGCATTGGGTTTGGCGGCAATGTCGGCGACCAGCGCGAAAGCCAGCAAATGCGGCAAGTGGCTGACTGCGGCGAAGACCGCGTCGTGGTTGGCCGCCGTGGTGCGTGCAACGCTGGCGCCACAGACCCGCCAGGCGGTGTCCACTTTTTCCAGTGCGTCGGCGCGGGTTTCCGGCAGCGGCGTAAGTACGACGTTGCGTCCGCGATACAAGGCGGCGCGGGCGGCTTTTGCGCCACTGTGTTCCGCCCCGGCAATCGGATGGCCGGGAACGAAATAGTCCAGATGTCCGGCAAGATGCTGACGCGCCAGAGCCACCACATCCTGCTTGGTGCTGCCGGCGTCGGTGACCACCGTATCGGCTCGCAGATGCGGCGCGATTTGGCTCATGACCACGCCCATCTGCCCGACCGGCAAAGCGAGCAACACCAAATCCGCTTTATCCAGCGCGTCGGCGGCATCGACGGCGATGCGGTCGATGGCACCCATTTCCAGGGCGGCCTGGAGGTTCTCCGGGTTGCGCCCAACCCCGACGATTTCACCCACCGCGTTCGCCTCGCGCAGGGCGAGGGCAAACGAACCGCCGATCAGGCCGACGCCAAAAATCGCCAGTTTGGTGATGAGTGGGGCGGACACGGGCAGAGCGGACTTAAATCGTCCGGCCAATCGCCGTGGCGATTGCGCCCAACGTACCCATCAGGTTTTTCAACTCCGTGGGGGTGAGCGCCTGATCCGCGTCGCACCAGGCGTCGCACGGGCTGGGGTGCATTTCCACCAGCAGGCCGTCGGCCCCGGCAGCGATGGCGGCGCGCGACAGGGCCGGCACCATCCATGCTTTACCGCCGGCATGTGACGGATCGACGATCACCGGCAAATGCGTTTCCTTCTTCAGCACCGGAATCGCGGTGACGTCGAGCACGTTGCGGTAGTAGGTTTCGTAGGAACGGATACCGCGTTCGCAGAAGATGATGTTGTGGTTGCCGCCTGCGGCGATGTATTCGGCAGCCATCAGCCATTCGCTGATGGTGGCCGACATGCCGCGTTTCAAAACCACCGGGATGCTGAGTTTGCCGACTTCCTTGAGAAGGTCGAAGTTTTGCATGTTGCGGGTGCCGATCTGGATTACGTCCACGCCGTATTCGAGGAAGGCGTCGATGGTGCGCACGTCCATCAGTTCGGTGACAATGGGCAGGTTGTGTTTGTCGGCGGCCTTGCGGAACATCGCCAGACCTTCCGCGCCATGGCCCTGGAAGGCATACGGGCTGGTGCGGGGTTTGTACGCGCCGCCGCGCATCATGCGGCAACCGGCGTCTACCACGCCTTGTGCGGATTTTTCCATTTGTTCGTCGGTTTCCACCGAGCACGGGCCGCCGATGATCTGAATCTGGTTGCCGCCCAGCGGAATCCCCTTGATGTCGATCACGCTGTCGGCCTTGTGCCATTCGCGCCCGACGATCTTGTAAGGCTTGACGATGTGCATCGCCTGATCGACGCCGGGCAGGGCGTCCATGGATTCGATGTCGAGCTTGCGTTCGTCGCCGATGGCCCCGATGACGGTGCGCTCGGTGCCGCGCGAAATATTCACGTCCAGCCCGAATTCCTTGATTTTCTTGACCACGCCTTCGATCATTTGATCGGTGGCTTCGGGACTCATTACGATAATCATGCTAACTCCAGATTTTAATAAATTGATTGATTTGGTTAAGAAGGGGCGGCATAGCGCCCCTGAGTTAATTCAGGGATTCTTCCAGGGCCTTGAGGAAAATCGCGTTTTCCTCTTCCAGTCCGACCGAGACGCGCAGGTATTCCGGCATTCCGTAATTGCCGACCGGGCGCACAATCACGCCCTTCTTGAGCAGGCTGTGATACATCGCGGTGGCGTCGCCCTTGTCTCCGTATGGGGGGATATGCACCGCGACGAAGTTGCCATAAGAAGGGATGTATGTGAGTCCGAGGCGGGTGAATCCGGCGGTGAGTTGTTCCATGCCCTTGCGGTTGATCTCCAGGCAATCGGCGAGAAAGGCTTCGTCTTCCAGCGCAGCAATCGCGGCGGCCTGCGCCAGACTGTTGACGTTGAAGGGTTGGCGCACACGGTTCAGCATGTCGGCGACCTGCGGGCTGGCGGCTGCAAAGCCCACGCGCAACCCGGCCAGCCCGTAGGCTTTGGAGAAGGTGCGGGTGACAATCAGATTGGGGAAGCGCTTGATCCAGCCGAAGCTGTCGGTGCGTAATTCTACAGGCAGGTATTCGGTGTAGGCTTCGTCGAGCACCACGATGACGTTTTCGGGAACCCGCTCGATCAGGCCGAGCAGTTCACCAGGCTTGAGCAGGGTGCCGGTGGGGTTGTTGGGGTTGGCGACGAACATCACCTTGGTGTCGTCGTCGATGGCTTCCAGCAAAGCTTTCGGGTTATGCCCATAATCCCTGGCCGGCGCTTCGATACCGCGCGCCCCGGTGGCCTGGGTGACCAGCGGATAAACGGCGAACGCATGTTGTGCGTAAACCGCCGACGAAGTCGCGTTGAGGAACGCGCGTCCCACCAGTTCGAGTACGTCGTTGGAGCCGTTGCCCAGCACGATCTGGCTGATTTCCAGCCCGAAACGCCCGGCCAGCGCGGATTTCAGCGCAAAGCCGTTGCCGTCCGGGTAGCGGGCGACTTCAAGAAATACGTTTTCAATCGCGGCCAGTACGCGCGGGCTGGCGCCCAGCGGGTTTTCATTGGAGGCCAGCTTGACGATGTCGGCTTCGTCGAGGCCCATTTCGCGTGCCAGTTCGGAGATCGGCTTGCCCGGCTGGTAGGGGGCGATGGCGCGGACGTAGGTGGGGGAGAGTTCGCAAAGGTCCATGCGTGCTTTCGGATTAGAACAGTTCGATGTCGTCGCCGCTGGGCTTGTCGTTGGGCGCGTTTTCGCGGCACAGAGCCAGGGCTTCGGCAATGCTGGCGCCGTTCAGCATGGCGTCGAACATGATGCGTTCGGATTCCATGGTGTACTTGGCGCGGATATATTGCTGGATGGCTACCCATTCACCGGGGTTGTAAAGGCGTCCGGTATCGGAAATCAATTCGGCCAGCGAGTCGATGCTGCGGCATACATGATCCATGCGCTGCACCAGCCGGTCGTAGAACTGAAACGCGACGATGGCTTGCTGGACGTGGTTGGTGACGAATGCGCTGTTGCTTTCGATGGTGGAGCGGATCGCCTGACTGGCGGGGTCGTCCGGCAGGCCGTCGGCGGCCTCGGCAATGGCTTGCAGCGAATCCGACATCGAGGTAAACGAGTCGGTCAGTACCGAAACGGACTCGTTGCTGTCGGTCATCGCCATTTCGATCTGTCCGATGGCCAGGCCCAGCATCAAGATGGTTTCGCGTACCTGGCTCCAGTCGAGATCGGGTGAGGCGGCGCTGGAGCGGATTTTCAAGTCTTTGTCCATGTTGTTCCCCTATAGAACCGCGACCGGATAGGAGCCGAGCACCTTGAGGAATGCCGCACGTTCGGACAGTTCCTCCAGTGCCTTGGCAACCTTCGCGTCCTGGCGGTGGCCTTCGATGTCCACGAAAAACATATATTCCCATAAGCCGGTACGCGACGGGCGCGATTCCAGCTTGCACATGCTGACCTGGTTTTCCGCAAGCGGCGCGAGGAGGTCGAACATCGCGCCGGGACGGTTCTTCGCGGAGACCACCAGCGAGGTTTTGTCCTTGCCGGAAATCGCCGCGTCGTGCTTGCCGATCACCAGGAAGCGCGTGGTATTGTTGGGTTCGTCCTCGATGTTGCCGGCGACCGTCAGCAACTGGTAGGCCTCTGCGGCGGCATCCCCGGCAATCGCCGCCAGCGCGCCACCCGATTCGATGGTGTCTTCCGCCGCCATACGCGCCGCTTCGGCGTTGCTGGCGGTATTGACGCGCTTAGCGTGGGGCAGGTTCTTGTTCAGCCATTCGTGGCATTGGGCGAAAGATTGGGGGTGGGAATACACCACCTGGGTGTTTTCCAGCCCCCCGGATTTCTTCAGAAGATGCTGATGGACGCGCAAATCGACTTCGCCGCAGATTTTGAGTGCGGTCCCCAGCAGCAGGTCGAGCGTGGTGCCGACCGCGCCGCCGGTGGAGTTCTCCACCGGAACCACGCCGTAATCCATGCTGCCTGCTTCGACCTGACGGAAAACTTCGTCGATGGAAGCACAGGCATGGGTTTGCGCGGCATGACCGAAATGCTTGAGCGCGGCAGCCTGGCTGAAAGTGCCCTGGGGACCGAGGAAGGCCACCGCGAGGGGCTTTTCCAGGGCCAGGCAGGCCGACATGACTTCGCGGAACAGGCGCGCCACGGTTTCCCCGGCAAGCGGGCCGGGATTGTTGTCCTTGACCCGGCGCAGCACCTGGGCTTCGCGTTCGGGACGATAAACCAGGTTGCCGCCTTTCAGCGCGCCGATAGCCTGGGCATGGCCGGCGCGCGCGTTGACGAGCTGGAGTATCTGATCGTCGATGGCGTCGATGGCGTCGCGGTGTTGTTTGAGTTGGTCGTCAGACATGCGTTTTCTCGAAATCCTGCATGAATGTAGTGAGTGCTTTGACGCCGTCAAGCGGCATGGCGTTGTAGATCGAGGCGCGCATTCCGCCCACCGAACTGTGGCCCTTGATTTGCACGATGCCGCGTTTTTTGGCTTCGCCGATGAAGGCTTCATCCAGGCCGGACTTGGTCAGGGTGAAGGGGATGTTCATGCGCGAACGATAGGCAGTATCCACCGGGTTGCGGTAGAGGGTGCTGGCGTCGATGGCGCGATACAGCAGATCGGCTTTTTCAATGTTGACTTTTTCGATGGCGGCCAGGCCGCCCTGACGTTTCAGCCATTTGAATACCAGACCGGCCATGTAGATGCCGTAAGTCGGCGGGGTGTTGAGCATCGAGCCGTGTTCCGCCTGTACCGCGTAATCAAGCATGGTCGGCGTGGCGGCTGGGCAATGCCCAATCAGGTCGTCGCGCACGATGACGATGGTCAGGCCCGCCGGGCCGATATTTTTCTGCGCGCCTGCGTAAATCAGTCCAAACCGCGAGATGTCCAGAGGCCGCGACAGGATGTGCGAGGACATGTCGGCGATCAGCGGAACGTTATCCGGCAGGGCCGTGTAATCGTGGACTTCGACGCCGTGGATGGTTTCGTTGGTGCAGACGTGCAGGTATGAGGCGTTGGAATCGAGTTCCAGTTCATTGCGGGCCGGGAAGCGGGTGAACTTGCTCGCTTCGGTGCTACCGGCGAGGCGCGCCGTCCCGACCTTCTGCGCTTCCTTGTAAGCCTTTTTCGACCAGGAACCGGTCACGACGTAGTCGCCGCTACCGCCATTGAGCAGATTCAGGGGTATCTGGGCAAATTGCAGGGTCGCGCCGCCTTGCAGGAACAGCACCTTGTAATTGGCCGGGATACCCAGCAAGTCGCGCAGGTCGGTTTCGGCCTGGGCGATGATGGCGGAGAATTCCTTGCCGCGATGGCTCATCTCCATTACCGACATGCCGCAGCATTGCCAGTTGAGGAGTTCGTCGCGCGCTTGTTCCAGGACTTCCTGGGGCAACAGGGCCGGGCCGGCGCTGAAATTATGGATACGTTCCATTGCTGACTTCATTGTTGATTATTGAGGATTGGGCCTTGAGTTGTCGGTGGTACGCACTCCAACTCAAATCAAAGCCCGCTTATTACACTGGGGCGTCGCTTTCCGGTTCGCCGCTCTGCTCGTCTTCGTCATCTGATTCCAGAATCCGCTCCAGACCGATCAGTTTGCCGCCTTCGTCCACATTGATCAGCGTGACGCCTTGTGTGGCGCGGCCCATGAGGCGGATTTCCCGAACCCGGGTGCGGATCAATACGCCATCCGTGGTGATCAGCATGATTTCGTCGTCTTCGTTGACCAGTTTGGCGGCAACCACCTTGCCGTTACGTTCGCTGGTCTGAATCGCGATCATGCCTTGTGTGCCGCGTCCATGACGGGTGTATTCGCTGATCGGCGAACGTTTGCCGAAGCCGTTTTCGGTAGCCGTTAGCACCGCTTGTTCTTCGTTCTCCGCAACCAGCAGGGCGATAACTTGGTGCCCCTGAGCGAGGCGCATCCCAATCACACCGCGCGAGGCGCGACCCATCGGGCGCACGTCGTTTTCGTCAAAACGCACCGCCTTGCCGCCGTTGGAGAACAACATCACGTCATGTTCGCCATCGGTGAGCGCGACGCCGATCAGGTAGTCGCCTTCGTCGAGATTTACCGCGATGATGCCACGCCGGGTTGGGCGAGAGAAGTCGGAAAGCGGGGTTTTCTTGACGATGCCGTTGGCGGTCGCCATGAAAATGAAGCGGTTGTCGTCGAATTCCTTGACCGGCAGAATGGCGTTGATTTTTTCACCTTCTTCCAGTTGGAGCAGATTGACAATCGGTTTGCCACGGGAAATGCGGCTGCCCTGTGGCACTTCGTAGACCTTGATCCAGTACACCCGGCCCCGGTTGGAGAAGCACAGAATGTAATCGTGGGTGTTGGCGACGAAGAGTTTTTCGATGAAATCGTCATCCTTGGTCGCTGCTGCCTGTTTGCCGCGTCCGCCGCGCTTCTGGGCGCTATAGTCTTCCAGCGGTTGGGACTTGAAGTAGCCGCCGTGGGAAAGCGTAACCACCATATCCTGCGGGGCGATCAGGTCTTCCAGGCTCAAATCCTGGGCATTCTCGACGATTTCGCTGCGGCGTTTGTCACCGAACTGCAAGCGAATCGCGGACAATTCCGTGACGATGATTTCGGTGACGCGCTCCGGTTTGGCGAGGATATCCAGCAAGTCGGCGATTTTTTCCATCACTTCCCTGTATTCGCCGACGATCTTGTCCTGCTCCAGGCCGGTCAGGCGTTGCAGACGCAGTTCCAGAATCGCTTGCGCCTGCGTTTCGGAGAGGCGGTAACCCTGTTCCGAAAAACCAAAATCCGCAGCCAGCCATTCGGGACGCGAGGCGTCGGCAGAGGCGCGCTTTAGCATGTCCTCCACCAGTTGCGAGCGCCACAAGCGGCCCATCAGGCCTTCCTTGGCGACAGCGGGGGTGGGGGCGGCCTTGATCAGGACGATCACGTCATCGACGTTGGACAACGCAACGGCGAGACCTTCCAGAATATGGCCGCGATCCCGCGCCTTCTTCAGTTCAAATAC
This sequence comes from uncultured Sulfuricella sp., assembly GCA_964451375.1. Taxonomy (GTDB): domain Bacteria; phylum Pseudomonadota; class Gammaproteobacteria; order Burkholderiales; family Sulfuricellaceae; genus JAGXQV01. Next base: position 21,708 of record CAYVIN010000001.1, read on the forward strand.
GGTGCGCCGCGTCACCACTTCGCGGCGATGGCGCAGGAAGGCTTCGAGCATCTGCTTGAGGTTGAGCAGGCGTGGCTGACCATCGACCAGCGCCACCATGTTCATGCCGAAGGTGTCCTGCAACTGGGTGAGCTTGTAGAGATTGTTGAGGATGACCTCGGGATTTTCGCCGCGCTTGAGTTCGATGACCATGCGCATACCCGATTTGTCGGATTCGTCGCGTAGTTCGGAAATGCCTTCGAGGCGCTTTTCGCGTACCAGTTCGGCGATCTTTTCGAGCAGGTTCTTCTTGTTAACCTGATAGGGCAACTCGTCGATGATGACCGCCTGGCGGCCACCCACCTTGTCGATATCCTCGAAGTGCGCACGGGCGCGCATCACCACCCGGCCCCGCCCGGTGCGGTAGCCTTCCTTGACGCCGACCGTGCCATAGATGATGCCGGCGGTAGGAAAATCCGGGGCGGGAACGATGTCGATCAATTCCTCGATGCCGGTTTCCGGTTCGGCCAGCAGTTTCAGGCAGGCGTCCACCACTTCGTTGAGGTTGTGCGGCGGAATATTCGTCGCCATGCCCACCGCAATACCGGAACTGCCGTTGATCAGCAGATTGGGCAGCTTGGACGGCATGATCAGCGGTTCGTGTTCGGAACCGTCGTAGTTGGGGCCGAAATCGACGGTTTCCTTGTCGAGGTCGGCGAGCAGTTCATGGGCGATGCGCGCCATGCGGATTTCGGTATAACGCATCGCGGCGGCGTTGTCGCCATCTACCGAACCGAAGTTGCCCTGACCATCCACCAGCGGGTAGCGCAGGCTGAAATTCTGCGCCATGCGCACGATGGTGTCGTAAACGGCGGTGTCGCCGTGGGGGTGATATTTACCGATAACGTCGCCGACGATACGCGCCGACTTCTTGTAAGCCTTGTTCCAGTCGTTGGAGAGTTCGTGCATCGCGAACAATACGCGCCGGTGCACCGGCTTGAGTCCGTCGCGAACATCCGGCAGGGCGCGCCCGACGATCACGCTCATCGCGTAATCGAGGTAGGAGCGGCGCATTTCTTCTTCCAAGCTAACCGGGAGGGTTTCTTTTGCGAATTGATCCATGTGTGCCGTTCAGTATGTTTTTATAAGCCAACTGGCGTATAGCAAAAAAGGAAAAATTTTAACATGTAAGCCTTGGCATTAGCCATTATTTGTCATACCCCTGTATTTTCAATAGATTCGTCGTTTAAAAGAAAGGTTGCGAATAGTTGAGAAAACCGGTTTCATCGGTAGGGGGTTTTTGTGTAAAATAGGTGGGCGTGTATGCCAGATGCTGGAACATTGATCTGGCCTTTCCAAAGGCAACACTGAGGCCAGCTGTTTAAATTGCCTGAAAAATTAAATCCAAGGAGAAATAAATTATGAAATTAGCACCGGCGAAACTGTTGTTGGGCATGATTGCCCTGTCGTGCTTGGGGATGAGCAGCGCGTATGCTCACCAAGTTGAAAAAGAAGGTTACCTGATCGACACCCGCAACAACGTCGTGAAAAACAGCTACAACCAATGCTGGCGCACCGGCTACTGGACGCCGGCAATGGCGATCGAAGAATGCGATCCCGATCTGATCAAGAAAGAAGTCAAGCCGGTGGCTCCGCCCGTAGTGAAGCAGGATCCTCCCAAGCCTGTGGTGCCGGAAGCTGGCCCGCAAAAGCCCGCCGTCAAGGCCGACTTCAAAGCTGAAGCCCTTTTCGACTTCGACAAGTTCAAGGTCAAGGTGGAAGGCCAGAAGGAACTCGACAGCAAGATCATCGCCGCGATGAAGGCACATCCTGAAGTTGAAAAGCTGCTGGTGACGGGTCATACCGACCGCATCGGTTCCGCCAAGTACAACCAGAAATTGTCCGAGCGCCGCGCCAACGCGGTCAAGGAATATCTGGTCAAGCAAGGCGTTGCTGCTGACCGCATCAAGGCAGTGGGTAAAGGTGAATCCGAACCCAACGCTGAAGCCAACACCAAGGAAAAATGCAAGGGTGTGAAGGCCAAGAAGAAGTTGATTGCTTGCCTGCAACCGGATCGCCGCGTGACGGTTACCCCGGAAGTTCAAGTGCCGGTTAAAAAATAAGACTCCTTATTACCGACTCAGCCCCGCCATTGTGCGGGGCTTTTTTATGCGCTAAATTCGTGACATGACCAACCACACCAAGATTTCCGTCGATACGCTTATCGACGCGCGCTGGATAGTTCCGGTGGAACCTGACCATCAGGTTCTGGAGCATCATAGCCTTGCCGTTCGTAATGGACGTATTGTTGCACTGTTGCCGACTCCCGAGGCCCACGCCGGATATGCGGCAACCCGTCATTTCCGGCTCGATCATCACGTCCTAATTCCCGGTCTGGTCAATCTCCACACCCATGCGCCGATGGCCTTGCTGCGTGGTTTGTCCGACGACCTGCCGTTGATGGAATGGCTGAATGGGCATATCTGGCCGGCGGAGGCCAAGCACGTTTCTCCCGCATTCGTGCATGACGGTGCCATGCTCGCCTGCGCGGAAATGATCCGGGGTGGGGTAACCTGTTTCAATGACATGTATTTCTTCCCCAATGCCGCTGCCGAAGCGGTGTTGACCGCAAAAATGCGCGCCGCCATCGGCATGATCGCGTTTGAATTTCCCACCGCTTATGCCACCGATGCCGAAGACTACCTGCGCAAGGGGCTGGATTTCCGCGACGAGTACCTCGGCGAAAACCTGATCACTGCTTGTCTCGCGCCCCACGCCCCATACACGGTGAGCGACGCGACCTTTACCTCCATCCTCACCTATGCCGAGCAGCTCAACCTCAACATCCACCTGCATCTCCACGAAACACGGGACGAAATCGCTCAAAGCCTGGAAAAGCACCATGCCAGACCGATCCAGCGCTTGCGCCACCTCGGCCTGCTCGGTCCCAACCTGATTGCCGTGCATTCGGTTCACGTCAACGACGAGGAAATTGCCCTGCTGGCCGCGCAGGGCTGCCATATTGCCCACTGCCCGACTTCCAACCTCAAGCTGGCGAGCGGCATTCCGCCGATTGCCAGGATGCTGGAAAAGGGCCTGAACATCGGCCTCGGCACTGACGGCGCGGCGAGCAACAACCGCCTCGACCTGTTCGGTGAAATGCGTTTGGCGGCGCTCCTGGCAAAAGGCGCGAGCGGCGACGCCAGCGCCCTGCCTGCGCATCAGGCGCTGCAAATGGCGACCCTCAACGGCGCACGGGCGCTGGGCTTAGACGAACTGATCGGCTCCCTGAGCGTCGGCAAGTCCGCCGACATCACCGCCGTCAGCCTTGCCGAGCTGGAAACCGCCCCGTGTTATGATGTCGTCTCCCATCTGGTGTATGTCGCCGGACGGGAAAACGTATCCCACGTATGGTGCAACGGCGAGCCGCTTCTCGATGAGCGCCGCCTGACCACCCTGAATTCTCGCGATCTGGCGGCCTCTGCCGCCGTCTGGCAGAAAAAAATCAAGCAAGGATAACTATCCTATATTCCTCAGCTGACCGCTTGTTGAGGGGGTAGGTTGTTGGTTCTAAAATGCTTTGTTTAGTATTTACGATTCATCCGTATGGTGACAACGCTACAGGTCGGATTGCACGGTTTTTAGGGCGCATGGCTGCGTTGCTCCTCCTCGCAATGGAGCGACCATTACTTGTCGTCGCGCCTTGCCCTACGCCCTAAAAACCGCACACTCCAACCTGTTCAACTAAGGAATATTGGATTATGGAAAGCGCCAACGCCGACCAGCAGGAACTCGACAAATTCAACGAACTCGCTCACCGCTGGTGGGACCCCAACAGCGAATTCAAGCCGCTCCACGACATCAACCCGCTACGCCTGGATTATGTTGACCAGCTTGCTGGCCTGCCCGGCAAAATCGTGCTGGATGTCGGTTGCGGCGGCGGTATTCTCGCCGAAAGCATGGCCCAGCGCGGCGCGACGGTCACCGGCATCGACCTCGGCGACAAACCCCTCAAGGTCGCCAAGCTGCACCTCCTGGAAAGCGGCGCACACGTCGATTACCGGTTGATTGCCGTCGAAGCGTTGGCGAAGGAACAACCCGAGTCCTACGACATCGTCACCTGCATGGAAATGCTCGAACACGTTCCCGAGCCGGCCAGCGTGGTGCGCGCCTGCGCCCAACTGGTCAAGCCGGGCGGCCATCTGTTCTTCTCCACCCTCAACCGCAACGTCAAATCCTATATGTTCGCCATCGTCGGCGCGGAATACCTGCTCAAGCTCCTGCCGCAGGGCACCCACGACTACGAAAAATTTCTCAAGCCTTCCGAACTGACCGGCTTTTGCCGTAACGCCGGATTGTCCGTGGAAGGCATGGTGGGCATGAGCTACAACCCTTTCTCCAAGGAATACGCCCTGGGCAGCGATGTCAGCGTCAACTACATGATTCACTGCATCCGCAATGGTTGAAGCGGTATTTTTCGACCTTGACGGCACCCTTGCCGACACCGCCCCGGATTTGGGCCACGCCCTCAACCAGGTGCGGCGGCAGCGCGGCATGGAACCGCTGGCCCTGGAAATCCTCCGCCCCTACGCCTCCCACGGCGCGCGCGGCCTGCTCGAAATCGGCCTCGGGCTGATGCCGGAAGACCCGGATTTCGGCGCCACCCGCCTGGAATTCCTCGCCTATTACGAAGCCAGCCTGTGCCAATACACCACGCTCTTCCCCGGCATCGCGGAACTCCTCGCGGGTCTTGAAGAACGCGGCATCCCATGGGGCATCGTCACCAACAAACCGGCGCGCTACACCGATCCCCTCATGGAACAACTGGGCCTCACCGCCCGCGCTGCGACCATCGTCAGCGGCGACACCTGCGCCCACCCCAAACCCCATCCCGAACCCATGCTCTACGCCTGCCGCAGCGCCGGTGTCGAGCCGCACAAAAGCCTCTATCTGGGCGACGCCGAACGCGACATCGAAGCCGCCCGCGCTGCCGGAATGCCCGCGCTGGTCGCCCTCTACGGCTACCTCGACGAGACCGACCGGCCCGATGAATGGCAAGCCGCCGGTACCGTCGCGACCCCCCTCGACGTATTAAATCACCTGTAAACCCGGCGCTCTGCTAAAATTGCTCTTGAACTTTTCCCGATAAGCCGCATCTATCGGGTGTAACAGGGGGCGACCTGGTCTCGACGTGGGTTGCAAAGCAGAGTAGGGCATACCGAGGTTCAGTCACCTCGTAAAACAGCTGAAAACCAATAGTCGCAAACGACGAAAACTACGCTCTAGCCGCTTAATCGCGCTAGACTCTGCACCGGTTTGTCTCTGGGCCGGCTTGAAGCCGCAAGGTGGAAAGAGCAGAGTCATTAACAGAGACTCGCGCCAGTCAGTGTCGCTTTGACCGGTGCTAAATCCAAGGCGGCTCGCCTGATTCCAGCCTGTTCGGTTGGCGTGATGAGGGTTAAAACCAAATAATCGGACTAAGTATGTAGAGCTGCCTGTAGAGGGCTTGCGGACGCGGGTTCGATTCCCGCCGCCTCCACCAATTAATCGTAACAAAAACAATATGTTACGATGCAGATAACCCCGCTTCGTGGCAGCACTGGCGGGGTTTTTTGTTTTCTAGCTGTTGACCTGTCGAAGTGCTATTTTGGGTGTTTTGCTCAAAATATAGGCAATTTCTCTCTCTGTTCTCTGTTGATGCGTTGACCAGTCAACGCCTCTAATCCCCTATTTACGGGCCTTACAGCGATGGAGGTTGGAAACGTAAATTGGTGCCAGAGAGCGACTGAGAGAGAACTTTTGCACCGCGTCGAATAGAACTGTCCCATATTTACAATGTGTTGTTGCCAACGGCAGGTTCCTACGAATGCTATACGCAGCCCACCCTTAACCGGAGCGCCCCAAATGCAGACTACCCAAGTGCACACCACCCAAATCCTTGAATATCTGAAAAAGAATGGTGAACAATTCGACGCAGAGATCGCCGACGCCATTGGCATCTCGCTGACTGAAATGCGCCTCGAGTTGTCGGGCCTTGCTACCCGAGGACAGGTCATGACGTGTCATTCGACGAGGTTTGAAAATGGTTTGAAGTTCGAAGGGATGAAGTGCCGGTCAGTTGGATATATTCCCCCGCCAGCGCGCGGCAGGAAAACAAACTGATAGCTGCTATAGGAAAGGCAAGGTGAAAGAACCATGCGTAAACAGATCGTTACCCCAGAATCTCAAAATGCCTCAGCCGTCGATCAAGACTGGCTGGACATAGATCAGTTGGCAAAGGTCGAACTCACGTCTGAGGACGCAGCACATCCCATAGAGGCTGCGCTGATACCGGGCAATGGTTCGGGTTGGAAAGCAGCCCAGGCAGGCGAACAGGCAATTCGTCTCGTATTTGACGAAGTGCAGCGGATAAGGCGAATCCAGCTGCATATACATGAAGATCAACAGGCTCGTACCCAGGAATTCGTATTGCGGTGGCTGGAGGAGGGGAGCCAGACCTATCGGGAAATTGTGCGCCAGCAATACAACTTCAGTCCTCCAGGCATGACCGACGAATTTGAAGACTACACAGTCGACTTGAACGGCGTAAAAGTGCTGGAGCTAAGAATTGTTCCGGACATCAGTGGTGGTGGCACCGTCGCATCGCTAACACGTCTGCGTATCGCATGATTGCCTGAACGGCACGGTCGATGGTGAGTTTGTTAAAAGCCTTAGCTCCTTACTCAGGCTTTGTGGCATGTTGCTATGGAAGTGTGCGTTTTGTCATCGCCATCGGGCATCCCCAGTGCCACTATGAAAACATAAGAAGAGATAACTGGGAGTGTCAAAATGACTGACGAAGATTCCAAAGCCTGTGGTGAAGTGGAACTGAATTGCTGGGAATCAACGCGCTGTGGTTTTGAAGAAGGTGGCGAAAATGCTCTCAAGCACGGCGTCTGCCCGGCTTATCCTGACATGGGGCGGGAATGCACTTCCTTGCAGACTACCCAGTGCAGATTGAGAAGCAGCGAGATCGCCGGTACTTTTCCGCTGCGGAATAAACGCGATTGCCATAAATGCCGGTTTTATCATCATCTGTTGTCCCAGAAGTATGGGAAACAAACGTAGTGATGTAACCGCACGGCCTACTTGTCTACACGTTCCCTCAAATCCTTGCCCTGCTTGAAATGGGGGACTCGTTTTTCTGGCACCTGAACTTTTTCACCCGTTCTTGGATTTCTAGCGATACGTTCCAATCGCTTGTTCAGACTGAACGAGCCGAATCCCCGAATCTCAATGCGGTCGCCAGAGGCAAGACGCTCAGCCATATGTTCCAGAATGGATTTGACGATGAGTTCGACATCGCCTGGGGTGAGATGCCGGTGTTTCTCGGTAAGCTTCTGGATAAGTTCGGAACGGGTCATGCGGTGTGAAACTAATCAAACCGCGAAGTATAGATTTTTCAAGCAGATTTGACTACTTGGGAGTTCTTTGGCTTGGGTATTCTTGGACGGGTAAGCAGCCAGAATGCAACTGGCAATCCAAATACGAAAGCCAGCGTCAGATAGAGTTCCATGATTTTCTCCCGCATTTTATTATTCCTCTTTATCGGCACAGGAGGGGGATTTTTACCACGCTGGTGGTGTGGGATTGAGGCGTTCCAGCAAGCCAACCTGGTCGCCCCAAAAGGTAGGCAAGGGGGTCTTCTTCATTACATCCACCGATACCTTCACCTTGCCCTGTAAGATGTCTTGCACGAGTTCCGGCGCCAGTAAGGCCAGCTTTAATAACCGGCTGACGTGGGCTTTGTTCAATTCCTCCCACTCGGCAATTTCAGAAATTGACTTGGCCTTCCCCGAATCCAGCAGCTTCTGCCAGTGATAAGCCAACCCCAACGCCTTCACCAAGGCAGAAACCTGTGCCAGTTTCTTGTCCTGCCGCTCAGCCTCTGCTTCCTCCTGAAACTGTGCCGGGGCACCCAACGGCGTAATGATTTCCTTCTTCATCCCCCGCTTAACCAGCGTCCAGGGAATAATCGTCACCAGACTCACCTCACCGGCGGGCAAGGGAATTTCCCGTGTGATCGCTTTGCCGATAATCGCACTGCCACGTTTGGGCATGTCTCTCTCCTATTCCGCAAATTTGTTGATCAATGCCCGCTGCGCCTGCCACTCCACCGGCAGCGGATTCCGCTGGAACCGCATCAAGGTCAACGTCCGCGGCTGGCACCCGGCGATCAACAGGTCGATGATCTCCGGCGCCAGCAGCGTCAGGCGCAACAACTCATTCACCGTCGAATGATGCAGCCCCTCGAGCCGGGCAATCTCCGAACCGCTTTTGACGATGCCGGTATCAATCAACTTCTGCCAGTAGAACGCTCGCCCCAAGCCGATCAAGAAAGTTGTGTCATGGCTGGGCGGCAAGTTGCCGAGCATGCCGATATCTGTGCCCTGTTTTGCATTCCCCGCCAGCGCCACGCGCTGCACCCCACGCCGCCGGAATTCCAGCGGCACAAAAGTCGTACTCTCGCTCATGCCGCACCTTCCACATCCAGCAATTCCGCCCCGATGCTGTTCGGCATGAACTCCCCAATCAGTTCCCTCCAGCCCAATTTCCGCCAGACGATTTGTATTCCCCCGGTAATCAGGTCAACCCGCTCGATCATCAGGTTCACGATGCGGTGCCGCTCGACGGGGAACAACTGTTCCCATACGCCGCCCAATCTCGACATCGCCACCACCGCCACGGCTTCATCGATTTCCGGGCAATCCGCTTGCAAGCGGTTCCATACCGCCTGAATGGCTTCCGGGGTGGAGAGGGCCGATTTGACCTGGGCGACGACGGCTTCCTCGACCGCCTCGGCGGGAATCCGGTCAAAGGATTTGGCTGCCGCACCGAAGCGTTGTTCCGATGGCGACACGTAATAGCGATACTGCTTACCGTTCTTGCGGGTATAGGTGGGGCGCATCCGCTCGCCGCCAGGTGTAAACAGCAGGCCGCGCAGCAAGGCATCGGTGCGCCCGCGTTGCTTGGTCTCCAACTCCCGGGTCTTGGCATCGGCGGAAACGATGGCTTGCACTTCCTCCCACAACCCTCGGTCGATGATCGGATCATGCTGACCGGGATACCAGACTCCCTTGTGGCCGATCTCCCCGACATAGGCCCGATTGCGCAGCACCTTGTAGAGATATTTCTTATCAATACGCTTGCCAGGGAAATAACGACCGTCCTGTGTCGTCCACGCCTTGGTGGTGATGCCTTCGGTAGTCAGTTGCCGGGCCAGCTCAGTGGTCGAGCGCAGTCTCACGAAATCGGTGAAGATGCGCCGCACTACCTGGGCTTCTTGGTCTTCGATCACCAGCATGCGATTTAGTACCCCATACCCCAGCGGCGGATGACCACCCATCCACATGCCTTTCTTCTTGGAAGCGGCGATCTTGTCGCGAATGCGCTCGCCAGTCACTTCCCGCTCGAACTGGGCGAAGGACAGCAGAATGTTCAAGGTCAGCCGGCCCATCGACGTGGTGGTATTGAACTGCTGAGTGACGGAAACAAAGGTCACGCCATGCTGATCGAACAGCTCGACCATCTTGGCGAAATCCGCCAAGCTGCGTGACAGCCGGTCAATCTTGTAAACCACCACCACATCGATCTTGGCGGCCACGATATCTGCCATCAGGCGTTTGAGGCCGGGGCGCTCCATGTTGCCGCCCGAATAGGCCGGATCGTCGTAATCGTCGGCCACCGGAATCCAACCCTCGTTGCGCTGACTGGCGATGAAGGCTTGCCCTGCATCGCGCTGAGCGTCGATGGAGTTGTATTCCTGCTCGAGGCCTTCCTCGCTGGACTTGCGGGTATAGACCGCGCAGCGCTTGCGCACGGTAATAGCGGTGAGTGGCGCATTCATTTGCCACCTCGCAATCCAAAGAACACCGGCCCACTCCACGGTGTGCCGGTGATATGCCGGGCAATTGCCGACAGGCTTTTGAAGGTCTTGCCGGCATAGTCATACATACCCGAAGCAGTGACCGTGACGCGATGTTCCTGGTTGCCGAACTCGCGGATAAGCACCGTACCGGGAGCCAGGACGATCTCCTGGCGGGAACTGCGTGCCTTAATCTTGGAATGCTGTGCACCGATGCCGGCGAGTCGCTCGGCGGTCGCCGCCGATAAACCGCCGTAGGCTTCCTCCTGCAACTTATAGGCAATCCGCGATTCCAGATACTCGCGGTTGGTATTCTCTGGGCGGCGCGGGAAATAGGTATCCCACAGCGACCACAACTCGGCGGTGGGTAATTCCGGCAGGCTCGCCACGCGGGCAGCGATGGAAAGGTTGGACTCGGTCATCATTCAACTCCTTGTTGTTGAGAGGGCGTTGTATGAACACTCTTCCTGAGCAGGAAGCCAAGTCCTGTTTGAGTGACTTGAGAAGGTTGACTTGAATCGTGGGAACGAGCCAGAGCTGTGGCGAGCAATCTGGCGACCTCTTGGCTACGTTCTTTGGGGGAGAGCGACTCAGGCGAGACTGAATTGATGATAATCATCTGCAGGCAATCTTTCTCGTCAAAAATGGATGGCGAGATTATCCAGCCGGGATGCCGGTAAAAGCGATGAGGGAATTACGGGAGAATGCGGGTTTCTGACAACAAAACAGGATGTTGCGGTGGAAGCGTGGCAGCCACGCCTAGCGGACGATCATCTGACCGCTTCGCTCGAAGCGGTCAATGGTAGATTCCAGGCCGATTTCCTCGTTGTCATCGCTACCAGCATGCGAAATGCGCGGCCAAACTTTCGGCAGTAGCAAAAATGCCAAGGTGTAGTCATAGCGTTCAACGATGAAACTCATCTCAGTGAGTTGCATCCCCTCCGGTTCCTGGGGAAACCAAAGATGCGCCGGCAAGGCCTGGGTTTCCTGCTGTGCCGAGCGATTGTGGGTGTGCAGAATGGAACGGACGGGAACGGGAATGGTGTTCTTACGCGTTGCCAGAAAGACCCCGGATTGATAAGCGGCATCGTTGGCGCGCGCCCACAGCACATGGTCGTCGCGCACGGCCAGCACTATTGCCCGAGCTGGCGCGAACTCGACCCATTTCAGGGCGGCCGCCGTCATGGAGACGCCATAACGCTCCTTGCAATGCCTGATAAGCTCGAACGACAGCGGCTGTTCGAGTACCTGGCGACCGAAGTCGTCGTAGGGCATCAACAAGGTAGAGGCAAAAACATCCGCCGCCTTTTCGATATCGGCGTCCTCAGCTTCCCAATCATTCATGCCGGTCTGACTGCAGGTGAATTCGTTCCGAAGATGACGATGCAGAAGATAGTGACCGAATTCGTGGGCCAAGGTAAAACGAATGCGCCCCGTCGAGGCAATGGCGTTGTTGTAGATAATCTGCCATTTGCTTCGGGCGCTATTGGGCGCCAGCGCCCCGTCGAATCCCGGCAGGTCGCCGGCAGTGATCTTGGCGATTGGGGAATCAGGGAAACGCTGACGTGAAATCTCTTTAGCCACTTCCTCGACATTGACCGGAAACCGCTCCATCCCGAATACCGTGTTCAGGACGGTGGAAATTTCACGGGCAGTCGCCTTGGGCGATTTCAGCAGAGTGGTCATGTAACAGGAAATGCTCGCGGTCAGTCGTCTTCGAAGGCGTCCAGTATCTTGCGCAACTGCTTCTTGGTCTCCGTCGGCATCTGACGGTATTTGCGGAAAAACGCCTGATCGGCGACTTCCTCGTTGGGTTCGATTTCCCGGTCGTCGAGCAAATATTCGGCAGTGACCCCTAGGGCGGTTGCGATACGGCTGAGGCGTTCCGCAGAAGGGCGCTGTACTTCGCGGTTCTCCAGTTCCCACAGCGTTGTTTTGCTGGAAGCAGTCAATTCCGCCAACTGATCCAGACTGTAGCCCTTGTCGTTGCGCAATTTGCGAATCTTCTCGCCAAGCTTGCTCGCCATGGCCATTCCTCGTGCGTTATTGGAAACGCACACAATATAGCACCAGTCCGAACGAATTCGTACCAGATTGACAAACTTTTCAATCGCCCCTATGCTCTCCAAATGTTCGTAATCACGAACGCTGTTGTTTGATGTTTCGCCGTCTATTTCATTCCTCCACAAGAAAGGAACACATGGCCGCTTTCAATTACCGTCAACTGATCCGGCAGGTACCACCGCGCACCTGGCAGTTCTATTTCCAATCCCGCAAGATCGAACTCCCTCCCCAGCACGACTGGAATATGCCGGTCGACAAGCTGGCCCCCGCCTTGGTCAAGACTATGGAAGCCTTGGACGAAGTGCCTCGCAAATCGCTCTTTGGCGAATTGCGGCGTGTCCATGAAATCGCCAATCAGCGAGGTGTCGACGCATTGCGCAACGTGGCGCAGCCCAACTCAGCGTTGCATGAGGATTTCCCGACACTGTCCTCGGATGCTGAGCGTGTCTTGTGGGCGATGATCAATTGGCCGGAAATCTTCCATGCCGCCGAAGCGATTTACAGCGTCAACCTGCGTATCGGCAAGCGTGGTTGGAAGCGGCTCAAAGTCCAGCCCGGCGAAACGTTATTCCGCAGCTCGGAGGACGTTCAAGCATTGGAGCGCGCCCTGGCGGAATCCTTCACCCCACGCAAGGGAACGCCGCGCGCCTGCCAGATCGACACCCTGGATCGCCATCTCGACGGTGCGCTGCAATTGGGTATCTTGATCGAAGACAACGTCCAGCGGCAGTTGGAATTCGGAGCAGACAATCGTACCCACTGGCGCGATGTTCGACCGCCGTTGCGTATGGATGTGGTGATTCACCCTGGCAGCGGCATGATCGACATTCTTGTCCCTGGCGGCGCCACGGCTCGCCAGGCGGTGCTGACGCAATTGGGCAATCACATTTTTAAACAACGCCTGCAGTCGTTGCCGATCCATGAGCCGATGTTTTTCCTCAATCGCCTGCGCGACGGATTCGAACTCTTCGACGACAGCCAGGTGGATCTGGCCGCCCACCGGGTGGAGCAGATTCGCTTGTCGCAGGCACGGCTGCGCGCCAATCTGCCGCCGTATTGCGACTATCTGGTCAAACCGCCGGGCAGCAAGGAGGCGCCGGATGTGTTGGCTTGTGTGACGGTCCATCAGCTTGATCATCGTCTGATGGGTAACGGGTTCAACATCATGGATGCGGTGGTGTCGTTGTATTTCCTGCCAGCAGCGCCCGGCAAGCCGGGGCGGTTACTCCACGTCGAACTCAAGCAAAACGGCATCAGCAATTTGCGCGACATGGAGGAATCCGATGCCCGATTGGTCGAGGCGCTGCTGCTGGCTTGGGGAGTGATGCAACCCGCTGCAGCGGTAACGGCGGATTGCCCGGAGAACGATTCCACCACCATCGCTTTGTCATGATGACTACCATGATGCCATCCGCAACCACTGCGCTGAACGACCAGGCGCTCATTGAACTGTGCTGGCTGCTTGAACAGCCGGATCCCCGCTTGGGGCCGGACGCGATCTGGCTGAGCGGCAAACCGAAGATTTATGAGCATTTGCGTGATCTCGGCGCGCTGACGCTATCCAATGAACTTGCCAGCGATATCGTTTGCCGGGAATGTTGCAGCGAGTCCTTCGTGCCACAGGCCAACCCGGACGGCGATGCCGAACATTTTCCTTACCGGGGATATTGCCCGGACTGCGGCTGGATTCCGCTGAAACCCGAGCAAGCCCGCCTGTGGCATGCGCATCCCCTCAAAATCGCGCGCTGGCTGGCAAGTGCCATGCAATTGACGCAGCGCTATTGCGTCGAAGTGGTGATCGACGGGGTGCTGTGGCGCTTGGGCGAAATTGAGCATCGGCGCAAGCGCCATACCCTGTTCTTTGCCCGGCGTGTCGCGGAATCGGCACAAGCGCTTCGGTCGGCACTGGGCGGGCGGGTGGCGCCGGGCGCGGAGGTCATCGTGACCACCAGCGATACCGCCGCACTGCGACATTCCGATTTCACCCTGGTACCTATCCGGGCCGTGGCCCATCTCCGAAAAGCCGGATTCGTGATTGAAAACCTCACCGCCTATCTTGGCGGAAGTGCTCGCGTGGAGATGACCGACGAAACCTCACTGCGCTTGATGCACACCAAACGGGTTGCGTTGATCGACGGCAAAGAACACAAACTATCCCCTCAGTTCTACGCCTTTCTGAAAATTCTCCAAGCCGCTGATGGTGATGAGGTGCATAAACGCCATCTCGCGGAAGCGCTCGGCCTCAATGAGGGCACTTTCCGCAGCGCCGACATCGTCAAGCGGCACCGCCCGGTATTCGAGACGTTCGTCGACCTGGATCGCAAGGGGTCGTACTGGCTGAAACCGGAATTCATTGACCTGGAAAGGAGGTGACGTATCCCAATTCGTTGAGCAGCATTCTTTTCAACTTCGATAAGGAAATAGCCATGAGCGGCAAGAATCAACATGTGGTTTCTCGTGAAGACGGTTGGGCGGTTCGCGGTGAGGGTAATCAGCGGGATACCTCGCATCATCGCACCCAGGCAGAAGCCGAACAGGCGGCGCGCGAGATCGCCATCAACCAGCGAAGCGAAGTCTTTATCCACGGCGAGAACGGACGTATCCGCGAACGCAATAGCTACGGCAACGATCCGTTTCCGCCGAAAGGGTGATACGCCACTGACACACCAGAAGTCAGTTTGACTAACAAGCCCGGCCTAATCCGCCGGGCTTTTTTTCGTCAAAAAATTGTCGCAAAAAATCGAATTGCCGATTTTGCCCACCCTTTCTGTCCACTCTGCCCACCGGTTTGCCCACCCCCTGAAGCCCACACTTCCCCTCACGTTTCCACATTACAGAAAGGAGCCAAAACGTGAGCATCAAACATCTCAATCAACGCCAACTGGCGGAACGCTGGGGCATTTCGGAAGCCTCTCTGGAACGCTGGCGCTCAGAAGGCATCGGCCCGGTTTTCATGAAAATCCAAGGCCGCGTCCTCTACCGCGAGCTGGACATCGAAGCCTTCGAAACAAGCAGCCTGCGCAAGAGCACTGCGGGCAATGTCCTGGAAGGCGGTGCGGCATGAACGATCTCGCCATTATTTCCACCGACAAACTGCCAGAGTTAACCGTGGCGCAAATTGCTGCGTTGCCGGTTGAGCACCTCCAAGAACTCGACACCCAGTTGGGTGAACTGACCAACTGGCTGAAATCCGCCAAGGAGAAATTCTCCACAGCTCTCGAACAACGCTACGGCGAGCCGTCCCGCGCTGCTCGTCTGGCCGCCGGCAAGGACTTCGGCACTGTGCATGTTAGCGACAATGACCTGCGCATCACCGCCGATCTCCCCAAGAAGGTCACCTGGGATCAACCTCAACTCGCCGCCATCGCCCGGCGCATCGCCGCCTCTGGCGACAAGGTCGAGGACTACATCGACGTCGAGTTCTCGATTTCCGAATCGCGTTTCAACAACTGGCCGCCAGCACTCAAAGAGCAATTCACTGCAGCGCGCACCGTCAAGCCCGGCAAAGCCACATTTCGCCTCGCTCTGGTTTCGGAAGGCGGTGCATGATGGCCTTCCCAATCATTTCTGCCGACGAACGCCTGGCCGAAAAGCGCGGGGTGAAACTGGTGATGCTCGGTAAGTCCGGGATCGGCAAAACTACCCAACTCAAGACCCTGCCCGAAGAGACCACCCTGTTCGTCGATGCCGAATCCGGCGATCTCGCCGTCCAGGATTGGCATGGCGATGCAGTACGTCCCAAGACCTGGCCGGAATTCCGCGATTTGGCGGTATTCCTCGCCGGGCCGAACCGTGCAGTGGCCGAGGATCAACCCTTCTCGATCCCGCATTTCGAGCATGTCTGCCGGCAATACGGTGATCCCGCGCAACTGGCCAAGTACGACACCTACTTCGTCGACTCAATTACTGTCTTGTCGCGGCTGTGCTTCGCCTGGTGCAAAACCCAGCCGCAAGCCCTCTCAGAAAAAACCGGCAAACCCGATACCCGAGGCGCCTACGGCCTACTCGGCATCGAAATGCTGACCGCCTTGACCCATCTCCAGCACGCCCGAGGCAAGAACGTCATCTTCGTGGCGATTCTCGACGAACGGGTGGATGACTACAACAAGAAGTTCTTCACCCCGCAGATCGAAGGCAGCAAGACTGCCCTGGAACTGCCCGGCATCGTCGACGAAGTCATCACCCTGACGGAAATCATCGCGGAAGACGGCACCCATTACCGCGCCTTCGTCTGCCACACCGTGAATGCCTGGGACTACCCCGCCAAGGATCGCTCGGGGCGTCTCGGCATGATCGAGCCGCCTCATCTCGCCAACCTCATCGCCAAGTGTGCCGGCCAGCCCATCGCCGATGTTCGCCAATCCCTTACTCAGGAGTAAATCATGACTCAATGGAACGACTATAACGACGCCGAACAACAGCAAGGCTTCGACCTCATCCCCAAGGGCACCCTGGTCAAGGTGCGCATGACCCTCAAGCCGGGCGGTTACGACGATCCGGCACAAGGCTGGACGGGCGGTTACGCCACGCAGAGCGTCGATACCGGTTCGATCTTCCTCAATGCCGAATTCGTGGTGCTGGAAGGCGAATACGCCAAACGCAAGTTGTGGTCGCTGATCGGCCTCTATTCGCCCAAGGGCGACGCCTGGACCAACATGGGGCGCAGTTTCATTCGCGCCGTCCTCAACTCCGCACAAAACCTTCATCCCCACGACAACACCCCGCAAGCCCAGGCAGCGCGGCGCATTGTCGATTTCAGCGCGCTCGACGGCATCGTCTTCGTTGCCCGTGTTGATGTCGAAAAGGATGCCAAGGGTGAGGACAAAAACGTCATCAAGCTGGTGATCGAGCCCGATCACCCAGACTACGCCCGTCTGATGGGCGTGATGCCCAAGGTGTCGCCCGGCGGTGGTTTCTCTGGGGCACCAGTAACGCCCACCGCGCCACCGCCATCCCAACCGCCCAAACCCGGTGTCCCTGCCAAACCGGCCTGGGCGTCATAAGGCAGCATATGCGCTGCCGGATCTGTCATCGGCAAGCACGGGGATTCGGCCATCTCGATGGTCGTTTCCAGATCGCCGATCCCCGGCGCTATCCCCTCGACTGGGTGTTCTGCAGCCTGCGCTGCCTGGATGCCTTCCACAACTTGTACGAGCAATGGCGGGAATCCAAGCCGCCATTGCAGGAGAAATTCATGATTGAACCCACAGACATGGAGATTCAGGCAATGCGCGCCTGCCTCAAGGCCTTCGGTGAGGCGGCGGGCGAGATCGGCTTTGACAAACCGCTCGGTACGTACTCGGAGGAACAAGCCCTGCGCGTCATCAACGCCATCGTCACCGGCTACGTTGAGGCGATGGCCGCCGCGCATGCAGCGACCCGGCATCCGCCATTGCACTTCCCGCCGGGAAGCGACCCTTTCGCAGGCATGAGCGAAGACCTACCTTGGGAGACCAAGTGATGCTGGATTTTAACCATCAGCCCAAATTCCACGAGCGTATCGGCATGTTGGTGGATGTGGCACTCCAGGCCGAGCGGCAACAACAACCGAAGCGCACCTACCTCGGCGCCTCTCGGCTCGGCGTGTCCTGCGAGCGCGCCCTGCAATACGAATATGCCGACGCGCCGGTCGACGAGGGCGCGGATTTCTCGGGCCGAACGCTGCGCATCTTCGAGCTCGGCCATGTTCTGGAAGACTTGGCCATCCGTTGGCTGCGCCTGGCCGGCTTCGACCTCTATACCCGTAAGGAGAACAGCGAGCAGTTCGGCTTCGCTGTGGCAGGTGGACGCATCCAGGGGCACGTCGATGGTGTGATCAACGGTGCGCCGCCCGATCTGGGTCTGTCATTCCCGATGCTGTGGGAGTGCAAAACCATGAACGCCCAGCACTGGCGGGATTGCGTCAAGAAAGGCGTCGCTGTCGCCAAGCCGGTGTATGCCGCGCAGGTCGCCACCTACCAAGCCTACATGGAAAGCGATATCCCCGGCATCTCGGAAAACCCGGCGCTGTTCACCGCGATCAACAAGGACACCGAAGAACTGTGGTTCGAACTGCTGCCCTTTGATGGCGCGCTAGCGCAGCGCATGTCCGATCGTGCGGTGAAGATCATCCGCGCCACCGATGCCGGGGAGTTGCTGCCCCGTTCCTTTACCGACGCCACCCATTTCGAATGCAAATGCTGCGCGTGGGCCAACCGTTGCTGGAGGGCTTAACTATGACGTCACTTTATCCATCAAGGGGGAATGATGCTGGATTTTAATGGGACTCCCACCCCACCCGAACGCAATCTTGATGTTGAACGCGACGAAATCCGCACCACTCTCATGGCCAAGTTGGAGTCGGTACTTTATGCGCTCCTGCCGGCGGGCAAGATGGTCAAGGGCAAATTTGTCGTAGGTGACGTGCTCGGCAGCCCCGGCGACAGCCTGGAAATTGTCCTTGACGGCGACAAGGCCGGATTGTGGACGGATCGCGCCACCGGCGAAGGGGGCGACCTCTTTGCCTTGATTGCCGCTCACCATCGCATCGACGTCTACTCCAATTTCCCCAAAGTGCTGGAACTGGCCAACGACCTGCTCGGGCGCGCCCAGCCTGTCACAGCCAAGAAGCGCAAGAAGGAAATTCCCGTCGACGACCTCGGTCCGGCCACCGCGAAGTGGGATTACCTGGACGCCCAGGGCAGGCTGATTGCCTGTGTCTACCGTTACGACCCACCCGGGCGCAAAAAGGAATTCCGCCCCTGGGATGCCAAAAAGCGTAAACCGGCACCACCCAACCCGCGTCCGCTCTATAACCAGCCGGGCATTGCGGCAGCTGACCAAGTCATTCTGGTAGAGGGCGAGAAATGCGCGCAAAAGCTGATCGATATGGGTATCTGCGCCACCACGGCGATGCATGGTGCCAATGCCCCGGTCGACAAAACCGATTGGTCGCCACTGGCCGGCAAAACCGTGTTGATCTGGCCGGACAAGGATAAACCCGGCTGGGACTACGCGATGAGCGCATCTGATGCCATTCTGGTGTCGGGAGCAGTATCTTGCAAGATTCTCCTGCCTCCCGAGGATAAGCCAGAATCCTGGGATGCTGCCGATGCCATCCAGGAAGGCTTCGATGTTCCATCCTTCATCGCGTCCGGCGAACGCCTGCCGATGGGGCAACGGCTGGAACGGGAAGTCAGTGATGTATCCGTGGCCGGCTCCGAGGATGCGCTGGCGCTGACCTTTACACGAAGATATTCAGAGGATTGGCGCTATGTCGCCCAGTGGGGCAAGTGGCTGGTGTGGACAGGGCAGCGCTGGCAGGCCGAGCATACTCTGTGCGCCTTGCATCTGATGCGCCGGGTATGCCGTGAGGCTTCGCTCAAATCCGCTGACAAGAGCGCCGCCAAACTCGCCAGTTCCGGCACCGTGGCCGGCGTCGAGCGACTGGCACGTACCGACCGTCGTCATGCCGCCATTGCCGACGAATGGGATGCCGACCCATGGCTGCTCAATACGCCGGGCGGCGTCATTGATCTCAAAACCGGCAGGATGCGGCCCCATGCCCGTGGCGACCGGATGACCAAGATTACCACGGCCACGCCCAAGGGCGATTGCCCGACTTGGCGGAAATTCATTATCGACGTCACCGGTGGTGATGCCGAACTGCAATCCTACCTGGCCCGGGTCGCTGGCTATGCGCTGACCGGCGTCACCAGCGAGCACGCGCTGTTCTTCCTCTACGGCACCGGCGCCAACGGCAAGTCGGTGTTCGTCAACACGCTGGCGACGATCCTCGGCGACTACGCCACCAATGCGCCCATGGACACCTTCATGGAAACCCGCGCCGACCGCCATCCAACCGACATGGCCGGATTGCGTGGCGCGCGTTTCGTGTCCTCCATCGAAACCGAGCAGGGGCGGCGCTGGGCGGAATCCAAAGTAAAGGCACTGACCGGCGGCGACAAGATATCCGCACGCTTCATGCGCCAGGACTTCTTCGAGTTCATGCCGCAGTTCAAGTTGATCGTTGCCGGCAATCACAAACCCGCGATCCGCAACATCGATGAGGCGATGAAACGGCGCCTGCACCTGATTCCCTTCACGGTGACGATTCCGCCGGAACAACGCGACAAGAATCTGCAGCAGAAGCTGTTGGCCGAGCGTGACGGGATTCTGGCCTGGGCGCTGGCCGGTTGTCGGGAATGGCAGCGCTTGGGCAACTTGCGTGTGCCGAAACCAGTGCTGGATGCGACCGATGAATATTTCGAGGGTGAGGATGCGCTGGGCCAATGGATGGAAGAACGTTGCGCCCTCAGTAAAGCGGCACGGACATTGACGTCGGACTTGTTCGCGGATTGGAAGGAATGGGCGGAAAAAGCGGGTGAATTTGTCGGTTCGGTAAAACGGTTCTCCGAACAACTGGTGTCGCGTCGCTTTGGCCGCTGGCGAAACGGCAAAGGTGCGATGGGATTCGAGGGAATCGGCCTGCAACCCAAGAACTACGCGGTTTACGGCTACATCGATGATTAACGGCCTGAAGGATCGGAAGCATTACATCGTAACTCCTATACGCGTGTGTGCGTGCGCGCATAGAGGGTTACGACATAACCCTCCCGATCCTTCAGAGGCCATTCCACAAAACTGGATGGAGAAATGAACATGACTATGCAAACAATTCTCGCCCTCGATCTGGGCACCACGACCGGCTGGGCACTACGCCAGCCTGACGGCACCATCATTAGCGGCTCTGAATCCTTCAAGCCACAGCGCTTCGAAGGCGGCGGCATGCGTTTCCTGCGCTTCAAGCGCTGGCTCACCGAGATCAAGCAGACCACTGACGGCATCAACGCCATCTACTTCGAGGAAGTACGTCGCCATGCAGGTGTGGATGCGGCTCACGCCTATGGCGGATTCATGGCGCACCTCACTGCTTGGTGTGAGCACCACAAAATCCCTTACCAGGGGGTTCCGGTCGGCACGATCAAGAAGCATGCGACCGGCAAGGGCAACGCCAGCAAGGATGAGATGGTCGCGGCAATCCAGAAACGCGGCTACCAGCCGACGGACGACAACGAAGCCGATGCCCTGGCGCTGTTGCACTGGGCTATTGAGACACAGGAGGTGTGACATGAAAGTCCCGCAAAACCGTTACCGTTGTCCCTTGGGCAACAAGCAACCCAACCCCTTCAACGCTGACCAAGTCAAACGCGAAGGCTGGTGCGGCCAGAATATCCTGGTGGTATCCGCCAACGACGAACGTCTCGACTGGGTTGAGCGGGAGTTCGTGCGGCGCCTTGGCGAACGTCTCTACGGAGGAAAGCGCCATGGCTGAGTGGACGATTGAAGAAGTGGCGTACCGCTTTGCCGAAGCGGTTGAGACAGGACGACGTTTACCCAGAGTACAGGTGCAGGGGTATTTCACAATTTGGCCGGCATTTGCCCAGCAGGTGTCGACTGATGATGATGGCTATCGCCGATTGCCGCCATCGCCGGATGCTCTGGAACGTATGTTGGAAACCCAGCGCTGGGTGCAATGGTTGGAGGAAGAGCAGCGTCATCTGATCTGGATGCGCGCCAAGCAGTACGAGTGGAGCGACATCTGCAAACGCTTCGGCTGCGAGCGCACTACTGCATGGCGGCGCTGGCAGCGGGCGCTGGGGATTGTTGCAGCCCGTTTGAATGGGAAGTCAGCTGGTAATTTGCCATGCATCGCAGAGGGAGTTACGGCAAGTTGATAGAAGTTGCCAAGACATGCGGAAACGTGAGGCAAGGCGCTGGTTTTGCGAGGTTTTCTCTGTGCAACATTTCGGAAATTTCTTGCTATGATTCCTGCTAATCTCACATGCAACGAGTGAAGGAAAGAATCTCTATCTGGCAGACGAGCAGGAACGAACTGATGCGGAGTCATGCGGAAATCCGAGGGGTCCTTCCTAGCCAAAATGCCATGCGGTGGCCCCCAGCGCAAGATTTCGATAGCGTAGCAAGATGAAATAGGGTTCGCACCGAGGTTCGCGGTTCGCACCAAAACTTCCAGCAACACCCATGAAACCCGCGCCAGTCGCGGGTTTCGCATTTTTTCCCCAATAAAAAATCTCCTTGCCGGGTTCGCACCGGAGTACGCAGGTACGCACCTTGAGGTTCGCACTCCAGGGTCGCACCTTGGGGTTCGCACTTCAAGCAGCGTACCGCCGGGACGAACCCATTTTTTTGCAACAAAGTACAACTGGAGCACCCGAATGCAATCCTGGCTCGCTGACAAGCTTGAACGCTGGCCGGTGGCCAAGCTGCTGCCCTACGTCCGCAATGCCCGGACACATTCTGAAGATCAGATCGCCCAGATCGCCGCAAGCATAGTGGAATTCGGCTTCACCGCTCCAATCCTGGCCGGTAGCGACGGCATGATTGTTGCCGGGCATGGTCGATTGGCCGCTGCACGTAAACTTGGCCTCACCAGCGTACCGGTCGTGGTGCTCGATCACCTGTCACCGACTCAACGTCGCGCGCTGGTGATCGCCGACAACAAAATTGCCGAGAACGCCGGCTGGGACGAAGCACTGCTGCGCATCGAACTGGCGGCGCTCCAAGAAGACGAATTTGACCTGGCGCTCACCGGCTTCGATGCCGACGAGTTGCTGGAAATCCTGGCCGGTGAAGAAACGACTACCGAAGGGCAGACCGATGAGGATGCTGCGCCGCAAGTACCGGAGATATCCGTATCCCAGCCGGGCGACGTTTGGCTGCTCGGCAAACATCGGCTGCTGTGTGGCGACGCGACTGACCCGGCCAGTTACGCAGCGCTGCTTGGCAACGAGCGGGTTGCCATGATCTGGCAAGACCCGCCGTACAACGTGGACTACGCCAACAGCCCGAAGGACAAGCAGCGCGGCACCCACCGCCCGATCCTCAACGACAATCTCGGAGCCGGGTTTTACGATTTCCTGCTGGCCGCATTCCAACCGGCCTTGGCAAAGTGCGATGGTGCCGTCTACATTGCCATGAGTTCCAGCGAACTCGACACCCTACAATCGGCCTTTCGTGCTGCCGGCGGTAAATGGTCGACCTTCATCATCTGGGCCAAGAACACCTTTACCCTCGGTCGTGCCGATTACCAACGCCAGTACGAGCCGATTCTCTACGGCTGGCCAGAAGGCGCAAAACGCCACTGGTGCGGCGACCGCGACCAGGGCGATGTCTGGCAGATCAAGAAACCGGCAAAGAACGATCTACACCCGACCATGAAGCCGGTGGAACTGGTGGAACGGGCGATCCGCAACTCCAGTTGCCCTGGTGATGTCGTGCTCGATCCGTTCGGTGGTTCCGGCACAACATTGATCGCCGCCGAGAAGTCAGGCCGCCAGGCGCGGCTGATCGAACTCGACCCGAAGTACGTTGATGTGATTATCCGGCGCTGGCAGGATTGGACGGGAGAAAAAGCCACCCGCCAGACCGACGGGGTGGCGTTTGATGCTGTCTTTGATCAGGCGGCGAGGGCTTCCTCAGCGATCTCGCAGTGAATTACGAAGCCTACCAAGTAAGGCAATCCGCGCGGGATGCCGTAGTCGCGGGAGGTCACCTGGCCTATCGTCCAGCCCATCCAGCGGGCGACCGCCGCGTGGATCGCCTGTTCGACGCTGTCACCGGCGTGCATCTGGTTGAGCACATCGTCCGCGAAATGTCGCCCATGAAGACTGTCGAGGAAATCTCGTACCGCCTCCAGGGGCTGGCCGGTGGCATCCGAAATCGCGGTTATGGCAATCGGCCAAGCAGCGGGGGCGTGGTGTTCCATCGTGCCGGTGAACCCCCAGGCATCATTGCGGCTGGCAGGAATTTGCGGGGTGGCTTTCATTTGTTGTCTCCTTTGTTGATCGTTGCGATGGCTGTAGATTCGCTCTAATCGAGGGAGAAACCAAGCACTATCTCGATCATTATTTACTCACCTTTACAATGCATTAGCGGCGTCCTGTCACGGCGGCCAGCTTGCCTCGCGCGGTTTCCGACTGCCAGCGGCAGGGAGCTTTGCCGGCGTTGGCTTCGGCATCCCAGCGCGCCAGAATCTCCGTGTCCGTCCAGCCCTTGGCAATGAGGTAGCCGTAATCATCGGCATCGTAGTTGCTGTGGTTGAGGATAGCGTCTGTGGGTGACATGATGTTCTCCTTGGCGGTGAGCGTTGTGATGTCTATAGATTTGCTCTGTTCGAGAAGGAAGCCAAGTGATTTTTACATCTTCTGATCAGGTGGTAGCATAGCCGCCCCTCAAACCAAGTAAAGGTCACTTACGCATGAACAAAATCGAACTCATCGCCGCCATCGCTGAAAAATCTCAACTCACCAAGGCAGATGCCGGTAAAGCCCTGGATGCGCTGCTGGAAACGGTCATTGAAACCGTGGCAAAGGGCGACGATGTATCGCTGATTGGCTTCGGCGCCTTCAAGGCCACGAAGCGCGCTGCTCGTGAAGGTAAAAACCCCAAGACCGGCGAGAAACTCAATATTGCTGAAACCACCGTGCCGAAATTTGCTGCCGGCGCGACGTTCAAGCAAGCCGTGGCTACCGCCAAGAAATAGTCATCCAAGCTGAAGCCAACCAGGGCGGCAGGTTGCCGCCCTGGTTATTTGTAGCCCCACCAATCACAACCGATAAATCCGTTCGCCCGCTTCGGATTTCACCGAAGTGATGGTCAGCCCAAGTTTCTTCTTGAATGCCCCGGCAAAAGTGCCTCGCACGGTGTGGGCTTGCCAGCCGGTAGCCGCCATGATCTGCGCCACCGTTGCACCCTCGGGGCGTTGGAGCATGGCGAGCACTTGGGCCTGCTTGCTGTTTTGCCGGGTGTGCGGTTTGCTCTTGGCGTCTGCATCGGCGGAGGCTTCAACAACGCCCTGATTCTCTGCAGACAAGTCTGGTTGGGGATGTTCCTCCACCGCCTCGACCACCGCGTCGGGTACCTGACGGGTGCGGCCCAGCACCGCATAGCCGGCATCGGTGAGGTGATAGGACGAGCCAGTAGCCTCGTCGTGCCGCACGATCAGGCCGCGCGTCAGCAACCCCTCGATCACTTTGATGCGGGCCCCGCCTTTGATGGAAGGCGGCAGCGGCTCGATATTGCCGTCGGGCCGGTCGGTAGCGTTGCCGAGGACGTTGGTTTGGGTGTCGGTCAGTTTGATGGGGGTGGTCATGTTTGCTCTCCTGTGAGGTTGATGTCGTCAATCGCGACAGCCCCATGAACGCTTCATTCGCGCGGAAAGCCAAGCAAATTCTGATTAAAAACAATCACTCTTTCCAGAATCTCGCCCATGGGTCTATCGATACGCGCCTACGCCCGTCACCGGGGCGTTTCCGATGCGGCGGTACGCAAAGCGATCAAGGCCGGACGCATTGCTCAGGAGGCCGACGGCACCATCGAAGCCGCCAAGGCTGACCGGCAATGGACGGCCAATACCGACCCGGCCCAACAACGAGAGACCACGAAACCCAGCAAAGCGCCGCAAGTAGCGGCAGCCACTGCATCCAAGCCTGAGTCACCTGTCCATGAGCCTTTGGGCATGCCGGGCGGTGTGGCAAGCAATACCGGTGGCACCTCGCTGCTGCAAGCCAAGACCGTCAACGAAGTGGTCAAGGCGCAGACCAACAAGGTGCGCTTGGCCAAGCTCAAGGGCGAACTGGTCGAACGCAATCAGGCCATCGCCCACGTCTTCAAGCTGGCCCGTGCCGAGCGCGATGCCTGGCTCAACTGGCCGGCGCGGATTGCCGCACGCTTAGCCGCAAAGTTCGGGGTGGATGCCCATACCGTGCACATCGAACTGGAAAGCGCCATCCGCGAGCACTTGGCGGAACTGGGCGACCTCAAGCCCAAGGTTGACTAAAAATCTTCATGTTCGACGACATCGTCTACGACGGCGCGGACGCCATTGAGCGCGCCTGGCGCGAAGGCCTGACACCCGACCCGCTACTCAGCGTCTCGGAATGGGCGGATCGACACCGCATGTTGTCCACCAAATCCTCTGCCGAGCCGGGGCGCTGGCGCACCAGCCGTACCCCATATTTGAAGGAAATCATGGACTGCCTGTCACCTACCTCACCGGTGGAACGGGTGGTATTCATGGCTGGCGGACAACTGGGTAAAACGGAATGCGGCAATAACTGGATCGGCTACGTCATCCACCACGCCCCCGGCCCGATGATGGCGGTCTCGCCTACTGTTGAGATGGCCAAGCGCAACTCCAAGCAGCGCATCGACCCGCTGATTGAGGAGTCGCCGGTCCTCGCCGAGCTGATTGCCCCGTCGCGCAGCCGCGATGCCGGCAATACCATCCTGGCCAAGGAATTCCGGGGCGGCGTGCTGGTGATGACCGGGGCGAATTCAGCGGTGGGCCTGCGCTCCATGCCGGTGCGCTACCTATTCCTCGACGAAGTCGATGGCTATCCGCGTGACGTTGAGGGAGAGGGCGATGCCATCAGCCTGGCGGAGGCCAGAACGAGAACCTTCGCCCGCCGCAAAATCTTCATCGTCTCGACCCCCACCATCTCCGGGGCATCGAGCATCGAACGCGAATACCTGGCCTCCGACCAGCGTCGCTACTTCGTGCACTGTCCGCTGTGCGGGCATGCCCAGTTTCTGCGCTTCGAGCAGTTGCGCTGGCCGAAGGGCAAACCGGAGAGCGCTGCCTATGTCTGCGCCCAGTGCGACCGTGAAATCGCCGAGCACCACAAGACCAACATGCTCGCCCACGGCAAATGGCAGGCCACCAACCCCGGATATACCGGCAAGACCGCCGGCTTCCATCTCTCCAGCCTGTACAGCCCCCTGGGCTGGCGTAGTTGGCGGGACATCGCCGCCGCCTGGGAAGCAGCGGTCAACCGTGACAGCGGCTCGGCTGCGGCGATCAAGAGCTTCAAGAACACCGAACTGGGCGAGACCTGGATCGAGGAAGGCGAAGCCCCGGATTGGCAACGTCTGCTTGAGCGTCGCGAAGACTACCCAATCGGCACGATCCCCCAAGGCGGGCTACTGCTGGTGGGGGGCGCCGACGTACAGAAGGATCGCATCGAAGCCAGCATCTGGGCCTTTGGGCGCGGCAAGGAATCCTGGCTCATCGAGCACCGGGTGCTGATGGGTGACACCGCCCGCGAAGCGGTATGGAAACGCCTCGCCGAAATGCTCCAGGAAACCTGGACACATGCATCGGGCTGCCAAATTCCGCTGGCGCGGTTCGCGCTCGACACCGGCTTCGCCACCCAGGAGGCCTACGCCTTCGTGCGCGCCGTCAAAGACCCACGCGTCATGGCCATCAAAGGCGTCGCTCGGGGCGCGGCTTTGGTCGGCACGCCCACGGCGGTGGAAGCCACCGTAAATGGAAAGAAACTGCGCCGGGGCATCAAACTCTTCGCGGTGGCGGTCGGCATCGCCAAGTTGGAGTTCTACAACAACCTGCGCAAGGCCCCGGAGATTAATGAGGACGGAACCGTGCGCTATCCCGCAGGGTATGTCCATCTCCCCAAGATGGACGGTGAATACATCCAGCAGCTTTGTTCCGAGCAGTTGGTCACGCGCCGCGACCGTAACGGCTTCGCCGTGCGCGAATGGCAGAAGATGCGCGAGAGGAACGAAGGTCTTGATATTTTTGTGTATTCGCGCGCCGCCGCCAGCGCGTCCGCTCTGGATCGCTTCGAAGAGCGCCACTGGCGCGAACTGGAGAAGCAACTCGGCCTGGCGCCACCCACAGCAGATGCCGTACCTCTTGTTCCAACCCAACCGAATGAAATGCCCAACGCCACCCCTCAAGGTGGCGTTGGTCTTTCTGGAGCCGGTCGGCGGCGGGTAATCCGCAGCAACTGGCT
Source organism: uncultured Sulfuricella sp. (assembly GCA_964451375.1). GTDB lineage: Bacteria > Pseudomonadota > Gammaproteobacteria > Burkholderiales > Sulfuricellaceae > JAGXQV01. The sequence continues at coordinate 49,470 of CAYVIN010000001.1, forward strand.
CAAAAGATAGGACTGAGTGCTGTGGACTGAGGACTGAGTAAAACCGTCGCGTAGCGACACCACGCACTCAGTCCTCAAACCTCAGTCCTGAACTCAACCCCCCAACTAAAAAGGAAAGCTCTCATGAGTCAACAAACCCGCCTCGAATCCCTAGTCCAACGCCTGGCAGCGGAATTCAAGACCGTCTACGGTCGGGTCGGCACCCTCGGCAATCTCTCCACCACTGACAAGACCAGCCTGGTGTCGGCGATCAATGAACTGCGCAACCAGATCGACACCGTCGCCGCCGTTCAGGTGATCGATGACGCCAATCCAAGCTCGCTGTCCACCACCTTCTCGGCGTCCAAGATTACCGGCCTCTTGGGTGACCTCAAAGCAGAAATCTTGGGTGGCGCCGATGCCGCCTACGACACCTTGCTGGAAATCCAGCAAGCGCTGCAGTCCGGCGACTCGGCCACCCAAGCGCTGCTGGATGCGGTCAACAAGCGCGTGCGTTATGACGCGGCCCAGACCCTGACGGCGGAAGAGCAAGCCCAGGCGCGCAGCAACATCGGCGCGGTCGCGACCACCGACATCGGTAATCCCGATTTCGACTTCGTCGCCGCCTTCGAAGCTGCGCTGGTGTAACCCCTGGCCGGCCTCGTTCTCGCTGCATTGATCGAGAGCGAGGTCGGCCCATTGAGACAATGGACGATCATGACCCCTTCAAGTCTGCAAACGCGCCTGACCACCTTCAAGGACTGGTTGGCACAATCAAAACTGAATTCACCCACACTCTCGGTGCCGCTGGCCAATGCTGCCATCGTGCAACAAAGCGCCATCCTCGCCCAAGGCGATGTCCTGGAAATTCCTCATGCCCGTGACACGAAGCTGCTGCGCCTGGTCACGCTGACCGAAGGTGCCTCGGTTGCCGAAGCGCTGCCCTTGATCCCCCTGATGAGTGGTGCCAGTTCGCCGGAATGCATTCTCTCCGCCTCGTCGGAATACCCCACTCGGGAAGCCTGGTTGGCCGCAAACCGCACGGTGGACAGCGCCTGGGAGAGCAACGGCGCGACCAGCGCTTGGTGGCGCTGCCAGTTTACCCAACCCCAGATGGTGCATAGCTATACGCTCAGCGCGCGTTCCGCCTACGGCGACGGCGGGCCGCGCGACTGGCAATTCCGAGGTTCCCACGACGGCGAGAACTGGGAAGTGCTGGATACCCATAACAGCGTGAGCTGGGTCAACAGCGAGCACAAGGACTTTACCTTGGCGACCCCGGCGACCTTTACCTATTTCGACATCTTCATGACCGCGTCGAACCGTCCCGACTACGCTGCGCCGCTGCTCCTGGGCGAAGTGCAGTTCTTCGGTGGCGTGCCGACGCAAAGCGTCGTGGCCTCACCGCTCGACTACCAAATCACCTTACTGGACAACCTGACCCGCATCACCCGCCTGACACCGGCACCCCAGTCGCGCCGACTCACCGTCACGGTGCGGTTGTGAGTCTTGCCCAGCGCATCACGGAACTCGCCCAGCGCATCGGCGAGGAGATGCGTCATCTGGTTGCCACCGACCATCCGGGGTTGGCCCGTGCCTGGGTCAACTTCGGCTGGGAGGGCGGGCAGGTGCGCATCCATGCCGCACACGGGGTGGAAGACGTCATCCGCCTCGGCAGAGGGCGCTACCGGGTGATCTTCGCCCAACCCTTCCAGGATGCCCATTACGCCTGGGTCGCCTTCGCGCGTCACGCTGGCAAGGGCGGTATTCGTTTCGCCGCCGCCCGTGCCGAGGTCGAGGACAAGACCGCCAAGGATATCGAAATTGCCTATCTTCGCCCTGGCGGGAAATTGCGGGATTCCCCAGAAATCAGTCTGATTATTTACCGATAACCATGGCCTACTCCGAAGAACAACTCAACGCCCTCCAATCCGCTCTCGCCAAAGGTGAGCGTCGTGTCAGCTTCGAAGACAAGACCGTCGAATACCGCTCGGTCGAAGAATTGAAGCTGGCGATCCGTGAAGTGGAACGTGGCCTGTTCGAACAGGCGGTGGGCACCGGCTACTGGCCGCGTGCGGTACGCCAAGTGCGCTTGACCACCGGCAAAGGGTTTTAATCTCGTGTCCTGGTTTCCCAAGCTCAAAGCCCTGTTCGGCGGTGCGCCGATTCATGAAGCCGCTGGACGCGGACGTCGCGCCCTGGCCTGGATGCCCGGCAATCCCGGCGCAGTGGCGGCCATGCTGGCCACCCAAAGCGACCTGCGCATTAAGAGCCGCGACCTGGCGCGGCGCAACGCCTGGGCCGCCGCCGGTATCGAAGCTTTCGTCGCCAACTGCATCGGCACCGGCATCAAACCGCAGAGCCTGGCCAAGGACGACACCTTCCGCACCGAAGTCCAAGCCCTATGGCGCGACTGGACGGAAGAAGCGGATGCGGCAGGGCAGACCGATTTCTATGGACTGCAAGCCTTGGCTTGCCGGGCCATGTTGGAAGGCGGTGAGTGTCTGATCCGCCTGCGGCCCCGGCGTATTGAAGATGGCCTATCAGTACCGCTGCAACTGCAATTGTTGGAGCCTGAGCATTTGCCGCTCAATCTCAACACCGAAGTGCGCGAAGGCAAAAATGCCGGCAACGTGATTCGTTCCGGTATCGAGTTCGACGCCTTGGGACGGCGGGTAGCCTATCACCTCTATCGCTCCCACCCCGAGGACGGGGTGCTCTCACCCATGTCCGGACAAGGCGGCCTGGATACAGTACGCATCGACGCCAGCGAGATTATCCATCTCTACCGCGTACTGCGCCCCGGCCAAATCCGTGGCGAACCCTGGCTCTCAAGGGCGCTGGTCAAGCTCAACGAACTCGACCAATACGACGACGCCGAATTGGTACGCAAGAAGACCGCCGCGATGTTCGCCGGCTTCATCACTCGTCTCTCCCCCGAAGACAACCTGCTCGGCGAAGGCCTGCCGGACGATGCTGGGGTGGCCCTGGCTGGGTTGGAGCCGGGCACCATGCAAATCCTCGAACCCGGTGAGGATATCAAGTTCTCCGACCCGGCGGACGTCGGCGGTAGCTATTCGGAATTCCTGCGCAACCAGTTCCGTGCGGTGGCGGCAGCCATTGGGATTACCTACGAGCAATTAACCGGCGACCTCACCGGCGTCAATTACTCCAGCATTCGCGCAGGACTCCTGGAATTCCGCCGCCGCTGCGAAATGATCCAGCACTCGGTGATCGTCCATCAACTGTGCCGCCCGGTATGGTCAGCGTGGTTAAAGCAAGCGGTGCTGTCTGGCGCGATTACCGCGCCCGGCTATGCCCGCCGCAAACGCGAATACCTCGCCAGCAAATGGGTGCCGCAGGGTTGGCAATGGGTCGATCCCGAGAAGGAATTCAAAGCAATGCTGCTGGCGATCCGGGCGGGATTGATGAGTCGCTCGGAAGCCATTTCAACCTTCGGCTATGACGCCGAGGACGTGGATCGGGAGATTGCCGCCGATAACGCCCGCGCCGATGGATTGGGGCTGGTGTTTGAAAGCGATCCGCGCCACGACAAGCAGCCGGCATCGTCGCAGCCCAGCAACACCCCCGCCCATCCTACCCCGGACAACTGACCATGTTTTTACCGCATCTCGCGTCCCGACTCTACGGGACGCCGCTCTTGATCGCCCCGCCAAAACTGGAGGTGATCCTCGCAGTCCTGGGGGAGCGCATCGGCCTACCGCATGCCGCCATCGGCAATTTGCCAGTGCCATCGCAAAAGCCGGAACCGGTATCTCCTTCCGGTGGCATCGCGGTCATCCCTATTTACGGCACCCTGGTACGCCGTACTGCTGGGCTGGAAGCCGACTCGGGACTCACCAGTTACCAGAGCCTTGCCGCCATGCTCGATGCCGCCGTGGCCGCGCCGGAGATCAGCGGCATCCTGCTCGACATCGACAGCCCCGGCGGCGAAGCGGGTGGGGTATTCGATCTCGCCGACCGGATACGCGCCGCCTGCAAAAAGAAGAAGGTCTACGCCGTTGCCAACGATCATGCCTACTCGGCGGCCTATGCGCTGGCCTCCAGCGCCGAGCGGGTCTTCCTCACCCGTACCGGCGGGGTCGGCTCCATCGGCGTGATCGCCATGCACGTCGATCAATCGGTCCGCGATGCTCAGGCGGGCTACTGCTACACCACGGTCTTCGCCGGTGCCCGCAAAAACGATCTCAACCCCCACGAGCCGATCAGCGACGCGGGTCTCGCGTTCCTGCAAGCCGAGATCAACCGGATTTACGGCCTCTTCACCAACACCGTCGCACGCAACCGCAACATGACGCTGGAGACCGTGACGGCTACCGAGGCGGGACTGTTCTTCGCCCAAGACGCCGTCAGCGCGGGACTCGCCGACGCTGTCGGCACTTTCGACGACGCCCTCACGGCGCTGGCGGAAGCGATGACGCCGCGACTGCTGTTTCCGATATCCGCCGGTGCGTCCAGCCGTTCTGTTTCCGCAACCCTTTCAACACCTACCCCCAAGGAGAAACTTCTCATGGAAGACCCCACCCCTGATCCTGTTCCTGATCGAGCAGCAGATTCCGCTGAGGACGCGCCTGCTCCTCGCCGTGAGCCAGTTGCCGTCGCAACAGTGAACGCCGCTGGCCATCTACCGGTGCCCGGCCTGACCCTGGCTGATGCCCAAGAAATCGCCGAGCTGTGCCAACTGGCCGGTTGCCCGGAACGGATCGCCGGTTATCTCGCCAACGGTACGCCGACCGCGTCGGTACGCCGGGAATTGCTGTCCCTCCAAGCGTCCGGCACGGAAGTCACCAGCCGCCTGGTACCCGAGCCCAGCTTCGCTAAACCCGAATCCCTCTCCGACAACCCCCTGATACGTGCGGCCCTGAAGAAGGCCGGCAAGGAGAACTGACATGGCAAAGCAACCCAGCATTCCGCCCATCGCAGAAGGCCTCAACCTGGGCGACCTGCTCAAGTACGAAGCCCCCAATCTCTACTCCCGCGACCAGGTCACTGTCCTCGCCGGACATATTCTCTCCCTTGGCTCGGTGGTCGGCATCGTCACCGCGACCACCAAGATCAAAATCTTCGATCCGTCTGCCACGGACGGCAGCGAAGTCGCCGCCGGGGTAATGATCCAGGACTGCGACGCAGCCTTGGCCGAACGAGACGATGGCCTGATGATCGCCCGCCACGCCATGGTCGCCGATCACGCCCTGGTCTGGCCCACCGGCATTACCGTCTCGGAGAAGACAACCGCCATCCGCCAGCTAAAAGCCGCCGGCATCCTGGTCCGCAAAGGAATCTGATCATGCCCATGAATAATCCCTTCAATTCGCCGGCCTTCAACATGACGGCGCTGACCACCGCGATCAATATCCTGCCGAATCAGTACGGCAAGCTCGAACAGATGAATCTGTTCCCAACCAAGCCAGTACGTTTCCGCCAAATCGCCCTCGAAGAAAAAAATGGCGTCCTCAATCTCCTCCCCACGCTACCACCCGGCGCACCCGGTTCGGTGGGCAAACACGGCAAGCGCAGCATGCGCTCCTTCGTGATTCCGCACATTCCCCACGACGATGTCGTGCTGCCCGAGGAAGTCCAAGGGGTACGCGCCTTCGGCACGGAAAGTGAATTGCAGACGGTCGCCAACGTCATGACCGAACACCTGCAAACCATGCGCAACAAGCACGCCATTACCCTGGAGCACCTGCGCATGGGCGCCCTCAAGGGAGAAATCCTCGATGCCGACGGCTCGACCCTCTACAACCTCTACGACGAATTCAAGATTACCCAGGAGGTGGTCAACTTCGAACTCAACTCCGCCAATACCGATGTCAAGAAAAAGTGCATCGACCTGCAGCGTTACCTCGAAGACAACCTGCGCGGCGAATACATGACCCGTATCCATTGCCTGGTGTCGCCGGAGTTCTACGATGCCCTGACCGGCCACGCCAAGGTGCAAAAAGCCTACGACCGCTGGCAGGAAGGGGCGGCGCTGCGCGACGACATGCGTGCCTCATTCCCCTTCGGTGGCATCACCTTTGAGGAATACCGGGGACAAGCCACCGACCTTGAAGGCGAGGTACGGCGCTTCATCGCCGAAGGGGAAGCGCATGCCTTCCCCATGGGCACCATCGACACTTTCGGTACGTACTTCGCCCCGGCGGATTTTAACGAAACTGCCAATACCCTCGGGCAACCGCTGTACGCCAAGCAGGAACCCAAGAAGTTCGACCGGGGCACCGATCTGCACACCCAGTCCAACCCGTTGCCGATGTGCCATCGACCGGCGGTGTTGGTGAAACTGATGGCGCAGTGAGGAGAACAAAACCGTGAACCTTGCTGAGCAAGTCTATGAAGCGGCGGCCAACGCCGGATTCCTCAAGGTGTGCGTCTGGCAACCCAGCAACGGCAGCCCCGCGCAGAAATATCCCGTTGGACTGCGCGCCCCCGATGATTCCGTTCTCGACAATCTGACCCTGAGCCGGGAAACCGTTATCTCCTTCCCTGCATCGTGCTTCGTTGGGCTGGCTACTCGCGATGTGGTGGAAGTTGATGGCGTCCGATTCCAGGTACGGGAAGTCCGCGCAATCGGTGACGGTTCCGAGACGCGCGCCAAGCTGACGCGATTGTGATGCCGCGCCATGCAAAATTCCATCCGCGAACAAATCCTGCAAAGGATGCTGGAAGTCCTACGCCCGGTCGCCGAAGCACAAAGCGCAACGCTGCACCGCTCGCCGACCGTTGCCATTAGCCGCGAGCACTGCCCGGCATTGGTGGTATTCGCCGAAGGGGATGCCATCGTCGAGCGCGCCAACGACCGGGTAACTCGTGAACTGACGGTCAAGCTCTTCGCAGTGGCGCGGGCGATTCCGCCCGTTGATCCAGAAAGCGAGGCCGACCGGCTGCTCACCGCAGCTCATGCCGCGCTGTTCCAGGATGCCAACCTGGGTGGTCTGTGTCTGGGTATCCGGGAATTGGACAGCGATTTCGAGGTGGAGGATGCCGATGCGGTCGCAGCGGCGATTCCGGCGCGCTACCAGATCAGCTACCGCACCCTCGCCAACGATCTCACCCAATCAGGATAAAGCGCCATGCGCATCGAACTCATCCAGCCCCATACCCATGTCGGCAAATTACTCAGCCCGGGCGATACGCTCGACCTCGCTGACGATCTGGCCGCTTGGCTGATCGCCGAGGGCGTGGCGAAGGCACTTCCCGCCGAGCCGGAGTCCCGCCCCTCGACCAAACCCCACAAGGAGGAGAAATCCCTATGAGCTATTACGCCAGTTTCCAGGGCCGGGTCTATCTCGGCAAACGCGATGTTTCCGGCAATCCGCTGGAAGTCCGTTCTCCCGGCAATGTTGCCGAACTGAAACTCTCGCTCAAGACCGACGTCATCGAGCATTTCGAGAGCCAGACCGGGCAGCGCAGCCTGGATCACCGCATGATCAAGCAAAAGAGCGCGACGGTGAAGCTCACCATTGAGGAATTCACCAAGGAGAACCTCGCCTTGGCGCTCTACGGCAATCACGTCACCGGCAACAGCGGCACGGTGACCGATGAGCCGCTGGGCGGAGCCTCTCCGACCATTGGAGATCGCTACTTCCTCGCGCACCCCAAGGTGGCGTCGCTGATCGTCAAGGACAGTTCGGCGACACCCGCCACCTTGGTGGCCGGCATCGACTTTACCGCTGATGTGGATTTCGGGGCGGTGCAGTTTCTGCGTCTGGACGACGGTGGTACGCCGCCGGTGGCCTACGCCGCGCCCTTCAAGGCAAGCTACGCATTCGGTGCCATCACCGAGATTGGCATCTTTACCCAGCCTCTGCCGGAACGCTTCCTGCGCCTGGAAGGACTCAACACCGCTCAGGGCAATGCCAAGGTGTTGGTGGAGTTGTACCGGGTGGCTTTCGATCCCTTGAAGGAAATATCCTTCATCTCCGACGATTACAACAAGTTCGAGCTGGAAGGCTCGTTACTGGCGGATTCGACGAAGCCGCTCGATGCGACGCTGGGTCAATTTGGCCGGATCGTCCAGCTATAAAACGAGGAAACAGCATGACTGACGATCTGGAAGTTCTTATTCCACAACCGCTTGCAGTGAAAGCCGGTGGCAAGACCTTGTCGCTCACCCCCCTCAAGGTGAGCGAACTATCTGCCTTCAGCCGCGCGGTGGTGCCCATCATCGCCACCTTGAATGGCAACGACATCGACCTGTTTCGTCTGATCGCCGAGCACAGCGACTCGGTGATCGAGGCGGTGGCCGTGGCGGTGCGGGAATCTCAAGAGTGGATCGGCGAGCTCACCGTGGGCGAGTTGGTGCTGCTGGCCGCCAAGGTGATTGAGGTGAATGCGGATTTTTTTACCCGTGGGGTCATGCCGAATCTCACCCGCGCCTTCGCAAACCTTCCGGCGATGCCAAAAGCAGTGGGTGGTTCGGAGTCATCCAACGCCTGATCGCTCACGGTCATCGGCAAAGCGACATTCTGAACTATACCCTGGCCCAGGTTCGCGGATATCTTGCCGCGATTCACCAACAGGAAAGTATGCGCGACGCGCAGTTGCTGTCGCTGGTCGCCATTGCCGCTCGCGCCGATTCACGCTCTCTGGAAAAAACCTTCGACCAACTCCTCGACCATGCGCATCAACATCAAAATTGATTCCAATCTCGCCAAGGCCAATCTACGCAAATGGGGCGGCGAATTTCGCCAAAAGGTGCGTGCCGTCGTCGAGAAATCTCTCGCCCTCGAAGCCAAAGCCCTCCAGCAGGAGGTGCGCGAGCATGTCGGCGGACGTCTCAAAGTGGCCAAGAAAGCCTTCCTCAAAGGTTTCAGAACCAAAGTTTACGCCAATAATCCTGACCGCCTGCCCGCCCTGCATGTGGGCGCCAAGATACCCTGGGCCGGGATGCACGAATCCGGTGGCAGTATTGCCGGCAAGATGCTGATCCCGATCTATGGGCGGGTGGGCAGGAAGCGTTTCAAGCAGATCGTCACGGAACTCATCCGGGGCGGCAACGCCTTCTTCGTCAAGGGCAAGAATGGCAACGTGGTGCTGATGGCGGAGAACCTCAAGGAACATGATCGACCGCTGGCCGGCTTCAAGCGGCGCTACCGCAAGGGCGAAGGCGTCAAGCGCCTGAAACGCGGGATGGATATTCCGATTGCGGTGCTGGTGCCAAGGGTGACGCTGATGAAGCGGCTGGATGTCGGGCGGTTGGTGATGGGCCGGGTGCCGGAGCTGGTGGCGGGGATTGAGAAGGGATTACGGAGTTTGGGATGAGGCCTTGGCTCGCACCAAAGCCCCCCAACTCGCTTTGGTTAATGCATCGCCAACTTCGCGATGTAGCCGGAACGCGATTCCCCGGCGGCACGGGCAGCCTGGTCGAGACGACGCAATACGCGGCGCGGCAGCGTAATGTTGACCCGCTCGATCTTGTCGTCAAGCACTGCGGGGTCAACGTGTACCAGCGCCCAAATCCAGCCGCCGAACTCGGGACGAGAGCGCAACCCATCAACCGGCGAAGGGGAAGGAATCTCGCCGCCGGCATCGAGGGTAGCCTCGATCCAGCCGATGACCGCTTCCTCAGTATTGGCAATGGCTTCGTCGAGGGTGTCCCCGGCGGAGAAACATCCCGGCAGATCAGGTACCGCCACGCCGAAAGCGTGTTGTTCGTCACCGGGTTCGATGGCAATCGGATAGTGCATGGTGATCTCCTAGATTCCAGCCTGTTTGCGAATGATGGCTACCAGCCCCTTACCCAAATCTTTCTTGGGATGAGGCACCACTACTATTCCCGGACGGTGCGGGTGATTGTAAATGTGGTGGGAGCCATTGATGCGATCCAGTCGCCATCCGGCAGCCTGGATTTCCCGAATCAGATCAGAACTGTTCATGGTGTGTATTTTACACACTGTGGGGCGCTGTTCAAATTTACCGACAAAGCGTAACGATTCTATGCCCCAAAACCGCATCTCCGTCCTGGTTTCCCTGGACGGCGCCGACGACAATCTCAAAGCCACCCTCAACCGTGCCGAGAAGAGCCTCAACGACCTCGCCGGTAGCGCAAAAACCGCTGGCGAGAAGGCCACGGCAGGATTAGCCGAAGTCAAAGCCGGTGTCGCGGCTTTCAGCGACCAGTTCAACCGCGCCAAGACCCAGCTCATCGCCTTCCTCGCCGCCTTCGAATTCGCCGGCAAGGTTCAGGAAATCATCCAGATCGCCGATGCCTGGAACATGATGAACGCCCGGCTCAAGCTCGCCACTGCCGGCAGCCGCGAATACACCACCGCCCAGCAGGAACTCTACGCCATCGCCCAGCGCATCGGCGTGCCCTTGCAAGAAACCGCCACCCTCTACGGCAAGCTCCAGCAAGCAGTGCGCATGCTCGGCGGCGAACAGAAGGATGCGCTGCAAATCACCGAAAGCATCTCGCAAGCCCTGCGCATCTCCGGCGCCAGCGTCACCGAAGCGCAGTCCGCGCTGCTCCAATTCGGCCAAGCCCTCTCGTCCGGCGTCCTACGCGGCGAAGAATTCAACTCGGTGGTCGAGAACAGCCCACGCCTCGCCCAGGCCCTGGCCGACGGACTGAATGTTCCCATCGGACGGCTACGCAAAATGGCCGAAGAAGGCAAACTCACCGCCGACGTCGTGGTTAACGCCCTCCTTGGGCAAAAGGACAAACTCGCCGCCGAATACGCCCAACTCCCGCAAACGGTATCCCAAGCCTTCGAACGCCTCAAAAACGCCTTCGGCCTATGGGTACACCAACTCGACGAAAGCACCGGCTTCACCCACAAACTCGCTGCCGCGCTGGACGTCCTGACCCAGCACCTCGACACCGTGATGAAATGGCTCAACCTCATCAAGGACGTCGGCCTCGCGGTGATCATTTACCGCCTGCTCCCGGCATTGGCCACTGCCTGGCAAACCGCCGGTGCTGCCGGAGTGATGGCGGCCAATGCCACCGCCGCAGCCTGGACAACCGCCAATCTATCAATAGGCGCCGCCATCGCCTCGGCAGGCGCGCTCAAGGTTGCCTTCGGTGTCCTGACTGCTGCCTTCGTTGGTTGGGAGATCGGCACCTGGCTCTCCGACAAATTCGAGACCGTGCGCAAAGCTGGGGTCTTCATGGTGCAAGCCCTGATGACCGGCATCGAGCATCTACGTTATGGCTGGGAATCCTTCGCCGCCTTGTTCAGCGCCGACACCCTGGCAGCCGCCAGCCAGCGCCACCAAGAACGCCTCGGACAAATGCAGCAAATCTTCGCCAGTATGTATAAGGATGCCGAACGCCATGGTCAAGTGACCACCCAGACCATGAACACCGCAGCCTCCGCTGCTGAAGAAATCGCCCGGCGTCTCGAAGCTGTGCGCCAAGGCACCCAGGAAGCGGTAGGGCGGGCCATCGAAACCGTCCACGCCTCGGTCGAGAAACTCAAAACCCGTCTCGGCGAAGTCGAGAGCGCCGCCAACAAAGCCAACCAGACCATCAACGACGGTCTCTCCAAACTGGGTGAGAGCTACAAGGGCCTGACGGTTCTGGTCGAAGCCAATCTGGCGCAGCAACTTACCGCTGTCCAAAAACGCTACGACCAGGAACTCACGGCGCTGAATCTCGCCAAGCTCTCCGAAGCGCAGAGCATCGCCAAATCTACCGAACTGCTCACCCAATCGCTCAGCCAGCAAACCCAACTGCGCCAGCAGGCGACCCAGCAGACGCTGGCGCTGATCGAGCGGGAATCCCAAGCCCGGCTCGAAGCCGCCAAGCGCCACGGCGACACCGAAGCCGAGCGGCGCAACAACGTCGCCCGGGTTGAGAACGAAATCCTCACCCTCAAGCGCCAGACCCTGCAAGAAGCACTGGCGAGTTATGTTGCCCACGTTAACGCTTTAAACGCCGAAGCCAATCGGCATCTTCAAGAAATCAAGCGCATCGAGGACGAGAAGCGCCAACTTCACCAAACCACCGAAGAACGCATCCGCGAACTCAACCGTTCAACGATGACGGACTACGAAGCCTATCAAGACAAACTCACCCAAATCGCTGAGTTACAAGAAAAGGCCCGCACCGCAATTGTTCAGGGCGAATTTGAGCAAGCCAAGCAATACGCCCAACAAGCCGCCGACCTCGCTGCCCAGACCGCTCATGCGGTCAAGCAAGGCGACCAGGAAGTTATCAGCCAGAAACAGGCGGTCAAAACCGCCATCGAAGCCATCCGCACTTCCGAGGAACTGACGGTCAAGGCACTCGACGGCGAGAGCCGGGCACACCGCGAAGCAGCGGAAGCGGCCACCGGCGCACGCCGGCAGATCGAAGAGGCGCTACGGCAGACCCAGTCCCAGATCGACGAAATCGCCACCCAGCTCCAGGAGCGCTTCAATCTCACCATTGATGTCGATACCACTAAAATCGATCAAGCCCTGGCCGACCTCGACCGCGCCATTGCCGAGAAGGAACGCCTGCTCCCCCTCAAGATCGATCTCGAACAGGCAGAGAAGCAACTCGCCCAACTGGAAACCCAGCTCAAAGAAGGCAAGACGGTACTGGTCAACGCCGACGTCTCGAAAGCGGAAACAGCGCTCACCAAGCTCGCCCAATACGCCAAAGATAACGCCGAAGTGGAATTGCGGGTGGCGACCGACAAGGCCCTCTCGTCGGTACAGAATGTCCAGCGCCAGATCACGGCCTTGGCGGATATCGAAACCCAATCGCGTCACCAGGTGCAATCGAATGCAGCAGATGCCCGTGCCGAGATATTGAGCCTGGACGGTATGGCCACCCACAGCACGCACACCGTCCATGTCCGCAAGGTTGAAGAAAACGCCGTCGGCGGGGTCGTGGGCGCTGGAGTGAGCGCGGAGGGATCAATGGGCAGTGCAGCCCGATTCGCCAGTGGCGGCGCGGTGGGCGTCTTTCCGCGCATGACTGCTGGCAAGGTGCCGGGCAGTGGCAACGGCGACACCGTGCCACGTACCCTGGAGGCCGGGGCCTTCGTGATTCGCAAGGCGGCGGTACGTCAGTACGGCGAGGGCCTCATTGCCCGACTGGCGAGCGGGGTACAACGTTTTGCGACGGGCGGTTCGGTGCGTAGTCCAACCGGAAGTGGTGACAGCCAACTCAGTCCTCAGTACTCAACCCTCAGCCCTATTCTTATTCCGCCCAAGCCAAAGCGTAATCGCGACGTCGTCGAAACATTGAAGATCATCGAACTCGGTTTCCAAGGACTGTCCCAAGCCAACCAGATGGCCGAGATGCGCTGGGGTGCATCGGGCGGACTGAATGACCTGCTGAGGGACTATGCCGAGGAAGCGCAGAATGATCGTGCCATGGCAGAACGTATGCTTCCCCTGCGTCAACTCACCACCAGCGAGCGGCAGAATCTTGAACGCATCAAGCAGTCCTGGAAAAGCGCCATGAGCCAGATGCTGCTCTTCAACGTTGACCTGGAGCGTGACCTGATCGACTACATGGAGGCGCATCAAGGGGAATTCTACGCACGTGGCGGAATGGCGAAATCCGATACCGTCCCGGCCATGCTGACGCCCGGCGAGTACGTGATCAAACGCGACGTGGTGGACAAACTGGGGGTGGGCTTCTTCGAAGCCTTGAATGGCTTGAAACTCCCGGCGCAAGCCGCCTGGAACCGGGTACGCGGTTACGCCAGCGGCGGTATCGTGCAACCGCTGGCGGGCCTGGCCGCTCGCGCCTCGCGCGCCGTCCACGACAACTTCGCCGGACGCGATCTGATGACCGTCTTGGCGGAAAGCCTATCCGCCGGCATCAAACCGCCTACGCTTGCCATGGCCAACGATATCCCCGCTCCCAGCAAAACCCTACGCGTCGAACTGGCCTCGGGCAACAAAACCGTCACGGCGACGGTGGATGCCCAGGACGAAGCGAAACTGCTCGATTTGCTCAAACAGGCGCAGGCCCGCGCCTTCTGAATATGACTCTTACGAACCTCACCGATGGCACCGTCATCGCGCTGCCCGACGATCTGCTATGGAGCGACGAACACGCCTGGACGCCGGCAGTCGCCCGCGTCGAATACCTGCTCACCGGCGCCTTGCTGGTGGAATCCGCCGCGCGTAGTGCCGGACGTCCGATTACCCTCAAGGCCGAACCGGATATGGGCTGGGTGACTCGCGCCACTGTGGACACCTTGTACGCCTGGGCTGCCCAACCCAACCGCAGCTTCCGTCTGACCTTGTTCGACGGGCGCAGCTTCACGGTGGCCTTCCGCCACCATGAAACCGCTATCGAGGCCGAACCGGTGCTGGGTTTCCCGGCGCGCTCGGCCTCCGACTGGTACCGCATTACCCTACGACTCATGGAATTGTAATGTCCATACTCTCCAACGACATCAAACTGTTATCCGCCGAGCGCCTGCTCGACACGCCCGACGGCGGGGGACGCATGACCGGCCAGGTGGTGGTGGACGGGCAATCCAATAACCTGTTTCCCGACATCTCGGAACTCGACCGCACTTATGGGCGGGTTTCGTTGCGCAAATGCTACCCGGCAGTGCTGACCGATACCACCGACAGCTATTACGGCGCCCACCTGATTATCGCCGACGGCCCGGATGACCCCAACGTCTCGGTGACGTTGTTCACCACTAAATCTTGGGTGGATCGGCGCGATGCTGCCAAGGATCGCATCGAGCGCTACCTGGCGCGCGGCCCGAAATGGCCCGGCCAGTTGCTGGAACGCCAACTCACCGGCCAGCGGGCGGTTACCTTGCTGCTGAGACTATCCGATCCGCTGCCGCGCATCGGCCAGGCCCTGGTATTGGTGCAGGATGAGGCCAAGCCTGGCGAAGTCGAGCAGTACGTGCGTATTACGCGTATCTCCACGACAGAACGCGAGTTCACCGTGGTGGACAATGCCCAGACCGTCAAATTCAAGGGCATCGTCGCCACCTGCGAAATCTCCGATCCGCTGCGCCACGACTTCGATGGCCCGCCGCCATCGAGCCGGGATGACTTGGGCGCCAAGGCCATCGCTCGCGATACCGTGGTGGCGAATGCCGCCGTGTATTACGGCATTGCCCCGACCGTGGTCGATGCGCGCATCGGCGACTTCAAGGTTCAAGTGCCCAGCCTATTCGGTCAATTGGTACCCTCTGCCCAATCGGAAACCCCGTTGGTCGATCTCACCGCCGCCGGGCAGATGGCACCGCTGGTGGAGTCCGGCGGCGGAACAGTGAGCTTTGCCAGCGGCACCCGGATTGCCCCCAATTTGAGCCTGTACCTAGGCAACGGCTGTTTGCCCGGCAGCCTGTCGATCCGCGTATCCGGCACCGAGATTGTCGATGCCGGCGGCGAACTCAAGGCCGGCACCACGGTGATCGGCACGCTGGACTATGGGCGCGGCATTCTCTCCTTCGTCTCCTCCTGCCCGATCTACGACGGGAGCAAGACGGTGAGCTTCAAACCGGCTGCCGCCCCCTTGCGGGTCAGCGACACCGCAGCGATTGCCATCACCCAGGAGAATCGCGGTTACGCCTATACCATCACGCTATCTCCGCCGCCCAAGCCGGGCGCCTTACTGGTGTCCTACCTAGCCCAAGGCAAATGGGTCGATCTGCGCGACCGGGGCGATGGCGCACTGCGCGGTTCAGATACCGCCTTCGGCGCGGGAACGGTGGATTACGTGAGCGGCTCGGTGATCGTCACCACCGGCGCGCTACCGGACGCCAATACCGAAATGCTCTTCGCCTGGGGAACAGCGGCCAGTTACTTTAACCGGGTGGCGACAATGGTTCCCGCTCCGGCCATCCGTTATACCGTCGCCCATCCCGGCATCGTACCGGGAACCCTGGCGCTCTCCTGGACGGATGGCATCACCAATCGCCAGGCTACCGACAACGGGCATGGCAGCATTACCGGCGATGCGCTCGGCAGCGTCCGCTATGCCCAGGGCGAACTGGTCTTCACCCCCACCCAGCTTCCTGCCGGAGGCGCCGAGTATCGTCTGACCTACCAATACGGCCCACCGCTGGAAGCGAGCTACAGCCACCCGATCCGCAATCACGACGGCACTGTCACGGTACGTCTGCCGCAGGCTGACTTGCTGCCCGGTTCCGTTGAGCTCGAATACAACCTGCTGGTGCAGGATTACGTGGCAGTTATTTCCACCAGCACACTCTGGGATCCGCCGCCGCAACGCCCTCGCGACCCGACCATGATCGTGCGCGATGTGCCGGGGAGTTTAGCCGGCATCGGCGTCTTCAACGGCGAGGTGACGGGTACGGTGGATTACGCTGCCGGCGAGATCACCTTCAACCCGGAAGTCACGGTCAGCGTCCCGCGCCCGGTCTACGCCAAGAAGCAAATCGGCGAATCGCGTCAGGCGGTCGGTATCGGCGGGGTGCTGGTCACCAAGACCTGGCGTTTGCTCTTTGACCATTGGGAGTACATTCCCGCCGGGGCCAACATGCCCTATGACGAGACCGGCTACGTCAAGGTGCGCTACCGGGTGAATGACACCGCTACCTCGGCGGTGGAAACGATCACCTCGCCAACACTTGAGCTTGATCTCACCGACCGCTATAGCGAACGGATCGTACCGGGCAGCGTGCGCTTTACCTTGGGCGGCAAGACCTATCTTGACCGCCAGGGCAGCCTGGTCACCGACATCGACGTGGCAAGTGGGGCGGGCACTCTGGCCGGCAGCCTGGATTACGCCTCCGGCAAGGCGCGTCTGAGCGTATGGCAACCCGGTGCCAACAACAGCCTCGCCGTCCAATCGCTGCTCACCGAACTGGGCGGGCAGCCGGTGGATGAAGCGACCTTCCGCGTCCCGGCGGCACCGATACGTCCGGGCAGCGTGCAAATCCGCGCGGTAGGCTTGGCGGGAGGGCAGATCAATGCCAGTGCCAATGCTGACGGCACGATTGCCATGAGTAGTATGTCAGGACTCGTGGATTACCAGACCGGCATCGTGCGGGTGCGCTTCGGGCGCTGGGTAAACAGCACTGGCAATGAAGCGCAGCCGTGGTTCGATCCCGCTGCTGTCATCGACGGCAAGGTCTTTCAACCCTTGCCGGTGTATGCCGACACCATTCGTTTCAACGCGGTGGCCTACAGTTATCTGCCGTTATCCAGTGACGTGCTGGGCCTCGACCCGGTACGTTTGCCGATGGACGGCAAAGTGCCGATCTACCGTCCCGGCGACGTGGCGGTGGTGCATCACACCCAGAAGACGCCGTTCCCCAATCCGGCGAGCGGTGGTTATACGCTGAATGTTGGACGAGTACGTCTCTCCAGTCTGCGAGTGCTGGATGCCGACGGCAAAGTGTTCCCGGCAGATCGCTATCTTGCCGATTTCGACAATGGCACGGTGACGCTCAACAGTCCTTTGAATCTCGCCGGTTACCGCGAACCGCTCTACACCGAACACCGGATTGAGGATATGGGACTGATCTCGGATACCCAGATCAACGGCGTATTGACCTTGACGCGACCCTTGACCCACGACTTCCCGGCGAACCAATCCAAAGTTTCCTCCGCCCTGATCATCGGCGACCTGCAAGCGCGTGCCCATACCTTATTTGCCCAGCAGACCTGGACAGGCGAGTGGTCGGACAACCGTATCGGGGCGAATACCATCGCCCAGTACAACGCCACCGTCTATCCGATTGAAGTCAGCAACCGGGGCGCGATTGAAGAGCGCTGGGCATTGATCTTTGAGAGCGCTACCCAGTTTGCGGTGGTGGGGGAGTCGGTAGGGCGCATTGCGGTGGGCAATACCACTTCGGACATCGCACCGGCCAATCCGGAAACCCATGCGCCCTACTTCCGCCTGACGGCGCTCGGCTGGGGTTCGGGGTGGGCGGCGGGCAACGTACTGCGCTTTGCCACCGCCGCCGCCAACTTCCCGGTGTGGGTAGCGAGAACCGTGTTACAGGGCGCGGCGAGCCGCGACAGCGATCAATTTTGCATGCAGATACGAGGAGATATCGACCGATGAGTTACCCCGTCAAATGGTACGACAGCAGCCAGATTGGATCACCCACCCTGGCCGGTAGCGCCGGCAGCCTGATTGCCTTGTTGGATGCCTGCTTGGTGAATGGCTTTAACCTGCGCAGCATCGAGCAAATCACCTTCGCGGCTTTGGTGGCGACCGCCAAGGTGTCGGCGGGGCACGGCTACCGCGAGGGCGACATTCTGCTGATCCAAGGTGCCGACGATCCCCTCTTCAACGGCGAACATAAAATTCGCAACGTCACCGCCACGACGTTCGATTATGACCTGGCCAGCATCCCAAGCCGCAATCCCGCCGGCACGCTCACCGCCAAGATTGCTTCCCTCGCCTGGGAGAAAACCTACACCGCCACCAACCTCGCCGCCTATCGCGCCAGCGATCCGGCAGCGACTCGTTTGTTCCTGCGGGTGGACGACACAGCAGCGCGTTACGCCATCGTAACCGGATATGAAACCATGACCGATGCCTCTACTGGCAGTGGCCGGTTCCCGCTCTCCGGCGACATTTATTGGGAGAAATCCAATTCCGCCGACACCACCATCCGCAAATGGACGCTGGTCGGAGACGGGCGGGCGTTTTACCTGTTCGCCGCATTCCATAACGGCTATAGCAGCGGCTATGCGGGGTATTTCTTCGGTGACATTAATTCCTACAAGGCGGGAGATGCCTATCACTGCGGGCTGCTCGGGAATTATAGCCAGCCGTCGAGTTTCCCTGGCCACTACAACTACTTCAACTACTTCTCGCAGAACAACGCCAAGGTGCTGGCGCGCAGCTTCAACCAGATCGGCGGGGCGGTGGCGTTCACCCAGTTGTCGTTGAGCCTGACCGTGAACTATCCCTCTCCGGTCGATAACGGCCTGCTGCTCGCGCCGATCTACGTCATCGAGAACAATGTAATGCGCGGGGACATGCCCGGTCTGTTATCGCCGCTGCACCCTGGAAGCACGATGCCGGATCATGGGGCGATCATCAACGATATCCCCGACTATCCAGGGCGGGACTTCCTAATTGCCGTGGCGATGACATCCACCACCTACTCGCGCATTGTTGTCGATCTCACCGGGCCGTGGCGCTGATGATTCCCAAGCGTATCCTGGGCCGAGTTGCACGGATGACCAGCGCACCGCTGGTGGGCGCTCCACGCGGTGGACGACAACTGGGCAGAACGGTACGGCGTGACGTGGTTGATGGCGGACATGGGCGGATCGTCGGCACAGTCAGTGTTGAAGGCCAGCCGGCCAGCCGCTGTGTGCGGCTCTTCGATGCGCGCTCGGGGCGCTTGCTGCGCCAGACCTGGAGTAAGGGAGATGGGCATTACCAATTCCTCTATATCGATCCCACCCGCGAATACTTCATTCTGGCGCACGACTATATAAAACAGTTCAACGCGGTGGCAGCGGATGACGTGAAACCCGAGGTCATGCCGTGATCACTCTGGCCCCGGGCATCCGTACTGCACGCTTGGCGGTGATCAGTAATGCGCTGGATGCGGCAGTCAGTGGCGGCGTCATCCAGATATACACGGAACCGCGCCCAGCGGAAGACGCCTTGGCCGATCAAGTATTGTTGGCTGAGATTCGCCTGCCGAAGCCCTGTGTGCTGGAAATTGCCGATGGCGTGCTGAGCTTCGCCCAACTGGGCGAGACGCTTTGTGTCCGTTCTGGTACGGCGGCTTGGGCGCGCCTCGCTGATGGCAATGGTAAGCAGGTTGCCGACCTGGACGTCGGATTGCCGGGGAGCGGGGCAGACGTGGAGCTCTCTGGTCTGAACCTGCTGGCCGGGGGGACGGTTACGGTGAATCTGGCGGAATTGCGCGAATGAGGATGGATGCCGAACGATCTCGACTTCCGTGGTGCATGGAAATCGCCTATGGGTGGCGCCGTGGCGCTCGACTTCGGCAACCGGGGCAGTACAACCGCCCAGGCGGTCACCGCCAAGCTCTCGGCAACGCTATCCCCACCTACCTGCAAAATTGCTCTTGGCTACGCCCATCGCGTCAGTCGCCATCTGGAAGGCAACGGCCAATTCGGCTGGCATGTCGCACAGCCGGCCAAATCGGCCACACGAGATGGCTGGAGCGACACGGTACACCAGCGTGTTTCTGGCGCATTGAATTGGAGCAAAAGCTACCGACTCGTTGAGCAGATGGCATTGCCGGTTGCCGATCTACGCCGGGCACGCGAGACGGGCAGGCTGGTCTGGGAGGGCGCGTTTCTGCTTGATGCCATCGTGGGCGAGGGTTTTGAGTCGCTGGTGCGGCACCGCCAGTCATCCCTCGATGCTTGGCAACCTGCCCTGCAAGTATCAACGGTTGTCGCCGAGTCTTTCGTCTGGCTGATTCCGTTGCCGGTGAAGCGGGGTTTGGGGTGGGGGAAAAGCATTCCCGTTCCTGTCCAACGCTGCTTTGATTTTGCGCCAGGGCAGTCTTGCTCCACCTCCCAAAAACTGCCCTGGACAGCCGGGTGCCAGCCCTTACCCGGTGAGTCTGTGTGGATTGATCCGCCGGTTCCGCCATTGCCGGTGGATCGCGCCGGCCCGATAGCGCTGGATTTGCGCTGTCCGTTGCTCGGGGAGCGTCTGCAACTGCGTTTTGCCCGGCATCCCTGTCCGGGGCGAGCCTATGCCATTCCTGTTCTTAAGGTCTATTTCGTGAGCCATTCCGTTGAGGTCGTGCGGTTGCCGGGGCGTGAGCCGATTCCCCTGAAAAGTATTCAACTCGCCATTGATGTCGATTCGTGGGCGTGGGGTTTTAGCGCTTCCTTGCCGGGCACGGCATTGGAACTGATCGAGCCGACTGCCCTGGGGCCGGTGGAAATCGAGATCACGATCAATGGCGTGACTTGGGTGATGCTGGTGGAAGGCTATGACATCCACCGCGAGTTCGGCTCCACCCAATTATCGGTGCGGGGCCGTTCGACGGCGGCATGGCTGGCAGAACCCTATGCGCCCAAGCGTTCGTTTGCGCCGACGGTTCCATTTACGGCTCGGCAGTTGGCTGAGAATGAATTGACCCGGCCCGGGCTGATGACGGGGTTTCCCCTTGATTGGCGTCTGACCGATTGGCTGGTGCCCGCCGGGGCGGTGAGTTTCGAGGAGCTGAGTCCGATGGCGGTGATCAACCGTATTGCGCAGAGTGCGGGCGGTTTCGTGAATGCCCATCCGCATCTCAAGCAACTCGCGGTTCAGCCGCGTTATCCCGAAGCGCCGTGGCGCTGGGCGAGCCTGACGCCCGACGTTTTGCTCCCCGTCGATGTCGTCAAAACTCTCAACCTGCGTTGGCAGGAGAAACCCGCTTACAACGCGGTGACGGTGTGCGGCGAGCGTGAGGGGATTATCGCCCAAGTGAGGCGAGCCGGTACGGCGGGCGATATGCCGGCCACCATGGTGGTGGACAGTCTGATCACCCATGCCGACGCCGCCCGTTCGCGGGGAATTTCGATTCTCTCGGACACCGGCAAGCAGGCGCTGGTGACGCTGGAATTGCCGATGCTGCCTGAGTTGGGGCTGTTGAATCCTGGGTTGATGCTGGAAATTGGTGCCGGCAGCACTGCCTGGCGCGGTCTGGTGCGCTCGACACAGGTGTCGGCGCAGTGGAACGAATCCTTGAGCGTGCGCCAGAGCATCGAACTCGAACGCCATTTCTTGTAGGAAATTCCCATGCCCAATCCGTGGCGGCTGTTCTCAGACTTGTTGCCGAATACGCCGCGCCTGATCGGCACGGTGGCGGTTGTCCATAGTGATGGCACGGTCACGCTGACCTTGCTTGATGGCGGGACGCTGCGCGTTCGCGGCATTGCCGGCGTTGGACAGCGCATCTTCGTGCGCGACGGAAAGATTGAGGGTGAAGCGCCCGATCTGCCGGAAGCTCATATCGAAATATGAAACCCAGTCCCGAATTCGGCAAATCCTGGTTCTTCCCAGAGCAAGGCTTGCCAACCCCATGCCGGAGGGGGATGTCTCCGGCACTTCATGAAAGGAAATCTCATGCCTACTTCCACCAGCAGTACCGCTAACGCAGCATTCGGCCAGGCCACTCAAGTCATCCAGGTGATGATGGCGCAGATGGTCGCCTATTTGCAGGCCAATCCCGCCGTGGTTCAGCAGTTGCAGCAGGAAATGCAAGCGCAGAAGACCGCGTAATCGTGTGAAAGCGGGGAATTGGGCGTAAGTCCGGTTCCTCTTTTTTGTGATATCCGACCCGCCCGCGAGGCGGGTCGTTGTTTTATGGAGAAACGACATCATGAATGAACCGACGCTGAAAGACGGCATGGTAAGCATGCCGAAGGATGAGTTCGAGGCTTTGCTGGAACGAGCTGCCGAGCGTGGCGCGAAGAATGCCTTGCACGGGGTTGGGCTGGATGGCGAAGACGCAGCGCACGACATCCGCGAATTGCGCAATCTGCTCGATGCCTTCAACGAGGCCAAGAAGACGGCGGGACTTACGATCATCAAGATGCTGGTGACCGGACTGGTGCTGGTCTTGCTCGCCGGAACGGTGGTGAAGATCAAGCTGTTCGGGGGAAATTGAGATGATCGAGACTTTGCTGGGTGGGTTATTGGGAGGAGTTTTTCGTCTCGCGCCGGAAATCCTCAAGTGGTTCGACCGCCAAGGCGAGCGGTCGCATGAACTGGCGATGCAGGACAAGGCGCTGGAGTTCGAGAAGCTGCGTGGGGCGTCGCGGATGGGAGAAATTGCTGCCAGTGCCGATGCTGCATGGAATGCCGGGGCGATTGATGCGCTCAAGGAGGCAGTGCGGGGGCAGGCGCAAATTACCGGTATGCGCTGGGTGGATGCCTTATCGAGCAGCGTGCGCCCGATTCTGACGTACTGGTTCATGGGCCTTTATTGCGCGGCGAAGACGGCGGCGTTTGTCGGGGTGTTGTTGGCCGGCGCGGGTTGGATCGGGGCGGTGCAGGCGGCTTGGACGGAGGCGGATCAGGCACTGTGGGCGGGGGTGCTGAATTTTTGGTTTTTGGGTCGCGTGTTTGATCGGGGGCGCTCATGATTGCGGTACCACGGGCGGCCATCGATCTAGCCAAGCACTTTGAGGGTTTCCATCGGGTACCGAAGGCTGACCCGCTACGCCGGGCGTATCCCTATGTTTGCCCAGCGGGATATTGGACGATTGGGTTTGGGCATTTGTGCAAGCCCGATCATCCCCCCATCGACGAGGTGCAAGCAGAAATTTATTTGGCCACCGACCTGCAAATCGCGCTCGTCGCCACGCTGAAATATTGCCCAGTGCTGGTGCAGGAACCGGAAAATCGGCTCTCCGCCATTGTCGACTTCACCTTCAACCTTGGTGCCGGGCGGTTGCAATCGTCTACCCTGCGGCGTCGAATCAATCAGCACGATTGGCGTGGGGCTGCCGATGAATTGCGCCGCTGGGTGCGTGGGGGCGGAAAAGTGTTGTCAGGGCTGGTGGTGAGGAGGGAGGCAGAAGTGGAGCTGGTTTGGCCGTGAGAATCAAGTCACAAAAGCCGGAAGTCGTTGATTGCCATATATCCTTCAGCGCAGAGCGTGGCGCGCATTCATTCAGACCAATCAAGGCAAAGTCTTATATATTTGACTCACGGCCAACATGTATGAATAATAAATGCACTGTTTTATAACGAATAACGCATTATTTTTCTGCATATTATGTCGGGTTTGCCTGAAACAAGCATCCAAGGAATCGTTGGTCAATGCGGTGGTCGCCGAGTTTTCATGTCCTTTGCACCAGCCTCATTGTTGCATTCAATAAGTTTTGCGGATGTCCTAAACGAGGAAACAGGGCAAGGGTATCAACGATGCTTTACCGGTAAGCACAGCCTGGATTTTAGGAAATATATTCAACAAGATGGCAGTACAACTATTCCCTTGGCATTCAATCTGCGCGCCGACCAGGCCGCGCAATGGCAATTAATCGAAACATCCGAAGGGCAAGCAACCCTCAAATTAAATTCACCAAAAACCAAGGTGTTGTCGCAAGTCGATTGCCAGCATCGATTGGGGTATTTGGCAGACTTGGATATTTCATTGGCATTCATGACTTTCATCGGCTTATCGTTGAAAGAGGAAATGGAAATATTCAATGTGATAAACGGGAAGGCGAAAGGCCTTAGTTCAAGCCTTCTGGATTTTCATGAAGCCAAGCTCGCCAATGACCTAGGGCAGGATCGACCAGAACTCTACATAGCATTAAAGCTCAATGAAGACCCAGCCTCCCCTTGGAAGGGAAAGCTCGACCTTGGGGGCAACAAAACTTCCGGGATGAAACGCCACGCTTCTTTGCGAATGATACAAAAGGCAGTAAAACGTTTCCTCAAGGAAAGTCTGATTTTAGATAAGAATTCGGTGGAATATGCGTATACCGTAGTTCTTGGGTTCTGGAAGGCAATCACCATTGCTTTGGAAGATGAGTGGCGAGACCCCAGGCGGCATTTCGTGACTAAAGGGATAGGTGTCTACAGTTTAATGAGTTTGGCCGCTGAATTATTTCAAGACTCACAACGAAACAATTTGGTATGCGACCCCGCGTATTTTGTGGGGACAATGTCTGACTTCATAACTCAAATTGACTGGACAAATCACGGGCATTTCAAAGGTTTTGGAGGTGCCTCTGGTGCGGATGAAGCGTTGGTCTTATTGCGGGAATTTCGTAATAAATCACGATTGAGGTTAGTCGCACATGGCCAATAAAAACATCCTGCTGATTGAGCCTGGGTATAAGAATAAATACCCTCCGTTGGGGCTAATGAAGATCGCCCAATACCATGGCCGAAATGGAAAAATGGACAACGTTAAGTTCATTAAGGGCGAAGTGGATAAAAGCGTTTTTAACACCTCTTGGGACAGAATCTACGTTACTACGCTATTTACATTCGAATGGAATGCAATAGCTCGGTCAATTGACTTTGCAGTTCAGGTGTCAAATAACCAGCCCAATAAAGTGTTTGTGGGAGGGATCGCTGCATCCTTAATGCATGAAACATTTATGCAGGAGCCTAGATGGGCGGGAATACGCTTTATTGCCGGCTTGCTTTCGGCTCCGCCAGCGGTTTCTCTTCAATTAGATGACTTCATGGAAGAGCTTTATTCCTCGGATCAATATGGCACGCCAATTGAAGATTTAATTCCAGATTACTCCATCATTGAGCATATTAAAGATCAATATGTTTACCCAGTACACGACGCATATTTTGCATATGCCTCGCGTGGCTGTGTACGAAAGTGTAGCTTTTGCGGTGTGCCAAAATTAGAAGGCGATCAGAGAGATAACAAACCCATTAGTCACATCGTAAGGGAGGTCGAAAAGCTCTATGGGGTGAAGCGTGATTTAACCTTGATGGATAACAACATCGTAGCATCTCCCAATTTCAAGAGCATCATTGCAGAGATTTGTGATCTTGGCTTTACTCGTGGCGCGACCATATTGAGAAATGGTCGCCCCCTTCAACGTAGGGTGGATTTCAACCAAGGTGTTGATGCACGGATACTCAGTAAGGACAAAATGTTCTTGCGAGAGATTAGCAAAACTTGCATCAAGCCGTTGCGAGTCGCTTTTGATCATATAGGGGTTCGGAAACCCTACGAAAAAGCGATTCGCTACGCTCACGAATTTGGCCTAAGTGAGCTTTCAAACTACATGCTCTATAACTTTCAAGACACTCCTACAGATTTGTATCAAAGAATGCGTCTTAACATAGATCTGAATGAAGAGCTTGGTATTCGAATCTTCTCATTCCCGATGCGTTACCAGCCCACCTATTTGCCTGATCGTTCCCATATTGGGGAGCATTGGAATAGATATTTTCTTCGATCCATGCAAATAATTCTTCAGGCAACCCATGGAATTGTTAGCGGCAACCCTTCGTTTTTTTTACGGGCCTTTGGGAATGGCGTTGAGGAATTCGAGGCGTTGCTGTTGATGCCCCATAACTTTCTTTTTAACCGCGCATGGTATGAAGAACTGCAAGGAAAGCCGGAGCTCGATGAGTATTTAAGTGAAGCGAGAAAGCTATCCTCCGCTGAGAAAGCGGAGCTTGTTGGACATCTTTCTTCCGATAGAAGCAAGTATACAGAAGCAATTAATGAGATAAGCTCCCCCAAAGTGCGTTCTATTTTCCAATACTACTTGCCTATGGAGAAGGGAAAAGAAGCGGAAATTTGGGAAATCACCAGGGAGCACCGTAAAAAAATTAAACAAGAAGCTATTAGCATGGTTCCAGATGATGAGCGCGTGGAAGATGCGGATTTGGAGGATGCCGCATGAACACCCCATCCTCTCATGTGATCTCAATTAAAGCGAACCCCATGAAAAATAATGAAGAAATTGTTGTTGGTAAAGATATTCTTGAGTTGCTTACGAGCGCAATGTATGTCGACCCACTGTCGGTCTATCGGGAGTATATTCAAAATGCTGCGGACGCAATTGAAGAAGGAGCCGTGGCCGGTTTATACCAAAACGAGAACCTGCCGAGAATCGATGTAAAAGTTGACCTCGTTAAGCGTGCGATCATTATTCGGGATAACGGCATAGGTATTGCAAATCAGGAATTTGCCAAAAGATTAACCGCCCTGGGGGCAAGCCATAAGCGTGGAACAAAACAAAGGGGGTTTAGGGGGGTCGGGAGGCTTTCAGGGCTCGGATATTGCCAACAATTAGTATTCCGCTCCAAGTCTCACGGCGATCAAAAAGTTTTGGAGATTGTTTGGGACGGGCGAAGACTTAAGGAAATGCTTCGTGATATTTCGCACCAAGATCGTGTTGAAGATGTAATTAAGGATATTACTGAAATTGGCTCCTTACCTTCGGCAGGGTGGCCTGAGCATTTTTTCGAGGTTGAACTCAGGCAGGTAGTTCGATTCAAAAACGATTTGCTTCTTAATGCACAGGAAATAAACCAATACCTTGCGCAAACCGGCCCCGTTCCCTTTTCCCCGGATTTTGTTTATGGCAACGAGATAATGAGTTACCTGCAGCGATTTGGAGGAAACAGCACTTTTAATGTCTACCTTAACGATTCCTCTGAACCCATATATAGGCCCCATCGGGACGAATTTCAGGTAAAAGAGGATGTCTCAGATTCGTTCAATGAGATTGCCTTCGTCGAAGTGCCTGGTATCGAGGGGGATGTTGATGCGGTAATTTGCCTACTGCATCATAGTTATTATGGGGCGATTCCCAAGAGAGCAGGAATCTCTGGCCTTAGGGTTAGGGCGGGGAATATCCAAGTGGGCTCAGATAGCATCTTCATTGATGCCTTTCCAGAACCCCGCTTCAATAGTTGGTGTGTTGGGGAAATCTATGTGCTTAATCGAAAGATAGCCCCTAATGGAAGGCGTGATGACTTTGAACAGAATGTCCACTACCTAAATCTTCAAGGTCACATTGCGACACTCGCGCGCGACGTGGCGAGAATTGCTCGGGCAAAGTCTTCCGAGCGTAATCGTCAGAAACTTGCCGATATTCAATCAAAAATTGAACCGATGGATGAAGTTCTAGAGCACTTGGCTAATGTTGTCCCTCCTGAAAAAAAGGGTACCTACCTAGAGGTAATGTCAGCATTCTACGAATGCGCCCCAAACAAAGTTGAGGCTCAGAATCTAATCCGAAAAGTCATAGATAAACTCGCAAAGGCGCCTAAGACACCCTCTACGTTGTCCCATTGAGTTTTTTAAGAAGAGTCTCCATACGTTTACGAATTTTTTCGACCTCGAACACACACCTTTTTCTAGCTTCTCCCTTTAGCTCCATGAGGTCTTCCTCGGTGGTGTTCTCTGCTGTCCACTCTCTGAATTTTTTCAGGCGCATATATACAAGGTCACTTGCGCCCCGATGCTCTGCGGCTTGAACACTGCTTTCAAAATCTAAAGTTTCGGAGACGAATCGATGAAGGGTCTTTCCTCCCGCCTCGCAGATTAATTTTAGACCATCCCTAACATCGACGGCTCTCGGGATGTCACCTGAACGAACTTTGCTGACAACAATATCATCAAGCTCCGGGTATTCTTCTCTTGCCTTCTTGATTTTGTTAGATTTTATATACTCATCATAGTAGCTCCACCGAGTTATATCTTTTTCTCCTTTCTCAATCATGAAGTTATAAACATGAACAAGATGAGATACGGCTCTGCTACTTAATCCAATTTCATGCGCTAGTGTCTGCAAGGTGACCTTGTGGTTCTTGTGCCTGCGATACAGATATCCGGCTTGCTCGTAAGGCGCCCAATCCTTTTTCCCAATGATGTGATATTCACCCAGAAGTGCAAAGATTGCGCTTTCGCTGATGGATTCAGGGAGCACCTTAACTTTTATTTCGCCCCATTTGATTGGGTTTTTTCTTGCGAGAATTCTGTAGGCGGCTAGCCGACTGTTCCCTTCCAGTACAATATTTGTTCCGCCTAACACAATCACAGCATCAATTAACCCACCGTTTTCTTCAATCGAATGGATCAAATGTTTCACATGATCCATTTTGCTGAGCGTATCCTCTATCTCTTCTTGAGATGGCTCGTCGCCATCGTCCCTTACAATTGAATAGAGCCTGGGGTTCTCCAGGTAAAACTTCAACTCGGCTTGCGGAACCTTACCCACTTTTACGGGTATTTCTTCTCCGCGCAGCGTTAATACTTCCTCGACAAAAGTTGGCATTTCTTTCCCCGTTGTTATTTTTCGATGTTAAGTATGTTTTTCAGGATATCCCCAAAAGAATATGACATTTGTGAACGGTAATATTCAATCGAAATGTCCCCTTGGGCTAATTGAGCGGCAAGCCGCTTGGCGTGCAAGAGCACATCGACCCAACCGTCGATAGAATCCTGCATTATTAAATTGTACACGTAGCAAGTCTTGATCTGGGAAACGCGGTGAATGCGATCTTGAGCCTGTAAATAATCGTCCAAGCTAAAGCTGCGATCAAAAAAGATAACATGATTTGCAACGGTTAATGTTAATCCTTCTTTGGCAGCGCCTGGCGTCGCCACAAGCACCTTGCAATCATCTTCCCCCAGGAATTTCTTAACCGCGCGATTCCGTTGCTCCATGGGGAGCTTTCCGTGAATAGTGGTTGAACCAAAGGAGCGAAGCCGTTTTGTTAACCAATTGGCATTTTCCGTAAAGGTTGTCCAGACTATAGCTTTTTCACCCTGAGATCGAATCTCCTCGAGCAACTCAAGTAAGTATGGCCATTTTCCAGGGTCGCCTTGGTAACCTTCATCCACTAATTGGGGGTTTGAAGCAATCTGAACAAGCCTAAGCAATCGTTTGATAATTTCATCTGCTCTATCTTCAGCGGGAATCCCTTCCTTAATCACCACTGCTTTTAAGCCATCTCGATATTGGCAATAGATGTCATGCTGAAACGGTTCCCAGTCTGTCCAGATCGATTTGATAACCTTTTCAGGCAGTTGAATGAATTCGCTGTTTTTGTTTTCTCTAACAGAGAAGCTTGAAATTTTGCTATGGATAACCTGGAGTGCTTTCTCAAATCGATGGCGAGCCGCTTTGTCGTGGGCAAGTTCATTAGAAAGATCGAGTTCACTTTTAAACTGTTGGAACTGCTGACCTAGGGACTTACCTTGATCCAAAAAATAAATTTGAGCCCAAATGTCATAGGGTCTATTTGCTACCGGGGTTCCTGTAAGAATTACTCTTCGTACAAATGATGGCGCTAAAGCAAAGAATGCTTGGGTTAACTCAGAGTCGGGGTTTTTGATCTTTGTTGACTCATCTAAGACTATGGCAACCCTCCTGGTCTTAAGAAACAGTGACAACCTCTTTTGCTCGAGTTTTACCGCTTCGTAGTGGGTAAGAATGATCCGTGCGGGACTGTTTAGAACAAAAAAATTCTCGTTGCGATTGCCCGATAAGATGCGCGGCGACAAATGGGAGTGGGCATTTAATTCACGCTTCCAGTTCTCAACCAATCCTTTTTTGGCAACCAGCAAAATCGTATCGACTAATCGTTTTTCCAACCAATAAAGGATGATGTCGATAGCAATCTTGGATTTGCCTAAGCCTTGCTCATGAAATACTGCGCCGTAAGGAAGTTCCCGAATTGCCTCAGCAGCATCAGTTTGGTACTGAAACGCCTGCAATTTTGGAATCAGTATGGGTTCTTTTTTTAGCTGGAAACCGGTCATATTCTGGGTGCTTGTGCTGAGTCCGTGTCTAGCCGGGTAACTTTTCCAGGAAAACCAGATTCACATTGGACGCATTGTTTCGTTTCTGGATAGACCAGATCAAGGATTTTGCTTGGTTCACCACGAACCAAGGGACGGCAATAATGAAAATTGAATTTGGATAAAGCGCCAAGTATCTTAAGTAGGCGGCTAATTGTTCCCGCGAATGGCGGGTTTCAAGGTCGCCGGCGCTTTTTGCTTCACCGATTATCAATTGTTGGCTGGTGGGGATACGTAAGTACATATCGGGCACATATCCTTCAATATTTGGGGGAAAGTTTCCAGGGCGTGTGTCTGGGGCGTCTAACAACACACAAGCGCAGGCGTCACGTCCAAAATTGTTTTCTATCCAGCTTACCAACGCAGTACGGAGCCTGGCGTGAGCAACCGACTCCCCCATTATTCTTCGCTACTGATTTCTTTGCAAAGATCTGTGATCACACCCTGTGATTCGAAGAATAGCTGTGCAGAAGCACTGCTTGTGTCGGCACGAAGTTTCTTTACCTCGGAATATGAAATCAGGTTGATTCGCTCTATCAAAGCACGAAGGAGTTGATCTGTAGAAACAGAATCAAGGGAAACCGTAGAGGGCACATCTAATATTTTGAGCGCTTCTCTCGCCCCATCTTTGAGAAATTTATCTCTGGCCGCTGCGTTTGTAAGAATACGCGGCAGGGCGCGTACCGTATTCAATGGGTCTATTAGCCTTTCATGAACCCAGCGAGCAAAATCTTCCATTTTGAAGCCTGCCGCCATGATGACTTGCTTAATGGCTGGCTTCTGAAGTTCCACAAAAGCACTAAAGCGAGTGGTATCAAATGCACTGTCATCTGGAATGACGGCTCGATAGTATTTCTCCATATCGATATAGGCTTCGATGTAATCGGTGACTTCTTTTTTTTTCCCGCCACAGTAATCAATGATTTCTGCCAGGGGAAGATGATCCACATCCCTGAGAGATTGCAAATATTTTGCTTTGGAATAAGGATCCCATGGTCTGGGGCCGACCAGGTGTGCCTGGAGTCGAATGGCATCGACTGCTTTGACCATCAGGTTTTCATGAACGATAGAGGGAACATAATCCCAATTCCCGGTGGCGCCTTCCTCTTTAAAGCTGCGATAAATGGCAACTCGCGTATTCCCCTCAATGACGAGAAGTTTCCCCGAAGGGAGTTTGTTCACGATAATGGGGTTAATCAGCCCCCCGTGCGTGAGAATGGATTGTTTGAGGCTCGAAAAAGTGGTCGAGTTGCTAGACTCCAGGTCTCCACTTCCGGCGTTAAGGGCAAGATAAAGTTGCTCGGCAGTGGGATTGTCCCCATAAATTTCAACCCACTTTCTGATGCGTGGATTGCTAATATCAAGCACAAGCTGATCAACTGGCACCCATTGGATATTATATTTATCGGCCATATCTACCTCCGTGGATTCAAATTCGAAGTGCAGCATCCAAGGGGGGCTGGTGTGGTGCACCTTCTTTCAGAAGAATACTTCAAACGCTGTTCTGAACCCAAGCACTTTGTGGGGCGGGGCTGAAATGCCGTGCAAGCACGGGAGAGGCGTGACCATGTCTGGCATCATGTGCATCGGGTGCCGAAGTTTGATTCGCTACATCTGGCACATCCATACATCTGTCCGGCGGGATATTGGACGACTGGTTATGGCCATCTCTGCACTCCTGACCATTTGCCCATCGATGAGGCGTAGGCTGAAATCCACCTTGCCGCCGACCTGCAAATTGTGCTTGTCGCAATGCTGAAATATTGTCCGGTGCTGGCTATTGAGTTGGAAAATCGGCTCGCGGCCATCGTCGATTTCACCTTCAACCTCGGCGCAGGGCGATTGCAAGCGCAAGGTGCTGACCTACGAGCAAGACCCGGAGCGTAGAGAACCGTTTGCTATGCGAAGTTCGTACTTCCTTGAGGAAATTACTGATGAGCTATCCAAAACGATGGTAAAAAAGATCAAGAACCGTTTTGGCGATGAGATTTGGCCGTGGGATCGGGCGGGGTTTGTGCAGCACACTGATAACTAAAGCTGCGAACGCTTTAGCTCGCAAGGCATTGTTTGAATGGGGGGTAATAGCAAAGCGTCAGGGTTTGAGGAGGCGATTGGGTGGGAGATTGGGAAAATCGGGTAGAGGTTTCGAAAATTCATGAAACGGCTACCGTCAACGAAATATCGTGCCCGAAGTTTCTCCATCGTGCGGGTCACATAGGTGAATATTGCCGAAATGGATTATAAGAAGGCCATTCCGGCAATCGGCTCACTACGAAAAGTTCCGACGAAGGCGATCTCGAATTTGTCGGATGAGTTCAGAGCTCACTTCCCCGAACTCATTATCTGCTGCGCGACGAATATCTCCATCGTCACCTCCATTTTCATGCGCGCGCTTTGCGGCCCGTTCAATCCGACCCTCATCGTAGTATGCTCCCCTGCCTTGTGTATCAAACATGCCATTCTCCTTTCAGTCACCCCGATAAAATAAGAATCACGAATGGCCGGGGCAAACCACTCGCATCCATCTGTCAATTCCACACAGGTTGCCGTAGACACTCCCAAAGCATATCTTCGAGGTAATGATTTAATCCATAGAAGTACGCTCCAAGGGCTTGACTGTGAATGGCGTATGCCAGCCGTCTATCACGTTGCCAGTCCGGCCGTGGAGATGCAAGATTCGAGACTCTATCCGCGAGCTTAATAAGCAGCGCCCCCCTCTCCGCACCGGCCAGCTTAAGCAACTGATTGGCCTTGCGTTCCTCGGATGTTAGATTTTGGTCGTCGGTAACTGTCATTACCAAGCCATAAACGTCATGACCAACATGCTCTATTATTGATGCTGAAATATGTCCGGGGCCATCTTCAATAGCATCGTGAAGTAAGCCGCCGGCTATGATCTTCGGATCATTGATTCCAGCACGGTAAAGCAGGCACGCCACTTCTAAGGGATGCTCGATGTAGGGGCGGCCATCTTTACGAAACTGACCGCGATGTGCCTCAATGCAGATGTCGAGCGCATCGATAATCAGTGGTACAGGTAGCACTGTCGAAGTTTGCATTCCGGTCTCCATCTCTGTAATTGGTGAGCTGGGATCGATTGTGACTTGGCGGCGTGAATTCGCTGAGGGGGTGTTGTGTGAATAACCTAAGCTCTTTTTCCGCACTTCATTTCATAGATATGGTGCGTGTCGTCCCACGTGGCGCGGCGTGCCACGATGTCCAGGAAAACGGCGGCTGCTCTACTGGCCGTCGGAAAAACACCAACCCAGCTTAAGCAAGTCATAACCGCGCATACCGTACAAGTCGTCAGCAAACGACACCGATGGCATTACGCAGATTCCCAGTGCCGCCACAGTCTGGGCAGACTGCCAATCCATGGCTATCTGGGTGGTCAGGCTTTTGTTTCAACCACACGGTTTCGTTGAGGAACATAGCCGCGGGGTCGGCTTGGGCATAAACGCGACCAAATGCCGGATGCAGGAAGTCCGGCCGGAGCTTCACCTGAACCAGAATGCGATTCCCAACGCGCTCCAACATACCTTTCCAGCGTGAGTGCTCTAAGCCATGATGCAGCAGCATCAGTGTCACCATGCCGGCAACCGCATTGACGATGGATGTCGCCCAATTCAGAGTGCCATGGGACGTCAATCAACATTACATGGGGCGTCGAAAAAAGCGCGGTAGTGACTCTTCAGCACGCAGCGATTGCATGCTGATGTTCTGTCCGGATGGCTAAAGGTCACCTCGCCGTTAGACAGCCAGCATGCCGCCGTCAATCACAAAATCCATGCCTGTAGTCCATTCAGACAAAGAGCTAGCCAGGAAAACAGCAGCCTTCGCAACCTGTTCAGGCCTCCCAAGGCACCCCATTGGGACGCGATTTGCCATCGCCTCGCGCCACGCACCCGCATTGTCGGCCCCTAACCGATCCCAAACAGGTGTATCGATTGGGCCGGGTGATATGGAGTTGACGCGGATGCGATCGCCCGCTAATCTTCCTGCAAGAGATACCGTATAGGCTCGGAGAGCCGCCTTTGCAACCGGATAAAACCCGGTGGAGCCATTGCCACGATGCGCAGACACCGAACAGATGTTGATGATCACCCCACCGCTGCGCTTACGAAATTCGGGAATTGCAGCGTTAGAGCAATCGACTGCTGTGACCAGATTCAATTGTAAACTTTGGACGCAGTCCAATGAGCTTGCTTCATCAATGTTCTGAACAACCAGGCCGCCGACGTTGTTCACGAGAATGTCAATTCCGCCAAGGGCGCTGATCGCTGTATCAACTACGGCTCGGCCGCTGCCGAGTTGCGTCAGATCGAGTGCAAGTACTTCTATCCGGACTTCTGCATCATTCGGCACGAGCGCCAAGAGACTTGATCTAGCGCTATCCAATCTGCCTCTATCTCGCCCTACCATCAGAATCGAGCAACCCTCAAGCAGGAATTCAGCCGCAATTTCCAGGCCGATGCCGGAAGACCCGCCTGTTACTATTGCAGTATTTCCCCTAAGAAGGGACCGAGGATAGTCGTTCGCTGGTTGCATTTATCTGTCTCCTTACCATGGCTCATGGATGGATGCCTATGGTCATCTCATTCACCGCATCGATTCCAATCAGTACTGCTTATGGCTAGACATGATTATTTCCTTTCATGACGGCCCAAAATGCTTTCCCGTGCGAATATATTCCTGGTTGCAATCAGCCCACATTGACGCAATCGCCTTTATGGATTCTAGGCTGGGAACAGGGTCGGCCCAATCTATCAACTGCATGCCTTTTGCGTGGTCGAAAGTGCGATGAGTAGAGTGCGAGCTTTCGTTGCGCCCCTGATACGATGGCTGGCTAGTGATATACGCACGGAATGAACCATCGGGCAGAGTGCAAAATTCAAAGCCATAATCCGCGCAGCCGTCCTTCGTGCGGTAGAACGCCCGGCAGCAGGTGCGGTGTGTCAATGGTTGCGGGTCGCAAGACACGGTTGTACCATCGATCGGCTTAATCTGGAGAGGGGCAGGTGGCGTAGTCGTTTCGGGTGTGACGATGTTCTCAATAAGCAATTTTCCCTCGTCGTGTGGCCCTTTGTCGTGCGGAAAAAAGAGCCAAACGACAATATGTGAGCCATAAGCCATGAAATGCACACTACCCATGTCTTTCCACTCACCGTTCGCTTTCCAAAGTTTCGGCCCCCCCATTTCCCAATACTGTACGTATGCGAGATAGCCGGAGTCGATAAGGCGGTATTGATCCGAAATGCCTGGCAGAATTGTTCCCCAGTTTTCAGAGTAGAAGCTGTAATGATTAATTTCCTTGTAACCTTGAGGGGGAAGGAAAATCAAGTGACTGTATGATTCAAACGGTTGAGAAGAGATGTCGTCGCCTGACAAGCCAGGGATATTGCTGTTGAATTGGTTGTTGCGCATTTCAAATCTCCTCAGGTTGATTGCAAAGCCAAACAACGTTGTATGGTAAGGAGATTTTGCGGGAGGGAAACCAGCAGGTCAGCTTGGTGTTGTGTGAAAAAGCCGTTAAACCCCTTGCCCATGTTTCACGAGAAGTAGTCGGTAGAGGCGTCGTAAAACGAAGTGCACCGATGCCGGTGTTCAGCCGAATATCAGATCCACTTACACAGAAATCCACCGCCAGAAAGATTCAGGTTGCCATCACAAAAAGCTGAAACACTCCATCTCCAGCATCAATGCAGGCAGTGATTTTGGTATCGCACTGTAGGTAAAAAGGTGGAACCGCGTCCCAATGGGGTGCCTTGGGAGGCCTGAATAGGTTGCGAAGGCTGCTGTTTTCCTGGCTAGCTCTTTGTCTGAATGGACAACGGGCTTGGATTTCGTGATCGACGGTGGCATGCTTGCGGCTTAGCTGAAATTCCAACCAACAACGTAGATGGATCGACTTCCAATCCATCTGATAGATTGGTCACATGTTGAAACTCAAACCCCATATGCAAGAAATAGTGCGAAATCATGGATAGCGCTGAACTGAACGTGCGTATGCAAGAGGTAATCGCACTTTTCGACGTTTATCACGACGACGAAGCCGGGATTTACAAGCTGGATTTGTTGCTCCGTGACATCAAGCTGCATCTTGACGCTGGGCAGGACTCGTTCTTGGGTGCCTACGCCAACTCTATGGACATGCGGGCTCAGATGCTGAAACACATGCGACGCAATGACGAGGCGTTGGCCTCATTCGAGATCGCCATTCCCTGTTATGAGCGCCTTGCAAAAGAGGGAAAACACAATCTGCCTACTCTCGTAAGGAAACTCGCCGCATCACGAAAGATCTACGGCGAGCTACTGCTATCGCTGAATAGGCCATCTGAGGCTCTTGCCATGTTCGATCAGGCGATCTTTGAAGCCACTTGTTTGATGGAAACAGGTGTGCATGACTTGGCTCAAGACATCCCTTATCTAATAGTGCGACGTGCGCATGCATTCCATGCCTTGGACAGACTGGCTGAGGCCGTTGCAGCCTACGATAAGGCAATCGCGTATTACTTGAAGTTTGTTGACCTCGGCATGCATTATCCAATCGGCGATTTGATTGAGGCGAAGGACGAAGTGTTGCATGTGATGGGCCACCCTTCGCAGGCAATTGAGGACTACGATCGAGTCATTTCCGTATATCGTGAAGTTACTCTGGCAGGCGGCGACAAATGGATGCTTCACCTCGCCAGAAAAACGAAACAGCGCGCAAGTAACTTATTTACGAAAGGGCGATGGGATGACGCTCTGATAGGCTTCGAGGATGCCATTTCGCAGTACCAGATCCTGAGCAAGAGTGGTGATCATAGGTGGGCTGATTGTCTCGATGAATGTTTTGAAAGCTGCGCTCAAGTGATGTTGATTCAAGGCAGGTATCTTGAAGCTCTAGAGAATTTTTATCTGGCGAATAACGAACTCAATGCGCTCGTTGAAGAAGATGGGTATAAATGGTTGGGGCACTTGGCCAAGGTTAGGATAGGCCAAGGTCGGGCGTTCTTCATGCTTGGAGATGTCGCGTTCGCCTTGGATACTTTCGATTTTGCCATTGAAGTTTTTGACAAACTTATTAAATCAGGGCAGAACAGGTGGGTCATTTATCGGCTTGACGCCAAGGAGGCGCGTACCCATACGCTACGCAAGCTTGAAAATTACTCCGACGCAATTGCTGAACACAAGTATGTCATCGAGGGGCTGCAAGCTCTGATAGCAACTGGCGAAACACAGTGGCAGGGCACCTTGTTCCAAGCGCTGATTAGTTGGGCGATGACGCTGGTGGATAGCGCGCAATGCCTCGAAGCCTTGGAATGCTTGCAAGCTGCGACAGGTCTAGCTTTCAAAGAAAACTTGGTCGTGTTTCCGCAAATGCTGGCGAACATCGGGGCTGTTGCACGTCTGGCGGCAGTCGATTCCAGTGTGGAAAGCATCTATGTTGACTCCCTGAAGTTGCTTGAAAATTACTTGGAGAGCTACCAGCGTATTGAAACCGGTGACTGCGACGATCAAGAATCTGCACTGCGTGATTTTTGGAGTCATTGGATGGCAACTTTCGTGGCTCAGCGGAATTACGAACTGGTGCTGGATGTGGTGACTCGTGCTCATGGTCGTCATACCGCAGCCCAAGCCATGGCGGCTCTGCTGCTGGATAAGGCAGCCAGACCGAACAAGGAGGCCAGTCTCGATCATGATCAGCAAAATTATGTTGCATTGGAGCATGCCCTCCACGACGTAGAACGGCAACTTGGTAACTTCTTCACCGATGGCACCGGCAGCGGGTTCCCTTCAATGCGCGGTGTGAGACGTGGCTGCGACATCGGCGAGGATGCTGAAAACGACAAGCGTATAGCGGAGGCCAATACCCGACGCTATGAGGGTTTGAGGGAGAAACGCTCGTATTATCTGGAAGAAAGACGACGCCAGAAAGAAACAATGATCGCTGCCGACAAACTGCCCGTAGCGCTTAGAGCGGCTACGATGTCGGAAAGCAGCCTCCAGATCGAGGACGGTGAAGCCTTGGCAATCTGGGTGATGCCAGAGGCACTCGGTCTCGGTGACATGTCTCCCTTCGCACTGCTAAAAACTACATTTGGTATTGAGGCGCTATTCCTGAATGAAAAGCTGGATTTTGCCCAAGCCGGACTGTGCGAAAAGCAACTGATCCAGGCACTTGGTGTGGGTCGTTGCGTCCGAAATTCTGGCAGTGCACCCCTCACAGAGGCTGCCGCCAGAGCATTGGAGGATTGGGATGTTGGGGCGCTGGATGCCGCGTTGAGGAACTTCCTTGAACAAGACATCTGGCCGCTGCTTAATGAACGTTGCCAAGCTCTGAAAGTCAAGACGCTGCACATGATCACCACCGGCAGCCTCCACTCCCTGCCTTGGCAGGGTACGCGTTTTGCTCGGGGTCGGAACCTATATCTGCACCCCGGCCCCTTCGCCTATAAAAAATACAAGGACACTAGGGACGACTCGGAACCCCGTGTGCGTCCTCAACCCTCGCCGAAGAAGCCGCTCTTGGTGTTGGCCCATGAGGCGAAGGAGAATATCGAACATCGGCTTTACTGTATTCCTTTGGAAATCGCCTGCCTCAAGGCAGTGTGGGGCGAAACGGCTTTGTGCTATGTGGATAATCTATATGATTTGTCTGAACTATCCAAGAAATCGGTCGACTACGCGGCCTTGGTCTGTCTGGGCCACGGTGGCTTCGACGAGGTAAGTGGTCAGGCAGGGCTGGTTCTGGGGTTTAATCCTGATCAATACTTTAACGAAAGTGAGCTCTCCACTGATGCCAACCGTTACTGTCACCTAGAAGCTAGTGCCTGTGTTCTGGGGAATGTAACCGACAACATACGCAGCGAACCCAGCGGCCTCATGGCCACGGCTCTGGCCAAGTCCACGGTTACTCTAGTCATGGGTTCAACCATGCCGGTTGACGATCTGCTGGCTACGATACGTACCCTTCTGGTTCATGTGCTTTGGAGAGATGACAAGAAGGAGGTTGGCAAAAGTCTGCGTGCAGCGGCGAGGGAGGCACTGGTCTGCATGGAGTCGGGAGAGTGGCCGGTTGAGGCAATCAAAGCGCTACGCCTCGCCTTGATCTGTACGCTGCCAACGATAGCAAGGGCGATGGAACAGGACGGTCACAAGTTGAGGAAGCAAAATGCAGTTACCACGCGTATAGATAGGCTACGACTCGATCTAACGCTGGATGGATCGCCCCAGGGGCTAGTTGCCGACACTCAATGGAAACGCTTGGTACATGCAGTAATGGCCGATCCTCCTCTCGACCACAGTCCGATTGTTCAACAACTATCGACCCTGATTGCCACATCCCTGCCTGCGATCGTTAAGCAACGTGATGATCTGTTGGCTTTTACTCGATACTGGATGATATGCTGAACGACTAAACCGCAGAGGTGTGACGTTGTGACCGTTTTGGATTGCGAACATGCTTCGGAGCAGCCAGACTGGCATAGATGGCTCCCAGGCGAACTCTTTTTCAAGAGTCTTCTTCATGCCGTCGGGCACGCAGCCACCACTGGTAGGAAGAGTGTTACCGTTGAATTGGTCGTTGCGCATTTCAATTCTCCCCAGTTTTATTTCGACGCCACGCGTTGTCGTGTGGTGAAGAGATTTTGCTTGAGGCGAGTCGGCTCGTCAGCTGAGCATTGTGTGAAAGGATTACAAATACCCTTCACGACCCATGATCTTGAAAGCAACTACCTTATCAATCAGCACACCATCCAGTATCGAGTAAAAGCCAACAGATCATCACGTTGCTTAACGATCGCAGGCAGGGATGTGGCAATCAGGGTCGATAGTTTTTGGACGATCTGGCTATAGTCCCGAGAAGGGACGGCCATCAATGCATGCACTAAGCATTTCCATTGGACGTTTGTTTCTTCTCGGAGCTGCGGGGACTCATCCAGAGCCAGATCGAGACGCAGCCTGTCTATGCGAGCCGTATCTCTACCTTGCTGCCTCAATTTGTGGCCATCTTGCTCCATCGCCTTTGCCATCTCCGGCAATGTTTGGACAAGCGCAAGGCGTAGCACGTCGACCGCCGTCGGTGGCCATACACCTGATTCCAGGCAGGCAAGCGCTTGACGTGCCGCGCCACGCAGGCTCTCCCCTTCCTTCCAGAGCACATGTATAAGCAAGGTCCGCAAGGTGGTGAGCAGATCGTCCACCGGCATCAGCGCCCCCATCGTCAGCGTGAGTTGCGAACGTGCCAAAGCCGCCGCCATCATCCCCGCCGGCTCGTTGCGCTGGTCTGTCACTCGGCCCAACAGACAGGCACTGGCCTCCACATGAAAGTAACGATTCGCATCGGCCGCTAGCCGCTGCTCGTCGAAGTGGAACGGCGGAGGGCCGAAGCCCAGAACCAAGCCGGCACGGCCCGTCTGTGGATCGAAGTGGCCATGCCCCAAGCACGCCAAGGCAGCATAGTGGCCGGGTGCCGAGGGCTCGCCAACGACGACGGCGTCGTCTCCCCAGACGGCCTTGAGGATGGCGACCTCAAGCGGAATGCAATAGAGCCGGCGCTGGATGTCCTCTGCGGCTTCATGGGCCAGTACCAGCAGCGGCAGTTCAGGCGAAGGTCGGGGACGTTCCCGGGACACGGCATCGCCTCGGGTCTTGCGGTACTTCGAATAGGCAAAAGGGCCGGGGTGCAGATACAGGTTGCGGCCTCGCTCGGTGGCAGTGCCCTGCCAGGGCAGCGCATGCATATTGCCAGTGGTGATCATGTGCAGCGTCTTGTCCCTTCCTAGCGTCGCTTGACAGCGCACTTCGATGCGTGGCCAGACTTTCTGCTCAAGGAAGTCACGCAGCGCCTTATCCAACGCTGAGGAGCTTGTCTCGACGTGAGGATCGTCATCTGCCTCGGCGCCAGTCTTTGTGGCGCAATTGCCGGCGTTGCGTACACAACGGCCACGGGCCATCAAGGTTGCGAATCTTTCTTCTACAGCCTCTGCGTGAGCAAAGTCCGGACGTTCCATTCCCTCAAGAAACAGCGCTTCGGTTTCGTCGTTTGCGCATGTACGCAGCAGCATGAAGGGCGGTAAGTCCAGGCCGAACTCCT
This sequence comes from uncultured Sulfuricella sp., assembly GCA_964451375.1. Classification (GTDB taxonomy): domain Bacteria; phylum Pseudomonadota; class Gammaproteobacteria; order Burkholderiales; family Sulfuricellaceae; genus JAGXQV01. The sequence goes on from CAYVIN010000001.1 coordinate 90,693, forward strand.
TGGGAACTACCCAGGTGGCGAGGGCTTGGCCAGACTTCGGGCGCAAGTCCGCGTCGGTCATAGCGCCGGCCGCGATGGACTCGGGGAGTTTGCCGGCTTTAATCAGTTGCTTGCCCAGCACGCGCCATTCTTCGCGCAACTGCCATTCTTCGCGCTTGAGTGCTTCGTACTCTGGCGCTTTCTGTTCGTCGGTTTCTGCTGACGCGAAGCCTCCCCTCATGCCACCGCGACCGCCGCCATCTAGGTTGCCGAAACTCGCCAGGTTCGCCTGGATTTGGTGAAGTCTTTTGTGGAGATCGAGATAGCGTTCCGTATCGACGTCCCCAGTTGCGCCAAGACGGATTCGTTCAAGTTCAAGTGCCGCAAGGGCTTGTGCAGCGGTATGGCGGCCATGGGCTGCCGCTACCACGTCGAGAACCAAGTCATATCGCCCACGTCTAATAAATAGATTTATCCATAGAGACCAGAATCCTTTTATTTTCAAATAGTCATTAGACGCCGTTCCGTCTGTGAAATACCTATCTAGTAGCCGTCGTGCCAGGCGATAAGCTGTCTCAATATTGCCAGGGCTGCCTTCATAAATATATTTGTGAGTGGCAACGTAAGCTAGCCTTGTTAGATCGTCTATTTTAATAGTTACGTCAGAATTTAAAGCCAGCTGCATTGCTACGATGAGATCATCAAGACCTTTAGCCAAAATCTGCGAAAGTTCGGCAATGGCTAGGCCAATTGGAGCCTCAATATACTTAACGGTTCCTACTCCAAATAATTCGATACCCAAATCTTTCAAAGAACTATCAAATGTATCCGGAGCGTGCACCTCAAATTGCTCAACTCTTTTCATGAAAGCAATTAGGTCGTTAAGATGATTCACGGGAAGGTCCGATATCTTGCATGCCCACCCTTTAAGCCAAAACCTCGATATGGATACGACTAAGAGCTCAACAAGCAATTTATTTTGATCTTGGAGTAATACAAAATCAGTATATCGCCTAATCCTTATCGGGAGCCCAATAACGTCGTCCTTCAAAAAACTGGCTTGCGGCAGGAGGTGGTAATATCTCGATTTGGTTGCAAGAAACGCTACAAGGTCAAGTGCATTGTTGCTGTTCTTAATCAGTAACTCTGTTCTTAAATATTCATTAAATTCCAGCTTTCGTTCCGCGAGACGCTTAGAGGTTATCTCTATCCTTCTAATAAAGTAATCTCTCGATTTTTGATCCTTGGTTCTTCGTACCGATCGAATCAGTGAACTCAGTATATCCCTGCTTTGTTTCACATATCGCCCAGTTGTAACCACCAAATCAGGTGCATGGTGGAATATCTTTTGGCTCTCTGCTATTTCGATCATTTTTAAGTCAGACACTCGTGCTTCGGGCTTGTTGCACAGAGGCTTAAGAATAGAACATAGAAACAAGTTGGCTATCGAAAATAACTCTTTGATTTTTAAGAAAATATTGCAGTTTGCATCATCTATTATATAGAGAGCTTCGTGATAGTCCCTTTCCTCAATAAATTTCTTGGCCGATTCCAGTTCGGCATCTATTGGACACTGCTCTAATTTCATGGCTAACGACGCTGTAGAAAAAAACGAATCTGAACGCACTGGTTCAGTCCGGCTCGGTTTTTTTCGACGCAGCCGATGGCTGAATTCTCAATTTTTTTATGGGCGGGCAACCGCTCTGGCTTATTCATATTCACCTCATTCGATTCTTGGTATCCTCTGTGTGGCAATGCCCGGAGATCAACCAAGCTCCATCTCAAGAAATTCGCAACTCGACGATTTAAGTCATCATCACAAAAAGCTGAAGTACCCCTTCATCAGCGTCGATGCAAGTTGTAATCTTGGTAGGCGTCTGTAAGAAGAGCGGGGGATCGCAGTCCCTGAACATATCTAGACAGTACTCGTCGAGTTCCAGATAGATCTTGGTCATATCGAGCCCTGGTGCGCAAACTTGGCGATGGGGTATGTAATAACGTTCCCAATCACTCTCGGTTACCCAATAGACGAATGATTGAACACCAAAGTTAGCCTGGTTCCACGTCTCTCTAAGAACGTCAATCTCTAGAGTGTCGCCACCGCGAAGGTCGTACTCGTCGTAGTCATCGTCATCTTCTTCCGCTAGCACAGTGAGGGACTCTTGCAGGATGCGCACTCCCTCGCCATGATGTCGAATAATCCAGCTTGGGCTACCGGCGGAGGCTTTGCCCATTTCGGTCGCGCCAGAAGTATAGGCAGGCTTGGGATCAAGAGTGCCCGCGTATCGGACATTTCTGGCCCGTGTTAAAACCTGTTGTGCCATGCAATGGGACTTATGCTCCATGTAGATCAGCTCTGCTGCAGGAGAGATAAAATCACCTTTAGCGACCCGTTTACGGTCGCGTGCAGCTGCGGCCTCGGACGAGTGTGGGGTAGTATTCTCAATCGCTTCTCTCCCGGATTCGATGGGTGGTTTCATATTGCCTTCGTAAATTACACGCTCCAATATTAGAATCAGCAGAAGCGTAACGGGGAAATTGCTGCCTAACTGGCCGTCGAGCTGCCTTTTGCGAGTATCACAGTAGTTATAGACCTCCGATTTGTCAGCTGTCGCGTTGCTTCTGGGCTGAGTAGCGTTTTCCTTAAGCCAACGGAGATCGTTTTGGCGCTCACGGAAAAAAAGCTTGTCTATGGACCGGAAGAAGCCCAGGTCAATATCTAATCTTTTCCCACCCAGGCCGAAACCTTTAAGGAATTTCTTTTCATACTCACATGCCGGGATACTTAGGCCATTGAGCCATTTCCTAAATTCGCCGCGTTTTCGAGTATATGCTTGACAATATTCCTTCGCTATTTCTGTGTCCGCCTCTATCACCATGAACAGCTTCTCGATGGATTCAGGCAAATTTGATTCAGCGAGCACTTGTGAATCAACAGTGCGCCAATAAGCAGCCAGTAGCCTCATGTAGCTTTCAGCAAGTTCTTCGTTTACGAAGCGTGTGGCATTACGGCTCAGTTCGACGTTAGACCCAATAACGGCGTAACCATAGTCTATGTAAGCGTATTCCTCCGGTGCAAAAGATACCTCCTGTCCCGCATCGAGCCGCACGCGCAAGGTCTTTCCATGGAGATCGCTCGATATTTGTGTCACCGTACCGCGTTGCCCGCTCTTGACGCCCAACGCACCGCTACTTCGCTTAAACACAATGCGGTCACCTTCCGCGAACTCTTTGTCGATCTCCTTCTTGCCGTATATCGTCTTTACATATATCGGGTTGTGGAGAATATTTTGACTACCGAAGACTTCGCGGGCGAGGCGATTGAGGTGGGCCACATCTTCCGGTTTTTTCGCAAGCATCAGCGACTGTTCCGGTTGGCTTGGGTTCCAAACTGAGAACCACTCTTCAACTACTTGCGCATAAGAGCTCTCTGCTGATAGCCATATCTCGTGAATTTCTATGTCAGACTGGGCCTTAGCTAGCCATTTTCGCTTTCCCGAGAGCGCCAATAGAAAGGCCAGATATCCATCAAGATATGGGACTGATGTTTGGTCTCCAGCGGCACATACATCCCCCCCCTTGTTCAGCTCGGCCAATTCAAGCAGAAAAACCATCTTCCACAGTCGCATGTCGCCGTCACTGGCAGCTTTTATGGCATTCGTTGCAGTCAGTTGCCCCAGGGAATATGGGTAAAAATGGTTCTTGGCATCAGACATGATGGATGCAGGAAAATGTCCGAGCCAAGGTTTGGCCCATTCCGCAGAAATGCTTTCACGTTCGAAGTAGTAGTCGCCGTACTGGCTACTTCGACCGGAGTTTTTACTAATAATTGCTGCGATCTGGTCGATAAAGTACATGTTTTGCCTCTGTAGCGTAAGGTAATTAGCATATCATCCAGTATCGAGTAAAAGCCAACAGATCATCACGTTGCTTAACGATCGCAGGCAGGGATGTGGCAATCAGGGTCGATAGTTGTTGAACAATCGGACTGTGGTCGAGAGGAGGATCGGCCATTACTGCATGTACCAAGCGTTTCCATTGAGTGTCGGCAACTAGCCTCTGGGGCGATCCATCCAGCGTTAGATCGAGTCGTAGCCTATCTATACGGGCCGTATCTTTACCTTGCATCCTCAGTTTGTGGCCATCTTGCTCCATCGCCTTCGCCATGTCAGGCAGCGTACGGATCATAGCGTGTCTTAGTGTCTCGATTGCCTCCAGCGGCCAATCACCGGATTCCAAGCAGGCTAATGCGCCGTGAGCAGACTCGCGCAAGGTTGCGCCAGATCCCCAGAGTGCGTGGCAAAGCAAGGTGCGCAACGCGGCGAGGAGGTCGTCCACCGGCAACAAGGCCCCCATAGCCATACTTACCGCCGGCTTGGTCAGCGCAGTGGCAATTAGCCCGCAGGGTTCGTTGCCGATATCTAGCAAGTGACCGAGAACACAGGCGCTCGCTTCCATATGAGGATAATCGTTGCCGTCCAGCGTCATCGCAGCTTGGTTAAACATACGGCGTCCGCCCGCAGTATCTGGCCCCAGATCGAGACCAGCCTGACCACTCTTGGCATCGAAGCCACCATGGCCGAGGCAGATCAAACCCGCGTAGGCGCCCGTATCGACGGGTACGTCAGCCACCACCCGGACCGCGTCGTCACCCCATATCGTTTGCAGGAAGGCGATCTCTAACGGAATGCAATAGAGCCGTCGCTCCGGCTCGTCCGCAGCTTCGTGGACGAGAACCAGAAGCTTCCTTTGCACCGACGGGCAGGGCGACTCCTGAACATTGGCGTCTTGGTGTTTCACATAAGCGAACACGCCGGGGTGAATGTGCAGCGCTGGCCCCTTGTTCGGGGCGCTGCCCTGCCAGGGTAAGGAATGCAACCTGCCGGACGTGATCATGTGTAGAGTCTTAACTTTTAGGATCGCGCAGCGCTTCAATAGTGGTTTCCACACGGTTTGCGTGAGAAAAGTCCGTAGCTGTTCGTCCGATACATGCACCGAAGGCACATCCATTTCCTTGCACACATAGGCAGATGCTGCAAACGTTGCGTTTCCCGCATCACGCGCGCAGCGTCCAGATAACATCGCGCACGCTAGTTGCTGCTCCATCTTGTAAGCCTGCACAAGATCTAGCCCGCCTTGTTTGTCGAAGAGCATTTTGATGCCACCTTGGGTTGCTAGCAGCATGTAAGGTCTACCGCACCGACCTAATTCCTCGGGTACCACCCACAGAGCGAGAGCTTCATCTGACCCAGGTTTCAGTCGGTCACCTGACATTCGTTCCCAGGCGATCACATCAGGCAATTTCCTGTCGGCGATCAATCGATCTCTTCGATGCCGAAGTCTTTCACCGAGGGATCGGCGTTCATCGCGCAATATCTGGTCGCGGCTATCGTAGCGGATATCTGTCCCGCCAAGGGTACGGCCTCCATGCAGTCCAGAGAATCCACTATCTGCGGCAGACATGCGAATAAGTTCGAGTTCGACCTTGTGGAGTGCCTCGCTCAGTTTCACATACTCGGCTTGGTCCGGATCGATCTGCACCTTCCGCAAGAATAACGCCGTCATGGCTTGGGCGGCGGTGCGTCGGCAATGAGCGCGAGCGACTGCGTCGAGCACCAGCTCGTAAAGCTTCAAGCGTCGGAATATCGTAATCCAATCGCCCCAGAATTTCGGGAGAGCCGCCTCCTGAATGCTACCAGTGTCTGTCATGAAGTACTGGTAACTGGCCAGGTAGCTATCCAGAATTCTGAGCATATCCATGTAGTCCGTTCCCGCCATTGCGCCGAGCTCTTGCGGATATTCCGTCGACGCATAAATATGCCACGCAATCGCACTCTTTGCAGCCATTTGTTGCGGAAGGTGAATCAGTCTATGCTTGATAGAAAATGCAATAGATGTACGTAAGAGGATCAAGGCACCAAACCAGCTCCCACTAGCCACCATCAATAGTGCTCGATCTTCTTGGGCGCGGATCACGTCGTCGCACAAGTACATCTGACCATCTGCAATTAGGCGCTCATAGTTGGCAATAGCTTCTACATACTCCTCGTCAGCAGTATTAAGATGTCCTAAAGTGAAAAGCGTTTTCGCTCGGTCTGCTTGTGCGCGAGCAAGTGCCGCCTCCCAGTGCTTTTCTCCCTCAGCAATAAGCGCACGATAACCAACGATTATTTCATCGCATGCCTGACAGGATGCCTCCATCCGGTCGAGGGAACGTAGCGATTGAGTTCGTGCGTGTTGCGCAAGAAGAAGATTGGCTCGTAATCGCCTATACCCGTCCTCAATGAGCCGCTTGTAGCAATCTACGGCGAAATCAAAAGCCTCAAGTGATCGCTCATGCTGACCTACAGAGTTTAGTACTGTGGCTCTACCCGTGAGCGCCCAAACAATCTCACTTTCCCATAGACCCCGCTCATCCTCGGCGAGATCAAAGTAACACTCGAGTGCCTCTTCAAAGCCCTTGCGAGCCAAGTCATGTTTCTGGAGATATGCCAGTAGCTCAGCTCTTATCGACAGTGTCTGCGCGAGGTTACCGAGCCATTTTCGCTCACCGGAACTGACTAAACTCGCAAAGCCACGAATGGCGAGATCGAAAACCGTTACTGAAGCTTCGACATCGCCACGGAAATGCAGCATTCGCGCCTGACCACTCAGCGCCCAATAACGGTCACCAAGCCACTCAGTTTCGCCTTTGGAGCAAAGCTTGAAAAGACCTCCAATGGCTTCGTCATAACCATCGCGAGCAGCTTCAGTCTGGTTAAGGACAACTAACGTATTTGCTCGCGCTGTTATGACCCGAAATAGATGACCGAAGTACTGACTTTGTCCTTCGTGTATAAGGTTTCTGTACCCGGAAACCGCCTCCGTGAAAGCTACTTGGGCTTCAGAAACGTGACCATCCACTAGCAATCGCCAGCCTTCCGCATCCAGCTCTTTGGGATCCGCCATATCTTCCTCTATATCGCAATACTTATCGGCGACTTCCCTTTACCGACGAAGCGCTGCCCCGGAAACGGTTCTCGTCATCCCGCAGGATCGCAGATTCAGGAGGAATGCGTCGGGTCGTAGCGACCCATTCGTCCCGAATATTCTCGACGATATCACCCAATACCACCAGCCCCGATTGCATGTCTCGCCTGTTGGTCATAAGGCGGCCAGGCAGAGAAGACATATCCGGTTCGCGCCGACCCCCGAATCGAACCGGGATCAAGTATGCAAGCGCCTTTATGATTCCCATAATGTTTCCTCCATTTCTGTCGGCGTCATGCCGGATATTCGTCCAAGCGAAGTTTCTTGGACCTGTTGGTGCGAGCATCTGCAAACAGGGTTCCGAAGACCCGGTCGACTGTTTGCTCATCAGGGCGTACGCCAAAATCTCCGTTTGTTTCACGAAGCAGTTTGATCACGACCTCGGGATCAACCCATTCGACCTCCACACCATATTCGCGTGCGACCACATTGATTGCCTGAACCATAATTCTGGCGCGGTGCTCATCGCTCAACGGGTGGAAAACAGAAAATGCGCCGATGCGGCCTACCAGTTCAGGTGGAACACCGTGACGGGTCAGGTGCTTGCGGCACAGAGCGTCGGCCTTCTTAGGATCCCCTGCCATATCCACAGCAGCCAGTAGTTCGCGAGCGGCGATGTTGCTCGTGAAGACAAAGATTGCCTGACGACAATCGATCTCATGGCTGCCCTCGATGGCATTCGGCGAGGAAAGGCGACCCGAATCCATGGCGTTCATCAAGGTGCGAAACACGTCAGGGTGCGCTTTTTCAATTTCGTCGAACAGCACCAAGCTATTCGGGTGAGTGGCAAGATGCAGGAGTAACTGCGCGCCCTCTGCGTAGCCGACATATCCCTGCGGGGCACCGAGCAGTTGGCTGACGCGATGCTTCTCCTGATACTCACACATATCAAGACGCAAGAAGGCATGAGGTGCGTCGAGTTCCTCAAGGCACTCTGCGAGTGCCTTGGCAGCCTTCGTTTTGCCAACGCCCGTCGGACCGACTAGGAACACAGACGCTGGGCGCCGCGGTTCGACACGCGTCACATGACGAGCGACCATACCAGCGAGAACCGAAATGGCGTCATCTTGTCCGATCACATGCGTCTTCATCGACTCAGCGAGCGCTGTAACGTCGATGTTCTGGCGATCAACATTGACGCCTTGAAGTGTGGCCGACACGGCCGTCATGTCCGTGATGGCTTCGGGTTCCGGCATTGGCGCTTGCACTGGCGTTGGTGTTGGCGAAGGTGCGCGCACCACCGGCATTGCCGCGACCGACGGAGCTGCTGACGTTGTCGCAAAGGCTTCGCGAACGTCAGTCCGAAGGAAAGACTTGAGTGCATCAAAATTGCCAAATTGAAGCACACCGTCTTGGAACAGCCTGGCAAGTTGCGCATTACTGCCGCTGTAGGAAACGCCCTGATCAACGAACAGAGATGGGTTCCCCAAGACGTCTATCTCGAATCCCACTCGGGCGCATGATGGCAGGCACCCAGGCGGCATGCGCCTGGACACAAACACGACGCAGGTGTTTTGGCAACGCTGTTGCAGTACGCTGAAGTCGGCGTCTTTAGCGATTGAGAACTCGTTCATGCTGCCCTCCGCTGATCAAAGTTGGGGTAGATGCGGCGCATCTCGTACAGATTGTTCGAGAATGAGCCGATGGCGTTACGAAGATCCCCCGTGCCGCCGCAGTCGGGGCAGACGGGGTAGCCGTTGCTATCAGGGTGATCCGGCTTTTGTTCGAGCCACACGGTTTCGTTGAGGAACATCGACGCATGGTCAGCGTTGGCGTATACGCGATCGAAAGCTGGCAACTGAAAATCAGGCCAGAGCTTCACCTGAACCAGATTGCGATTACCTGCACGTTCCAGCATGCCTTTCCAACGGGCATGTTCGGAGCCGTGATGCAGCAGCATCAGTGTCACCATGCCAGCAACCGCATTGACAATCGTGGTTGCCCAAATTGGCGTGCCGTGGGACGTCACATCATTGGTGAACGCTTGGTCGAGATACGAACGGTAACGGCTCTCAAGGGCGCACCTATTGCATGCGGCCGTGGTTTCGGGATGCGTAAAGGTCACCTCGCCACCGTAGCCAGCCTGGTATACCTGTGCTGAGACGGAGGGAACACCGTAGTGCAATGCGACCCGATTTCCGTGCGCTTGTGCCTCGAAATTATCCGTCTTGAGGGCCAGCACCACCCGTTCCGGTGCCACGCCGCCAACCCACGGTTCCCGCAACAGATGATCAAGATCGCGCTCAGACAGTTCCTCGAAGCGACAGGCGTGAGTAATTACCCGCATATTCGGATTGATGTCGAGAATGCGGTCGCGAATACACTCGACCTTGGTTTTTCCAATGTCTGATACATAGGCTTGCTGCGTCCCGATATTCGTGTCGCTTGAGGTATCCGGGTCGATGACGGCGATCTCCTGGATGCCGCAACGGGCAAGTTGTTCGATGTAATCGCGCGAGCCCCCGGAACCCTCCACTACAACGCGACTTTTAGCCATCAAGGGCAGATCGTAAGCGCCTTCAACACGTGCAAAGTTGTTGTGAGTCATGATTCGTTCTCCTCAAGTTTAGTAAATACGGTAATCAATCGGCGCTAAGCGGTTGCCGGTTGGATGTCGCGAGAAAATATAGCCTTTCATCTCGAAACCACCGTTGATCTCACTGCGGATAATCGGCATGAAGAAGGCATCCATGTCCTCGCAGACTTGCAGAAAAGCGTTGGCGTAGACCTCGTCACCCCCGGATGGCCGAGTAAAGTTGCCAGGGTGACTGTGCACCATCCCGATCAGGTCAATGCCTGCGTCGTTCCACTCTTTGACGACGTCGTTGAGTGTTTTCGCATCAGGAGAGTAAGTCACGGACGAAGTGTCGGCTTTCGCGTCAAAGAAGAAGTGGGAGATGGTCCGATCTTTTCGGCTGCCACCGAGCATTCCGCCAAGTTCAGGTTTGTGGCGACCAATCTTCTGGTGGATCTCATCGAAGACGGCCTTCTTGATCTTGTAGGCGAGCTGCGGCTTGTTGGCCGGCTTCTCGACCGACGCTTCAACTTGCTTTTCGGAATCGGTTTCCTTTAGCTTGGCGGCTTTACTCTGATAGCTCGATGTTTCCCGGCGGCGCCGAACCTCCGCGTAAATCGCGTCTAGGTACTCTCTGAGTGCGTCTGTATCGTCTTCATGTGCTTTAGCCACGTTATAGACACAGTGATGCTTTGCGAGAGCAAGTCCTGTCAGATCGAAAGCGCCACCGCGATAGGTGAACGTACCCTCGATGGAACCGTCCTTCGAGGTGGCGTGGATTGTCTTTTGTTCATATCCGGACATGATTTTCTCCTTTAGGTTGGTCCAAAACGTTTGCCAGTGCGGATGTAGTCTTGGGTGCAATCCGCCCACAGTGAAGCGATCTGCTTCATTCCTTCACGACTGCGTACAGGGGTATTCCAGCAAACGTATCGACCTTTGCTGTCTGAGAGGCGATGTGTCGGATGGAAGCTATCGTCACGTCCCTGGTAGGATGGCTGGCTAGTGATGTAGGCACGCTCGGTGCCATCGGACAGGGTGCAAAGTTCGAACCCGTAGTCTGCGCGACCATCTTTAGTGCGATAATAAATACGTTCGGTTTGCGGCATGATCTTCTCCTATATTTTGCAAACGCCACAACGTTGTGGCAGTTACAGTTTATGGTCGTGTTTTCTGTCAATCAGCATGATGTTGTGGGAAAACCGGGTGAATGTTTGTGGCATTCACCCGATCGGTCAGGCTAGTGAAATGTTCCAGTAGGAACAGAATCACCACCGTGGAAAGTTCCCGCCGGGACGGTATCCTTGCCATGGAATGTGCCGACTGGTACAGAATCACCGCCGGAAGGGCGGGTGTTGCCGTTGAATTGGTCGTTGCGCATTTCAAATCTCCTAAGCTTAGTTACAAAGCCACACAACGTTGCGTGGTGAGTGAATTTTGCGGGAGGAAAGTCAGCAAATCGCCGTGCATTGTGTGAATCGGGTGAATGCCCCATGGGGCTTTTTGAGAGTTCCTGACTGTTGCCATCCGGAGCCATGGCGCCTTGGATATGTCATTTTGAAGGGCTACTGCTGGGTATCAGCAGGGCACCCCGATCGCACTTGCAGTTACATTGCAATGTCGTTGAAAATGAATGGAATCAATGGATGGCTATAACCTGGCGGGCTTCCCAGAACGACGGTTCTGCGTGAAGAAAGCGGTGGCTACAGGATGGCGCTTCACTGGCTGACTGGACCCACGTTGAACAAGAGTGAGGAGGAAATAACGATGAACGATTCCAAGCGCAGGCCGGAACAGGGATGGGAATTTTGGGGTATCTGGTCGCCTCCTCGAAGTGCCGCCTCCTAATTCCCGGAAAATGATATGAGCCATTCCGATAGAGAGCCAGAGAGCTGGGAGCAGCAGGCCCACGACCTGTGTGATTCAGGTAGTTATCCCGAAGCACTAACCGCTATAAACGAAGCTATCGATGGTTACTTGCATTTGGCTGACACGAACCAGACTGAGTGGGCTGTAACCCTACTCAAAACGCTGCTCAGCCCGATGAGAGGCCGAGCGCTGATACATCTCATCCTCGGTGACCTGGAGGAGGCTATCAAGGACTTTGAAGACGTCATCATGCGCTGCCGTATCCTGATCGAGTCCGGCGAGACCGAATGGGCAGGCGATTTGGTCGAGGCACTGACAGAATTGGCGTCGGCAATGATACTGCTTCCTAACAGTGACAAGGAGGCCGCACGGACAGTATTCATGGAGGCGATCGCAGGTTCATACAGGTTGATTGGTTCAGACCCGATGCAGTGGATTGGTAACTTGGTCTGTGCGCTGAATGGCTATGCGCGGACACTCATCTTCCTGGGGGATTTGGAGGAAGCGCTGACAGCCTTTGAATCAGCGATTAATTTCAGCCGCATCTTGATCGGCCAAGGCCAGACGATGGGTGCAGAATACCTGTTCGGTTCTCTGGAAGGCCGGGCACAGACACTGTTCGTCCTTGGTGACCTGGAAACGGCACGGACGGCCTACAAGGAGGCGATCACAAGCTTCCGCGAACTGATCGACGCAGGCCAAACACAATGGACCAACACCCTAATGCCGACGTTTCTAGCTGAAGGCTTGGCGCGGACACTACATCTCCTCGGCGACAAAGAGGCGGCGCGGGCAGCCTTTAATGAGTCGATCGGCGACTACCACAAGTTTGTCGACGGAAACCAGACGCAGGGGGCTTTCAACCAGATTGTCTCCCGGCTCGTACCTCAAGCCCAGATACTGGAAAGCCGTGTGTGCGCGCTGTATTTTCTCGGCGACCGGGAGGCGCAGCGGACAACCCACGAGGAGGTAATCGCCGGCTATCACAAATTAATCGATGCGGGTCAGACGCAGTGGGATGGAAATCTGATCCGAGCACTGGCACTTAGGGCGTGGACACTAAGCGACCAGGAAGCACTGGCGGCCTTTGAGGAGGCGATCACAGGCTATCGCGAGTTAATTGACGCAGGCCAGATTCATTGGGCAGGCGACTTAGCCCGTGCGCTAGAAGGCCGGGCGTGGAAACTACATTCCCTTAACGACCAAGAGGCAACGTTGGCCTTTGAGGAGGCGATCGCCGGTTTCCGTGAGTTGATTGCTGCGGGCCAGCCGCAGTGGGGCGGTAGCCTTCTCAATGTGACGGAAGGCCGTGCGCTGGCACTATTCTCGCATGGCGACCGGGATGCCGCGCAGGCAGCCTTACAGGAAGCGATTGACGGCTACCGTAAGCTTATCGACGCGGGGCAGACGCAATGGGGCAAAGACCTTTTTGGTGCGCTGACGGGTCGGGCGTACATGCTGGCGACTGACGAGTGTTGGGATGCAGTCCTGGAGGATTTGCGGGCCGCCTTCGAGGCCGCCGTTGAACATAATCTTGTCATAAACCCGGATCGGCTGGCGGTGATGAGTTCTTTGTTCGCTCGCTGCCTGGCGCAACCGGAGCTTGGCTCCTGGGCTGTGACCTTTTATCTGCAATCCTTGACGTTGCTGGAGAGCTACCTAGACAGCTTCCAGCGCCTTGTGACCAAGGATGGAGAAGCACAAGAATCTGCGCTACGGGAATTCTGGGGCCAGTGGATTGCGGTCTTCGTGGGCATGCAACGTTACGTTCATGTTCTTGACGTAGTGGCCCGCGCCCACGGCCGACATACCGCAGCCCAAGCCATGGCGGCGCTACTGCTAGACATGGCTAGCCTCGACGAAGACCAACATCGATATGTGGAGCTCGACGGGGCGCTTCATGAGGTAGAGCGGCAGCTCGCCAGCTTTTCCTCTGATGGTGAAGCGGGTGCAGATGCGAGCAGGCGCGGAGTGGGAGTCTCTGGGAATCTTGGCGGTACCGAACGCCGCTACCAGGCATTGGTCTCGGAACGCCAGAGCCGCCTAGAAGAAAGGCGGCGCGAAAAAACCACATTGATCGCCGCTGGCAAGCTTCCCGAAGCCCTTGCGGCAACATCAATATCGAGGGAAAGCCTCAATCCAGCAGCAGGTGAGCCCATTGCTGTATGGGTGACGCCGGAGGAATTTGGTCTTTCCATACTCCCCTTTGTGCTACTGGTGTCCCAGCCGGGAGTCGTCCAGCCGTTCTTCGATGGACAGGACGGCCCCAGGCCGGATTTCAGCAAGGCTTACAAGCTGGAGCGGCAACTGACGAAAGAGCTGCTACGCGGCCGCTGTGTGCGTGACGCAGGAAACACCACGTTCACAGGTTCCTTCGCTTCCAACTTGAAAGGCAATGCGCCGCACATAGGGGCGCCGGACGTCCAATTGCGCAGTTTCCTGGCTGAAATGGTGTGGACACCGCTCATCAATAGCTGCCGGGGATTGGGAGCAAAAACCCTACATATGGTCACTGCTGGCCGACTGCATACCTTGCCCTGGCAAGGCAGTGCCCCAAAACAAGGTCTGGCACTGCACTTGCACCCCGGCGTATTCGCTTATGTAAAACACCGCAATGCCAACGTCCAAGATACCCCCCTCCCGTCACCGCAAAAGAAGCTCCTGGTTCTGGCCTATGATGCTGCGGATGAGTTGGAGCGACGGCTCTATTGCATTCCGCTGGAAATCGCCTGCTTGCAAACGATATGGGGTGACGACGCAGTGCGGGTGGTGGATGACGTACCCGCCGATAAGAGTGTCTATGCCGGTCTGGCCTGTCTTGGTCATGGTGGATTCAATGACGAGACAGACCAAGCGGGGTTGTATCTGGGACAAGGCCCCGACGATAAACCGCGCTATTTCCATGAGGCACTCCTCTCGGCGGACGGCAACCACTACCCACACCTGGAAGCCAGCGCTTGCGTACTGGGCCGCGTCACGGATAGGCGCAACGAACCTTGTGGCCTCATCGCCACCGCCCTGACCAAACCCAAGGTGCGTATGGCGATGGGAGCTCTGTTGCCAGTGGACGATCTGCTCACGACCTTGCGCACGCTTCTGGTTCACTCGCTATGGAAGTGGCATCAACTGAGTCCGCGAGAAGCCGCGATAAAGGCGATGGATTGTATGGAATCCGGTGATTGGCCGCCAGAAGCAATCGAATCATTGCGTCTTGCCTTGATCCGCGCTCTGCCGAAAATGGCGAAGGCGATGGAGCAAGATGGCCACAAATTGATCGCTCAAAAGATTGATATCACCCGCATAGACCAGCTGCGACTTGATCTGACTCTGGATGGTTCGACCCAAGCCCAAGACGCCAAGCGTCATTGGAAACGTTTGGTGTATGCCATGGGGGAGAGCCAGCCCTTCGACCAGATCGTTCAAGAACTATCGACCCTGATTGGCAAATCCCTGCCCAGGGTCGTTGCACAGCGAAACGATCTAAGAGCCTTTACCCGCTACTGGATGGTTTGCTGACTGAATTGCAACCGATAACGTTGTCGCCGTTTCAATTTATGTGAACGTGCCGCGAATCAACCAGCTCGGTGTTGTGGGAAGTCATCGCGGCAAATCCATGTGCGCCCCTGTTTTCGGTCGTTGAACAAATTGATCTTGAGTTGAACTATAATGGCCTGAATATTATCGAAGGTTGCATCATGGCTATTCATTCCACTACTTTTGGTCGGGTTGAACTTTCCGGCAAGGATGCCGAACGGTTTCAGCGCCACATGACTGAAGATAAACCCAACCCTGCGGCGAAGGCTTCGCTCGCTCGTGGCCGAGAAATGCTGCAGAGAATGGCTGTCACTATTCAACCCACTCCTAAATAAAACAGTAATCTCGCCGAGATGCCATGATCTTCGGCGCGAGGCAGCAATTGGCGGAGCGAGCGGAGGTTGCATCAATCCAACGGGTGGTATATAGTTTTCTTTGAGGCAGGTAAATCCTGAACCAGCCGGGACGCCAACAAAGGTATCCTAAGCGCGCTGTAAACGCGTCGGCCTCAGGGGCTGCCACCCTACAAAATTATGAATGGCTCCAGCAGTGGAGCCATTTTTATTTCTGGATCCATGGCAGCGCATATCTATCTCGACGAGAGCGGTGATACAGGTTGGCGGTTTGATTGCCCTTATACACAGGGTGGGTCAAGCCGGTTTCTTGTTATAGCGGCATGCGTGTCATCTCCAGTCAAAGATCACATACCAGAGCGTCTAGTCCGGCACCTCTACCAACATCGCGGGTGGAATCCAAAACGGGAAAAGAAATGGGCGCAAATGTCGCCAGAAGCCCGTACTTCATTTGCCAAGGCGGCTGCTAAATTGGCTGCGACCAACCCGGAAATCGATTTCTGTGCCATCGTGACAGATAAGCGGAATGTACAACCGCATATCCGAAAGGATGCCAATAAACTGTACAACTACATGGTCAAGTTGCTTTTGCTCGATGTGATGGCGCAGCACGAATATGTGAACCTGGTTCCAGACCCTCGCTCAATCAAGGTCGAGAGCGGCAACAGTCTTCACGATTATCTTCAAACTGAACTCTGGTTGGGATTGAATGCGCCAACCACACTTGAAACAACACCACGCGATAGTCGGCACTGCTTGAACCTTCAATTTACGGATATGCTTTCAGGAGTCGTTCAATCCTATTTTGAGTTTGGTGAAACCGCACATTGGCAGCATTTGGAGTCGCATATCAGGATTAAACGATTGTTCTTGTGAGCGGAGGTTCTGCAAACACTACGCGTGATGCCGGGTTGGGATGTGGGTGGTTTTTTTGTGTAGGCTGAATCGGTTGTTGTCGGGAATCGAACCCGCGTCCGCAACCCCGCAAACGTACTCAAATGCCCTAACTGTTACTATTTTGGCGTAATATTTCGTTTGTTTCCAGTCGCCTCCGCTCCACCAATTAATCGTAACAATAACAATATGTTGCGATGCAGACAACCCCGCTTCGTGGCAACGCTGGCGGGGTTTTTTGTTTTCTGGTGGTTGAGCTGTCGAAGCGCCATTTTGGGGGCTTTGCTCAAAATATAGGCAAATTATCTCTCTGTTCTCTGTTTGACCGTTGCCCAGTCAACAGTTCGGATGCCCTATTTACGGGGTTTCCAGCGGGGTGGTTTGAAATGTAAATTGGTGGCAGAGAGCGATTGAGATACAGCTTTCGCGCTGCGTTCAATATATGTCACGCATTTTCAAAGCGTTGCTACCAAGAGCAGGTTCCCACGAAGCTTCACGCAGTCCACACTTAACCGGAGCGCCCCAAATGCACACGACCCAAATCCTTGAATACCTGAAAAAGCACGGTGAACAGTTCGACGCAGAGATTGCTGACGCCATTGGTATCTCGCTGACTGAAATGCGCCTCCAGTTGACAGGTCTTGCGACCCGAGGTCAGGTCATGACGTGTTATTCAACAAGGTTCGAAAATGGTCTGAAGGTTGAGGGAATGAAGTGCCGCTCAGTTGGATATATTCCTCCGCTGGCACGGGGCAGGAAAACCACTTCATAGCTGCTATAAGAAAGGCAAGGTGAAAGAACCATGCGTAAACAGATTGTTACCCAAGAATCTCAAAATGTCTCAGCCGTCGATCAAAACTGGCTGGATTTAGACCGGTTGGCGCACGTTCAACTCACGTCTGAAGACCCGGCGCATCCCATAGAGGCTGCGTTGATACCGGGGGCGGGGTTGGGTTGGAAAGCCGCCCAGGGCGGCAAACAGTCAATTCGCCTCGTGTTCGACGAAGTGCAGCGGATACGGCGGATTCAACTACAGATACACGAAGCTCAGCAGGCTCGTACCCAGGAATTCGTATTGCAGTGGCGGGAGGGGGGTGGTCAGGCCTATCGGGAAATTGTGCGCCAGCAATACAACTTCATTCCGCCGACAATGGCCGACGAGTTTGAGGACTACGCAGTAGACTTGAACGGCGTAAAGGTGCTGGAGTTAAGAATTGTTCCTGACATCAGCGGTGGAAATGCCGTCGCATCCGTCGCATCCCTGCGCCTGGCATGAAATCTCAACGTTCCCTTTGTGGCAGCCGTTAAGCATCTTGAATTTTCTATTAGCTGAGCATGTGGGGAGCGGGCGTAAATTGGCGGCGGGAGCAACTAACCTGAATTTGGCATAGAAAGGGCGAATATCCACGTAACCATTTGATAGAAGTTGTTTTGTCTAGAAACGGATTCGCAAAAAAATGTCTACAGGTACTCGCCCTGGTTCCGATTTTACCCCAGGACAACTGCGCTTCCCTGCCGCTGCGGGCTACACGATTCGAGGCGACTTCTCTGGTGTAACGGCGTGCAAAAATTGGCTCCTTTTTGTGCAATAAATGGCATTACCAAATATTGCACTATGCGCAACAAAATTGCAGCCGGGGATTACACGTTGGAGGAACTGCTGAGGCTGGTGGCTTATCAACTAACACACCCCCAGGGGAAGAAGACCCGCAGGCGCGAAGCAGAAACCCGTGAAAGAGCAAAGGCGTTTCAGCAACAAGGGCTGAACACATCCGAAATCGCGCGCCGATTTAGGAATATCCCGCCAGGCGGCGTGGAAGGCGCTCCGACAATTCTCCGACACCCAATAGGCGAAAAGGGGTGCGCATTAGTGCGCACGGATGCGCACAAAAATAACATAACATGATGATTTTAATGGTGCCCGGAACCGGAATCGAACCGGTACAGCCGTAAGGCCGAGGGATTTTAAGTCCCTTGTGTCTACCTATTTCACCATCCGGGCTAACTGCAAATGATTTTAGCCGCTAATGTGCTAGATATGGAGGCGGGGGTCGGAATCGAACCGGCGTAGACGGCTTTGCAGGCCGCTGCATGACCACTCTGCCACCCCGCCATGCGATACGAAGAAGCGAAAAAGGGAAAGCTGACGCTTTCCCTATTTGCTGTGAAACTGGAGCGGGAAACGAGACTCGAACTCGCGACCCCAACCTTGGCAAGGTTGTGCTCTACCAACTGAGCTATTCCCGCAATCAAGAAGCCGCTATTTTAATGATTCCCGAATCAAAGTCAAGCATTTCACCTCGATTATTTTTTTACAGAATCAGCATTGACGGGGCCTCGCGAGAGATATCAGATAGATAGGCGATTCTCTGGCGGTAAAACAAAATGCCAAAAACAGCGACAATTGGAAAAAAGCGCGGATTTTCCGCCCAGAATGAACAATATGGAATATGTGAATTGCGGGGTAAAAAACAAAAAAATCGGCATTCCCGGAAAACAGCAACCAAGCTGTCCTTGGGATGGCTAATCAGGGATGCTCGAAAGCCTTCTTGAGGTAATACCCCATCGACCACAAAGTCAGCACGGCGGCGATGTAAATCAACCAGGTTCCCCACCAGTGCGCATCAATGATATTCAAGAGTGGATCGTGATACAGCAGCATCAGGATCGCCGCCATTTGCGCGGTGGTCTTGAGTTTGCCGACGAAGGAAACCGCGACACTCTTGCGTTTGCCCAAGCCGGCCATCCATTCACGCAGCGCCGAAATGGTGATTTCCCGCCCGACGATAATCAGCGCAATCACCGCATCCACCCGCCCCAACTGCACCAGCAGGATCAGCGCCGCAGCCACCATCAGCTTGTCGGCCACCGGATCAAGGAACGCGCCAAATGCAGAAGTTTGGTTAAGCGCCCGCGCCAGATAGCCATCCAGCCAATCGGTTGCCGCAGCGACGGCGAAAATTGCAGTGCCGACGAAATTCACCCATTGCGGATGCACCCATCCCGGCGGAAGGTAGAACACCGCCACGAACACCGGAATCAACCAGATACGCAGCCAGGTAAGAAGATTGGGAATATTGATGGGCATTAAGTCTTAGTGCAGTTCCTGATAAATCTGTTCGGCCAGGGCGCGGCTGATGCCCTCCACCTGCGCCAATTCGTCCACGCTGGCGGCCAGCACCCCTTTTAATCCACCGAAACGCGCCAGCAGCTTTTGCCGGCGTTTCGCCCCGATGCCGCGCACATCTTCGAGCGTGGAATGTGTGCGCGCCTTGCCGCGTTTGGCCCGATGTCCTTGAATCGCGAAGCGGTGCGCCTCGTCGCGAATCTGCTGAATCAGGTGCAACCCCGCGTGATCCTTGGGCAATTGTACTGCCTTTTGCCCCCCCGGAAAAATCAACTGCTCCAAGCCAGGCTTGCGCTCCACACCTTTCGCCACGCCGATCAGGAAAATATCGTTGAGGCCGACCTCCGCCATCACCTCGACAGCAATGCCCAACTGACCCTTGCCGCCGTCGATCAGCACCAGGTCGGGCATCTTCCCTTCCCCGGCGGCGATTTTGCCGTAACGCCGCGACAACGCATCGCGCATCGCCGCAAAATCATCGCCCGGCGTAATCCCGGTTACATTGTAGCGGCGGTATTCGCCGTTCTGCATCGCAAACTGGTCGTACACCACGCACGACGCCACCGTCGCCTCGCCCATGGTGTGGCTGATATCGAAACACTCGATGCGCTGCACGTTCTCCGGCAGCCCCAGCGCTTCCTGCAAGGCGCTCAAACGCGCCTCCTGGGTCGCTTGCTGACCGAGGCGCTGCTGCGCTGCCAGGCTGGCGTTTTCACCTGCCATGCGCAGCCACACGCGCCGCTCGCCGCTCGGATTGCTGTTGATCTGCACCTTGCGTTTGGCCTGTTCGCTCAACAGGGCCTCCAGCATTTCCGCCTCGAATTTTTCTCCGACCACAATCTGCGGCGGCACAGGCCGATTGAGATAGTGCTGGGTGAGGAAAGCCTCCAGCGCGGTTTGCACGTCGCAACCGTCGGCGTTTTTCGGGAAAAAACTCTTGTCCCCCAAATGCCGTCCGCCACGCACCATCACCAGATTTACGCAAAGGATACCGTCGGCTTCCACACACGCCACTACATCGGCATCCACCCCGCTATCCGAACTGACGAACTGTTTTTCCTGCACCTTGCGTAGCGCAGTAATCCTGTCGCGCAGCAGCGCCGCCCGCTCGAAATTCAGCGCCTCCGCCTCGGTGTGCATGGCATCGCTCAACTCCTGCAAGACCTGCTGCTGTTTGCCGTCCAGGAACAACGCCGCGCGCGTCACGTCGCGCCGATAGGCCTCCTCGTCGATCAGTCCCACACACGGCGCGGTACAACGTTTGATCTGGTGCAACAAGCAGGGGCGGGTGCGGTTACTGAAAACGCTATCCTCGCAGGTGCGCAGGCTAAACACTTTTTGCAGCAACTGGATGCTCTCGCGCACCGGCGCGGCGGCGGGAAACGGGCCGAAATACTGGTTTTTCTTGTCCAGCGCGCCGCGATGAAAACCCAGACGCGGAAAACGATGCCCAGTCAGCATCACATAGGGATAGGATTTATCGTCGCGAAACAGGATGTTGTAACGCGGCGACAGAGCTTTGATGAGGTTGTTTTCGAGGAGCAGCGCCTCGCTCTCGGTGCGCGTCACGGTAGTCTCGATGCGCGCGATCTGCGACACCATCATCGCGGTGCGCGGCATCAGTCCGGTCTTGCGGAAATACGAGGAAACCCGTTTCTTCAGTTCACGCGCCTTGCCGACGTAAATTACCTCGCCTGCCGCATTGATCATGCGATAGACGCCCGGCAACAGCGGTAGCGAGGCAAGGACGGGCTTCGAGTCGAACAAGGCTAGTCTTCGTCGAGCAACTTACCGGCGAACGCCCAATTCTCGAAAGGCGACTCGTCGAAGGAAATCACGCAATAGGATTTCGGCTTGTGGGCGATGCGCTCCAGGGTATCGGTAATTTCCTCGGCGATCTGTTTCTTCTGCTCGCGGGTCAACTCACCGGCAACCTTGATGTTCACGTAGGGCATATCAGTTCTCCTCGTCGAAATCCGCGCGGATGCGCGCAAAAACCGCCTCGAACATCGCTGGGGTGAGGCGTTTGGTCTGGGTATTATAACGGGAGCAATGATAGCTGTCGTAAAGCCGCCGCCCACCCGACAACACATGTTGCGCCGCATGGCCGAACGGATAATCCTTGAGCTTGGCGTCCACCGCGCGCAACACTGCCGAGTGGGCAATATTGCCCAGAGCCAGAATCACCGTAGCGGGCGGCAAAGCGGCGATCTCGCTGCGCAAAAAACCGTTGCACTCGCGGATTTCCGCCGGTTCCGGCTTGTTCTGCGGGGGCAGGCACTTCACCGCATTGGTAATACGGCAGCCGATCAGCTCCAGCCCATCGTCCGCCGCCACCGAAACCGGACGACTGGCGAAACCGAAGCGATGCAGGGTTTCATACAGCAAAATCCCCGCGAAATCCCCGGTAAACGGCCTGCCGCTGCGGTTCGCCCCATGCATCCCCGGCGCCAGCCCGACGATCAGCAGACGCGGTTTGGCGTCCCCGAAAGGTGCGACCGGCCTCGCGTGATACGCCGGATATTCTCCCCGCACCTCATCGAGGAAGCCCGCCAGACGTGGACAACGTCGGCAATCGAGGGAAAACTTCTGTGCTGCATTCATCCTGGTCAACCTTTGCATTTACATTATTCCGAATTTCTCGATACTTCGCAGAACTGCTCCGCGCTGTTCACCATGGCGCTGGAAGGGCTGCATTTTATAGAATATCCGTGCGGATTTGACGCGATTCCGGTAGAAAAGTCGGTTGCCCGGCGTGAAGCTTCAGATTTACCATAAACGGATAACGCCAAGCTTTTTTGGAGCCAATTGCGCTATATCAACGACAACTTCCGGCATTGCAGCAGAGACTTTCCGGCATAGGCTGGAGATGGTAAAGCGAGGCGATTGAAGCCCGAAATCCTTCTTGCTTTCATACCAGAAAAAACCGGCGAATGTATTTTCCCCGCAATGTTGAAGCAAGAGCCCCCACCCCGCGTAGAGCAGATATTTCACTAAAATAAACAACAACACCAACAACAAGGATATCCACGACATGGCCCATTTTCGTCTAAAAACCCTCGCTGCCGCGCTACTGACCCTGGGCGCCGAACAGGTGTGCGCCGACAAGATAACCATCAACGATGAAAGGTCGTACACGTTTTACGTCATCTCACCCGGACTGTCTTTTCCCAACGATACACTGGATATCACAAAATCCGGTTCGATCAAGTCGGATAACGATGGCATACAAATAACCCGCAGTGGCGTTCTGGGCGGTCTTTCCAACGCGGGGAACATTTCCGGCAAATACAAAGGGGTGACTATTGAGGATCGAAGCGCATTGAATGGCGGATTGTTCAATTCAGGAAGCATTTCATCAGGGCAATACGAAACGGGTATTGCCCTTACCGGGGGCAGTACGCTGTCTGGTGGTTTGGTCAATACCGGCAACATTTTTGGCGATGAGAATGGCCTGTCCATCACCGGGAGCACCTTGAGCGGCGGCATTACCAACAGTGGCGCGATCTCCACGACATTTTTGGCAGGCATTCGTATAGGCAAGGGCTTCTACGACGCCCGGAGTTACGTTAACGGCGACATCATCAACTCCGGGATCATCAAGTCAGGACGGTCGGAAGCCGGGATTGAACTTTACAACGGTCAGTTGACCGGCAATCTGGTCAACAAATCCGGCGGCGCGATTTCCGGCCAAAACGGCGTATTTCTCAACCTCGGCAGCACCATTAGCGGCGGCATCGAAAATACAGGCCGGATTGTCGGCGCCGATGCGGGGATTGCGGCAAAGGGCGCCGACCTGACCGGCGGCATCGTCAACAACGGCAGCATCGAGGGCGGGGTCGCCGGCATTGCTCTTGAAGGTGCCCGGATTGGCGCCATCACCAATAACGGCACGATAAGCGGGGTCTCGGCTATTTCCACGACGACGTACAACTCGCTTATCGCCGGCGTCACCAACAACGGTACGATGACCGGCAAGCTGGAATTAGTCGTGTCAAACGGCTTCGTCAATAATGGCCGGATCACCCTTCCTTCTGGTAGCGGTACTTCCCATATCGGTGGCGACCTCACCCAGAATTCCGGCGGTTCGCTGTATGTCGGCGTTGCCAGTCCCACCAAGTATGCAAAACTGGTTGTCACCGGCAACGCCAATCTGGGCGGCAAGTTGTACGTAGCTCCCGATCCCGGCGTCAAGCTGGTATCCGGCAACACTTTGAAGGACGTAATTATCTCCCCTGGTTTATCCGCCAAAGGACTGGATATCGACGACAGCCTGTTGGGCTTCAAGTTTGTCCCGGTGCTCACCAGTTATTCCCTGTCTCTGCGCTCAGCGTCCGCAGGCCTGACCAAGGCGCAGAATAACGATACCGCGCTGGCGTTGGAGGCTGTTTCCACCAACCTGACCACGGTTGCCGCTGCCGTCACCGGTCAAGCCCCGGCGCTAATGGGCACTGCCGGCGTCATCGACAATCTGCTCGCCAACCCGGCATTGCTGGGCATCGCCAATTCGGGCGGCGCGGTCGCTTTCAACCCGTGTACGCCCAATGCCGTCCAGGTCAACGCGCTGAGAGCGCCGTATTGCGCAGTGACCGACGCCTCCACCGAGGCCCAGGTTACCCAGACCGTCAAGCCGCTCGCCCCGCTTCTCCTCGGCAGCACCCAACTCGCGGCGACGGCGGTGCTCTCCGATATCAACCGAATCGTCGCGGCGCGCCAGGATTTTTATCGCGGCCTTCCTTCAGGCAACGACTTCCATAACGACCAGCAGGTCTGGGTAAAACCATTTGGTTCATTCGCCGACCAGAGCGACCGAAAAGGCGTGTCCGGCTACGACGCCAAGAGCTGGGGTATCGCTTTCGGCGCTGATGGGGCCTTCAGCAAGGCCACCCGCCTGGGGCTGATGTTCGCCTATGCCAACAGCGACGTGAATGGCAATTGGGCCGAAACCGGCAACAACGCCAAAATCGACGTTTTCCATCTCCAGGGTTATGGCAGCCATTCGCTGAATGAGGATATTGACCTCGGCTTCCAAGCTGGTTTTGGGCGTAACAACAACAAGGGCCGGCGGACGATCAACATCACCAATCCCGAAGTTCCCACGGAAAGCTACTTCCAGGGAGCCGCCACTTCAGATTACCGCAGCCAGACGGCCACGGCGGGTGTGAACTTGGGGCGAACCTACCGGCTTTCCGGGCAAACCACCGTGGTTTCCTCGGTTCGGGCGGATTACCTGTGGATCAGGGATGACGAGTACAGCGAAAACGGCGCACGGGAACTTAGCCTCAACGTCAAAGGCCGGACAACCGACGCACTCCTCGTTGGGCTGGACGGCAAACTGGCTCACGAAGTCAGCAAGGGAACCTTCCTGACGGCCAATCTGGGCCTGGGTTACGATCTCCTGAACAAACAGGCGAGCGTTACCTCATCCTTCGTGGGCCTACCGGGCATGATGGCGACTACCCAAGGGCTGGAACAAAGTCCATGGCTGGTGCGGGCCGGCGTGGGATTGGCCGGAAAGCTGACCAACGGACTGGAGCTTTCGATCCATTACGACGCGGAATATCGCGCCGACTTTCTGAATCAGACAGCCTCAGCCAAGGCTCGCTGGACATTCTGATTCGTCTCTCGCTCCACCCCACGCTTTTGCACGAGTTTCACACTGAAAACCGGAGCATGTGGGTGGAGCAAATTCCCCGGTTGCTGAGAGCCTGTCCCGGCGGATTTGCCGAATATTTATCGCGCCACAATCCGCAGTTTACGGTGCGCGTTTTCTTTCCCCCAAAAAACTGCTTGACATGTTAAAACAACATAACTAATCTCTTGGTTATGAAATCCGATTACAGCCAAACCATTCCCGACCAGTGGAAAGCCATGTCCAAGGCTTTCGCCGCTCTGGGCGACGAACACCGCCAGCGTATCCTGCTGCTGTTCGAACGCGGAGAGCGTCTCAATGTCGGGCAAATCGTCGCAGTTTCGACCTTGTCGCGCTCGGCGATTTCGCATCATTTGCGCATCCTGCGCGAGGCCAACGTATTACTTTCGGAAAAAGTCGGCAAGGAAGTGTATTTCTGGATCAATGCCGGTTTTGTCGCGGAAGCGATGCAGCGTGTTTTGGATTACATTCGCGAGAATTTGTGATTGTTTCCCTACTCCCCCGGCGGGAGAAGGGCCGTGGATAAGGACGCCGCGAAATCGCATCCTTAATTCCCGGAGCAGCACCCATATTTTTTTGAATAAACGAAACCAAATAGCTAATCATTTAGATATGAAAAAGGGGTAAGACGATGAAAAACATGCTGCGCGGCATCTTTCGGCTGGTGTTGGGACTCCTGTTCCGGGTTCAGGTGCGCGGCGGTGACGCAGTGGCGCTTTCCGACTCGCGCCTGCTGATCATCGCCAACCACGAATCCTTTCTCGACGGCATCCTGCTCGGGGTGTTCCTGCCCATTGAGCCGGTGTTCGTGGTGCATACCGGGGTGACGCGCTCGTGGGCTTTCCGCCAGGTTTTAAAGCTGGTCGATTACCTGGCGGTCGATCCCACCAGCCCGATGGCGATGAAGAAGGTCATCAAGCTGATCGAGTCGGGCCGCCCGGTGATGATCTTCCCGGAAGGGCGGATCACCGTCACCGGCAGCATGATGAAGGTCTACGACGGCCCAGCCTTCGTCGCCGCCAAGAGCGGCGCGACCATCCTGCCGGTACGCCTCGACGGCCCGGCGCGCTCCTATTTCAGCCGTACTTCCGGGCATTACCCGCGCCGCCTGTTGCCGCGCGTGACGCTGTCGATCCTGCCCGCCACGCGCCTGCCCATGCCCGATGCGCCCAGCGCCAAGCTGCGCCGCCGTAAGGCCGGGGAAGCCATGCGCCGCCTGATGCAGAACATGATTTTCACCTCCCAGCCCAAGGAAACGCTGTACGCCGGTTTCCTCGACGCGCTGGAAATCCACGGACGCAAACGCCGCGTCGTGGAGGACATGAAACAGATCGAATATTCCTACGGCGACCTCCTGAAAATGGCGCTGGCGCTGGGGAAGCTCACCACCAAAATCTCCCGCGAAGGGGAAAACGTCGGGGTGCTATTGCCCAACCTCGCCGCCACCGCCGCGCTGCTGATCGGCATGGGTGCGTTCCGCCGCATTCCCGCGATGCTCAACTACACCGCCGGGACGGAAGGCATGCAAAACGCCTGCACCGCCGCGTCGATCCAGACCATGATCACCTCGCGCAAATTCATCGAAACCGCCAAGCTGGAAGCCCAGATGGCCGCGCTGCAAGGTGTTGCGCTGGTCTATCTGGAAGACCTGTCGAGCCGCTTCACGCTCGCCGACAAACTGTGGCTGGTTGGCTACGCACTGCGCTTCCCGCGCAGCGTGGCACTGCCCACCTCGCCCGATGAGCCGGCGGTGGTGCTGTTCACCTCGGGCTCGGAAGGCAAGCCGAAAGGCGTGGTGCTCTCGCACCGCGCGCTGCTCTCCAACATCGCCCAGATTCGTTCGGTAATCGACTTCTCCGTCGAAGACAAAATCCTCAACGCGCTGCCGATGTTCCATTCTTTTGGCCTGACCGCCGGCACCCTGCTGCCGCTGCTCTCCGGGGCGAATATCTTCCTCTACCCGACCCCGCTGCATTACCGCATCATTCCCGAACTCGCCTACGACCGGAATTGCTCGGTGCTGCTCGGCACCAGCACTTTCCTCGCCAATTACGCGCGCTTCGCCCATCCCTATGATTTCTACCGGCTGCGCTACGTCATCGCCGGGGCGGAAAAGCTTAATGAAAGCGTGCGTGCCACCTGGTTCGAGAAGTTCGGCGTACGCATCCTGGAAGGCTACGGCGCCACCGAAACCGCCCCGGTGCTGGCGGTCAACACCCCGATGGCGTATCGCACCGGCACGGTCGGCCAGCTCCTGCCCGGCATCGAAGCGCGCCTGGTACCGGTGCCGGGGATCGAGTCCGGCGGCATCCTCCACGTGCGTGGCCCCAACCTGATGAGCGGCTACCTGCGCTTCGAGCGCCCCGGCGTCATCGAAGCCCCGGCCTCCGACGAATGCGGCCCCGGCTGGTACAACACCGGCGACGTGGTGGAAATCGACGATGACGGCTTCGTCGCGATCAAGGGCCGCGTCAAACGCTTCGCCAAAGTGGCCGGTGAAATGGTCTCCCTCGAAGTCGTCGAAAAAATCGCCACCCTCGCCTCGCCCGCCGCCCAGCACGGCGCCAGCACCCAGCCCGACCCGCAACGCGGCGAAACCATCATCCTCTTCACCACCGATACGGAACTCACCCGCGAACGCCTCCAGGAATCGGCCAAAGCCCAAGGCTGGCCGGAACTTGCCGTGCCAAGGAAGATATTGCGCCTCGAATCGCTGCCGCTGCTGGGGACCGGGAAGGTGGATTATGTGAGTTTGAAGCGGCTGGCGGAGGAGGCGTGAGAATATTCGGCGGTAGGGTAGGCACCGTTTTTTGTGCCCACGCGGAATCCCGGTATAGGCACGGTGGGCACGATAAAGCAGTGCCCACCCTACGAGACTGAGTCGTGGACGGAAATTCTACTTTGTCAGATTGGTGCGCTACGGTTTTAGCTCCCTCACCCAACGGGGGAGGGTTGGGGTGGGGGCGTTCAAAATCAATCGGTTGAATAGTTTGCTCGCCCCCATCCTGTCCTTCCCCCGTGTGGGGAAGGGACGTACTAACCCACTTGTCCTGAAATCTGACAAAGTAGAAGTAACGTCCATGATGTCGAAATCGTCGATTACCATTGAGGAGGTACACAATGCGCGAAGTTCCCTATCCCAATCCCGGCGAAATCCTGCTGGAAGAGTTTCTCAAGCCGCTGGCGATCACCCAGTACCGGCTTGCCAAGGAGATCGGCGTCCCGCAGCGGCGCATCGGCGAGATCGTGGCCGGCAAGGGGGCCATCACCGTGGATACCGGTCTCCGGCTGTCGCAGTTTTTCGGCGCCAGCGACGGTTTCTGGATCGGCCTTCAAACCGACTTCGACACCGCGCAAGTGCGCGACCAGATGGCGGACGTGCTGGCGCGGATACAGCGCTTTGAACCGGCGCATGCACCCTAAGCGCGTTTGGCAATGAAAAAAACGAACAGAGGACACCGAATATGGCACTCGCGCTTCGCCAACAAGAGGTAGTCGATCAAAACCATGCCGTGCATCTACAAAACGACGAACTGGCGCCCGGCGCCAGGGTGGAAGTGATCGTACTTGTGGAAAATCTCGCCGCCCGCGCCAGCGAGTCAACCGCATCCTTTCTTGTCGGCGCGCAACGTCTGGCTATCGAAGCTCCGCCCGATTTTTCGTTAGCTTTCGAGGAAAACTGCTACGGGGCTGACCGCTGATGAAAGAGCCTGCTGGGGTGGCCCCGGCTTTTCGTGCCCACTGGGCTACCCGATTTCACGATGCATAAACCACGCTAATTTGAATCATGAAACCCGTTATCTATATCGAAACCTCCGTGATTTCCTACCTGACTGCGCGACCGAGCCGCGATGTGCTGACGGCTGCGCGGCAGACCTGGACGCGGGAATGGTGGGAGGTTGCCGGCGACCATTGGGCGCTGGCGATTTCCGAACTGGTGGTGGAAGAAGCGGCGCGCGGTGACCCGCTTGCGGCGGCCCAGCGGCTGGACGCGCTGCGCGGTTTGAATGTGTTGCGGGTCAGCGATGAAGCGCGGGTTTTCGCGCGCCAGTTGATCGAGGTTGGCGCGTTGCCGCCCACCGAACCCGAAGATGCGCTGCATATCGCGCTGGCAACGGTGGTCGGCGCTCGCTATCTGGTGAGTTGGAACTTCGCCCACCTGGTGGGGCCGGATGCTAAAGTGAAATTGCTGGATGCGGTGCGCGGCTGCGGCAAAGCGCCCGCGTTCCTGACGACCCCTGAAGAATTGTTGGAGATCATGACATGACCGAACTAACCACCCTAACCCCGCCGACTATACCAGTCCGTGCCCCCGACCCGATTTTGGCCGAGCTGTGGGAGGTCAAGCGCCAGCTGAATGCCGAAGCCGGATATGACGTCGATGTGCTGGCGCGCATGGCGCACGAGGCGGCGGAACGGTTCGAAGCCGAGCGCTCCCGGATTTCTCGCTAGAACCATGTGGACGGATACGCTTGCCGCCGAATGGGTTCCGGGCAACGCATGCTTCAAGATTTCCACGTAAATTCAGGCTTATTCCATTGACTGCTGCCAGCCTCTTCACCCGCCGCCGCTTCCTTCTAACCACTGCTGCCGCTTTTGCTACCTTGTTCGGCGGCGCAGCTTTAGCCGCCCGTCTCTCCAACCCCTGCAAAGCCGCCCTCCCACCCAACCTCGCCAACCACGAACTGGTGCGCGCCGCCTGGGAAGGGCTCGATGCCGCGCAGGTGTGGGATGCCCATACCCACCTGATCGGGGTGGGCGACGGCGGCACCGGCTGCTGGGCCAATCCGCGCATGGATAGCCTGCTCAACCCGGTGGATTACGTGCAGAAGCTGTTTTTCATGAACGCCGGGTGCGCCCATCGTGCGCCGCCGGGGCAGGTGGATGCGGCTTACGCGGCGCGGTTGCGCAACTTGGTCGAGGGGATGCAGCCGGGTTTCAGGATGCTGCTGTTTGCCTTCGACCGGTTCCACGGCGAGGACGGTTTGCCGGTGCGCGAGCGCAGCACCTTCTACACCCCCAACGACTACGCGGCGGCGCTGGCGAGGGAATACCCGGACAAGTTCGCCTGGGCCGCGTCCATCCATCCCTACCGCCGTGACGCGCTGGATGCGCTGGAAAGCGCCGTCCAGAGCGGCGCGCAGGCCATCAAATGGCTGCCGGCGGCGATGAATATCGACCCTTCTTCACCGCGTTGCGATACCTTTTACGAGGCGCTGACCAAACATAAGCTGCCGCTCATCACCCATGCCGGCGAGGAAAAGGCCGCGCGCGGCGACGACTTGCAGCACCTCGGCAACCCGCTGCTGCTGCGCCGCCCGCTGGAGCGCGGGGTGCGGGTGGTGGTGGCGCACTGCGCCTCGCTGGGCGAGGACCGCGACCTCGACCGGGGCAAAAACGGCCCGCTGACCGATTCGCTGAAACTCTTCACCCGCCTGATGGACGAGCCGCAATACCGCGACACCCTCTACGCCGACATCTCCGCGCTGCCCCAGCTCAACCGCGCCGGGCATATCCGTGCGGTGCTGGAACGAAGCGACTGGCTCCCGCGCCTGTTGAACGGCTCCGACTACCCGCTGCCCGGCGTGATGCCGCTGTTTTCGACCGGGAAGCTCGCCCGCCTCAAGCTGCTCGACCCAGCCGCCGTCCCGGTGCTGGACGCCATCCGCGAACACAACCCGCTGCTTTACGATTTCGTGTTGAAGCGCCATTTGAACGCCGCCGGGAAACGCTTTCCGGCGAGCGTTTTTGAAACGCGGCGGTTTTTCGAGAAGGTGACAGGATGAACGAATGGGTAGGGTGGGCACGCTTTTGTGCCCACGCCGCTCCCGATTTGCCGCGTGGGCACACAAAACGTGCCCACCCTACAATTTTTGAAAGGGCTTTCCCATGACCGAATCAGCCGCTAGCAAACCTCCCCAACTCGACCTCCCCCTATTATCCCTGCCGATGCTGGCGGTTCTCGCCGCGCAGTTCCTTTCCGCGCTGGGCGACAACGCCTTGCTGGTGGCGGCTATCGGCCTCGTCAAGGCGCAGGGCGAGGCGGGCTTGATTCCGCTGTTGCAGGAGTTTTTCGTGATTCCCTACATCTTCTTAGCACCCTTCGTCGGGCCGTTGGCCGATACCCTGCCCAAGGGGCGGGTGATGTTTCTCGCCAACGGCTGCAAGCTGGCGGGGGCCGGGATGATGTTCGCCGGGGTCAATCCGCTGGCCGCTTACGGGCTGGTGGGGATGGGCGCGGCGGCGTATTCGCCGGCGAAATACGGCATCCTTTCGCAGTTCTTCGGCCCGGAAAAACTCGTGAAGGCCAATGGGATGCTGGAGGCCTCGACCATCGTGGCGATTCTGCTCGGCGTGGTGGCGGGCGGGCTGCTTGCCGACACTTCGTTGAACGCCGCGTTTCTCGGGGTGATAGCCGCGTATTTCCTGGCGGCGCTATTCAACCTGCTGATTCCGCGCCTGCCGCCCGAGCATCCGCTGGGGCATTTCAACCCGCTGATCCTGCTGAGCGATTTCGCCGCTGCGCTGAAAACCATGCTGCGCTGCGGTGATACGCGCTTTTCGCTGATCGGCACCAGCGTGTTCTGGGGTACCGGCACCACCTTGCGCCTGATGTTGTTCGCCTGGGTGCCGGCGGTGTTGTTGATCAGCGATAACCAGATGCCCGCCAACCTGATGGGGGTGGTGTCGGTGGGTATCGTGTTCGGCGCGGTGATCGCGGGGATGTTGATCAGCCTCGACAAGGTCAACCGCGCCTTGATCGGCGGCCTGCTGCTCGGCCCGCTGGTGCTGCTGATCGCCCACGTCACCGCGCTGCCGCCGGCGGTGGTGCTGCTGGTGGCGGTGGGGGTGGCCGGCGGGGCGTTCGTGGTGCCGCTCAACGCCTTGTTGCAGGAGCGCGGCCACCACAGCGTCGGCGCGGGGCGGGCGCTGGCGGTGCAAAATCTTTTTGAAAACGGCGCGATGCTGATTTTCGTTGGCGCGTATAGCTTGTGCGTACATTGGGGGATTTCGGTGACTGCCACCATGAGCGGCTTCGGTGTCGTGGTTTTGGTGGGAATCGCTGGGTTGGGATTGATGCGGATGCGGAGCGGCCGGTAAGGGTGGTTGCGCCGCACGTGAACAGGGGTACGGCAACCCCGCAACACAAAATAAGGAACCAAACATGAATACGTTCTGGCAAATCATCTGGGTAATGGTGAAGGTCTCTCTGTTTGGCATGGCGCTGCTGCTGATGTTTGGCGGCGGGGCGTGTGGCGTATTTTTTGTTTTCGCCGGATTCAGCGACCATTCGATGATGGGTTGGGGCTTGCTGGCATTGTTTGGCGCGGTGGTGAGCGGGGTGGTTGCGGTGAAAATCGCCAAATCCTTCAAGAACCGCCCCGCGCAACAGCCGCCCGCCAATCAGCCGCCGCCCGACGATGGTAGCGGCTGGAGCAAGCCGGAATAAATCAACGCCGCCGGTTATGGCGTGATATCTGCAAATCAGGGAGGCAGTTATGTGGATAATCGGTTTTCTGGTTGGCGCGTTTTTCGGGGTGCTTTCCGGCAACCCGGCGCTGACGCTGGGCGGCGGGGTTCTCGGTATGCTGGTGGCGGGGGTGCTGAGCGCCAAAACCGAGGCGCGGGAAAAGGAATGGCTGGCTTTGAACAAACGCCTGGATCGTCTCGAAACCCGTCTGGAGGAAATCGAGGCGCAATTGGCGCAGCCCGCCGCCGCGCCGCGTGGCGAGGATGTGCAGCACGCTGCCCGGATGGCGACAGCGCCGGTGGTGGAGGCGTACGCCACGGCGGATGAATTGCCGCCCGCCATTCCGGGGCCGGAGTTGCCATGGCTGCACCCGGAACTGGAATTGCTGCGGCGCAACCCGGAACCGGAGTCGCCGCAGCCTCAACCGGCACCGGAATTGAAGCGGCAGCCGGAAATAAAGCGCCCCCAGCCGACAACGGCAAGCCCGGCGCACCCCGCCGCTGTGGAGTCCGAACCCGGCTGGTGGGCGCGTTTGTTTCAGGGTAATCCGCTCGCCATGGTCGGGGTGGTGCTGCTGTTTTTCGGTATCGCTTCGGCGCTCAAGGTGGCGGCGGAACATGCGGTGTTTCCGCTGGAAGCGCGGCTTGCGCTGGCGGTTGCCGGTGCGCTGGTTTTGCTGGGGCTGGGCTGGCGCAAGCGCGAAGTCCAACCGATGTTTGGCCTGGCGATGCAGGGCGGCGGGATTGCAATCCTGTATCTGCTGGTTTATCTGGCTTTTTCCTATTTCGCGCTGATCGGCGCGCAAGCCGCATTCGCCGGATTTGCCGTGCTGGGGGCGGGCTGTGTGGCGCTGGCGCTGGCGCAAAACGGGGTGTCGCTGGCGGTGCTGGGCATGGCCGGGGCGTTTGTAGCACCCTTGCTGGCGGCGTCGAGCAACGGCGGACAAGTCCTGTTGTTCGGCTATTTCGCCTTGCTCAATCTGGTTGTGCTGGGCCTCGTCTGGCTCAAGGACTGGCGGGCGCTGAGCCGCACCGGTTTTATTTTTACTTTTCTGATCGGGTTGGCGTGGGGGCTGGATTTTTACCGCCCGGTCGATTTCGCGGTTTCCGAATTTTTCCTGGTGCTGTTTTTCCTCTGGTATTCGCTCGCCCCGCTGCTCGCGGCGTGGCGGCAAGCGCCCGGCGCATGGGCGCTGAGCGACGGCATCCTGCTCTTCGGTGTGCCGCTGGCGGCGTTGGGGCTACAGGTGGGCGTGGTGCGGCACCTGCCCGACGGGCTGGCGTGGAGCAGTTTTGCGGCGGGGCTATATTACCTGGCGCTGGCGTGGAGCGCGCGGCGCATCGACGAGGAAATCCTGCGCCGCGTTTATCTGGCGACCGGCGCGGTGCTGCTGGCGCTGGCGGTTCCGCTGGCGTTTGATGCGGCTGTCACCGCCGCGTTCTGGGCGCTGGGCGGCGCGGGCCTGATCCGCCTGGGGCTGCTGCGCGAGGATAGCCGTTCGCAAACTCTCGGCGCGGCGCTGCAATTTCTCGCCGGGGCCTATTTCCTGGTGTGCTGGTCGCAATCCGGCCCGTTTCCGCCGCTGCCGCCGGGCGAGGTGTTGCCGGGCATGATCGTTCTCGCGGTATCCGGGCTGGTCAGCGCTTATTGGCTGCTGCGCGAACGCAGCGCGGACGCGCTCCTGACCTGGTGGGGACTGTTCTGGTGGTTTGCCGCGCTGAGCTGGATCATGCAACGTTATTTCGACGGCGCTGTGGCGCTGTCCGGCTGGGTGGGCGGTGCCGCCATCTCGGTCGCGCTCATGGAAACCGCCGGAACTCGCCTGGAATGGCCGGCCCTGCGCCAGCCAGCGTTTTTGCTGGGGCCAGCGCTGGCGGGTGTGGCCTTATTGGCGTTCCCGCTCCACGGGCATTTGTTGCAGGGGTTCATGGCGCTGTTTTTCCCGCTCGCCTTGCTGGTTTTTTATGGCGTCCTGCGCCGTCAGGAAGACGCCGAGGTAGCGGTGTTCCCCCTGTTTTCCCACTACGGCGCGGCCTGGCTGGTGATGGCGCTGCTGCCGCTGGAACTGGCGTGGTTCGCCGGACACTGGTGGCCGGGCGTAGCACTATGGCCGGTACTGGCGTGGGGGGCCAGCGCCGCCGCGCTGGTGTGGGTGACGCAAGCCGGGCTGCGGCGCGGCGTCTGGCCGTTTTGCGCACACCCGGAAGCCTATCTGGAAACCATCCTCCTGCCGGCGCTGGTGTTGGCCATCCTCTGGCCGTTCTACGCCAATTTCACCCAGTCCGGCGCATGGGGATTGCCCTACCTGCCTCTGCTTAATCCGCTCGACGGGGTGTTGCTCGCGGTTATTTTCAGCCTGTTGCGCTGGCGCGCGGCGAGTCTGGAGATACAAAACGGCAACCCCAGCGATGTCGTGCGTTTCGTTCAGGTCGTCCTGGCGGCTCAAATCGTTGTCGGCATCAGCGCCCTCGCCGCACGGATCACCCATTTCTGGGGCGGCGTAGCCTTCCAGCCCGATGCGCTGTTCCGTTCCGCATTGTTCCAGGGCTTGTTATCGCTGCTCTGGACACTCACCGCGCTGGGCCTGATGGTCTATGCCGCGCGCGCCGGGCGGCGCAGCCTGTGGTTCGGCGGTTTCGGACTACTGGTGGCGGTCGGACTGAAACTCATGCTGGTCGATCTGGCGAACGCCGGGACGCTGACCTGGAGCCTGTCCCTGATCGGCGTGGCATTACTGGTGATCACCGGCAGCTATTTCGCGCCGCTACCCCCCAAAGAAGACGAGGCGGCAGCGTGATCCCCGGCCTTGATCCACACCTCGTCCACGCCTTTTTCGAGGCGTTGGGGATATTCCTCGGGGTGCGTTATTACTGGACGTTGCGCCGCGCGGCGAGCGGCCAGGGCATGTTGTCCGGGGTGAATTACGCCGTGCTGGTCGGTTGCCTGCTGGGCGCGGCCATCGGCAACAAGGCGGTGTTCTGGATCGAAATGCCGCACCTGTTCGCCGACCACGGTCAGGGACTGAGCCTGTTGCTGTCCGGGCAATCCATGGTGGGCGGGCTGCTCGGCGGACTGATCGGCGTGGAAATCGCCAAGCTGGTTTCCGGTCATCGCCAATCCACCGGGGATTTGTTCGTTTTCCCGGTGTTGCTCGGCCTGATGGTCGGACGGGTCGGTTGTTTCCTCGCCGGGCTGGATGACGCGACTTACGGCATCCCCACTGCGTTGCCGTGGGGTGTGGATTTCGGCGACGGCATCCCGCGCCATCCCACCCAAGTTTATGAAATCGCCTTTGCCGCTACGCTGTGGTGGGGGCTGGCAAAATTGAAGCCGGCCCTCGCATCCCAGCCCGGTCTGTTGTTCAAGCTGATGCTGGCGAGTTATCTGGCCTGGCGGTTCGGCGTGGATTTTTTGAAACCGGTTCCCTACGCCTATCCGCTCGATTTATCGGGCATCCAGTGGGTATGTGTGGTGGCGCTGGTTTTGTATGTACCGCTGGTAGCCGGGCAGCTTCGCCGACTCACCTATCCAACCCGCCATGTTAGTGGTTAGTAACCGGGATAAGCAGGCGGGATGGACTTCTATATTTTTGACTAGGGATCATTCCAGATGAGCCGCAAAAACCGCCCCTACCTGTTTTACGACACCACCGCTTCAGTCTGCTCGACCTGCCTCACGCGGGTGGAAGCGAAAATCCTCGTCCAGGATGACCAGGTCTATCTGGAAAAATGGTGCCCGGAGCACGGTTTCGAGCGGGTGTTGGTGTGCGACGACGCGGCCTATTACCGCGCCTGCCGCGAGGTCTACGTGAAGGCCCCGGAGATGCCGGAGCGCTTCAATACGACGATGCGGCGCGGCTGCCCGTTCGACTGCGGGCTGTGCCCCGACCACATGCAGCATTCCTGCCTGTCGGTGGTGGAAATCACCGACCACTGCAACCTGCGCTGCCCGGTGTGTTACGCCGCTTCCGGGCCGCACCGCGAGAGCCATCGCAGCCTTGCGGAAGTCGAGGCGATGCTCGACACCATCGTCGCGAATGAAGGCGAGCCGGATGTGGTGCAGATTTCCGGGGGAGAGCCGACGCTGCACCCGGAATTTTTCGCGATCCTCGACGCCGCCAAACGCCGCCCGATCCGCCACCTGATGATCAACACCAACGGCCTGCGCATCGCCCGCGAGCCGGACTTCGCCGCGCGTCTCGCCGAGTATCAGCCGGGCCTGGAAATCTACCTGCAATTCGATTCGCTACGCGATGACGTGCTGCGTGAACTACGCGGTGCAGATTTGGCGAAAATCCATGACCAGGCGCTTGCCAACCTCGAAGCGGCGGGGCTTTCCACCACGCTGGTGATGACCGTCAAAAAGGGCCTGAACGATGATGAAATCGGCGCGGTAATCCAGCACGGCCTGGGCTATGCCTGCGTGCGTGGCGTCACCCTCCAGCCGGTGCAGGAAAGCGGACGCCTGGAAGGCTACGACCCCGCCGTCCACCGCCTCACCGTCAGCGAGATTCGCCGCGCCATCGCCGCCCAGTCCGGCGTATTCACGCTCGAAGACATCGTCCCGGTGCCCTGCAACCCCGACACCATCGCGATGGGCTACGCGCTGAAACTGGCCGGGCAAGTCCAGCCGCTGACCCGCTACCTCGACCCGCAAGCCCTGCTCGCCGGGCCGCGCAATACCATCGTCTTTGAACGCGACCCGCACCTCAAGGAACACCTGTTCCGCCTGCTCTCCACCAACCACAGCCCCGAGTCGCAAGCCAACTGCCTCTCCGACCTGCTGTGCTGCCTGCCCAAGGTTGCCGCGCCGAGCCTCGGCTATCAAAACGTCTTCCGGGTGCTGATCGTGCAGTTCATGGATGCGCGCAACCTGGACATCCGGGCACTGAAAAAATCGTGCATCCACATGGCGAGGCCGGATGGGCGGATGATTCCGTTTGAGACTTTTAATTTGTTTTGGCGGGAATGAGCAATCATGGATGATTCAGCGGATATTTGGATTACCTGCATCGGCGATGCCTACAAACAGCCAATCGCCGACTTGGTGGAAAATTTACATCGCCGGTATCCAAGACTCTCGTATATGGAAAAGGACTACTCGCTTCCGATCATTCTTCTTTCAGTAGCCATGTTCGAATCCTATATGGCAAGAGCGGCCTATTTGTCTCTTTCACCAGAGGACAGAAAACGCATTCCAGAATTATTTGAAGAATCCGTCGTAAAAGGACAACTTAAGACTGGTTATGACATTTTCCAGGATCTATATGCCAGCTACCCGAAAATATCTGAAATCAGGGAAGTGTACGTGTTGAGGGATGCCTTGACTCACAACCATTTGTGGGAATACACCACCGACGGTGAAGTTATTCGCCGAATTCTTGGTGGCAACAAGGCATATAAAGAAAATGTTGATTTTGACACTTTGACCACGAAAACACTCAAGTTGCCGATTCTCCCTGGGCACCAGACTTGGCAAACGGCAAGGTCATGTTTCAAGGCGATTTGGGACGCATTTGGATATGTTGAGAGTTCTAAGCCTGTCGACGTACTTTCACGCTGCGGATCGTTCTATGTCCATGTTGGTACAAGCCTTTCGTCTCAATTTCCGGGGCAACGAACCGTCTCTCTATCTGAGTTGTTCTTGCTTCCGTTACCGAACAAGCAAGCGTAGGCTAATACCACCATGAAGTCTTCCATCCGCATCTCCAAAACCCTCTATAACCAAGCCCGCATCGCTGTCGCCAGCGAGCAGCGCACGATAGGCGGTCAGATCGAATATTGGGCGAAGGTTGGGCGGGCTGCGCTGGACAATCCCGACCTGCCGGTCGGTTTCATTGCGGAATCGCTCATCAGCATGGCTGAACCGCGTAGCGAAACGGTTCCCTTCATTCCGCGCAGTCGGACGATTTGACTGGGGCAATCTCCGCCGGGACTTGCGCACTCAGCACAGTCTCGTCTATGACCGTAACCCTCGCCGGTTGAGCTTCGCCTCGGTGGATCGCGCCGGCTTCGCGGACACCTGCCAGGAGTTCCTGAAAATTCGTTTCATCCACTGGCGAATTTCCTGACTGCGTAGTTATCACCCCACCCAATTCTCGATTTTCAAACCGTCGATCCGGGCAAGTTCGCGTTCATTATTGGTCACCAAAACCCAGCCTTCGGCGAGGGCGTGGGCGGCAATCCACAGGTCATTGTTGCCTATCGGTTGCCCCGTCTTTTGGAGAGCGGCGCGTATCCGTCCATAGTGTTCGCCAGCCGATTCCGGCAGGGCGGCTACCTGTATGGCGCTTTGCAGTTGGTCGAGCGTGGTTATCGCCTTTTCGCGCGCCGAGCTTTTTTCCGCGCCGAAACGCAGCTCGCCGAAGGTGATTACCGACATCGCAAGTTCACAGGCGCTATGGCGGGCGAAGCGTTCGCGCACGGCGGAGGGATTGTGCTTGGCGATGTAGATGCAGATGTTGGTGTCCAGCAGGTAACGAATCGCCATCACAGCGCCTCGCGTTCCTGTGGCGGTGCGTCTTCGCGGCCTTCGGCCATGAAGTCTGCCGGGAGGCTGGCGAGCGCGTCAAAAATCGCGGCGGCGCTGGCAGGACGCTCGCGCAGGACGATCTCATCGCCACGGCGAAAGATTTCAACCTGATCGACGCTGAAACGGAATTCTTTCGGCAGACGCACGGCCTGGCTGTTGCCGGACTGAAAAACGCGCGCATAGGTCATCAATACCTCCGACGGAAAATATATACATTGAGTATATCCGCCCCGCAAAGGATTTCAAGTTCAGTGACCACCAAGCATACGACTGGGTAACGAATATTGCCCTGCGTGTAAGTTGCGACAACCCGCTGGGGATTCGCGCATTCGCCCCCAAAGCAACACCAAACCCCCCCGGCTCAACCGCCTACCCGTTACAATGCGCTGTCGTTTGGCGCGCCACAACTGATCATCTTGCTGACCATCATCCCGGAGACGTTTGAATTGAAATTCCATCACTTAGTGGGTGCGGCTTGCGCCGTTTTTCTGGCTTGCGCGGCGCTGCCGGCGCTGGCCGGGCCGATTCAGCCGTTTCTGGATAATCTGGTCAGGAAGGAAAAACTGCCCGGCGCGGTGTTGCTGGTGTCCGGCCCGCAGGGGCGGCAGATTGCCGTGTCGGGGGTGGCGAACCGCGAGACGCGGGAACCGATGAGCGCCAACACCCGCTTTTATATTGCCTCCAGCGGCAAGCTGGTGACGGCGGCGGTGATCCAGCAAATGTTGCTGGATCGCCGCTTCAAGTTGTCCGACCCAATTTTCGGGTGGGTAAAGGATATCAAGGGTATCGGCAAATTGCGCAACGTTCGCACGGCGACTATCGAGCAGCTTCTTAAACACCGTTCCGGGCTGGCCGAATATTACACCGACGACTTCGAGGAAGCGGCAGCCGGGCAGCCCGATAAACGCTGGAGCGTCGAGGAATCCCTGGGGTTTGCGTTCGGGGAGGAGGCAATGTCCAAAGCGGGGCGCGAATACAACTATAGCGATACCAATTATGTGTTGCTGGGACGCCTGATCGAGCAGGTTGACCAGGCCGCTTATGCGGCCTCCGTCCTGCGCCGGATTTTTGATCCGCTCGGATTGACCTCCACCACCATTGGCGCGACCAGGGGTGACGCCGGGCTGGCGCATGGTTATGCCGCCGCCGGGCGCAACCAGTTTGAGGATGTCAGTTACCTGGGCTGGAATGCAATTACCGGCGATGGTGCAGTGGTGACCACGGTATCCGACTATGAAACCTTCCTGCTGGCCCTGTTTCGCGACGCCAGGCTCCTGCCCGCCAAGGTCGTTGCGCAGATGTGCAGTGCGCAGGCCGAAGACCCGGATAGCGGTTATGGGCTGGGCTGCATGGTCGAAGATACGCCGTGGGGCGAGGCCTGGGGACATGACGGCTCGATCTCGGGATTCAACGCCGAGACCTGGTATATCCCGGAAATCGGCGTGACGGTGGTGTTTTTCACCAATGGTGATTTCAAGTCCGATGATCCCGACATCGTCGTGAAGGCGGTCAAGGCTTATCTGAAGAAATGACGTTTCCCTTGCGTTCTTCGGCAGGCCTCGTATTGGCGGCGTTTCTCGCTTGGCCGCAGGTCGCGTTGGCGCTGCCCGGCTTTGCCGAAGTCAAGGCCGCTTACACGCCGTCGGACGCCTGGCTGCTGGCCCGCGACGGGCAGGTGCTCCACACCCTGCGGGTGGATCGCCAGGTGCGCCGCCTGGCCTGGACGCCGCTGGCGGAGATTTCCCCGGCCCTGATCCGTGCGGTGGTGGTTTCCGAAGACAAACGTTTTGCGGAACACGCCGGGGTGGATTGGCAGGCCGCCGGCAGCGCGGCGTGGAATAATCTGCGCGGCAATCACACCCGTGGCGCAAGCACCCTGACCATGCAGCTTGCCGGGCTGCTCGACGAAGACCAGCGCCGCCGGGGCCGCCGCAGCCTGTTCGAGAAAGTCTCCCAGGCGAGCGCGGCGTTACGTCTGGAACGCAGTTGGAGCAAGGGCCGGATCATTGAGGCCTATCTCAATCTGGCGGCGTTTCGCGGCGAATTGCAGGGGGTCGCGGCGATGAGCCGGGAACTCTTCGGCAAGTGGCCGGACGGTCTCGACGAGCAGGAAAGCGCGCTGGCCGCCGCCCAGTTGCGCGCGCCCAACGCCGCCCCGGCGCTGGTGGCGAAACGCGCCTGCGCGCTGCTCAGGGAAATGGAACGCCCCAGCGAATGTGGCGGATTGGAAGGGCTGGCCGTGCAGGCGTTGTCCGGCGGATTACGCGCCCGCAGCGACGGCCCGGCGCTCGCGCCGCACCTCGCGCAGAAGCTCCTGACGCGCCCCGGCGAACGTCTGAGAACCAGTATCGACGCGGCTCTCCAGGCATTCGCCCAGGCCGCGTTACGGCGTCACCTGGCGGGGCTTGCGCGCCATAACGTCGAAGATGGCGCGCTGCTGGTGCTCGACAACACCAGCGGCGAAGTGTTGGCCTGGGTCGGTTCAAGCGGCGATTTGTCGGATGCCGCCGAGGTGGATGGCGTGACCGCGCTACGTCAGGCCGGCTCCACACTCAAGCCGTTTCTTTACGCGCTGGCTTTCGAGCGGCGGTATCTCACCCCCGCCTCGTTGCTCGAAGATGCGCCGCTCACCCTCGACACCGGCAACGGCATGTACGCCCCGCAGAATTACGAGCCGCGTTATCGCGGCTGGGTGTCAGCCCGCCACGCGCTGGCCGAATCGCTCAACGTCCCGGCGGTAAAAACCCTGGTGCGTATCGGCCCCGACCTGTTTCAGCAACAGTTGCGCCGCGCCGGTTTCGCGAGTCTGACCGAAAGCGGCGACTGGTATGGCTACAGCCTCGCGCTGGGTTCCGCCGACGTGTCGCCGGCAATGCTCGCCAACGCTTACCGCAGCCTGGCCAATCAGGGCCGCTGGTCGCCGTTGCGCACAGCACCACCCAATGATGCGGCCCCGGCGCCCTGTAAACAGGGCGGCTGCGCCGGGGTGTTCGAAGGCCAGGCGCGCAATGCTATTCCTGCCGCTGCGGCTTTTCTGGTCGCTGACATTCTCGCCGACCGGGGCGCGCGGGCCGGGACTTTTGGATTGGAATCGTGGCTCGCCACGCCTTACTGGAGCGCCGCCAAGACCGGCACCAGCAAGGACATGCGGGACAACTGGTGCGCCGGATTTTCGCGGCAATTCACGGTGGCGGTATGGGTGGGTAACGCCTCCGGCCAGCCGATGCACGATGTTTCCGGGGTCACCGGCGCGGCCCCGGTGTGGCGCGAAATCATGGACTGGCTGCAACGCGGCGACCCCGCCACGGGCCGTCCGCCCCTCGCCAGCCTGCCGCCCGCCCCGCCCGCCGGGGTGGTGCAAAGCGAGATCCGCTTCGAGCCGCCCAGCGAGCCGCCGCGCCGCGAATGGTTTCTGGCCGGTACGGAATCCCGCGTCGTCCGCCCCGCCCTGGCCCGCGCCTTGGCGCGCATCGTTTATCCGGCCAACGGGGCCGTTGTGGCCCTCGACCCCGACATCCCGCCCCAACGCCAGCGTCTGCCGTTGCGCTTGAGCGCCCCCGCCGAAAAAGGCTGGCGCTGGCGTCTCGACCGGCAGGTGCTGGGCAGCGCCGCCAAACCGCTGGCCTGGCTGCCGAACACGGGCATACACCGGTTGATCCTGGAAGACGGCGGCGGTCGGGAAATCGACGCGGTGCGTTTCGAAGTGCGCGGTTTGCGGGGACGCTGAACCGATTCAATCATGCGCAAAGCGCATTCGACAACTAAAAACCAAGCACTCAACACTAAACACTGCTTTTACTTACCGGGCGGATTCCAGCATTGATTGCAATTCCCCGGCTTATCCATTGATAATACGCAATGCTCTCGTCATGTTTAGGGCCTTCCACTTTTTGAAAGCAAAGCTGCCGTATATGGATACCGAACTGATTGACGCTCTGGATGCCATGGATCAGGGTTTCTTGTGGCTGGACAACGACCTTCTGGTCAAACGCCATAATCGCGCCTATCGCCAATTACTCGACATCGAGGGAAGCCGTCGCTTCGTTGACCGCCCTTATGCCGAGTTGCTCCAGTTTCTTCTGGAGCGCGGCGAATTCAGCGGCAACTCCGATCATGAAAGTTACCTGACCGAGCGCCTCAGCGCGATGCGCGCCGGGGAATCCTACCGCATCGAGCGGGTTCGCCCGAACGGCAAGGTGTTGCGGGTTTCCGCCGTACCTCTGGAAACGGGCGGCTATGTGTTCACCTACCTCGATATCACCGACGAGAGCCGCGCGCTGGAGGAAGTCCGGCGCAACTCCAAGGCGACCGTGGTGGCGATGGCGAATTTCGCCGAACACCGCGATACCGATACCGGCGTCCATGTGCTGCGGGTGGCCCGCCTGGTCGGACAAATCGCCCAGAAACTGAAACGCAACAACCAGCATCCCGACATCATCGACGAAGCCTTCGTCGATCATATCGCCACCGCCAGCATCCTCCACGATGTCGGCAAGATTTCCACCCCCGACCGGATTCTGCTCAAAGCCGGCCCCTTGAGCGACGACGAACGCGCCGCGATGAAGCTCCATACCACGGTGGGCGCGCAACTGCTCAAGCAGGCGCATTTGATGATCGGCGACAGCACCTATCTGCAATTCGGCGCGGAAATCGCCCTCACCCATCATGAGTGGTTCAACGGCAACGGTTATCCCGCCGGGCTGGCGGGTGAGGACATCCCGCTGGCCGGGCGGATTTGCGCCATTGCCGATGTCTTCGACGCGCTGACCTCGCGGCGTCCCTATAAAGCGCCGTGGACGACCGAGAAAGCCCTCAACCTGATTTGCAGCCAGGGCGGAATCCAGTTCGATCCATCCCTGGTCGGGGCGTTCGTCGAAGTGATCCGCGAGCGCGAGGCGGTTTCCCTGGTGCAATGGTCGGAATCGATGAGCGTCGGCAATGTCCATATCGATGAACAACACAAAATCCTCATCGACACCATCAACCAGCTCGCCAGTGCGGAAAGCCAGAACGACCGCCCGGTGGTGGCCATGATCATCGACGAACTGGTGAGTTACGCCGCTTTCCATTTCCATTTCGAGGAACACCTGATTGACGCCAGCGGTTATCCCGAAGTCGAGCAACATCGGCGCATCCACCAGGGCTTCGTGAAGTGGGTCACCGAAGTGCGGGAGGAATTCATCTTCCATCGCCGCGCCCAGATCGGCGAACGCATCCTCAACTTCCTGCGCGACTGGCTGCGCGACCACATCCTCGGCGAAGATCAGCGCTATCGCCCGTACATCGGGGAATAAGCCCGCCAACTTCGCAATCTCCCGGCAGCGCTATTCAGGCACCCGAAAACCGCGCCATTCGATCCGTTCAACTGAGAAATACAGGTTAAAGCCTCCGGCTGCGCCGGGGGATGCTTACTTCCCCGACACGCCGGTTTACTCCCAGGAACTCTTCAGACGCTTTGGCGGGACAGTCCCAGGTTTCTTGCAAATCCCCAGCAGCTATTGTCCGTGTACTGAAACCCGGTTGTACCTAGAAAAGTCAGTTTGAACCACAAAGGCGCAAAGACGCGAAGGAAAAACAAAAGGTTAGCTGGTTCAGGTCGTTCATCGAACGGGTGAGTACGAAACATTTCGCATGTTTCTGATTCCTTTGCGCCTTAGCGCCTTTGCGGTTCTGAACTAAGGTTTCCAGGTCGTATGGTTTCGCGTGCGTCCTGCGGATCATCGCTCTTTCTCCGGCAAGTTGTTTTCCCGTT
This sequence comes from uncultured Sulfuricella sp., assembly GCA_964451375.1. Classification (GTDB taxonomy): domain Bacteria; phylum Pseudomonadota; class Gammaproteobacteria; order Burkholderiales; family Sulfuricellaceae; genus JAGXQV01. The sequence goes on from CAYVIN010000001.1 coordinate 135,400, forward strand.
TTGTTGCGGCGCTACCTCAGTTTCTGTTTATTCCTAACCTCCCTATGTGCGCCGGCAGACAGACCGATGTGCGTTTTTCCCCTATTTTGAGTCTGTCGAGACAAGGCAAATGAAATGTTCTACCGGTCACTTTGCTCGGCGCTATTTGGAAGTCAGGCGATGGTGAAGGTAAACCGCACTAAAGGAGATCAAGATGAAACGATATTGGACTTACATGAAACAAAGGGTGTGGCAGGCGTTCTTGCCGCTTTTGCTGATGGGCGTATTTGGCGGCAATACACTGGCCGCAGAGATGCCGAGTTTTTCCGCGTCGAGTAGCGGTACGACCAACAATCTTACCGTGACCGCCAATCTCAACGTCAGCGATGCCGATGTCGGAAAGATGGGCAATATCTATTTGGCCTTCGAAAATAACGACAAATGGTATTTCAACGTCGTCATCGGATGGGTGCCGTTTGACGGCGGAATGCTGCCGATTTATCCTAAATCCGGCAGTTGCCTGAGCGGACGCCGATCAACGGGAGAAATTCC
>CAYVIN010000002.1:0-116549 GCA_964451375.1 uncultured Sulfuricella sp.
TCGGCGAGGTCGGGCTGGTTGCCGAAGTCGCACTGGTCGGCGAGGTCGGGCTGGTTGCCGAAGTCGCACTGGTCGGCGAGGTCGGGCTGGTAGGCGAGGTCGGGCTGGTCGCCGTAGTCGGGTTAGTCGGCGTCGTTGGGCTGGTTACGGTTGTTGGCGTTGTTGGGGTTGTTGGTGTAACCGCGTTTGACGGCGCAGCAGCAAAGCCAGTTGGGGTCGTTGGCGTTGCGAGTGTTGGAGTTGTCGGGGTCGAGATGCCAATCGGGGTTACGACACCAGGCGGCTGAATCGGTGGCGGTTCGTCATGAACCTGACTGTCTTGGGGCAATTCCACCTTGTCTTTGGGCAAGGGCTGATCAACAAACGGAACCGGGTCTTGCTGACCGGCGCTGGTGGTAAATCCACCAGGAACGACCGGGGGAACCCCCTCTCCGCTACGCGGGGCGTCCAGACCACCGTCCAGAATCGCGCCCTGATCATTTACCCCACGGTCACGGTTGTCATTCCCGGCGATACTGGTTTGAATATTTTCGTTCCCGCTGTCAGTCGCTTGTTCTGGAGCATGTCCTGCATCCTGAGCATCCAGTTGATTAGCGCCACCTTGCCCACGCCCAAGCACTGTCAGGTCGTCAAAGAGAATTGCTTCCTGATTTTGGGCATTTTCTGCACCGTTGTTTGCTTGTTGGTTTTGGTCAACTTTTTGGTCGTTTTCAGCCATGATCCTTCTCCAGAATGACTCGTTTTCATATTTTCATAGTACGCGACTACTGGGAAAGCCCAAGACAGCCAAAGGTTATATGCTTAGCGCTCTCTGAATGAATAGGTAAACAAGTCTATGAGAGGCTTGGACAAATAGGCGATGAGGGTCTTTTCGCCAGTGACGATTTCCGCTTCGACACTCATCCCGGTTTTAAGCGGATACCGTCCGGGTGTATCACCTACGTAAGGATTGGCTACTGACACCCAGCCACGGTAATAAGGTTTGCCATCTTCGCCGACGATACTGGTGGCCGTGACCCGCTTTAATGCACCTTTGGCGATCCCGAACCGCGCATAATCAAAGCTGGTTACGCGCAAATTAACGGGTTGTCCGATTTTCACGTAGCCGATATCTTTTGGTGCAATCTTGACCACCGCTTCCAACGGCGCATCGGTCGGAACAATTTGCATCAGGAGTGCGCCGGGCTGAATTACCTGTCCGATAGTTTGCACCTTCAAATCCTGAATATAGCCTTGATTCGGGGCGCGAACTACCAGTCGATCTACTCGGGCGCGCAAACGCTGCAGGGTTTCTTCGACTTCGGCGATTTCCGCCCGAACCGTTCCCATTTCTCCGAGAGCTTCCCGACGCATCTGGTTAATAGTGTCGGATCGGCGGTTTTCGATTTCCGCAAGCTCTTGGGTAACAACAGAGATTTCCTCTTTGATGCGGGCGGCTTCGCCATCTGCGGTAACCTTGGCGCGCTTGGTTTCTAGCAATACGCTCCGGTTGATCAATTTGCGTTCTGCGAGGTCAATACGCATTTTCTCCAACTCGCCGGTTAATCCCTGATGTTGACCGGCCGTATCCAATGCTTGTTTCAGTTGTTGAATTCGATTTCTGCGTTGATCCAACTGGCGATCCAGAATCGAAATCGTGGAATTCCGAGTCGTCATTTGCTGTTGGTATATGGAGTTTTGATTTTCCTTGAGATCGGTATGGTTTTGGGCGATCTTGGCGAAATCGGGCTTTCTTCCGTCGGCAAACGCGTCCAGGCGCTCCGCTCTGAGTTGCAGGGAAAGCAATCGTGATTCCATTTGGCGAAGATCCGCATTTGCCTGCGCGCCATCGATACGCAACAACTCTTGCCCTTCCTTCACCAGCATATGTTCTTCGATGGATATCTTTTCGACGACGCCTCCATCGAGATGCTGGATAACCTTGATTTGTCCGATGGGAATGATTTCGCCTGGCGCACGAGCGACTTCGGTCAACTCAGTCACACCTGCCCAGACCAGAAACAGCACAACCATCATTCCAACGATAATCAATATCGGTCGAACGAAGGCGGGTATCAGTTCTTCCTCGATTTGAACCGTTTCCGACAGCAGGCGGCGCTCGCGGCTACCCAATATAACCTGCCCTTTTACCGGCGCTTTGTGTTCCTTGGATTTTTTGAAAAACATTATCTCATCCCCGCCAAAATCTTGTCCTTGACTTGATCAAAAGGCCCCATGGCCACTACCGCACCATGTTCCATGTAAATGACGTTATCGGCCAAGCGCATATGACCGGGCCGATGGGAAACCATCAGCACGGTCGCACGCCCCCGCAACCACTGAATACAGCGGATCAAGGCCTCTTCCCCAGCCTGATCCATTCCCGTTCCCGGTTCGTCGAGCAAGACGATGGATGCCGGCTTAAGGATGGTGCGCGCCAGTGACAACCGTTGGCGGAAGCCATGAGGCAATTGTTCTGACTTGCTGTTCGATATCCTGGTATCGAAGCCATAAGGCATAGCCTTTACGTCTTCCATCAGACCAGCCATTTCAACCGCCCAAAACACTTCGTCATCAGTAGCTTCCGGATAGACAAGACGCATGTTCTGGGCCACGGTGCCATAAAAAATCTCGCAGTTTTGGGGCATATAGGAAATGCGGGAGCGCAAGTCGGCGGTGGTCAACTGACGAATATCGACATTATCGAGACGAATGGAACCAGCTTGCGGGGTATAGACGCGCACCACCAGTTTAAGCAAGGTCGTTTTTCCGGCGCGATTGGGGCCGGTGACCACCAACAATTCACCCGCCTTTATGCCGAAATTGACCCCCAGCAGCACCGGGTCGGCGTCATTGGAATAACGGAAAGACACCCGCGAAAAATTGAGCGAGCCCTGTATTCCCGGACGGATAGTCTGGCGGACGCCGCCGTCGCGCTCGCCCTGGAGTTTCATGAGGTTTTCGACCTGACGCATCTGCGTACGAAACTGGACGATTGAGGTCAACGCCATGAAGATATTCTGAATAGGGCCGGTAATACGCCAGACGATCATCATTGAGGCAATCATCGCACCGCCGGTCACGTCTCCGCGAAACACCAGAACTGCCGATACCGCCAGTGAAAGCAGCCCTGTAGCGGTGCCGATGGCTTGGGAAATACTGGCAATACGCGATTGCACCTGACCGATTTTGAAATTTGCCAGAACCGATTTGCCGCTCATGTTGCGGAATCGGTTCATCCAGACTTTTTCGGAGCCAGTGGAGCGAATGATCCGCAGGTTGGTCAATGCCTCGTTTAACAATTCCCATCTCAACGCTGACAATTGTGACGATTTGGCAACCAATCTTTCGTTGACTTTGCGGGTAAAAAACCCTAACAGGGCATAGCAGAGCACGGAAAAAAATACTACGGCGATAGCGATGGGATTGATCAGCGCCAAGGCGATTAGCATGATCAGTGTGGCTGGTACTTCAAAAGCCAGGGCTGCCATTGGCCCAAGGAAGAAATCCCGCAGGCTTTCCAGACTCTTTATCCGTCCCACCTGGCGGGAGACTGAAGCGCTTTCGGTAGAGGCGATGGGAAGCGAAATAATGCGCTGAAACACACTACTCCCCAGGATATATTCGGCGCGCCCACCGATATACGCCATCACCCGACCTTTCAACAACCTCACCATTTGATCGATGCCGATTGCGATCAACGCGCCAAGCAGGATATACATCCCCAGCCCAACATCACGGGAAGGCAAAACCCGGTCATAAACCGACATGACGAACAACGGTGGCGCCAACGCCAGCAACGTGCTGATAATCGTCAGAATGAAAGCCAGCGCGACATGACGACGCAGCTTCCAGAACAAGTTGCCGAACCAGCTGGTCTGGATGGTTTGAAGGTGCTCGCCTTTTTCCGGTTTCTTGAATAAGTAGACCTCTCCCTTACCTGCCGAGGATGCTGCAATCAGCTTTTCGCTGGAATCGGCGCTGTCGAACACCCGCAGACTGCCATCCCCCAGACGTTCACGAACAACCAGCGCGGGACTGCCTGTGGGAAGAAACAAACAGGGCATAAAACGTTCGTCAAGTTGGGTTAACGCCCCTTCAAACGAACTGGGCTGGAACTCAAGATTGCTCAATATCGAACACAAATCCGACAAACCCAGCCCGCGCGCCATGTGAGGCATGGATTCGGCCAGTTCGCGGGGCTGACCGCTCCAGCCCAGTGCTTCAAGCAGGGGAAGCAGACATTTCGCCAAATCGGATTCTTCCTCGAACTGCCGGCCAATCATGCCTTCCATGACTTCAGCGTATTGCGGACGTTCAATGAACGCCGCAGCTGCATTACCGGATGCATCGCCGCCGCCGTGGCGCGCGCCCTTTTCCTCTTCGATCAACTGCCCGGCGGCAAGAACGTAAACCCTGTCCGCCATGGACAACATCGACGGACGCGGCGTTACCAATATCAGCGTGACTTTGCCTTTTTGTTTTTCGAGGTAATCGCGAAGCAGCCGATCCCCTTCCATATCCAGGGAAATATTGGCTTCGTCAAACAGAATCAGGCTGGGACTTCTCGCCAGCGCACGAACAATGGCGATGGTTTGCCGCACCCCCTCGGGCAGAGTCGCGCTGACACCCTCACCAAGGGGCGTTTCATAGCCCAGCTTCATTCCCGCCACCACCCGATCCAACCCCAGTTCGCGGGCAATCCGCAAGGCCTCATGATTCAGGCTTTGATCGAACATGGTCATGTTTTCGAGTATGGTTCCGGCCACCACCGATCCTGACTGTGGCAAAAACGCGATCTGACGGGGAATACTGTCGGACGCGAATTCCTCAATGGGCACGCCGTCCAGCAATATCTCGCCGGAGTCAGGTTTGACCAGGCCATCCATCATGGAAAGCAGCGTCGTCTTGCCGCTGCCGCTATCGCCCCGAATCGCAATACACTCCCCTGCCTTGACTTGCAGCGACAGATTTCTGAACAAGGGTGTTCCACCCTCATGACTCAGATTCACATCGCGCAACGTCACTTCTTTCTGGATGTATTGCAACTCAGCCTTGCCGTGATTGTCCTCGCAAGGCAGCTTCATGACTTCTTCGAGACGTTTGTGCGCGGCGTCGAAAGACTGGTAACGCAACCATACCGACAGGCTGCGCACCAGCGGCTGCAAGGCGCGCACCGACAACATCATGCTGGCCGCCAGCGCGCCGGGCGTCATTTGTCCGGCCAGCACGATCATCGCCCCGGCAAACACCACGCTGACTATCATCAACTGGGAGAACAGGACGCCCATGCTGGAAGCCAGCGCCCCGCCGCGATTCAAGGATTCGCCCATTTCGGCGTTGGCGTCCTGCAAACGCTCGTAGCGCCGCTGGATCAGATTTTCCATGGTCATGGCTTTGACAGACTGGATATTGTTGAGCACTTCAGCCATGAAATTAAAGCGCCGATCATCGAGAACATGACGTTGCTGAATGCTGCTTTTCATCCAACGCCCGAATTGAATAATCAACAGGGTGAAAATCATCAGCAGCGCAATCGGCACCATGACCAGCCATCCGCCAACGATATAGATCAGCACCAGAAATATCAGGACAAAAGGCAGGTCGAACAACACCAGCAAGGCCCGCCCGGAATAGAACTCCGCAACCTTTACGGAAGACAGAATTCTTTCGGCATAGGCACCGGGCTCTTCCCGCTGATAGCGTTTTAACGGAACACGCAGCATACGCTCCAGTGCTGCACTGCTCGCCCCATGCTCGAAGCGCGCGCCGAGCCAGCCGGTCACCAGCCCGTTTACGGATTTCAGGAGTTCTTCCAGAACAATCGCGACGATAATCCCCAGCACAAGGAACATCAGCGTTTCGATGGACTGATTGGAAACGACCCTGTCCATGATCTGGAGGATGGACAGAGGCACCGCGAGAGCCAAGACATTGGACAGGAAAGTGGAAATTGCCAAACCCGGCAGCACTTTCCGCAGATCCGGCGAATTGAAGATTTGCCGCAATGGCGTAAGCGTTTCAGGGCCGGTCGGCTTGGCCTTTTCGGATGCTGCAGCACGTCCCCAGCTCGATATAAACGACTTCATTTTATTCCATGTCCAAGTATTCGATTAACTGACGAAGGAGCGGGTGGGATATCAACAAACGCCCGTCCGGGCCTTCCAAAACCACTCCCGATGCTTCCGCTCTTTCCAGGTGGCGTCGCAAATCTGCAATATCTTCATCCAGTGCGACTGCAATTTCCTTCAAGGTCGTTTTTCCCGAATTCCGGGCCACCGCATTCAGCAGCCGACGATCAAGATGCAGGTTATCCAGTCGCGATGTTACGACGATCATCAACGACAGCACTTTCTTCCATTCGCCGTGAAATTTGGCCAATTCAACTGCGAACAAGGGAACGCCTGCCGCCCTATCGACGATGCCTTCAACACCGGCGGGCGGCATACTCCCCGCCCCATCTTCGAGCACAGTCCCAACCAGGGTCGCCAGATCATCGCGCGACAGCTTCCCCAGTTGCACCAGACTGGCCTGAGACGGAACCGGTTCGGCATAACGCCGCGCCGCAACAATCACCATCCGCCCTTTGTTCACCGAATCCCCGATGCTTCCCCAAAGAATGTCCTGCTGGTGTTTTTCCAGGAGGTGGAAATCGTCAATCACCACCAACTCAGGATGTTTTGCCGGCACACTACGCAACTGCGCCAATAACGCATCGAAAAATTGTGTACTGCTGCGGGATGATTTGCCGTCGTGTTTTTCTTCGAGAAGGTCGGGTTGTCCCTGGAACCAGTGCAGCACACCCCCGGCTTCCCGACACAAACGGGAGATTTCCTGGCACAGGCGCGATTTCCCCATGCCGACTTCCCCGCGCAAGAATACCCACCGGCCTCTACCAAGCATCGCGTCGTTCAACGCCGCTTGCAGAACATTCAATTCAGGTTCACGCCCCACCAGCGCAAAACGGCTTCGCTCCCCCGTCCAATGCAATGTATCCAGGCAGGAAAAAGATAGCGGTGCGGAGATATCCCGACCTGCGCCGATCCCGAAAGATTTCATCACCTCCTGGGCATCCTGACCAACCAGCATCTTCCCCGGCGGCGCAGCGCCCGCCAATTCGCGCGCCAAACCAATCGCCGCGCTGGCGACAGCCTCACCAGACCATCCGCCAAAACGTTTCATGCTTGCTACCGCCAACCCGGCAGTCAAACCGCCTTGCATCAATCCCGCCAACTCCGGAAATTGCCCCGCGATATCGGAATATATAGTGAAGGCGGTTTGCAGCGCCTTGATCAGATCGTATTCGGTCACCCGCTGGACGCCGAAGATCAAGTCTCCCGCATTACCCTTGCGGGCGAGGAACAAAGCATCGTGATCATAAGCCAGAGCCGCAAGAAATCCGTGCATAAAACGCACCGCCTGATGTTCCGCCCCTTCCGGCAAGGCAATACTGAGCACAATACAGGGACGGCGCTCCAGCAAACCATCCACCACCATCGTGCCGCCGACTGCCGGCTGGGGCTGGAGCAAACTCATCCCGCGCGACACCGCCATGGTGCGGTTGCGCACGTTCAAACGTTTGAACAAGGCAACGACGTGTTGTTTAACGGTACCGACGCCGATCCCCAACTCGCTGGCAATTTCCTTGTTCACCTTGCCTGCCTGCAATAATTCAAGAATCTGGCGCTGGCGAGGCGTCAATTCGGGCTGATTGGCCTGCCCTTCGAGCGGGGAACCAGTCACCGCCTCGGTAAACGCAATTCCCCCTTCGACCACTTCAGTGGATAAGTTATTGCCGGAAGGTGGATAGTTCGTCGGTGACATTGCTCAAGCTACTCGCGCGAAACGGTATTCAAGGCCAACACTTTGGATTGGCGCCCGGCATTATTTAGCAAGGTCGGCACAACAACCGGCTTGAAGCCCTTTTGTCCGCCTTTTGCAAGCAAGCTAGCCGCCAGAGTTGTGGCATCCTCGCGCGAGGTGTACGGCCCCAGCCGAACTGCAAACCAGGCCGGCCCCTGAATCCCCTCGATTCTGGCCACGTAGGCCAATAAACCTTTACCACGCCATGACTCCATTTCCCTGGCGGCATTCGCGTACTGGGCGAAAGAGCCAACCTGAACCGCGAAACCGGGGTTCTCCCCATTTTCGGATTGCACCACCTGCCGGGCAGCCGGTTCAGGTTTCAGGTGCGCCCCCGCTTCAGCATCAGGCACAGCGAGCGACGCAACGATAGCCCCGGGAGCGGCAGAAACACTAACCGGCTCCGCCTGAGCGGGTGGCGGCACGGACGACACAGCCCGGCTATTCACTGGATTTTCCAGCGCCACCGGCGGCTCGGTAATCGCCCCGGAAGAATCGAGCGCGCGCGCCGCCACGATACGGCAGCGATATTGATTGGCGCGCAACAACGCGCATGACTTTTCTGCATCCTGCGGATTCTCATACTTGGCGATAAACAGTCGATACCATGCCGAGCTTTCCGTCTCCCCCTCCACCACCTTGCCCTGACGACGGGGCAACAAGGCGCGCTCCATCACCAAGCCGGCAAGGCGTTTACGCATATCCCGCCATTTCGATGCAACTGCCGTGCGTTCATAAACCCCGGACAACTCCACCAACCAGAAGTCGTTCTGCTTGTCGAACTGGCTTTCCGACCAGTCGATTCCATCACTTTCCAGCGGCGGCGGGGCAGCCGTCAACACGGTACCAGTGTCGCCCCCCTCGGGATTGGCTGGCCGCCAGCCTTTTCCAGGCAGAATCTCGCCTTGTTGGACACCGCCCCCCAAAGCCTGGAACAAGTTAACCATCGCAACGTAGCGATCCATCCGAATGCGGTGCAATTCATTCAGATTGGTGTGATAGGTACGCTGGGTGTCGAGTAGCGTGAGGTAATCAATCGCGCCGGCGCTATACGATTCGGAGCTGTACTCCCAAGCGCGCCGCGACGAATTGGTCGCCTCCTGCTGGGCCTCGAAACGTTTTTTGGTTTTCTGCATTGCGTTCAGGGAATCCTCGACTTCACGCACGGCCAGATAAACAACCCGCGCATAGGTTTCCACCATTTCCTCGTGAACCGCGCGGGCAAAATCAATTTCCCTGGAACGTTTTCCGGCATCGAAAATGGTTGCCGACAAGTTGGCCAGACCATTCAGGAAAAACGTATGCGGCTGGAACATTTGCGAAAGATAGTGACTCCCATAGCCAATCTGCGAGGTCAAATCCAGAGGGGGCAAAAATCGGGCGCGCGCCACGTCGATATCAGCGTCGGCAGACAACATCCTTGCTTCCACGACCCGAATATCAGGCCGGCGCAACAACAGCGAATTGGGTATTCCCGGAAATACCACCGGATAGGAGATGGAATCGATTCCCTTCTCGCCAAGTTCAAGTTTACCGGGAACCGTGCCGCTCAGGAGAGCCAGAATACTTTTTACGTCTTCGCGCCGTTGCTCCAACGCCGGGATTGTAGCCCGCACGGCAAAAACCGCCGCCCGTTGCTGTTCAAGGTCGGTAATGGTGGCATCGCCCTTTTCCAGACGTTGCTCGACCGACCTCACCATACCGCTCAGCACTTCTTCAGTTTCGCGTGACACCCGCAAACGATCATTCAGGGAAAGGTATTCCACGTAGTTGGACACCACACTGCCAATCAGCAACCTCTGGGTATCGTCGCGCTGGAAGGCGGCGCGCCACAACATCAAATCGGCAGAATCCACCAGCGACTGCTTTTCCCCCCACAAATCAACTCGCCAATCGGCGCGCAAACTGACTTGATAGGTTCGCTGTGAATCAACCTGCCCGCCTGGCCCCACCGAGCCGATCCCATTTACCGGAGCCTCGTATTTCGCCTGGGCGGGGACGCTCAACACCGGACTCTTGTCGGCAATCGCCTGTTCCGTGCGGGCTTTCGCCTGAGCGATGCGCAAGTTGGCGATAACCAAATCGTGGTTGTTCGCCAAAGCCCGATCAACCAAACCATCCAACTCGGGGTTACCCAACAAACGCCACCATTCGACCAACACTTTGTCGAGAGAAGTTTTGGGTGCCTCGGGGGCTGAAGTGGGGGAAACGCCAGACTGCTCGCCGGACTTGCTGACCGATGATCGCTGGGCTTCTCCCGCCAACTCATTGCTGACCTGATTCTTATTGAATTTTTCCGGCAACGGCACTGCCGGAACATCGTAACGATCCCGCTTGGTAGCGCAGCCCGCCAAGGCTACAGCCAGGAGCACTCCGCCCAGCTTGCCGATTCCAAATGCAGATATTTTATTTCGCATTGCGATTACACCAAGTCCGACATCTCGTAGATATGACAAAGCAATATCATCACATTGATTCTCTTATGACATTTTCACTTATCGCCGGAAGATAATACTTGTCAAACAACATGTCAAACAACTTTTTTAACCATTTATTTCGCCCAAGGTTAGCGCTCTCCACCCGGCAACGTCAACTCACAAATCCTCACCGACACCTCACATATTTCAAAAAGACCAAGGATTCACTAGAAGAGCATTTTTTTGTTATTCACTATCAAGGCATTAGAAAACTTTCTCGACCATCCAAATTAAAGCAATCGGTGTCTCGAAGGGATTCGCGCCGGAACCGCAGTGGCGCTGTTGCTTTAATAGCCGGTCGTGCGTACCATCCGCACTGTCTGAACAGACTGGCCGAACGGAACAAGCAAATGCAGCACACGCCGGATAACCTCAACGAAGAAATGTTATGGCACGCCATCAAGGGAAGCCCTCGCCTGGCTGGCTTTTTGAGCGATCAGCCCTTCCAGATACGTTTACCGCTTGAAGAACAGGACATCGCCGAGGCAATCAGACTTCCCGAATCCGACAATTCCGCAAAACCAGACGCGGGAGTCAAAGAATCGGCTGTGGACAGCGCCGACCCCGCAAAATCGACACCACTGGCCAGCCATAACCGGCCAGCAGAGCCCTCCCACCTGATCACCGAGCAGTCATCCTTCGTTTCACCGGAACCGCCTGCGCAAAGCCAGATTCCATTACCACCTCAATCCGCAGAAGAAACCGTCACGGACACGTCCGCCCCCCGGACATCTGCACTGGGTGACGGCAAAAACAATACCGATTCGGAAGTTTCTCTTGATTCGTTGATTTCGGCCCTGGACTTTGAAATTTCGGAATTCTCACCAGCGCAGCCTTCCCATTTAAACCCGCCCATCAACCATGACAAGCTGGTGACGCCCCCCCCCGAATCTACGCCACGAGAAATCCCCTTTGCCGCTTCGTCAGGTGGAGAAGTTTTGACTCTCAAGCCTTCCGCACAATCAGGCGCCAGCGTTCCAGTCCCCGCAGCGGCAGTTCTCCCCAACGCACAAGTTACGGCCCACCCGCCAAGCGGAATTTCACCCGGCGCGCCGACATTGACTGAGTCCGTCGCCCAGGTTTCAGTGGCGCAAGCGCCAACCGCTACTCGAAGCGAACCAATCAGCCCGGAATTCGGAAATACCATAAGGGCTGGAAACGCACCGAAGACGTCTACCGCCGCGCCCCTCCAACCTAAAGCGACGCCCCAGCCACCACCGGCGCACCCAGAAAGACATTTGGCCGGCAAAACAAACAATCCAGTCGCCGAAACACCGCAGCGCGAAGCGAAGATGGCTGAGCCTCCCCTCGTCCGCCCCTCTCGTACTTTGGAATCCGTCCCGCAGGTAAATATTCCCCAACCGCCGACGGAGATATCCCCCGGACAGGCCGAAACAACACCTAAGCAGAAAGACGAAATACGTGTTTTGGGAAAAAGGAATCGCGCTGATAACCTGCATGGTTTCGCCAACGAAACACGTAGCCGGCACCGATCCAATCTGGCATGGGGCGTTGCGGCCTTGGCTGCGCTACTGGTATTGTTTGGCACGATACTGATGACCTGGCCGACAATCAGCCAGCATTTAGGCTACGCCGCCGCCCCTGCTGCTGCCCCCCCCCAACCACAGGTTGGCTTCATCACCACGCCACCCGCTGCGGTTGCAACACCCACAACCCCGAATGCACAATCGGCGGTTCACCCGAATGTCGGCGCCGATGCTGCGGCAACTTCGGCGGTACAGACAAATGTCGAAACGACATTAGTCGAAAAAGCGCCTCAGGAATCCGGTGGTTCACCAAAGCCGTCTCCCGATCCGCTGCAAAACACCGGCAACATTAAGAAACAGCCGTAAAGGCGAGGCATCTCCGCCCGACACCCCAATGGGAATACCCCTCACCAAAATTGATTTTTGCGAGAATTGACTACCATGGCACAACTAAACTTGACCCAGCATGTTCAGAAAGAAATGACGATCAGTGCGGAAGACATCACCGGGCTGATTCAGAACGGTTCGCTGATTGCCAAAGGTTGCCGCTTCAAGGGGGAATTGACCCTGCAAGGCGGGATCAAGATTGATGGCGAGGTGGAAGGCTCGATTACCGTGAGCGGCCCCAATGCCTTGGTTTACGTCAGCGAGAGCGGTCGGGTTGTCGGTGAAATTCGCGCCGCCAACGTGGTAATTGACGGGCAGGTGAAAGGTCAGGTGAGAGCTGACCATAAGGCGACCATCTACGGCAAGGTAGAAGGCGATTTGTACTACGGGGACAAACTGATTGTGGAAGAAAGCGCCGACATCAACGGGCGGGTTTCCCGGATCGCCAACATCAAGAACTCGCCACAGGAAAACCTCGAAAACAATCCAATACCATTCCGCATTCCTGGCGCAAGCGACCTTTCCTCACTCTCATTCGACAAGGAATAGGCGACTCCCCCGCATTACCGGCTGAGTTCGGCACGAACTCCCTTGAATGTCCGTATCAGCGGCGAATACTCCAAAAGCTGGGGTGGCAAACTGGCGACCGCCTCGCGCGCCTCGCGCATGGACGGATAAACGCCGCTAACGATATTGATCATCGGCTTACCATCGGCAGTTGTCCGATATGCGGCAACCATCTCCGCCTTTAACGGCGATTTTGCGTGAATCCGCTGGATTTCAGCCGCCGCCAGTTCAGGACTGGTAATCGCGAGTTGCACCGTATAGAAACTGTCATCCTGCTTACGCAGCCATTCGCTACTCTTGTCGAGGCGGCTTTGTAATGAATTCTCCGTCACAGGCTGCGTACTCTGCGGTGTTTGAGCGGGCGATATCTTCTCCGCGCCAGCCTTTTTCTTGCCCGCACTTTCCGGCTCACTAGCGATATTCGGCTTCTTTTTCTGGGTTGCCGGAACCAGAGTATCGCCCTGTGTTTTACCGGTTAGCGGCGGCGAATCGGGCGTTGTCGTAGTTGGAACCGCCGCTGCTGGAGGCGGCTCCTGTCGCGCCTTGGAGGTATCTACTTTGCTTTCGTTATCGGCGACTACTGCGACCTGAGAAATGGGCGCAACCGGTGTTGCAGGGGCCACAGCGACGGTCGCCGGTGTCACCGGCGCACCGGCGGTTTGCCATTTCAACAACCACAAAATCGTGGTCAGAAGCACCGATCCCAACAACAAAATCAGATACGACTTTTTCGGCAGATAGCTCGGTTTTAGCGGTTCAAACCAGCTTTCCCTCAAGGCGACTTCAATCTGTTCGTTACCGATCAGATGGGTATTGTCGAGAAAAGCCGCCAACAATGCTTTGTCAGCCAGGATGTTTATCCTCCGGATTGAACCCCTTGAGGCGCTATATACCTGCTTCAGCGCATTTTTGGAGAACACCTGCGGCCCTCGGTACCCCGCCACGCGCATACGAAACAGCAAATAGTCGCCGACTTCCGTCTTGTTCAGATGTGTCAGAAGGAAATTATGGGTAATCTGTTCTCTAAAATTCCTTAACTTGGGTTGATTGATGAGCTCATCCAGTTCAGGCTGCCCAAACAATACAACCTGCATCAATTTGAAGGAAACATTGCCAGGACTGGCCAAGCGGTAGATTTCTTCCAGGACGCCCGCAGTAAGCGTCTGGGATTCATCGACAAACAATGAGACTTTACGACCTTGGGATTGCCTTCTGGCGAGGTGCTGTTGCAGCACCAGAGAGGCTCTTTCATAAGGAAGCTTCCCGAGATTCAACCCCATGGCGTCGGCGACTATCCAGGGGATGCCTTTTTCGCGAAGCGCTGGGCTGGGAATTTTGACAACTTGAAGCTCGGGGGGAAGACTGATCTCAAGCATGTGGGCCAGCATGGTTTTGCCAGTGCCCGGCTCCCCGACTATTTTTATGAGCAGCCCGTCGTTACAGGTAATTGCATAAACGAGCTTGTTCAGGATATCCGCCCGGCTTCCACCCGAATAGTAGAACTCCTGGTTCGGAACGATTTTGAATGGCGGCTGATTTAATCCGAAGTGTTCAAAATACATGTCTAATCCGCTCGCAACCGACTGGACAACAGGGAACAATCATTCTGGAACCCTGTCGCCCATCTTGGGCGAAACTCCGACCCCCATTCACCCCAATAAACGGGCCGGGGAGGATGAAATTCCTCCCCGGCCATTTATTGAAACTCCCGGCTTGAACCGTGCGAACAAGGACGCCTTTTATTCGAAAGGATGCCGACGAACGATGGTTTCCTCGCGATCCGGCCCGGTCGAAATAATATCAATCGGCACACCACACACCGCTTCAAGGCGGTTCAGGTAATTACGCGCCGCCAGCGGCAGTTTGTCTAATTCCTTGACGCCTACCGTGCTGTCTTTCCAGCCCGGCATTTCCTCGTAGACAGGCTCACACCTAGCCAATGCTTCGGCCCCTACCGGCAGGATATCGCGGATCTCGCCGTCAAGCTTGTAGCCGGTCGCCAGGCGCACCACGTCCAGCCCGTCCAGCACGTCCAGCTTGGTAACACACAGGCCGGTAACGCCATTGATCTGGATAGAGCGTTTCAGAGCCGCACCGTCAAACCAGCCACAGCGACGCGCACGCCCGGTGGTCGCGCCGAATTCGTGACCACGTTCGGCCAGATATTTACCGGTGTCGTCAAAAAGTTCGGTGGGGAACGGGCCGGAACCAACCCGAGTCGTATAAGCCTTGGTAATACCCAGCACATAACTCAGCATCTGCGGCCCCACCCCACTACCGGTAGCAGCATTGGATGCGATGCAATTGCTGGACGTTACAAAAGGATAGGTGCCGTGATCGATATCAAGTAGCGTACCTTGTGCGCCCTCAAAAAGGATATGTTTGCCGGCTTTGTTGGCGTCAAACAGCAAACGCGGCACATCCGCAACCATAGGCTTGATTCTTTCCGCCAACACCATGGTTTCATCCAGGGTTTTCTGGAAATCGACGGTATCCGCCTTGAAATAGTTTTTCAGTACGAAGTTGTGGTAATCCAGAACTTCTCCCAGTTTGGCGGCGAAGCCTTCACGGTTGAACAAGTCCTGCATCCGTATACCGCGCCGGGAAACCTTGTCTTCATAGGCCGGGCCGATACCACGCCCGGTAGTGCCGATCTTGCCGGCTCCCTTGGCTACCTCACGGGCCTGATCAAGGGCAATGTGGTGGGGCAAAATCACCGGACAAGCTTCGGAAATCTTCAAGCGACTGGTCACGGCCACACCGGCCTTTTCCAGCATTTCCACTTCTTCAAGAAGGGCCTGGGGCGACACCACCACGCCGTTGCCGATGCAGCAATCCACTTGGCTGCGCAGAATGCCGGACGGGATCAGATGCAACACGGTCTTTTGCCCATTAACCACCAGCGTATGGCCTGCATTGTGCCCACCCTGAAAGCGCACCACGCACTGCGCATGATCGGTCAACCAGTCAACGATCTTGCCTTTACCTTCATCCCCCCACTGGGTGCCGATAACCACCACGTTCTTCGTCATGCTATTTTTTCCCTTAGCGTGCTAAATATTCTCTACTTGCCACGAGCCGCCGCGCTTCACCAGCAAACGGTCGCATTCCAGTTCGCCCTGTTGGGCGTCATGCCCAGGCAGGTCGACAATCACGGTTTCGCCCTGCGCGCGCAAGGTGTCGATTGTATCGCGTAAGTCCTTATCCTGAACATAAGGAGCCAAAATTGATCGTTCCAAAGCAGGAACCGGCAAGCCTTCGCAAAGACTGCGTAAATCCAGACTGAAGCCCGTAGCCGGACGAGAGCGGCCAAATACCTGCCCAACCTTGTCGTAACGCCCTCCCTGAGCAATGGCATTGGCCCACCCCTCGGAATACGCTGCGAACACCACACCACTGTGGTAATGGTAACCACGCAACTCAGCCAAATCGATGCACAAACGCCCTACCCTGCCTTGTAGATGGTTCACGACATTTTCCAAATCGGACAGTGCAGCGGAAATTTCAGAATACCCCGGTAATTGTCGGCGCGCTTGAGTGACGATTTCGGCAGCATCACCAAATAAGGTGGGCAACAAACGTAACGCATCGCGCACCGGTTCCACCAACTCACACGACAACTCGGCTAGCCCCGCGTTGTCCTTTCCCTGCAAAGCGCCGAACAGGTCGGACTCCAACTCGGGAGAAACATTACCGTGCTTCATCAGGCTACGGAAAATCGCGACATGCCCCAAGTCGAGATGTACCTGCTTCACGCCAACAATTTGCAGGACATCCAACATCAATTGCTGTACTTCAACATCCGCCTCAATGCCGCCATGACCGAACAACTCAACCCCAACCTGAAGCGGCTCGCGGGTTTTCATCAGCCCATCCGGCAAGGTATGCACGACGCTCCCTGAATAGCAAAGCCGCACCACACCTTGGCGGTTAAGCAGATGCGCATCGATACGCGCGGCCTGCGGCGTAATGTCGGCGCGCAACCCCATCATCCTGCCACTCAGCTGATCTACCAGCTTGAAGGTTTTGGTGTCCATGTCATACCCTGTGCCGGTCAGCAACGAAGGTAGGTATTCCAACAATGGCGGCACAATTAGCCGGTAGCCATGAGCATGGAACATATCCAGCAAGCGACGACGCAAGGTTTCAATATGCCAGGCCTGGGCCGGCAGGATGTCTTCTACGTTTTCGGGTAGTAACCAGTTATGGGTAGTCATTTCGGTAAGCGCCGGCTTAGCCGGCAAGGAAAAGCAGCAACAAGCCGCCAAGAAGCGAAGTCAGACCAATAAAGCGCAGTTGCCCATCGCTCATTTCGGTCATCTTACGAAAGGTCTCGCGCCACAGACCGGGCGCGAGAAAAGGGAGCAATCCTTCGATCACCAGCATCAGCGCCACCGCTGCAATCAGATTCGATTCCATCGGCCCGCATCTATTTTCCGGGCGATTTCAGGTATTTGAAAAACTCCGAACTCGGATCAAGCACCATGACATCGCTCTTGTTCCGGAAAGTCTGCCGGTACGCCTCAAGACTGCGATAAAACGCGTAAAACTCCGCATTGGCGGAATAAGCATCGGAATATATCGCTGCCGCCTTGGCGTCGCCCTCACCTTTGGTGCGCTGTGCATCGCGATAGGCTTCGGCAAGAATAATTTCCCGTTGCCGATCCGCATCGGCGCGAATTTTTTCAGCCTCACCGGCGCCGGTGGAACGCAGTTCGTTGGCCACCCGCTTGCGTTCTGCCTCCATGCGTTGATATACGGATTCACTGACTTCCTGAGGCAAGTCAACCCGCTTCAAACGCACGTCCAAGACTTGTATGCCAATTTTACGCGCATCCTGGTCAGCCTTCTGGCGCAGGATTTCCATGATCTGATCACGTTGACCGGAAACCACGTCATGCACGGTACGTTTACCGAATTCGGCACGCAAACTATCGTTCACCGTTTGCAGCAAACGGGTCTTGGCGCGAACCTCGTCGCCGCCGACGCTGACGTAATACTTCTTAACGTCTACGATGCGCCATTTAACAAACGAGTCCACCAACACGTTCTTTTTTTCCGAGGTGATGAACCGTTCCGGTTCCTGAGAATCCATAGTCAGGATACGTCCATCAAAAAACCGTACGTTTTGAAGGAACGGCACTTTGAAGTAAAGCCCGGGGTCGGATTTCACATCGACGATTTCACCCAACTGGAAAATAATCGCCGCCTGGCGCTGATCCACAGTAAATGCGCTCAAGCTGACAACCACAAAAGCCATCACCAGACCGCTCATAATCATATTGAGATTTCTCACGGGCGCACCTCCCTGTCGCGGCTGCGGAATGCTTCGCGGCTACGCGCCAAACTGGCGTTATCCGGAACAACGGGCGGCGCTTCCACAGCCGGTTGCTTGACCGGCGCACCGATTTCCGGAACCGGCAGATTGCCGCCACTCGATTGAATCAACTTATCGAGGGGTAAATATAGGAGATTGTTTCCACCCTTTTGATCGACCAGCACTTTGCTGGAATTGGCAAGCATTTGCTGCATGGTATCCAGGTACATCCGGTCGCGCGTCACTTTGGGCGCCTTGTTATATTCTGTAACCACCTGCTTGAAGCGGCTCGCGTCACCTTGAGCATTGGCGATCACCCGCTGCTTGTAACCATCCGACTCCTGCAACAGACGCGATGCGGTGCCACGCGCCTTGGGAATCACGTCGTTGGCATACGCCTGGCCTTCGTTTTTCTGGCGTTCACGATCCTGGCCGGCCTTCACCGCATCATCAAATGCCGCCTGAACCTGTTCGGGAGGCTGGGCATTTTGCATGGTCACCTTGCTGACGCTGATACCGGTTTTGTAGCGATCAAGGATTTCCTGCATCAGTTTGCTTGCGGCAGCAGCCACGGCTTCACGCCCTTCATAAAGCACAAAGTCCATTTTATTTTTGCCGACAATTTCGCGAATCGCCGTTTCCGCCGCGCCCATCACCGCTTCTTCGGGAGAACGATTGTTGAAGAGAAAATCCTCAGGTGATTTCAATGTATATTGCACCGCAAACTGGATATCTATGATGTTCTCGTCGTCAGTAAGCATCAGTGATTCTTTCAGCACCTTGCTTTTGACGTTATTGCGATAGCCGACCTCAATCGTCCGCACTTGTTCCTGCTTGACAATTTCCACACCTTCGAGGGGGTAAGGCAGATGCCAGCGCGGCCCTGGCATGGTTGTTTCGACATACTTTCCGAAACGCAGCACCACGCCACGTTCGCCCGCATCGACAATATAAAATCCGCTACCCAACCAAACCAATGCCACCAGCAAAGGCATGATTCCCAATCCGCCGGGAAGGCGGATACGCCCACTTGGGTTACCCCCGCCGCTGGGAGGCTCGCCTTTACCGCTGAAGCGATCATTCAGCTTCTGATTGAAACGACGCCATAACTCGTCGAGATCCGGCGGGCCGCTACTGTTATTCTTTTTGCCCCAGTCGGGGTCATTCCATGCCATGTCGATTAAATTCCTAAGTTGACGGTTTCAGCTTCACTACCAGCCCTGGAAGGTTTCAGGAGGGCGGCATGTTCCACCAGCGCGGCGCGGATCAGCTCCATGCCTTCTCCGCTCAAGGCGCTAACCCGAACGCGCCAGATTCTACCATATTCATCCCGATCCATCCCTGGCTCCATCCCGTTGAGATCGATCTTGTTGAAAATCTGCACTTGCGGAATATCGGCAGCATCGATTTCAGCAAGCACCTTGTTGACTTCGATAATCTGGCTGTCACGATTCGCACTTGCGCCATCCACTACATGCAGGAGCAAATCCGCCTGGATAGCTTCCTCAAGGGTGGCGCGAAACGCCGCCACCAGGGTGTGCGGCAATTGCTTGATAAAACCTACCGTATCGGACAACACCACTTCGCCACATTCAGGAAGAAACACCTTACGGGTCGTAGTATCCAGCGTCGCGAATAATTGATCGGCGGCATACGCTTGAGCATGGGTAAGCCGATTGAACAGGGTTGACTTACCTGCATTGGTATATCCAACCAACGAAACCGAGAACACGTTGGCGCGTTGCCTGGCGCGGCGCTGAATATCGCGCTGTTGGCGAAACTTGGCAAGTTTGTCTTTCAGCACCTTGACCCGGTTGCGCAACATACGGCGATCCATTTCCAACTGCTTTTCCCCCGGCCCGCCGCGTACCCCAATACCGCCTTTCTGCCTCTCAAGGTGTGTCCAGCCACGTATCAAACGGGTCGATAGATATTCCATCTGCGCCAGCTCAACCTGCAACTTACCTTCATGACTGCGGGCCCGCTGGGCGAATATATCCAGAATCAGGTTAGTGCGGTCGAGAACACGACATTTCAGACGCTGTTCCAGATTGCGCTGCTGCGCTGCTGTAAGATCATGATTGAAGATCACTAATGGTCTGTCATCCGCCTGACAGATCAGGTCTATCTCATCAACCTTACCCGCGCCGGCAAAAAACGCCGCATCAGGCTTGGCGCGCTTACCACGCACCACCCTGCGCACATCCAGACGGGCGCTTTCCGCAAGAAGCTTGAGTTCTTCAAGGCTTTCCTCGTAGTCTGGATCGCCAAAATCCAGACCAACGAGGATTGCCGCACCGCCACTGGCGGGGCGATCAAACATCAGATTTCAGGAGAGGAATTTTCGAAGGGAATATTGACAGGACGAACCGGGACGACTGTCGAGATGGCATGTTTATATACCATTTGCGTCACGGTGTTCTTGAGCAAAACCACATACTGGTCGAATGATTCTACTTGGCCCTGAAGTTTGATGCCGTTGACCAGATAAATGGAAACAGGCACATGTTCTTTACGCAATGCGTTCAGAAACGGGTCTTGTAACAATTGCCCTTTAGCGCTCATGATAGTTCTCCGCTGTTGTTATAAAAATTGGGAAATCCAACTTTACTTGATTTTTTAACATTTTGCCAACAACAATCCTCGGGAATCGTCGCGTGATCATTCCTTTGCCCAATACTCGGTCGCGATTCCATCCCCCAGATCGGCTTCAATCAAACGCCGCCGAACTTCCAACAACCGTTCAATCAGACGAGGCTCTTGCTTCTCATAGGACACGGCGTCTGCGATACGGTTCACTACCACACCCAGCAATTCGGTAATCGCGTTGCCGATGGAGTTCTGACTGATCGTGACAATCAATTTGCCCTGGTCGTTGCGATAAATGAGTTGTTTAAACGCTGGTTGCCAGCGAATGGCGTTGGCGTATTTGGCATCGGTTATGCAACGGTCGCGAACCTTCTTGGCGGTCTTGAGGAAGTCGTTGTCAAATAACAGCACATTCTCGATATGCTCGGGGAAATACACATCGCCTGGCATTGCTGCATTGCGCGTCGAAACCTGGGAAAAAAAAGTCCGGTAAAAATCGATGAAGCCCTTTAGCACTTCATCGTATTCCTTCCAGAAACGCACTTCCTTGAGCGCCGCCGCGCCCCCCTGAATTTCCCAACTGGGCAAGCCCTGGGGATATCCGGTTAATTCGATACGGGTATCGTTTTCGCTGGCCGCCTTGAGTATTTTCAGATCCAGCGCCTTGTCAAAAAATTCCCTATAAACATCACGCATATAGGCCTGAAACAGACTGTGCTGACCGCCGTCGGTCAAATTCGGATTTTTGGAGTCAGCGATCTTCGCGTTACGCAACTCATCCATGGGAAACACGATGAAGTGATTGTGCAACATGCGGATGCTCGGCACCCCCGGCGAAGTCAGCGGCCAGGTAGCGTCAAGACTGGCTTCCCCGGCCAGAATCAGCGCCTGCCCCGGGTCAGGATACTCCTCCAGCATGTACTCGATGATGATCTCGTTCATCCGGTTCCACACGTGCTTGACGTTGTCCGGTACTTGGGTGCGGCGCACCGGACGGCCCAAAGGATTCAGGATACATTGCGAGGTGTTGTAGATGATCGAAGTGTCGAATTCGTTGCTATGTCCTAATGCTTTGCGGTACAGCAATAAATTCTCGGGGTTCATCAACAAACCGTTGTTGTGAACCAGATCGTTCAGGTTTTCCGTGCTATTGAAAAACTCATTGGGTTTCATTCCTTCCGGAACATCGAGCGGGATCGGGCGGAAGGGCGTAAGAATTTCGCGTGGGCCGGATTGCATGTCGTATTACCTGGATTTTCAGTTCGTTGTGCATACCCGCCGGGAATCCGTGCGAAACCGGATTTCCTGACGAACTAAGTTGGGTATTTTTACCACAAGGAAGGAAAATCGCAGAACAAAAAAATCAAATACCGGGATAAATCCCGCTCATTTTGATCCGAACAACTTGCGCCCTCGCCGCCGCTGACGACGCGCGCGCTTCTCTTCACGCTCGGTTTTGGGAGCCGGCTTTTTGTCGGCGAAGGGATTGGCCCCTTGTTTGAACTGGACTCGCAGAGGAGTACCGGTCAACTCGAAGGCTTTCCGGAAAGTATTTTCGAGATACCGCTTGTAGCTTTCCGGAATGCTCGCCACTGCCGTGCCATGAACGATGACGAGTGGCGGGTTTGAGCCTCCCTGATGAGCATAGCGGAGCTTGGGGCGGAATGGCCCGGCCTTGGGCGGTTGATGTTGCTCGGTGGCCGTCATCAGGATGCGCGTCAGTTTGGGGGTCGGTAACTTCGCCATGGCCGCCGCATAGGCGATATCCACTGAACCAAACAGCCCCCCTACCCCGCTGCCCTGCAACGCAGAAATATAGTGGAACTTGGCAAATTCGAGGAACTGCATTTTTCGCGCAATATCCGCCTTGACGAGTTCACGGCGCGTTGTATCCAGCCCATCCCATTTATTGATGGCAAGCACCAACGCCTTGCCCGCTTCCAGAATAAACCCGGCAATATGGGCATCTTGTTCCGCGACATCCTGACGCGCATCCAGCACCAGAATCACCACATTGGCGTCTTCGATGGCTTGCAGGGTTTTCACCACCGAAAACTTTTCGATAGCTTCAAACACCTTGCCACGCTTGCGTATTCCGGCGGTATCGATGAGTGTGTAATGGCCGTCGCCCCGGTCGAATTCCACGTAGATACTGTCCCGCGTCGTTCCCGGTTGGTCGAACGCGATAACCCGCTCTTCCCCGAGCAAGGCGTTAACCAGAGTAGATTTTCCGACGTTGGGACGACCAACAATGGCGATTTTCGGATGATCTTCCTCGTCTTCGCTGGGAGTCTCCACCGGGAAAGATTCGAGCGCCAATTCGACCAGTTCACGGACGCCATCGCCATGCGCAGCGGAAATCGGCATCGGCTCGCCCAGACCAAGCTCGAAAAATTCCGCCGCCACCACATCGCGACGCATCCCCTCGGCCTTGTTTACCGCCAGAAACACTGGACGCCCCGACTTGCGCAGTCGCTCGGCAATAATCTTGTCCTGGGATGACATTCCCTGGCGGGCGTCAACCAGAAACACAATGGTGTCCGCCTCATCAATAGCTTGCAGGGTTTGCCGCGCCATTTCATGGAGGATGCCGTCTTTCGCCACCGGCTCAAAGCCCCCGGTATCCACCACCAGATAGGGCTTGTCGCCGACCCTGCCGTGTCCGTAATGGCGATCACGGGTCAAGCCCGGCAAATCCGCAACCAGCGCATCACGGCTGCGGGTAAGGCGATTGAACAATGTGGATTTGCCGACGTTGGGACGACCAACCAGTACCAGAGTGGGTTTCATGAATAACTTACTGTATCGACAGGGCGAATACCCCACCGTTGGTAGTTTGCAGCAAGACGCTGCCGTTCACGGCCAGCGGTGGCGCGACGATGGCCCCGCCATCGGTGGCGACGCGAGCCGCGAAGCTGCCGTCATCACGCGCCATAAAATGGGTATATCCCTGATAGTCACCCACTACGATGTAACCATTCACAACCGTCGGCGCGCTCAGCCGGCGACCAACCAGCTTGTCCTGTTTCCATAAACTTGCCCCGCTGCTCTTGTCCAGAGCATGAACCGCGCCTTTGTCATCGCTGACAAAAAGGTAGCGATGATCCATGATCAGACCGGCGGCGCTGGATATCTCACGTGTCCACAACTGGTTGCCGCGAATCAAATCAAAGCAGGCGACCCGCCCCTGATAAGCGACCGCACACGCCATTGTGTCATCCACTACCGGCAGGCTGGTGATATCAGCGATTCTCTCCAGCTCCGTAGCACCACGCGGCAGCGCAACTGTCGATTCCCAGCCGATGCTGCCATTGGAAAGGTTCAGGGCAACCAACTTTCCCCCGGGGAAGCCAACCAGAACCGCCCCCCGTGTAATCGTCACGCCGGCATGGCTACGTAACGCCAAAGGCGGCATGGCGCGCTGATACACCCATTTACGCTTGCCGTCCTTCGCGTCGAGACCAAATATCCGTCCATCGCCGGCGCGCACCACAACGGTGTCCTCAGCAGCCTGGGGCGCGCTTAGCACCTCGCTGGTCACTTTGGCCGTCCACAGGGGTTTGCCGTCCAGATCGAAAGCAAGCACTTCCCCCTTGACGGTGCCGACGAGCACCAAATTATTCCCCGCGCCGACTCCACCGGATAACTTGCGTCCGCTATCAATTCGCCAAATCTGTTTTCCGTCGTCGGCGATACGGGCGATTTGCCCGTCGCGCCCGGTAGCCAGAACACTTCCGCCAGCCAGAACAGGCGAAAACACCAACCCCGGAGACGCTGCACCAACCTGCTGTCGCCAAACCTGACCGGCATTGGCAGATTGCTTGAACTCCGGCAGCGGCGATATTTTTTCGGTGGGTGTCGGCGGCCCAAACAAGCCGAACCCGGTCGAAACCTTCTCGGTTAGCGACGAACACCCCGCCAGCATTGCTCCCACCAGCAACGGCACAACCAATTTGCCCATGCTCACGCGTTTTCTCCCCGTGAAATACTACTTGCCGCCCAGACCATCGAGCTTCATCTGGATAATCTGGCGATATTGGCTTTTCTCGCTGCTCTTGTCGAAGGCAGTCTGATAAGCCGTACGCGCTTCCGCATTCTTTCCCTGCGCCACCAGGATGTCGCCTTTGAGGTCGGCAAACAAGGCTACAAAGCTCGATCCCGGCTGTTCATCCACCAGCTTCTGCGCTTCCGGATACTTCTTCTCATCGAGCAATACACCAGCCAGGCGCAACTTGGCGATATCGCGCACTTCAGTTTCCTTGGTGCGCTCAATAGCCCATTGCAACTGCGCCTTGGCGCTCTGGATGTCGCCATTGTCGTAGTTCACCGACGCTGCTACCAACGCGGCGCGAGGCGCGTAGGCGGTATTCGGATATAACTCCATCACCTGACCGGCAGCATCACGTATGCGCTTGATATCGCCGCTCCGCAGGACGCTTTGCAACACCCCATAAGTCATCGAAGCCTTGGCGGATTGGGTGTTCTGGTAATAACGCCAGCCCTGAACACCGGCCACGGTGGCAAAAAACACCGTCGCCGCGAGCATCACCACGGTGCCATTACGCTTCCACCAAGCCTTGAGTGCGTCTATCTGTTCCTGTTCTTCGAGATCGTATGTAGACATTCTTGATACCCTGAAATTAAGTTATTGGTTGTTCAGTAATTCTGCTGCCTGTTCCAGCTTCATCCGCGCCTGTTCCGCAAGTTCGCGCAAGGGTTTGACAGTCACCTCGCCCGCAGCGGCTTCATCGTCGCCGATGATCAGGGCGTAACGCGCCCCGCTGGCGTCGGCCTTTTTCATCTGGGATTTGAAGCTCCCGCCGCCGCAGTGGAGGATAACATCCAAACCCCGGTCGCGCAGCTTTTCCGCCGCAGTCATCGCCATTTGGTCGGCGGCCTCGCCAACGTGCAGCAAATAAGCATCCGGCGCGCGACGCGGCGCCTGGAAGCCGCCATCTTCGAGTAACGCGAGTAGACGCTCTACACCCATTGCAAATCCGCAAGCCGGCGCGGGTTTGCCGCCGATTTGCTCGATCAGGCCGTCGTAACGCCCTCCAGCGCAAACGGTGCCTTGTGCGCCCAGGCGATCCGTGACCCACTCAAACACCGTGAAATTGTAATAATCCAGACCACGCACCAGACGCGGGTTGATTTCATACGCGACTCCGGCGTTGCGCAACATCACCTGCAACGCCTCGAAATGTTTGAGTGAGGCCTCGTCAAGATCGTCCAACAGCTTGGGGGCAGCTTCGATCATCGTCTGCATCGCGGGATTCTTGGAGTCCAGTACCCGCAACGGGTTGGTGTGGAGGCGGCGTTTGGCCTCCTCATCAAGAATATCCTGATGCTGCTCAAGGTAATGAATGAGTTTCTTGCGATGCCGCGCACGGTCTTCCCCGGTGCCCAGCGTGTTGATTTGCAGAGTTATCCCGTCCAGTCCCAGCAAACGCCACAAACGCGCCGTCATCAGAATGTGTTCGGCGTCCATATCGGGGCCTGCATAGCCGAGAGACTCCACACCGACTTGGTGAAACTGGCGATAGCGGCCTTTTTGCGGACGTTCATGGCGGAACATCGGCCCCATGTACCATAGACGCTGCGGGGCGTTATACAGCAGATTGTGCTGCAATACCGCTCGCACACAGGACGCCGTACCCTCCGGGCGCAAGGTCAGACTGTCCCCGTTTAGCGCGTCGATAAAGGTATACATCTCCTTTTCGACGATATCGGTCACTTCGCCGATAGCGCGCTTGAACAGAGAAGTCTGTTCGACAATGGGCATCCGTATCGATTGGTAACCGTAGGCGCCCAGCCATTCCTGTATGGTTTGTTCAAAAAACGCCCACAAGTCGGCGTGTTGCGGCAGGATGTCGTTCATCCCCCGGATGGCTTGGATTTGCTGCGTCATGTCGTTGCTTTCGCTTTCAGTACGGCGATGCGCTGGCGCACCTGCTTTTCTATTTCTTCGACGATTTCATTCTCGGAAACCTTGCCTGCTGGCTTACCTTCCAGATAAAGGAGGTTGGGTGAGCCGCCCGCCAGA
The DNA here is from genome assembly GCA_964451375.1 of uncultured Sulfuricella sp. Lineage (GTDB taxonomy): Bacteria > Pseudomonadota > Gammaproteobacteria > Burkholderiales > Sulfuricellaceae > JAGXQV01. The sequence continues at coordinate 26,710 of CAYVIN010000002.1, forward strand.
CCGATGTCCGCTTCGCGCGCTTCACCGGGGCCGTTCACCACGCAACCGATCACCGCCACGTCGAGGTGTTCGAGAATGTCTTCCAGGCGCATCTCCAAGGCGTTCACCACCTTGATCACGTCAAAGTTCTGGCGGGAGCAGGAGGGGCAGGCAATGATGTTCACCCCCTTGTTGCGCAGGTGCAGACTCTTGAGGATGTCGAACCCGACTTTCACCTCTTCCACCGGATCGGCAGCCAGCGATACCCGAATCGTGTCGCCGATGCCCTGTGCCAGCAGTAAGCCCAGCCCGATAGCAGATTTCACGCTACCCGCGCGCAATCCGCCGGCTTCCGTAATACCAAGGTGGAGGGGCTGCTCAATGCGTTCGGCGAGGAGCTTGTAAGCCTCCACCGTCATGAATATTTCCGAGGCTTTGAGGCTGATTTTGAAATCGGGGAAATCCAGCCGTTCGAGGATGTCGATGTGGCGCATTGCCGATTCCACCATCGCCTGCGGTGTCGGTTCACCGTATTTCTGCTGCAAATCCTTTTCCAGCGACCCAGCATTCACACCAATACGAATCGGAATGCCGTGATCCTTGGCCGACTGCACCACGGCGCGCACCCGGTCTTCCCGCCCAATATTGCCGGGATTGATGCGCAGGCAATCAGCGCCGAGTTCGGCGACCCGCAAGGCGATCTTGTAGTCGAAATGGATGTCGGTAATCAGGGGAACCGCGACGCGCTTCTTGATTTCGCCGAAAGCTTCCGCAGCTTCCATGGAAGGCACTGAGACCCGCACCAAGTCTGCACCGGCCCGCACTGCGCGCTCGATTTGGGCCACAGTAGCCTCAACGTCGCAGGTTTCGGTGTTGGTCATGGTCTGCACACTGATCGGCGCATCACCGCCGACCAATACGTCACCGACCTTGATTTGCCGGCTCTTGCGGCGCGGAATTTCGTGGTGAAACATGGCGGATCAGTTCAGGGTCAGGCGCGCCACGTCACCGGAAGAGGGAGTGGGAGCAAGCTCAACCTGCTTGTCGTTGTAATAAACCTTGACGTTTGAGGCCCTGCCAACAGTCAGCGCAAACGGCGGAGTACCGGAAATAATCTGTTCATTGCCAGCATATCCCGTCTGTTTGTAGATGGTGCGCCCAGCCTTGTCGCGAATTTCAACCCAGGATTCGCCACTAAACGTCAAGCGCACTTTACTGGAACCAGAACTCGCCGCATCGGCGCTTGAAGGAACGGGCTGAACTGCTTGTGTAACCGACAATTCCTTGGGAGGCGGCGTAGATTCCTTGGCGGGAACCATCGCGGCACCAGGCTGCGGAGCCTCATTTGCCGGAGCAGGCGCGTCGATCGGCACAGGCACATTTGCCGGGGGCAGGGACAAAGGCACAGCAGAGCTATCACCGGCAGGCTTAACAACCACGGTATGGTTGCTCCCGCCTTGAATCAGCTCAAAAACACCCCACGCAAGTAACGCGGCGACTCCTAGAACAACCGGCAACATTTTAAGTACACGCGACTTTTCATTATTACTGGAAAAAGTGCGCTGACTGCGCGAGGACGAAAATTCGGCCTGTCCTGGCGGGACGGATATCGCCTGGATATGGACAGACTGGGGAGTCGTCGGTTGGCAAACCGCCAACAACGGCTCGGGGTCGAGATGCAACAATTTTGCATAGTTGCGAATGAATCCGCGAATAAACGTCATACCCGGCAATTTTTCGAATTCTTCCGATTCGATGGCCTCGATTTGCCGCGCCGAAAGCCGCAGACTGCGCGCCACATCCATGACGCTCAGACCCTTTTCCATACGCGCAGCCGCCAGCACTTTACCGGGGGATACCGGGGGAATGACCGTCTCTTCGACGGGTTCCTGAATCTCGTCAGTCACTTGTTGTTCCTCTGTCCGATGAATTTGGACAATTCACTGAATTCGTATTGATTATTGCGCAGCGCCAAAGCTTCACGAGAATCCGGAAAACTCTTGCGTAACTGCGTCCCATACCGCTCTTCGGCCTGTTTGTTGCCCAAGCCCCGCTCAACTCTTACCGCCAGCCACAACACATCGGGAGCGGAAGGCGCCACCTGAAACAAACGCACGGAATACTCCTTGGCATCCAGATAATCCTTGCGCATGAAAGCCATTTCGGCCAGGTAATACAACGCCTGCGGCGATTGTGGCTGTAACTTGTTAGCCCTGATGAAGGCGTCTTCCGCCGCATCGAGGTCATTCTTTTTCAGGGAGCACAATCCGACATTGATATGTGATTTCGCGGGAGTTGTGTAAAGCGGATTCTTCAGCGCCGCCGAAAAATGCTTCATTGCTTCGTCAACGCGGTTGCGCTGGCACAGATACCACCCGAAATTATTGTGAATATCGGGGTTTTTTTCGTCATACCCCAGCGCCTTGCGGAAACTATCTTCTGCCTGATCGAACTCCCGCAGTTCCATGTAAACCAGCCCCAGAACATTATAGGCGGGAGCGTAATGCGAATCCGCCTTGAGCGCTTCTTTGAGTTCTTCAAGAGCAACTGCAAACTGGCCGCGACTGAAGTACGCCGAACCCAACTCCGTATGCGCCTGTGCACGTGAAATCGAATCGGGATCGGCAGCGAGGCCCGTGTTTTGCCAGCAACATCCCAGGAGAACCAACAGAAAGACTATTACCCGCCTCATGCAGCCTCCCTGAAAGAAGGTTCGGCACGGCGAGTTTTATCCAACACCTTGCCGGCAAGTTGCCCACACGCCGCATCGATATCGTCCCCACGGGTTTTACGGGTGGTTGTCACCAGACCAGCGCGCATCAGAAGCTCGGCAAACCGGCGTATGGCATCGGCGCGGGAACGCTCATAGCCGCCCTGCAGAAAGGGATTAAAGGGGATCAGGTTGAATTTACACGGCACATCTCTGATCAACTCAATCAATTCCCCGGCGTGGGCCGGAGTATCGTTAACGCCGTCGAGCATGACGTATTCGAATGTAATAAAGTCGCGTGGGGCTTTTTCGATGTAGCGGCGGCACGCCGCAATCAGTTCAGCGAGAGGATATTTGCGGTTGATTGGCACCAACTTATCGCGCAAGGCATCATTGGAGGCATGAAGAGACACGGCTAAAGCCACCGGACACTCATCCCGCAAACGATCCATAGCCGGTATGATCCCGGAGGTACTGACCGTCACCCGCCGCCGCGACAACCCGTAAGCATAATCGTCCAGCATCAGATTCACCGCAGCGACGGTGTTTTCAAAATTCAGCAGCGGCTCGCCCATGCCCATCAACACGACGTTGCTGATCACCCGCTCGTCACGGGGCGTACAGCCCAACGCCTTGTTGGCCCACCATAACTGACCGATAATTTCAGCGACAGACAGGTTACGGTTAAAGCCCTGTCTGCCGGTCGAACAAAAGCTGCACTCCAGCGCACAACCAACCTGCGTTGAAACACACAGGGTACCGCGCTCATCTTCGGGGATAAAAACCGTTTCGACGCCATTTCCCACGCCAACATCGAGCAACCATTTACGGGTGCCGTCACTGGATATTTGTTCGCTGGACAAGCATGGTGGCTCGATCACCGCGCATTCACTCAATTTCGCCCGCAAAGTTTTTGCCAGATCGCTCATTTTGGCGAAATCGCTTTCACCGAACTGATGTATCCAACGTAGCACCTGCTTAGCGCGAAAAGGCTTCTCGCCAATTTCCTGGAAATAGGCGAGAAGCCCTTGCTGATCGAAATCGAGCAGATTAACCGGCATTAGCGGTTATAGACTTCCATCGACGGGAAGAAATAAGCAATTTCCACCGCAGCAGTATCAGGGCCATCGGAGCCATGCACCGCATTGGCGTCGATGCTTTCCGCGAAATCGGCGCGGATAGTCCCCTTCTCGGCTTTCTTCGGATCGGTAGCACCCATCAATTCACGATTCTTGGCAATGGCGCTTTCGCCTTCCAGCACCTGGATCATCACCGGGCCAGAAACCATAAAATCAACCAGATCCTTGAAGAAGGGACGCTCGCGGTGAACCGCATAAAAACCCTCAGCTTCCTGGCGGGACAAGTGCTTCATGCGGGAAGCAACGATTTTGAGACCGTTGGTTTCGAAACGTGAGTAGATTTTACCAACCACATTTTTTGCCACGGCATCCGGTTTGATAATGGAAAGGGTGCGTTCAACAGCCATTTAAATAAATCTCCGTTAGTTTGGGTTAATTGGTAAAGATAACATTTTGAGCGGGCAAAATAAAGGATAACAGCCGCTTTCCCTTCGGATAACGGCTATTTGCCTTCCTTCTTGTCTTCCTGCCTGGGAACCTGACGATTGTCTTGCAGAACCTGGAAAAAAATTTCGTCGCGCTTGACCATGCCCAATTCGCTACGCGCCCGTTCTTCGATGGCCTCGTAGCCTTGTTTCAAATCGCGCACATCGGCATCCAGCGAAGCGTTGCGAGCCTTGAGCGTTTGGCCGACCTCCTTTTGTTTGGCAAGCTCCCTATCAACCTCCCACACCCGCAACCAGCTACCTTTGCCCAGCCAGAGCGGATATTGCAAAGCCAATATAAGAGCCACCAAAAAAAGCGTCAACCAGCGCATGTCAGTTCAGGTAGCGGAACGCCTCCCGACCGGCATAACTCGCTGCGTCACCAAGCTCTTCCTCAATGCGCAACAACTGATTGTACTTGGCAATACGCTCCGAGCGGCTGGCTGAACCCGTCTTGATTTGCATGGCGTTGGTCGCCACGGCAATGTCGGCAATAGTGGTGTCCTCGGTTTCACCGGAACGATGCGAAATGACCGTGGTGTAGGACGCCCGCTTGGCCATTTCGACGGCCGCAAAGGTTTCGCTCAAGGTGCCGATTTGATTGACCTTGACCAGAATCGAGTTGGCGACCCCTTTCTGGATGCCTTCACGAAGAATGCGTGGATTGGTTACGAACACATCATCGCCAACCAACTGGATGGTTTTGCCGAGTTTATCCGTCAACAGTTTCCAGCCTTCCCAATCCTGCTCAGCCATACCGTCCTCGATACTGATGATCGGGTACTTGTCCACCCAGGCGGCCATGTAGTCGGTCAATTCGGCGGATGTCAGAACCTTGCCTTCGGAAGTCAGATGGTATTTGCCGTCCTTGTAAAACTCGGAACTTGCGCAGTCAAGACCAATCGCCACGTCAGAGCCGGGAAGATAACCAGCCGCTTCAATCGCTTCCATAATGAGCTGAAGAGCCGTTTCGTTGGATGGCAGACTGGGAGCAAAACCACCTTCGTCACCGACCGTCGTCGGCAACCCCTTGGCGTCGAGAATCTTGTGCAGGGCATGAAACACCTCGGCGCCACAACGCAACGCCTCACGGAAAGTCGGCAACCCCACCGGAATCACCATAAATTCCTGGATATCAGTACTGTGTGCGGCATGTGCGCCGCCGTTGATAATGTTCATCATCGGCACCGGCAAACGCATCGGGCCTGCGCCGCCAAGGTAACGATATAACGGCAAGCCGGATTCTTCGGCGGCTGCCTTGGCGACCGCCATAGACACGGCCAGGATAGCATTGGCGCCAAGACGGGATTTATTGTCGGTGCCGTCGAGTTCGATCAAGGTCTTATCGATAAAACTTTGCTCTTCGGCGTCCAAACCAATAATCGCTTCGCAAATTTCAGTATTGACGTTTTCAACCGCCTTCAACACGCCCTTGCCGCGATAACGCTGCTTGTCACCATCACGCAATTCAACGGCTTCACGGGTTCCGGTAGACGCACCGGACGGAACGGCAGCACGACCGATTACGCCCGACTCAAGCAATACGTCTGCTTCAACGGTGGGGTTTCCACGGGAATCCAATATTTCTCTGGCAATCACATCAACAATGGCACTCATTTTCTTGTCCTTCGCTTTATTGACTTACAAACTATGCTCGGCAAAACCTTTACGTTTCACCAAGCCATCCAATTCGATCAAGGTTTCCAGCAATTCCTTCATACGCGGCAATGGCCAGGCATTCGGCCCATCCGACAAGGCTTGATCCGGGTCAGGATGGGTTTCCATGAACAACCCGGAAATCCCGCTCGCCACGGCAGCCCGCGCCAAAACTGGAACAAATTCGCGCTGTCCGCCGCTTTTGTCTCCCTGCCCCCCCGGCAACTGTACCGAATGCGTGGCGTCAAACACTACCGGACAGCCGGTTTCGCGCATCACCATCAGGGAACGCATGTCGGAAACCAAGTTGTTATAACCAAAAGACACTCCCCGCTCACAAACCATAATATTATCGGCATTGCTTGCCTGGCGCGCTTTCGCAACGACCTGCTTCATGTCCCAGGGCGCGAGAAACTGCCCCTTCTTGATGTTCACCGGCTTACCGGCGCTGGCTGCAGCGGTAATAAAATCAGTCTGACGGCAAAGGAAGGCAGGGGTTTGCAACACATCGACCACCGCCGCCGCCGCCTTAATCTCGTCAACGGTATGTACGTCGGTCAATACCGAAACACCGATTTCCTTTTTCACCGAGCCAAGGATATCCAGTCCCTCCTCGATACCCAACCCACGGTAGGAATTGATGGAACTCCTGTTGGCCTTGTCGAAGGACGATTTATATATGAAGGGGATGTCCAACTCATGACATATTTCCTTCAATACACCCGCAGTGTCGAAAGCCATCTGCCGCGATTCGATCACACACGGCCCGGCAATCAGGAATAGCGGCTGATCCAGCCCAACCTCGAAATTGCAAAGTTTCACTGTAGCCTTTCGTCTATCCGGCGTGCCGGATTGCAGCTTCGACAAACGCCTTGAAAAGGGGATGTCCGTTACGCGGAGTAGAAGTAAATTCGGGGTGGAATTGACAACCGATAAACCAGGGATGATCCGGCAGTTCAACCATTTCGCACAAATCCTCGGTCGCCGATTTTCCGCTTACCTTCAAGCCGGCCTTTTCGAGCATGGGAAGCAGGCTATTGTTGACCTCATAGCGATGGCGGTGACGCTCGACCACGGTATCCGCGCCGTAGACTTGACGCGCAAGGGACTTCTGTGCAAGCAAACACATTTGTCCGCCCAGGCGCATGGTGCCGCCAAGATCGGATTGGGCAGTACGGGTTTCGACCCGACCATCACGATTACGCCATTCACTGATCAGCGCCACAACGGGATAATGAGTGTCCGGGTCAAATTCGGTGCTGTGCGCCCCATCCATGCCTGCCATATTGCGGGCGTATTCGATCACCGCCAATTGCATTCCCAGGCAAATCCCAAGATAGGGAACCTTGTTTTCGCGAGCATAACGGATAGCGCGAATTTTCCCTTCCACGCCACGCTTGCCGAACCCGCCGGGAACGAGGATGGCGCACATGGTTTCGAGCGCCGCGACGCCATCGGTTTCCAAGGTTTCGGAATCGATGTAATGAATATTGATCTTGCTGCGGGTGTGAATCCCTGCGTGGATCAGGGCTTCCGAGAGCGACTTGTAGGACTCGGTCAGATCAACGTATTTGCCCACAAAAGCAATGTCGATGGTGCGCTGCGGATGTTCCAAAGCATCAACCAGCATGTCCCATTTCGACAAATCCGCCGGAGGTGGGGATAGTTCGAGCTTGTGGCAAACGATCTCATCCAGCTTCTGCTGATGGTACAACCCGGGAATCTTGTAGATGGAATCCACGTCCAGAGCGGAAATAACCGCGTCCTCTGATACGTTCGTAAACAGCGCAATCTTGCGCCGTTCACCGTCAGGCAAAGGCCGGTCGGAGCGGCATAGGAGAACATCCGGCTGAATCCCGATCTCACGCAGCTCCTTGACGGAATGCTGGGTCGGCTTGGTCTTGATTTCACCAGCCGAAGCGATGTAGGGAACCAGAGTCAGGTGGATATAACAAGTATTATTGCGTCCCAACTGAACGCCCATCTGGCGTATGGCTTCGAGGAAGGGCAGCGATTCGATATCACCCACCGTACCACCGATTTCGACGATAGCGATTTCCGCATCGCCCGCGCCGGCGCGAATGAAATTCTTGATTTCATCGGTGATATGAGGGATCACCTGCACCGTACCGCCCAGATAATCGCCGCGCCGTTCCTTCTTGATGACGCTTTCGTAAATCTGGCCGGTAGTGAAATTGTTGCGCTTGCTCATCTTGGCCGAGATGAAGCGCTCGTAGTGACCCAAATCCAGGTCGGTTTCCGCACCGTCTTCGGTGACGAATACCTCACCGTGTTGGAAGGGACTCATAGTGCCGGGATCGACGTTGATATAGGGGTCAAGCTTGAGCATGGTCAGCTTGATGCCGCGAGTTTCCAGGATTGCCGCCAAGGATGCTGCTGCAATGCCTTTACCGAGAGAGGAAACGACACCGCCCGTGATGAAGATGAATTTGGTCATGAGGAGGAAATGGGCACGAGACGGAGGGGTATTTTAGCTGAAAGCCCACTTCACCACAAATACGATCATTCCAACGGCATCATCGGACAACGTACTCTTACCGCAGCACCCTCGCCTTCGTTGAAAGCATCAATACTTCCGCTCATATGGCTTTCAATAATCAATTTCGACATGTATAAGCCGATACCGGTGCCTTTTTCCTTGGTGGTAAAGTAGGGCTGAAACAATCTCGGCAACACCGCCTCCGGGATGCCACCGCCATTATCGCGAAACACCGCCACTGCGTTCGCACCTTCCCGGTAGGTTTGGATAGTGATTCGTCCCTGTACAACGTTATTCTCCAGGATGACATCCTTGGCATTGCTCAACAGATTCAGCATGACCTGGGAATACTCGTTGGGGTAACCGTAGGCAAACACCTTTTCGTCCCCTTCCAGCACGACAGCGATGTCATTATTGCGCAGGCTGGATTCAAGCAGCTTCAAAGTATTTTGAATGGATTCGCGAATATTGATGCGGGTTTTTTCACGGTTGGGCTTAAAAAAATCCCGGAAATCGTCGATGGTCGAAGCCATTTTCATGATCAGCAACTCGCCTTGCTGAACATTTTTATCCAGGCTTTCCCGGTTTAACTCCCCATACTCATAGTCATCCTTGATATTCGCCAGCAGGAGGTTCAAGGCATTGATCGGCTGCCGCCACTGATGGGCGATATTACCTATCATCTCCCCCATCGCCGCAAGCCGCGACTGCTGGAACAACATGCGCTCCCGGTCAAATGAATCCAGAGCCAACGATAGATCAGTGGCAATTTCCGTGACCAGAGAGATTCCCATGGCATCGAAAAAATCGGCTTCTGCAGCGCACAAGGCGATCAACCCGACGACTTGTCCGCTACGTGTCAATGGACAACAGGCGATCGCATCCTCGTGACCTTCCAATTCCACAAGTTTCCACGACGCCAGCGATGGACAATTATCCAGTTCGTTGGCGATCATCGGCCTGCCGCTGGACATACACTCCCGACAAGGGGTGTTTTCGACATATTCCCTGGCGTTTTCCGGCAGGCCGTAGCTCGCCTGGATGGACAATTTCCCATCGGCATCAAAAAATCCCAGCCAAGCCATCCTGAGCTTCCCCACCTCGACTGGAATTCGGCAGGCAGCAGCAAGCAACTCGTCACGCTCCTTGAACCGTGCAATCGCCTTGTTGGTCTCGCTCAAGGTGGCGTATAACCGGTTGGCGCGTTCCAGTTGATGGGTGCGGCGTTCCACTTCGCTGGACAACTCGTGGTGCCAGCTCTGTATTTGCCCGGCCATGGCGTCGAAGGTATGCGCCAACGTAGCAATTTCATCCACCCCGGTCAGCCCGGAACGCACCTCAAAATCACCTTGTTCAATACGCTTCGCTGAATCAGCAAGACGCTCTATCGGACGACTGAGACGCGCCGCAATAATAAAAACCAGAACAAATGCCGCGAGCAACCCGACCAGACCGACCAGACCTATTCGCCATAACGTTTCCCGCAGCGGGGCGAACACTTCCGTCTGGTCGCGCTTGACAACCAAGGCCCAGGCAAAATCCGGCGATACGCGCAAATGCCGATATGCCGCCAGCACCGCCACTCCCCGGTAGTCCAGCGCCGCAACCATACCGTCCCCACCGCGCGCTGCAAGGCGCTCCGGAACCGTATCAACCTTGAAAGCAAACAGGTTAGGTATGCTGCCATCCATTAGCGGATGCCTGACCGGCGCCAACAACTTCATATCCTGATTAAGAAGCACCACATCGCCGGTTTCGCCCAGGGCTTGTATCCCTTGTTGCAGCAACGGGGTAATGGCGCGTTCGGCGTCGATACGAAAAATCGCCAGCACAAAATCATTCCCCGTCGCTCCGCGCACCGCCACCTGTTGGGCGATCAGGTAATCCAGCTTGCCGGTATCAAGACGCACGGCGGTATCAATCACCTCCTCGTTACCCGGCTTGCAGGCGCTTTCAAAGAACTTGTCGCGAGGAAACGACTTACCCAGCAAAGACTCCTCCGTAGAAAACATCACGGCGCCGCTGAGCGGATCAACAATATCGACCTCTTCAAAATCCTCATGAGTCTGCCGAAGCGTCCGCAAACGATTCTGTATCGTTTGCACGTCAGACCGGGCATTCCATTTGCGCGACATACCCAATCCGCTCGCCCCCTGCCCCCGACTTGCCCGCCAAAGAGGAAGGAGTTCACCAAGCTGTTCCTCAATCAGCTCATTGTTTGACACCATCCGGGCATCACTGCGGCGTTCATACAGCCATTGCTGCAAGGTTTCTTTCTTGGTTTCCGCCAGCGTGTTGAGTTGCCGCATGGCCTCCTGACGCTTTTCATGATAAATACCCTCAAAACCGCCAAATGGCAGGCCGAAAATTTCCACCAGCAGAATAACGAGGATGGTTGCGACGAATAACGCGCCAAAATGCAGAAGCATTTTGGCGCGAATACTGGTCAGGTGGGGCAAGGCGCGCATAGGTACGGCACCGACTAATTTGTATAATCGAATGATTTAAGGCGATATTTACTGGGATTGGCATACAGCTCTTCAGTCAGGCCAAGCGCAAAACTCCGCGAGATTTTGTCCCATTCCACTTGGGCAGACAATTTGCCTTGTTTCTTGAGAAACTGGAATTCCTTGAAAAGTGTTCCCTGTGTCCCGGTTTCATTGGCCGGAATCACCGGCGCAGAGGGTACATCCAAAACTTCCTTACGGGTAATCGCAGCAGCCTGCTCAGCCGACAATCCCGGGGGTTTCCCGGAAAACTCAAATCCTGCCTTCAAGGCCCAGGCGGCGGCGCTTTCCAGATTGCGCCGATTGCTGCGCATCCAGTTAATTGCCCGGATGAAAGCCGCTGCAAATTGCCTTGTCTCGTGAGGATGAGCATCTGCATAAGCTTTCGCCATCACCAGAAAACTCATGTTGAGGCCGCGATACACCACGGAATTCTGAGGATGTCGGCTCAGGGCGATGGTTGGAGCGGGTTCCCAGGCGGAAAACGCATCCACTTCTCCTTTTTCAAGTGCGGCGGGCATATCGCTGACTTCCATGGGGATCAGGGTTACGTCACGTTCCGTCAATCCCGCCGAGGAAAGACATTCCAGTAAAGCGTAATGGGCCGTCGAACCTTGCCCATAAGCAATGCGTTTTCCCTTCAGGTCACGCGCCTGCATGAACTTACCGGCCACCACCGAAGAAAAACTCTGCTTTACCAGCGCGACGATCAAAATCTCGTGTTCGGCTGCCGCCCGCAAAGTTGGCATATCACCAAACACAGCGGCCTCAAGCTGGTTGTCGCGCAGAAAAGGAAGGATGTCATTACCCTTGAAATACGGATGTTGCCGGACGCTGCTGCGGGTGGAGGACAGAGCCTCATGCAGAATTCGATCTCGTTTCATTACTTCGGTAATCATTACGTCGGGAAACGAAACGGGCTGTACGCCGAAATCCAGTACTGCGCCATCGAGATTGAACACCGGCTTGACCGTTTCGGACTCCCCCCAAGCTGGCGGGCATACGACCAGAACCAGCAAAAACATCCGAAACAGTCGACGAAATAACGACATCAGACTTCTCCAATGATGAATAAATATTGATTTTTTGCAGCCCTATCCCGCAGTCTAACGAAAATCCCCCCGGAAGAAAACCAAGCTAATTCGCGGCTTCCGGCCCTTTTATCACGCAAAACCACTTGCAAATTCGGCCTGCTTGGCAAACAATAAGAACCATTCTCAATAAACGCAATATATCCGACATGTCAGCCCCAATCAATTTGGAAATGTTGAAGCCTGGTGAATCGGCCATGATAGCCGCTGTCCATACTGGCGACCGCACCCTCTTCTATCGTTTGGCGGCACTTGGATTCCGCGTTGGAAAACGCATTGAAATGATCCGCCACGCCCGATTCGCCGGGCCTTTGCATATTCGCATCGGTTCCACCGATGTCATGATGCGGCGCCGCGAAGCCCAGCAAATCGAAGTGCAGCCCGTCCCATGAAACGTATTGCCCTGTTGGGAATGCCCAACACCGGCAAATCAACCTTCTTCAACCGTATCACCGGCGCTTCCGCACGTGTCGGCAACTGGCCTGGTGTAACGGTTGATCTGTTGAGCGCCCGTCTCCCGCTGGCCGGGGCAATGGCCGAAATCATCGACCTGCCGGGCATATACGACCTGCATGGCTTTTCAGAAGACGAACTGGTCGTTCGCCATTTTCTGGAAAATAATCCCCTGGATCTGGTGCTGATTATCCTCAACACCAGTCAGATTGAGCGTCAGCTCGGGCTGGCCCTGCAAATCAAACAACTCGGCCTGCCGTGCGTGTTGCTGCTCAACATGGCGGATGAAGCAAAAAAATTCGGGATTAGTGTCGATACCGAAAAAATGTCCGTTGAACTGGCGATGCCGGTTACGCTGCTCAGCGCCAAATACGGAAACGGGTTCGAAATTGCCAAACAATCCATTGTTAGCGCGCTCAGTCGCCCCCGCGAAGTCAGTCCGGAACAAATACGCGAACAATTGGCCCCGGATGACCGGATCGAACACGATGTAGAGGCGCTGCTGAACCATGCGGTTCAGATTCCCGCACAGCTTTCCGACACACTTACCGAACGGCTGGACAGGCTGGTATTACACCCTTGGTTGGGATTACCGTTATTTTTCCTGATTATGTATTTATTGTTCCAAGCCATATTTCTGCTTGGCAAACCACTTCAGGATGGCGTGAACTGGTTGTTGGAGATGCTCAGGTCGGGTGTGGTCGAACCGTCGCTGGCCTCATCCCCTTCCTGGCTACACGGCTTGTTGCTGGATGGCATTTTCAACGGGATCGGCACGGTCGCCGCGTTTGTTCCCATCATCATCCTGTTTTTCCTGTTCATGGCGGTGGTGGAAGATACCGGCTATCTGTCGCGAGCCGCCTTCCTCATGGATGCGCTGATGTCGCGCCTGGGACTGGATGGACGAAGCTTCGTGATGATCCTGCTGGGGTTCGGCTGCAACGTACCGGCGCTGATGGGCACCCGCGTGATGCGCTCGCGCGCCCTGCGGCTGCTGTCCATGCTGACCATTCCATTTTCGTTGTGCTCGGCGCGTTTGCAGGTGTTTATCTTTGTCACCACCGCAATTTTCAGCCCACAGGCCGCACCCAGGGTAATTTTCAGTCTCTACCTGTTCAGCTTCGGCATAGCCCTTTTGACCGCCCTGCTTTTCCGCAAGCAGTTCCACAACGACGAGCCGTTTATTCTGGAGTTGCCTCCCTACCGCCTGCCCACTCCACGCCAGATGCTGTTGCGGGCTTGGCACGAAGTTCGCCATTTCCTTGACCGCGCCAGCAAGTTCATCATTGCCGGGGTGGTGCTGGTGTGGCTGCTTACCCATTTCCCGCAAAATGCCGCTCCCGGTGGCCCCGACACCTGGGCCGGGATGATCGGCGCTTTTTTGGCGCCCGTGCTCGACCCCATCGGCATCAACCAGCAATTGGCGATTGCCCTGATTTTCGGCTTCGTCGCGAAGGAGATCGTGATTGGCGCTTTAGCGGTCATCTACGGGTTGGAAGGTGACGCATTGATGGGTGCGATGGCCCACCAACTGGACTGGGTACAGGCATACAGCTTCATGCTTTTCACGCTGATTTACACGCCCTGCCTCTCCACCATCGCCACCTTGCGCAGCGAATCGAAGAGCCTTTCCTTCACGCTGTTCGCGTTAGCATGGCCGCTGGTCGCTGCGTGGACGCTCAGTTTCGTCTTTTATCAGGGGATGAGGCTGTTAGGCTATTAAGTCCTGGCGGACTTTCTCGAACAGGCAAATCGCTGTCGCCGCAGCGGCGTTGAGCGATTCCATACCGCCCGGCATGGGAATTCGGATCGTTTGTGTCGCAGCGGCCAGCAATTCTTCCGACAACCCCGCCCCCTCATTGCCGATGGCGAAAACCACCTGACCATGCAAGTCGCTCTCGAACAAGGTTGACTGTGCTCCCGGAGCCGCTGCTAACACTTTGCCCGGATATTCCTCCGCCAAAACGCAAAGTTGGCGGTTTTCTTCCAAACACAGAAAAAAATGAGCGCCCATGCCGGCGCGCAAGACTTTGGGCGACCAGATATCCGTGCAGGCGGGAGATAGATATACCTTGTCGCACCCCGCAGAGGCCGCCGAACGCAGAATGGAACCCAGATTACCGGGATCCTGCAAATCCTCCAGGAACAGTCCGAATTTCCCCCACCCGCTGCTTGTCCCTTGCGGTATGGATATCATCGCTGCGATTCCGGTAGAGGATTCGACAGTGGAAACTTCTGCAAACAAACCATCGTCGAGAATCAGCAATTTCTCGGTGGAAACCTGTTGCAGCAAGCCGGCGATTTCTGCTTCCTCGCGGCGAGAGTCCGCCACGATCACCCGTTCCGGACTGCCGACACGCTCCAGATATACGCTCAGCAAATGCGCGCCATCAAGTATCGTGCTGCGCGCCTTGCGGCGTTCCCTAGAGGAATGGGAAAGCTTCTTGAGATGCTTGAATTGCGCGTTGTCGCGCGAGGTGACCCGCTTCATTCAGAGGCATTGCCCTAACGAGCCGGGAGCGCAGGTTTTGCCATCCACCCAGATTGCGCCGTCGAATTTGGCGCCATCGAGTACGGCATCGGCAAGATTGGCGTTCCGTAAATTCGCCTGGCTCAAATCCGCATTGCGTAATTCCGTGAAGTTCAGGTTAGCGCCTTCCAGATTGGCTTCTACAAGGGTTGCGCCGATAAAAGTCGCGTAAGAGCAATCCGAATTACTCAGATTGACCCCATTAAGATGTCCACCGCTGATATCGATGCTGTTGAATTTGGCTCGGCTCAGATTTGCACCGCTCAGATCGGCGTCGCGCAGTAACGTTCCGCTCTTGTCGCAGCCCGACCAATTGACTTTGGGGCCGACAGGGGCAACACAGGACGGAATCGGGGCGGCAATCAGCAATTTGGGTGGCGGGGTAGTCTGGACTTCCTGCCATTGCCAAACCAGAAAGCCCCCCAATCCGGCGACTGCAACCAAGGCGACTAGTCCTCCCAGCCACTTCAATACCGGGCTGGGACGATTCATTTGACTGGTATTGGTATGTAACTCAGGATTGGCGTCCCAGCGTAACGCAGCCTTAACGCGTTCCTCGTGCCATTTGCGGGTTTCCTCGTCAAGGTCTGTAGCCGGCAGGATATGCGGCTCCTCCTTGATCAAACCGGGAAACTGACTGAGCGGCAGCCAATTTGCCTGATCCGGACTGATTTCGGCATCGGCGAGGATTTCCCCGATGCTCAAGGAATGTTGGATTTCCTTGAGGGGAAATTGCCCAAGCACCTTGTCCCGATGCCTGACAAACCACAATTGATTTACGCCCATATCAATTACCCGATGTCCCGTTATTGTTCCGGAAAACGACCCGTCATTTTCTGCCGAGGTGCCCAAGCCCCTGCGCCGCCCGCAGGCAAAGGCGCTTGAATTCCTGATAGGAATGTTCGTCCAGATCGCAATGCCCCTGGCGTCTGTCTGCATACATCAGACCAACCGGCTTGTCGTGGATAAAAATCGACATGGCGAAAAATCCTTCCTTCCCGCCAATCATTTCCGCTATGGGTTCCGGCAACAACGCCGCAAAGCCGGCAGCATTATCGGCCTTGACCCAGACACTTTGCATCTTGGTCAGGAGCCGGGAAAACAGATGGGGAGTACGGGTATCAAACTGAAAATTCTTGAGCGGCGATGTCTCACCCGCACCAATGACGTATTTCGCCTTGACCGCAGTACGATCCGCAGTCAGAAGGGCGAAGACCACCCGGTTCAAGCCGATGCCTTCATGCATCCCTTTCAACACCAGAGACATCATGTCATGAAGATTAAGCGTACCGTCCAGATGAGCGGAGATTTCATCCATTACCCGCCGTAATTCTTCCGGGTGAGGCATCAAACAAACAGCCGAGGCAGGCTGAAGCGCCTGCTCGTCATCATCATCCGGCTCTTCCGGCCACTCACCAGGCAACATCGGCAACCAGGCCGCCGCTGGGGGAACATGAAATGCCTCCCAATGTCGCCCCTCAACAATAGCGTTCTGATGGATGATAGCAACCACTTCATCCGTCGAAAAATTGAATTGCCCGGCTATCACCTCATAGTCCGCGAGCAATTTTTGAGAATGCCAGCCAATCGCCGCATGACGGGCCACCGCCGACGCGATGATGGACATCAAAGCGCGCGGATTGGTGGCATTTTCGTTTTCCATGAACATCAGCAGCAAATCCGGTAGTTTCCAGTGCGCCACCAAGGCTAACTGAAAATCCCACAGGGTAAATCCCAACAGACTTTTCTCCGCCTCTTCCCGGCTGATTTTCCTGCGACGCACGGTTTTGAGAATTTTCAGCATGGCGTCGGGTGCGACGCACCACATCACCATTTCGCCCATGTCGTGAAGCATGGTGCCGACAAATACTTCCTCGGATTTGACATCGGCGCGCAGAATCGCCATGTCGCGCGCTTGCCATGCGGCGTGATGGGCGCGGCTCAGGCAATTAAGCAACCCCAAAGATTCCTTTTCCTGAACCGGACGGATATCCTCAATGGTTTTCAACATCGCAAATTGCCTGAAAAACGGCGGAACACCGAGCATGATCACTGCATTGTGAACGGTTGCAATTTCAGAGCCAAAACGGCCATGCACCTTGCCGTTGGCGTAGGCGATGACTTTCAGGGTCATCAAAGGATCATGCAGCACCACATCGGAAATATCGGTAGCGGAAATTCCTTCCGCATTTTTGGACAAATAGGAAATCGCCAAAGCCGTTCTTCGCAGAACCGGCAATCGATCCAGGGAAATTTCACTTACCCACTCGTCAAGGCTTTTCATGGACGCACCCGCAGATATGCAAGCATCATATTCATTATAGCCGGTATATGAACAAGGTCGAACGGTGAAAATCGTCCAACTGAACCGTCTCCGACGGAACTACACCGGGTACCGCAAAGGAATTGCTGACAAACAGACTGCCAGGACGCATTTCCTGCCTGACCTTTTCCCACAAACGACTCATCGGCACCGGTGAAAGATAAGCATAGGCCACATCAAAGCCGCTCAGATCGACATCCCACAAGCTCCCCAAAAACATTCGGCACCGCTCTCGGGGGGCGCGTAGCCAACCCAGAAAAAAAGGCAGTGGCGCAGCCTCGACCCCGACAAATTCGGCGTTAGAGCGGATACCGGCAAGATATCTCAAGAGACCGCCGACACCCGATCCCAAATCAATTACCCGCAAACCGTCACGCTCCGGCAGTAACTCGGCTACCGCAGCCCAAGCCTGGGCGCTGGAAAGATAAAGGGGAACCTGGGTACGAAATACGCTCCAGTAAACCGATACGCTCAGAACAAATAACGCCAAAAACCAATTCGCGGAAATATCCAGTGCGAGCATGACCAGCACCGCCGGAAAAAATGCCAACTGAATGGGAATCCACCATACCGGCAACCCCATCCGGTAGGTCAAAAAGGCGGCAACTACACCTTCCAATGCAACACTGAAATACAGGGGGAAAGATAGCTCCGCCGCCCACCCCGCCAGGACGGCAATCAGAAACACCACCAACAAGCCGCCCAAATGGGCGGCCAGCGCGTACAGCAAAGGAGGAAAAAGGGATTGCAGGGCGTTCGTGGGGGTCACCACGGGTGCGCCGGAATAATCAATGGCGCTTGGCATCCGACGGAGCACTTGCCGCCTCCCTGGAGCCGGAAGACTGACTGGATGATGCTGAAAGTTCCTTGGCATCGGCCGCGTTGGATACCGTGACCTTGTCGTCAGCAGCGCGTTTCTCGCCGGCATCGGCACTATTTTCAGCCGTCAAGGCCTCTTCCGTCATCTTGTTGAGGACGATCACGCTGATGCGCCGGTTGACCGGATTCAATAAATCCGATTTATCGAAGGGTACTGCCGAAGCAAGACCGACCACACGCAACACCTTGCCTTCCTCCATTCCACCGGCAATCAACTCCCGCCGCGAGGAATTGGCGCGATCCGCCGACAGTTCCCAATTACTGTAGCCTTTTTCACCACCATAATAAGGCGTCGAATCGGTATGTCCGGTCAGACTGATGCGATTTGGCACGTCATTGAGCACCTTGCCGATAGCATGGAGAATATCCTTGGTATAGGGCTTGAGCTGGTCGTGGCCGATATCGAACATGGGACGGTTCTTCTCATCGACGATCTGGATACGCAAACCTTCCGAAGTGATGTCGATCAGAATCTGCTTCTTGAACTGGCTGAGTTTGCTATCCCCCTCAACCATTTTCTGGAGTTTGTCCTTGAGTTCCCGGAGTTTGGCCTTTTCCTGCTGGGCCTTGGCGTCCGCAAGCGTAATCGATTGGGATTGTTTCTTTTCACCACCACGTTTGACCTGCCCGGTCGCCTTGGTCATATCCAACCCGCCGCCCCTGATTACGCTGGTTGCATCACCCGCGCCTTCTCCACCTCGGCTGGAAACCTTCATGGGGTTCTTGAAGTAATCAGCAATCCCTTCCAGAGTGGCCTTGGTAGTCGATCCAAGCAACCACATCAGGAGGAAAAACGCCATCATCGCCGTCACAAAGTCGGCATAAGCAATCTTCCACGCACCGCCATGCGCCCCGCCATGCCCGCCTTTTTTGCGCTTGATAATTATGGGGCGTTGCGAATCATCGCTCATTAACGAGTTCCTGAAGGAGAATTAACGGAAAAAACCGCTTATTTCTTCTGTTTAACGTGGGCTTCGAGTTCGAGGAAGCTGGGGCGCTCAGTCGAGAATAGCACCTTGCGACCAAACTCCACGGCTACTGTAGGCGCATAACCATTCAAGCTGGCCAACAAGGTAACCTTGATAGTCTGGTAAACCTTGCTGGATTCATTGAGCTTTTGCTCACACAGGGAGGACAGCGGACTAATAAAACCATAAGCCAGCAAAATACCCAGAAATGTTCCAACCAACGCATGGGCAATCAATATCCCCAATTCGGCAGGAGGTAAACCGACCGACTCCATGGTATGAACCACGCCCATCACGCAAGCCACAATACCGAAAGCCGGCATCCCGTCACCAAGCTTACCCAGCGCGCTGGCGGGTGCGGCGCCTTCATGGTGGTGGGTTTCAATTTCGTTATCCATGAGATTTTCGACTTCAAAGGCATTGAGATTGCCGCCAACCATGATGCGTAGATAGTCGGACATAAATTCGACGACGTGGTGATCGCCATGAACCATCGGATATTTGGAAAATAACGGGCTGGAATCCGGGTTTTCTACATCCCCCTCAATGGACATCAGGCCTTCCTTACGGATTTTCGCAAGAATTTCATAGAGCAGCGCAAACAACTCCATGTAGTACGCCTTGGTATACGGAGAGCCCTTGAACAGGGTCGGCAAGACCTTCATGGTGGCCTTGTTGACCTTGCCGGTGTTGCCAACAATTGTTGCCCCTAGCGCTGCCCCTCCAATCATGAGCAACTCCAGAGGCTGGAACAAAGCGGCAAGATGACCGCCCGCAAGGACGAAGCCCCCGAAAACCGAGCCACCTACGATAAGCCAACCAATAATAACGAACATTTCAACTGCTCCCGAGGGTAAGGGTTCCCCTCTATTCTTCTTTGAAGGGGGTGACGCGGCTATTGTATAAACTATTTGAGCTTTCAGGAACCACTAATATGCCCGGCCCAGCAATGCGATGCAGGTATTGAGAATACCCAAAATCAAATTCACGCCCAACAGCTTGCGTATCTGAGCCATTGCCGCTCCTGCCGCCGGCCAATTTTCTACAGCCGACTCCCGACTCAGGTGTGCATAGGGCTTGAAAAAAACATACATGAATATCCCCAGCATAATCAGCCCGAGAACCAGCATTACATGAATATGCCAATGCGCCTTGAAACCACCCAAGAGGCCCATCAAGACCAGCCCGCTCAAGGTAATCAACGTCACGGCCACCCACACCCACGGAAAAAAACGCCTGAAAACGCCACTCAACAAAGGCAAACGTTGGGGAGGTTGAAGTAATTCGGCAGCCGTGGGACGTAATGCCATATGAGCGAAAAACATCCCGCCAACCCACACCACGACACCCAGTAAATGCAGCAGCAGCAGAATGTTGATCAAAACCCCATCTCCCTGGTGCGTAGCGGTGCAAAACTCAGGCGATGCGCCGGGCACGGCCCGTGAGTCCGAATTGCCGCCAGATGGACGGCGGTGCCATACCCCTTGTGGCGGTCAAAACCATATTGCGGAAAATCTCGATGGAGATTGAGCATTTCCGCGTCCCGCGCCGTTTTGGCCAATATCGACGCGGCGGCAATCTGGGCGACCTTGTCATCCCCTTTAACGATAGCCTCCGCCGGCATTTGCAGAGCCGGGCAGTACAGGCCGTCGATCAGCGCACGATCCGCCCGCACCGCGAGGGCCTCGACGGCGCGCCGCATTGCCAGCAGGCTCGCCTGAAGGATATTGATACTGTCGATCTCCGAAACTTCGGCGCGGGCAACCGACCAAGCCAAGGCATCCCGGCGGATGATCTCGGCCAGAATGTTGCGTTTTCGTTCACTGAGTTTTTTGGAATCCCGCAAACCCGCTATCGGCTTTTGCTCATCGAGGATCACTGCCGCCGCATATACCGGCCCCGCCAACGGGCCGCGCCCCGCTTCATCGACGCCACAAATCAATATTTCCCCCATTACCTGTCGCCTTTCAGGTACGGCAATAGCGCTTCGACGGCTTTTTCAGCAGTATCCCGCTTCAAGTCATGGCGCATTCTGGAAAACTCCTCCGCCAGCCGTATTCCAACCACCGGATCATTAACCTCATTCAATAAGGCTTGCGCAAGGTTTTCCGGGGTTGCATCGTCCTGGAGAATTTCCGGCACGACAAATTTTCCCGCCAAAATATTCGGCAAGCCAACATAAGGCAGATACCCCTTACGTTTCATAATCCGGTAGGAAGCCGGCGGCATTTTGTACGTAATGACCATCGGACGCCCCAGCAGCGCTGCTTCCAGCGTTGCCGTGCCGGACGCCACCAGCACGACATCCGCCGCAATCATGGCATCGTGGGCATGACCAAACAATATCGTAATGGGAAGCTCCTGGGCACCCAGGCGATACAGCATTTCCTCAAAATAGACGCGGGTTTCCCGGCTGACCAACGGTACCAGAAAATGAACATGAGTTTTCGCAGCAAAAATGGTCTGAGCCGTGCGGATGAACAACTCCGCCATATACTGCACTTCACTCTGACGGCTGCCCGGCAACATGGCAAAAACCATAACGTCCTGCGACAGATGCAACTGTTCACGCATGACAAAACGATTCGGCGATTCAGGTAAAAAATCAGCGAGCGGATGGCCGACGTAGGTACACGGCACTTTGACGGCGTCGTAAAAGGGCTTTTCAAACGGGAAAATCGCCATAACATGGGATGCCGCCTTGGCAATCTTGTGAATGCGCTCACCGCGCCACGCCCAGATCGACGGGCTGACATAATGGATGGTGGGCGTACCACGGCGTTTCAATGCTCTTTCGAGAGCCAGATTAAAATCCGGTGCATCGACGCCGATAAAAACATCTGGGGGATTGTCGCGAAAGTAGCGAATCAGCTTGTTGCGGATTCCCAGAATCTCGCGAAAATGACGCAGGACTTCGACATATCCACGCACCGCCAGCTTTTCCATGGGAAACAAGCTGAGCATTCCCGCCGCCACCATTTTCGGCCCGCCGATACCGACAAACCGTGCGGTCGGCAGTTTCTTGAGGATTGCTTCGATTAAGTGCGCCCCCAGCATATCGCCAGAGGCTTCACCCGCAACCATTCCAATCACCGGCCCATTGCCGGATTGGCTGACCAACGGGTCGAATATATGCTCCGCTGCCATGCCTATCCCGCCCTAGCGAATGATGCCGCGCGACGATTGCGCCAGAAATTCGACCAACGTCCCGATTTCCGGATATTCCGCAACCTGAACGGTAAGAGCAGCCTGCGCTTCTTCGAGAGTCAGTCCGGAGCGGTACAGCGTTTTGTAGGCGCGTTTGATGGCGGCTATGGTCGCGGCGGAAAAACCGCGCCGCTTCAGGCCTTCCGAATTGATCCCATGCGGTTTGGCGGTATTGCCCGCAGCGGTAACATAAGGAGGGATATCCTTGAGCACCACGCTGCCGACCGCCGTGATGGTATGGGCGCCAACGTGACAAAACTGATGCACCCCGGTAAAACCGCCCAGAATGGCATGATCACCAACGTGCACATGCCCCGCAAGTTGGGCGTTGTTGGCGAAAATAGTGTGGTTGCCCACTTGGCAATCGTGAGCCAAATGAACATAAGCCATTACCCAATTATCGTTGCCGATACGGGTTACGCCGCCATCCTGTGCCGTACCACAGTTGAACGTACAAAACTCGCGAATGACGTTGCGATCCCCGATTTCCAGGCGGGTCGGCTCCCCCTTGTACTTTTTGTCCTGAGGAATTTCCCCCAGCGAGGCGAACTGGAATATCCGGTTTTCCTGACCGATCCGCGTATGCCCATTGATAACGACATGCGGCCCAATCCAGCATCCAGCCCCGATCTCGACATTTTCGCCAATGATGGAAAAAGCGCCAACACTCACGTCGTCGGCAACCTTGGCTCCCGGATGAATGATCGCGGTCGGATGAATCATGCGATATCCCGCTTGGCGCACATCAGGTTTGCTTCTGCAACGATCTGTCCGTCAACCTTGGCTTCGGCCTTGTATTTCCAGATGCCACGCATCTGCCGCTCGATTTTGACATGTAAATGTAATTGATCACCAGGCATAACCGGCTTTTTGAAGCGCGCCCCATCAATCCCCACAAAATAGAAAACAGAATTGTCGTCGGGCTTTTCACCCATCGATTTAAAGGACAGGATTCCCGCAGCCTGGGCGAGTGCTTCCATGATCAACACGCCAGGCATAATCGGATGATGAGGAAAATGCCCAACAAAAAACGGCTCGTTGATGGTGACATTCTTGTAGGCATGGATGTAATCCCCCGCCTCATAAGACACCACCCGGTCTACCAGCAAAAAAGGATAACGGTGCGGAAGGTGTTGGAGAATTTCGTGTATATCCAGAGTGCTCAAGATGATTTTCCTTCCAAATGGGAAAGTTTTTGTTCCAGATGTTTCACCCGCTCGGCCAATTCAGTGAGATGGTGAAGTTGTGCGGCATTTTTCAGCCAATCACGGTGAGGCTGGCTGGGAATTGACGACGTATAGGTGCCAGGCTGGGTAATCGACTTGGTAACCAGCGTCCCAACGGAAATGTTCACCCGGTCGGCAATTTCCAGATGCCCAATGATCATTGCGCTGCCGGCAACCGTGCAATACCGGCCTATCCGGGTGCTCCCCGCTACACCGACACAACCCGCCATCGCGGTAAAAGCGCCAATGTGCACGTTATGGGCGATCTGGATTTGATTGTCGAGCTTGACGCCCTCCTCAATCACCGTATCGTCAAGCGCTCCACGGTCAATAGTGGTATTTGCGCCGATTTCGACATCATCGCCGATTACCACTCGTCCAATTTGCGGAATTTTTAACCAGCGGCCTTTTTCGTTGGCCAAGCCAAAACCGTCCGATCCAATTACCGCTCCCGCATGGACAATGACGCAGTTACCGATTTCACAGTGGTGATAGACGGATACGTTCGGATATAAGCAGCATTGCGCGCCGATCCGGGTTCCGTCCCCCACAAAACAACCGGCGCCAATACGGGTATTTTCACCAATTTCAACGCCATCCCCCACCACCGCCGAAGGCCCAATGCTGGCGCTGGCTGCAATCTTCGCGTCCTTGCCAACAACCGCCGAGGGGTGAATACCCGGTGTCGCGCACCGTAGCGGATTCAGCAGAGTCGCCACCTTGGCGTAATAAGCATAGGGGTTGGCGCTAACCACACAGGGAACCTGCGCAAGCCCCGCATCCGCCGGACTGACAACAACAGCGCCAGCGCGGGTCGCGACTAATTGGGGACGGTATTTTGGATTGGCCAGAAAAGAAAAGTGCGCGGCGCCGGCGTTCGCCAGCGTTGCTACCTGACGGATAACGACACTACCGTCGCCGACCAGTTCTCCGCCAAG
Organism: uncultured Sulfuricella sp.; assembly: GCA_964451375.1. Taxonomy (GTDB): domain Bacteria; phylum Pseudomonadota; class Gammaproteobacteria; order Burkholderiales; family Sulfuricellaceae; genus JAGXQV01. Next base: position 51,241 of record CAYVIN010000002.1, read on the forward strand.
TTTTTCGACAATTTCAACCAGTGAGAACTGCGGCGGGGCATGATCCTGCATAACGCGGTTATTTGTCCGTCAGAGCCTTCAGCACTTTTTCAGTAATGTCGATCTTGTTGCTGAAATAAACGGCATCTTCCAACACCAGATCGAATTTCTCACGCTCGGCAATTTCCATGATGGTTTTTTTGGCGCGATCATGAACCAACGCCAACTCTTCATTGCGGCGCAGGTTCAGGTCTTCGCGAAATTCCCGTTGGGAGCGCTGAAACTCGCGATTCAGGTTAGCCAACTCACGCTCCTTGTTGCGACGCTCACTTTCGCTGACAGTAACCCCTTCTTTTTCAAGGAATGTTTGCAAATCTTTTGCCTGTTTTGACATCTTCTGCAATTCCTGATCCCGCGCGGCAAATTCCTTCTCCAGTTTTTTCTGCGCTTTGATAGCCGGTGCCGCCTCGCGGAACACACGGTCGGTATTCACAAAACCGATTTTCAGGTCAGCTGCGCCAACCCCGGAAGAAAACTGCAACATCACCCCTGTAACCAATACCGCCAATAGTTTGTTCAACTTCATCTCCTGAATCATCATTTTCATCATGAATTAAAATACCGTACCAAGAAGGAACTGGAAACGTTCCGCCTTATCGTCTTCCTTCGCATTGAGCGGCTTGGCCAAGCTGAATTTCATCGGCCCCATGGGCGAATACCAACTCAAGGCAATCCCAGAAGAATAGCGCAATTCGCTGGCGCTCAATTTTTGATCCTGTCCAAACACCTGTCCGCCATCAACAAACAGGCTCATCCTCAAAGCACGGTCGTTTTTCATACCCGGGAAAGGGAACATCAACTCGATATTTCCGACCACCCGTTTGGTGCCGCCATAAGCATTACCATCAGGATCTTTCAAACCCAACGAACTGGTCTTGTAGCCGCGCACCGAAGTGTTGCCGCCAGCATAAAAGTTCTTGAAGAACGGGAAGTCCTTGTCACCGTAATTCCCAGCCACCCCGGCCTCACCATTAAACATCAAGGTAAATGTACGATTGATTGGATAAAACCATTGATGTTGGTAGGAAAGCTTGTAGTACTTGAGGTCGCCCCCCGGCAGTCCAAATTCCGCGAACGCCCGCTGATAAACACCGCTGGTCGGATAAGTCAAACTATCCCGGGAGTCGCGGGCGATCCCTGCATCAAAACGCAGTGTGCGGTTAAGCTCGCCAGATTTTGCAACGTAATCCTTGTAACGTTGCGGACTGTCGTCGAAGACACTGATTTTCAGACTTTCAGCTGCCAAGCCAACATTCAGGGTGTTCAATTCATTGAGCGGAATGCCATAGCGCACCCCAACCCCAAGTGCGTTGGTGTTGTATTTGGCAATCGACAGCGTAGTGGCGTCAACTTTACGCTTGTATACATCGAACCCCTGACTAATACCATCCACAGTATGGTAGGGATCAGTGTAAGAAAGTGAATAGACAGTGTTAATCTTTCCCGAGTTAACCTGAGTGCTCAGTTGGTTCCCGGAACCAAACACGTTGGCCTGGCTGATGGAGCCGCTCAGTATCACCCCTTCCGAACTGGAGAAACCAACACCCGCCATAATACTGCCGGTCGGCTTCTCGGTAACATTGACGTTCATGTCAACCTGATCGGTAGAGCCGGACACAGCGGGGGTTTCAATGTTTACGTCGCTGAAGTAGCTCAGACGTTCCAGACGCACCCGCGAGCGGGCAATTTTATCGGACGCATACCAGCCACTTTCCATCTGGCGCAATTCACGACGGATAACTTCATCACGAGTACGAGTGTTGCCGGCAATGTTGATGCGGCGAATGTATACACGACGCCCCGGGTCAACGAAAAAGGTAAAGGCCGCAGTACGTTTTTCCTTGTCGAGTTCCGGCACCGCATTAACATTGGCAAATGCGTAACCATCGTTACCCAGACGGTCACTGATCGCTTTTGTCGATTCGGTCAGGCGCTCGCGGGAAAATACATCGCCGGGGTTGAGTTTGACGAGTTTGCGCAATTCCTCTTCAGGAACCAGCATTTCCCCCCCCAAGCGAATCTCCGAAACCATATATTTCGGCCCTTCGGTAACATTGACGGTGATGTAGATGCCTTGCTTGTCCGGCGTAATCGAAACCTGGGTTGAGTCCACATTGAACTCCAGGTATCCCCGATTCAAATAGTACGAACGCAGGGTCTCCAGGTCGGCGGAAAGTTTCTGTTTGGAATATTGATCATTTTTGGTAAACCAACTCATCCAATTCGGCGTACTCAACACGAACAGGTCAACGAGGTCGCCTTCCTTAAAGGCCTCAGCCCCAACAATGTTGATCTCCTGAATTTTGGCTACGTCCCCTTCAATCACGCTGAAGTTGATTGCAACACGGTTGCGTTCCAATGGGGTAACCGTGGTCGTCACCGACATCGCATAACGCCCCTTGCTCAGGTACTGGCGCTTAAGTTCCTGCTCTGCCTTGTCGAGCAAGGCCTTGTCGAAAATCCGCGATTCCGAGAGTCCGATTTGTTTGAGACCATCCTTAAGCTGTTCTTTGGTAAATTCCTTCAGCCCGACAAAGTCGATCTGTGAAATTGCCGGACGTTCCTGCAACATCACAATCAGAACGCCGTTTTCGGTTTCCAACCGCACGTCCTTGAAAAATCCGGTGGCGAACAATGCCTTGATCGCGACAGCGGCCTTTGCATCGTCAAGGGTTTCCCCAACCTTCACCGGCAAGTAGCTGAATACGGTGCCTGCTTCGGTGCGCTGAATACCCTCGACCCGAATGTCTTTTACGACAAATGGCTCGATAGCCGCCGCTGAAGCTGCGTAAAGGCTCATTAAGAGCAGGGAAATAGTTTTGAGTTTCATTATGTTATTGTCCGCTAATCAGACGGTTAATGTCGTTGTAAAACGCAAACAGCATCAGGGTGAGAAGAATGGCAATGCCGATTTGTTGACCGATTTCCATAGTCTTCTCGGAAACCGGGCTGCCTTTGAAAAACTCGACCATATAATACAATAAATGCCCACCATCCAATAAGGGCACCGGCAACAAATTAAGCACCCCCAAGCTGATACTGATTAACGCGAGAAAGCTCAAATAGGCCACCAAACCCATCTGTGCTGATTGCCCTGCATAGTCGGCGATGGTTATCGGGCCACTGATGTTTTTCCAGGAAACCTGGCCGGCCACCATACGGAACAACATTTTCAAGCTGAAAACCGAAGTTTCCCAGGTTTTCCCCCAGGCTTTCAGAAACGCCTTGTGGGGTGGATAACGAATTTCGGTTATCAGCGACTTGATCAACTCACGATCCACATACGGCGAGGCCCCTACCCTGCCGATACGTTTGCCGTTTTCTTCCACCATGTCAGGCGTCACCTCCACCACCTGCTGGATATCGCCGCGCAGGATTTTCACCGCAAGGGTCTGACCGGGACTCTGCCTTACCCATTTCACCCACTCTTCCCAGCGTCGGATATTCTGGCGATTCACGCTGAGAATCTCGTCCCCCACCTGGATTCCGGCCTTGACCGCAGCACCATCCGGTAACAATCCGCCAATTCGGGCGGCAATATCGGCCTGAAAATGCACCAAACCCAATTTTTCAAGAAAGTCATTCTCCAAGTCTTCCGACACGATGGAGCCAACATCCAGAGTATGTACCGCCGTGGAACGCGACAAGCTTTCCACCTCCAACTCCAAAGACTTCGACTCAATAACCTTCTGGAGCAGTATCCAGCGCACATCCTGCCAGGTCGCTACGGGTTCGCTGCCGATCCGGGTAATTATTTCCCCTCGCGCAAACCCCGCATAGGCCGCCGGCGTACCTGCAGGAACCTCGCCGAGCATCGGTTTGATACCTGGAACACCATACATGAACAGGAACCAGTACAAAACCACCGCCAGCAGAAGATTGGCAACCGGGCCAGCCGCTACGACCGCCATACGCCGCTGCACTGACAAGCGGTTGTAGGCGCGATGAACCTCATGTGGGGCTACCGGCCCTTCCTGCTCGTCTAGCATCTTGACGTAGCCGCCCAGAGGGAACGCGGAAACCACCCATTCCGTCTGATCCGCCCCCCAACGTTTGACCAGCAGAGGTTTTCCGAATCCCACCGAAAATCGCAGCACCTTGACACCGCACCAGCGCGCCACCTGGTAGTGTCCATATTCGTGTATCACGATCATGACCCCGAGGGTCACGATGAAAGCAATCAGCGTAAACAGAAAGCTCACACTACCTCCACGCGCCGCTGTGCGGCGTCACGCGCCGTTGCATCGGCGGTCAAAACATCTTCGAGTTTGTCAGCAACAGTAACCGGCACCTCGGAAAGGACTTCTTCGATCAAGCGGGGAATTCTCCGGTAGGAAATCTTCTTGTCGAGGAATGCCGCAACCGCGACTTCATTGGCGGCATTCAACAGAGCCGGCGCGGTTCCGCCTTGGCGTAACGCCTGGAACGCCAGCCCCAAGCAAGGGAATCGCTCGAAGTCCGGCTTTTCAAAATCCAACCGTCCGATCCTGAACAGATCAAGCGGCGCAACGCCGGATTCAATCCGTTCCGGGAACCCCAGGGCATAGGCAATCGGAGTACGCATATCCGGATTACCAAGCTGCGCAAGAACGGAACCATCGGCATACTCAACCATCGAGTGAATGACGCTTTGCGGGTGAATCACCACTTCGATCTGGTCTGCCCCCGCGTTGAACAACCAATGCGCCTCGATAACCTCCAACCCCTTGTTCATCATGGTGGACGAGTCAACTGAGATTTTCCTGCCCATCACCCAGTTAGGATGGGCACACGCTTGTTCCGGCGTGACACTCTCCAATTCGGAGAGCGGTGTGTTGCGAAACGGCCCGCCGGACGCGGTCAAGAGAATGCGGGTAACGCCGTTTTGCGGCAAATTCTCGGAAAAATTACGCGGCAAGGATTGGAAAATCGCGTTATGTTCGCTGTCGATAGGAAGCAGTTCCGCGCCATGACTACGCACCGCATCCATGAACAGCGCTCCCGACATGACCAAGGTTTCTTTATTCGCCAACAACACCCGTTTGCCGGCGCGAGCAGCCGCGAGCGACGGTTTGAGTCCGGCAGCGCCGACAATCGCCGCCATCACGGTATCGACCTGAGGCAAAGTTGAAACGGCTTCCAATCCAGCCATTCCACTTTCTACCTGGGTACTCCGCCCCGCATCACGCAACTTCAGACGCAATTCTTCGGCACTGACGTCATCCAGCATCACTGCATATTCGGGATCAAATTGCAGGCATTGTTGAAAGAGTTTCTCAACTTGACGATGGGCGGTCAGAGCAACAACCTTAAAACGGCCAGGATGACGGGCTACAACATCCAGGGTGTTCACACCGATGGTGCCCGTCGCCCCCAGAACAGTCAGGTGACGTAGTTGAGCACTCATTTCACCAACACTCCCCAATCGAGACAGCCCAACATGACGCACAATGACGCCGCCGGCAAGGTCGGCGTCAATCCGTCGATACGATCAAGTATTCCACCATGCCCCGGCAATATACTGCCGCTGTCCTTGATCCCTGCGACTCGTTTCATCCAGGACTCGAACAGATCACCAACGATACTCAACGCCGCCAACCCAGCAAAAGCCGGCAATACCCACCAGGATGTTTTGGCGAATTCCACAACGGCAATACCAAATAGCGCTACGCCAAGCAGCCCTCCCCACACGCCTTCCCAGCTTTTTCCGGGACTGATGGCGGGCGCAAGTTTGTTCCTGCCGAATTTCCGGCCTGCAAAATAGGCCGCACTATCTGCGATCCAGACCACCATCATGGTTACCAGTAATAGTTGCGGAGTAATCCCACGGAGGTAAACCAACCCCAGCCAAGTTGGGATCAGAACCAGCCAACCCAGCACAGCAAATGCAATCAGATTCCCTAACCGCCAGCGAAAGGCCAGCCACAATACGCCGGGAACCAGCCAGAATAACAACGACAACGAGAACATGTCGGCCCAAACCACTTCCCCAAGCTCAAAAAGAATCAGGGACAGGACGGCAGTTACCGCAACGAAAGTCCAACGAGTCACGGAAGGATACCCGGCAATCCCGCCCCACTCCCACGAACCAATGAGCATTCCGGCCAGGGTGAGCATAGCCCAGTATAACGGAGGAAGATAAAACAGTGCGCCAAGAAACAGCGGCAGAAGAATCAGGGCGGTAAGAACACGCTGTTTAAGCATTGTTGACCAATTGCTCGCTGGTGCGACCGAAACGGCGCTCCCGCTGCTGGTAAGACTGAATGGCTTTTTTAAGCGCTGCGGTGTTGAAATCCGGCCACAGCGTGTCGGTAAAATGCAACTCGGTATAGGCCAGTTGCCACAGAAGGAAATTGCTGATGCGTTTTTCTCCGCCGGTACGGATGAACAAATCCGGCTCCGGCGCATAGGCCATCGACAAATATGCCGCCAAGTCATCTTCGCTGTAAGCTGTCCCGGGCTTCGCAGCCACCAGCGAATTGACGGCCTGCATCATGTCCCAACGCCCCCCGTAATTGGCCGCGATAGTCAGCGTCAGAGCGCTATTGTCCGCAGTCAGGCGCTCCGCCTCGCCAATCAATTCAACAAGCTTGGGATCGAAGCGAGTGCGGTCGCCGATAACCTTCAGGCAAATATTGTTCTTGTGTAACTTGGAAACTTCCTGCTCCAGCGCGAGCAGAAACAGGCTCATAAGAAAACTGACTTCATCAGCAGGACGCCGCCAGTTTTCGCTGCTGAAAGCGAACAAGGTGAGGTACTTGACGCCCATATCGACACACGCCTTGACGGTGCTGCGCACCGTTTCAAGACCGCGTTTGTGTCCGGCCACACGCGGCATCAGACGTTTTTTTGCCCATCTGCCATTGCCGTCCATAATAATGGCGACATGCTGAGGGATGTCCGCCACATCGGGAATAGCGCGCGTGGAGCTTTGGAACAAGGCCACCGGCAATGCCTTAAATTGCCATCAGGTCGGCTTCTTTGGCATGCAGCGCCTTGTCGACTTCAGCAATATAGCGATCAGTAAGCTTCTGGACTTCGTCTTGCGCCTTGCGCTCGTCGTCTTCACCAATGGTTTTGTCCTTGAGCATGTCCTTAAGGAGTCCATTGGCGTCACGCCGCACATTGCGAATCGCCACCTTGGCGTTTTCCGCTTCACCTTTGACGACTTTGATCAAATCCTTGCGGCGTTCTTCAGTTAAGGGCGGCATCGGAACGCGAATCAGGTCTCCCTGCGAAGACGGATTGAGACCCAGATCGGAGTCGCGAATCGCCTTCTCCACCTTGGCGATCATGGGTTTCTCCCACGGCTGTACGCCGATGGTGCGAGCATCAATCAGGTTGACGTTGGCAACCTGGGTGATCGGCGTAGGGTTGCCGTAATAATCGACCATAACGTGATCAAGAATACCGGTATGCGCGCGCCCGGTTCTCACTTTACCCAGATCGGTCTTAAGCGCCTCCAGGCTTTTCTGCATTTTCTGTTCGGCGCTCTTCTTAACGTCAGCAATCATCTCCGTCTCCCTCAACACTCGACCAGCGTACCTTCATTTTCCCCCATCACCACTCGTTTCAGCGCGCCAGCCTTGAATATACTAAACACACACAAGGGCATACGCTGATCGCGGCACAAAGCCAGCGCAGTGGAATCCATCACTTTAAGATTACGGGCGATAGCTTCGTCGAAACTCAATTTTTCATAACGCGTGGCATCCGGGTCAATTTTCGGATCGGCGGTATACACGCCATCCACCTTGGTCGCCTTCAGAACCACTTCCGCACTCATCTCCACCGCGCGCAAAGCAGCCGCGGTATCAGTGGTAAAAAACGGATTACCGGTACCGGCTCCGAATATCACCACCTTGCCTTCTTCCAGATAACGCAATGCCTTACCCCGGATATAGGGCTCCGCGACCTGCTCGATAGTCAGAGCGGATTGTACCCGAGCGATAATCCCGGCGCGCCGCATGGCATCCTGCAACGCCAGGGCATTCATCACCGTGGCAAGCATCCCCATGTAATCGGCGGTGGCGCGATCCATACCGGCAGCTGCGGGAGCGATACCTCGAAAAATGTTGCCGCCGCCGATTACTACCGCCACCTGAACGCCCAGTTGGGCGACTTCACCAATTTCCGCAACAATGCGTTCAATTACGTCACGGTTGATGCCATAGCTATCCTCACCCATCAGGGCTTCGCCGGAAAGTTTTAGCAGGATGCGGGAGAATTTCGGCTGCGGCATAGTCTTATACCTTTGCTGCTGCGGCCACTTCGGCAGCGTAATCAACAACCTTCTTTTCGATGCCTTCACCAACCACAAACATCTGGAAGGAATTAACCTTGGCCTTCTTGGACGCCAGCAACTTCTCCACACTTTCATCAGGATTCTTGACGAAAGGCTGACCAAGCAGAGTCACTTCGGCCAGGTATTTATGGATACGGCCTTCCACCATTTTCGCGACGATTTCCGCAGGTTTGCCACTCTCGGCAGCTTGGGCGGTATAAATTTCGCGTTCCTTGGTGAGCAACTCCGCAGGAACCTGCTCTTTGGATACACATACCGGCTTGCTGGCAGCGATGTGCATGGCAATATCCTTGCCCAGTTGCTCGTCGCCACCTTCGAGATCAACCATGACACCGATCTTGGCGCCGTGCAGATAGGCAGCCAGCTTGCCAGCGGTCTGGAAACGCACAAAGCGGCGAATGGTCATATTTTCACCAACTTTCATCACCAACGCCTTGCGGGTATCTTCCACCGTTTCCCCGGAAGCCAGCTTGACGCCGGCCAGGGCTTCGGGATCCGCCGGATTGTTTTCCGCCACCAATTGCGCCAAAGTTTTGGAGAAACCGACGAATTCTTCGTTTTTTGAAGCAAAATCGGTTTCGCAGTTCAGCTCAACCAATGCGCCGACCTTACCGTCGGCGCTCAGGAAACATGACACCACGCCTTCTGCTGCAACGCGGCTGGCCGCCTTGCCGGCTTTTGCGCCGCTCTTGATGCGCAGCAGATCTTCCGCCGCCTTGAAATCGCCATTGGTTTCAGTCAGCGCTTTTTTGCATTCCATCATGCCCAGACCGGTCAGTTCGCGCAATTCCTTTACCATGCCTGCGGTGATTTCCGCCATATCAAACTCCTTGTTTTTTCTAACAGAACAGGCCGCCACCCGGCGGCCTATTGATTAAACGATACGATATGAAAAAGGGGCCTGAAGCCCCTTTTGGCTATATCGGATTACTCCGCCGCAGGAGCCGCTGCGGTGTCCACCTCAACGAACTCGTCACCGACGATTTCCTTGATGACTTGGCTACGACCTTCCAGAATCGCGTCCGCTGCGCCGCGCGCATACAAACGAATGGCGCGACTGGAGTCATCATTACCCGGAATCACATAGTCAACATTAAGCGGCGAATTATTGGTATCAACGATGCCGATTACCGGAATCCCCAACTTCTTGGCCTCGACAATGGCGCCGTTTTCATATCCGACATCAACCACGAACAACGCATCAGGCAAACCGCCCATATCCTTGATACCCCCCAGGCTACGCTCCAGCTTTGCCAATTCGCGGCGGCAATCCAGCGCCTCTTTTTTGGACATCTTGGCGGCATTTTCTTCCTGAAGCAGCACTTCCATGTCGCGCAAACGCTTGATGGACTGTTTAACGGTTTTGTAATTGGTCAACATACCGCCCAACCAGCGGAAGTTCACAAACGGGGAACCACAGCGATCAGCTTCTTCGCGAATGATGTCGCGGGCTTGACGCTTGGTGCCGACAAACATGATGTTGCCCTTGTTGGAGGCCAGCTGGCGAATGAATTTCATGCCCTCCAAGTACATCGGCAGGGTTTTTTCCAGGTTGATGATATGAATCTTGTTGCGGTCACCAAAAATGAACGGGGCCATTTTGGGGTTCCAATAACGGGTTTGATGGCCGAAATGGACACCCGCCTCCAACATTTGACGCATAGTGACAGACATTACTTTGCTCCTTAGTAAGGGTTAAGCCTCCGCCGACCCAAAAACCACCCAACAAAACATCCAATCGGGCACCCTGTACTTCAAGTCGGCGTGCGAAATTTGGGTTTACTCAAGAAACCCAACTTTGAATTTTAACACAGACCGACAAGCCCTCTCAAGGCAAAGTATTGTTCAAGTTTGTTATACTTCACCCTTTGTCGTTCAGCCAGGCCCAGCGTTTCATGACCATCATCATAAAAAATCCCCAGGAAATCGAAAAAATGCGTATTGCCGGCAAGCTGGCCGGTGAAGTGCTCGACTATATCAAGCCGTTTGTTGTCGCTGGGGTTTCCACAGGCGAATTAGACAAACTTTGCCACGATTACATGGTCAACGTGCAAGGATGTGTTCCGGCCCCTTTGAATTACGCACCAAAGGGACACCGCCCCTACCCAAAATCCATCTGCACATCGGTGAACCACCAAGTATGTCATGGCGTTCCAGGAGAGCGAAAACTGAAAGTCGGCGACGTTGTCAATCTCGACATTACCGTCATCAAGGATGGGTTTCACGGGGACAGCAGCCGTATGTATTACGTCGGCGAACCGTCCATTCAAGCGCGCCGCCTGTGTGAAATCAGCCATGAATGCCTATGGTTGGGTATCGCCGAAGTCAAACCTGGCGCATATTTGGGCGACATCGGGTTTGCCGTGCAAAGACACGCGGAAAAAAACGGCTACAGCGTGGTTCGCGAATACTGCGGCCACGGTATCGGACGGGCCTTCCACGAAGACCCGCAAGTGCTCCACTATGGGAAACGCGGCGATGGGGTGCTTCTGGAAACGGGGATGATTTTCACCATTGAGCCGATGATCAACGCCGGTCGGCGCGATATCCGCCAGCTTGGCGACGGATGGACTATCGTCACCAAGGATCACAGCCTTTCCGCCCAATGGGAACACACCATTCTGGTCACCGAACAGGGCTACGAAGTCCTGACCCTTTCCGCCGGCGCACCGGCCCAGCCCGATTTCAAGCCATAGCCCCATGTCCATTCCCTGGCGCGACGTATTAAAGGCCCGGCGTGGCGAACTCAACCAGCAGTTCCCGGGTATCAGCCCCACCCGTTACCTCCACGCCCATTGCCGACTGATCGACGAACTGCTTCGGGAAATCTGGAAAAGCACCGGGATGCCTGATGCACTCGCCCTGATTGCGGTTGGCGGATACGGGCGAGGAGAACTGTATCCTTTCTCTGATGTGGACTTGCTGATCCTCTTGCCGGGTGAAGTTGAGGCGCAAACCCAGGAAAAACTCGAGGCGTTGATCAGCCTGCTGTGGGATACCGGCATGGAAGTTGGCCACAGCGTACGCACAATTGACGAATGCCTGGAAGAAGGTCGCCGCGACATTTCCGTGCAAACCAACTTGCTCGAAGCACGTTTCCTGACTGGAAACCGCGAGCTGTTCGGAAATTTTCATTCGACCTACGCTGCAAACCTGGATACCAAAGCTTTTTACGAAGGTAAATTGCTCGAACAGCAGCAACGCCACAGCCGGTTTCACGATACCGCTTACAATCTTGAGCCTAATCTCAAGGAAAGCCCCGGTGGGTTGCGGGATATCCAGACCATCACCTGGATTGCCAAGGCCTTGAAAATCGGCGCGGATTGGCCCGATCTGGTACGGGAAAAGCTGATCACCGCCCATGAGGCGACGTTAATACGCCGCCACGAGAAATTCCTGCAAAATCTGCGTATTCGCCTGCACCTACTGGCCTCCCGCCGCGAAGACCGGATTGTATTCGACCATCAGCCCTCGCTGGCGGAACAACTCGGCTTATTTGCAAACAAGTTGCGCAGCCCTAGCGAACAACTGATGCAACGTTATTACCGCACCGCCAAGGCAATAGTGGTGATGAATGAAGTTCTGATTCGCAGCCTGCACAGGCGCATCAGCGCACCGGTATGCCACTTGCCCGAGATCATCGACTCGCAGTTTCAGGCGCGTGACCGCCTGCTGGAAATGCGTGAAGAAACGTTGTTTCAGGATCACCCGTCCGCCATCTTCGACCTGTTTCTGACGATGGAACGCCATCCCGAACTGAAGGGAATCAGTGCGGACACCTTGCGCGCCCTGTGGCGGGCAGTTCCCCTGATCGATACCGCCTTCCGCCGCTCCCCGGAAAATCGGCAGCGCTTTGTTGATTTTTTCCGTGAACCTCACGGCATCACCCATGAACTTCGACGGATGAACCAGTTCGGGGTGTTAGGCCGCTACCTGCCAAATTTCGGGCGGATCGTCGGGCAGATGCAGCACGATCTTTTCCATGTTTACACGGTAGACGAGCACATCCTCTTCGTGGTGCGCAACCTGCGCCGATTTACCGTACCGGAATACGCCCATGAGTTTCCGTTATGCAGCAGGCTAATCAGCGCTTTCGAGCGCCCGGAAATTCTTTATCTGGCCGGATTGTTTCACGATGTCGCCAAAGGACGCGGCGGCGACCATTCCCGCCTCGGCGCTCTGGAAGCCCGGCGTTTTTGCCGCAGCCATGAGATTCGTGGAGAAGACGAGGAGCTTCTGACCTGGCTGGTGGAAAATCATCTGGTCATGTCGGCCACTGCGCAAAAGCAGGATGTCAGCGACCCCGATGTTATTGCCGCATTCGCCGCGCGGGTTCGCGATATGCGCCATTTAACCGGATTGTATTTACTGACGGTGGCTGATGTTCGCGGCACCAGTCCGAAAGTCTGGAATGCCTGGAAGGGACGCCTGCTGGAAAGTCTATATCTCTCGACCCGCCGTTACCTGTCCGGTGAAAACCTTGGCCCGGAAGCCTACCTTCAGGAGCGTCAGCTCGAAGCGCTCAAGACCTTGCGGCTATATGCCATTCCGGAAGAAGCCCACCTGGCCCTGTGGAAGCACATGGACGATGGCTATTTCCTGCGTCATGAAGCCCACGAAATCGCCTGGCAAACCCGCCTGTTATACCGCCATGTAGATTCTCCCCGGCCCATCGTCCGAGCCCGCCTCAGCCCCACCGGAGCAGGCGTCCAGGTTCTGATCTACACCCCTGACCGGGATGATCTTTTTGCGCGCCTGTGCAGTTTCTTTGAGCGCACCGATTTCAACATCGTCGAAGCCAAGGTCTGCACTACTCGCCACGGCTATGCACTGGACAGTTTCGTCGTTCTCGACCAGGCCGGCAAATCCGCACATTACCGGGACTTGCTCAATTTCATCGAACACGAATTAACCGAACGTCTGACCCGCCTGCCGCCACTCGAAACACCGGCGGATGGCCGTCTTAGCCGCCATCTGAGACATTTCCCGATTACCCCGGAAGTCAGCATTCGCCCCGATGAAAAAGGCGCCTATCACATTTTGTCGGTGGTCGCCGGAGATCGCCCCGGCCTGCTATCGCGCATCGCCCAGGTGTTTCTGCACCACGGCATACACCTGTACACCGCCAAAATCACCACATTGGGGGAGCGCGCCGAAGACACTTTCCTGATCAAGGGAGAAAATCTCGACCAATCCAGAACAGCCCTGCGCCTGGAAACGGAGTTGCTGCGCCAGTTGCAAATCCAGCACTAAACCGGTGGAGGAAGGTGTGGTTTGAGGTCGGGTGGCGCTGGCGGAGCAGCTTTGCCATGTTCGAGTTGGTAAAGCCAGGCAAGCAGTTCGGCGACTGCAATGTAGAGCTCGGGCGGAATATGCTGATCCAGATCGACCTGCATCAAAAGCGCCACCAGTTCCGGCGATTCATGCACATAAACCCCGGCTTCCTTGGCCCGCTCTATGATGGTTTCGGCAATCAGGCCTCGCCCCTTGGCGACGACCTGCGGCGCAGACTGTCCAGCCCGATACGCCATTGCCACCGCCAACTGGGGATTTCTTCTATTAGGCGTGTTCATCACGTTCCACGGATACGCCCAGCAGCCGCAAACCGGCGGCATCCAGAGAGTTCAGCAACTTGCCTTGGGCTTGTTTGAGATTATCGGCGGTATTTGGCTCAGCAGCCGCCAGGTTGATACGCAAACCATCACGAGTAAAAGCCAGTGCGGCGGATACTGTTCCCAAGTTTGGAAGATGCAGCCGCAGCTTGGTCTGCCACTGTGCAATCTCTTCACCGCCCCCCTCGCGGTTGCGCGCATCACGTTCCTCGACCACCCATTCCATATTCTGGCCCGACCACACCATGCCCTGCCACACCATTTGGCGAGTATCCAGCGTATTCAGTTGTTGCTGAATCAATGGCATGGTGTCCGGATGTACCATGTCAGCAGATTTCATACCGCCGACATCCCCTTGAAGCGTCACCATAACCTGTGCTTTGAGCGGCTCTGTCCCTCCCTCACTGGCGCTGGAAACCAAATGAGGGTTAACTTGGGAAACAAGTGGAGCCTCTGCCGAAGTGTCCGCACGAGGGGCTGAAGTCGGCAGTTGCTCGCCGACCACAGTGGAAAGTGTGCCCTGTGGCTCTTTCAGCAATTCATTGAGGGAGCGCTCCCCAGCGACCCATTGAGCCTGATGGGATTCGTAAAACAAACCGCTTTGCGACAAAGCGCCTCGCAACACCTGCGCAAACTCCTTGCTGTCACCGGGAGGCGCCTGAACCAAGGGAGTCGTTTTAGCCAAGGACTGGGCTTCGGGGTCGTTTTGCCTTTCGGCTACTTTTTGCAGCAGCGCACCAAGGAAACGTCCGGTATCACTCAGCACTACCGGGGGATGAGCGCCATCCGCAGCCGCCGCAAGAGGCAAATCCCCCCTATTCGCCAGGGCAGCCGCCCCGGCTGCGCCAACTGAAGCGCTTGCTTTTCCGGTCGCCTGGGCGTCTCGTGACAGGACAAAGGTCAGCCGGGGTTGATTCGCGACATACACCAATTCGATGTTATCGCCGGGCTGGGTATTCTTAGGCAGATTCATGTCAAGAACCTGCTCGCCGACACCAACCTGGAAGCGCCCATTGGGCAGACTGGCGAGAACATGGGCGGGGAGTTTGTCGCCCGGCGTCCACTGGGGAAGCTCCGCCGGGCTTTCCGCGACTTCGACGAGCGGTCGCGCGGTCGTCTTGACCAGCAGTTGAAGCTGATTCAGGACGTCGTTATGGATCATGGCTAGCTTTTCTGGTGGCTAAGGCGATTCACCGCAATAATCAATTCAGCCTCTCCTCTGGATATCCCGCAGTTTACCGCCAGTTGATCGACATCCATGCCACTCTCGGCGAGCTTGACCGCTTCGCCATAGGGTCTAACGGTGCTCTCCTGACCACTTTTTAGCTTGTCGAATTCGACTTGTAGCACGTCGAGACGCTGGTGCAAGCGGTCGATGTCCAACTCCAGCGATTGCAGTTCTCTTTCACGTGCGCCGGAATCGGTCTTTCCTCCCCACCGCCCCGCGTTACGCATCAACAACAAGACTTCGGCGACGTATACGCCGACGACCAATACCACCACAACCAGCAACTCGCGCCAGGTAACAACTATGCCTTCCAACTGGAACTCCTGTAAATCAGACAGGTGAATAAAAAAACAGGGGAGAGATTACCGGGACGCCAAGATGTTTTCAAGCATAATCATCGACTTGATGATCAGCATCGGTTTTTTGACGACCTCCCGGCAAAGAGGGAGGAATTTTAGTTTTTCCAGGTCGGCGGCGCTGCCAGGATTGATTGGAACGTTTTTGTTCTTCCTCGCGAATCACCGGCAATAAATCGGGCACACGTCCAACCGGCTCATTGGCTGCGTGAATCCGCCGCTGTTCCACGATAGCCACCGAGTAAGACATGACGCCTCCTTACGCTGAATCTATATACGCATCTTTCAATTTTCTCTCGGTGCCCACGCTGTTCAGGATTATTCTGATCTCCCCTTGCCAGCACTCCACCAGGGATTTTGTTTCAAGATCGCAGTCCAGAATTTGCTTGATCAGCGCAAGCTGCCGTTCCCGCGACAAATCATCCGTAGCAAGGCTAAAATCCAACGTCTGAAGGTGGGCAAGCAGGACGTCACGGCGACCTTCCAAGGCGATCAGTTCGTCCCACTCACCCTTTTTTGCCGCCTCCAACATCAACTCTGAGGTCGCCAATATCTCTGCATAACAGGCAGCGATATCCGCCATTTTCATATTCTGCCGTAGCTGGTAACTGCCTGATTCCGTGTTGGCTGAGCCAGCTGATTGCCAGCGCCCAGCGTCTCAGGATTCTTCTCGATAGCCGCCCACGCGCCACGCAATTCGCTCAACAAAATATTAACTTCATCAAGCCCGCTCACATCGTTTTTCAAATTCGCCGTCAGCAGGCGATGACACATGTATTCATACAATGCGCCCAGGTTCTCGACCAACTCCCCACCCACCTTTTTGTCGAGGCTCAGGTTGAGACCTTGGTCGATAATCGCAATGGCCTTGGAAATCGCTTCCCCTTTTGCTGCAATTTCGTTCTTTTCCATGTGGAACTTGGCTTTTGAAATCGCCTTGATCGCACCATCAAACAATAGCAGGATAAGCCGGTGTGGGCTGGCCGTGGCAACACTCACATCCACACCGACCTGGGAATACGCATCCAGCGCATTTCGTGCGATAGCATTCATTTTGTCACCTGTGTTGACTCTAGCCGCTGGTTGTTTTCGTCAGCGCAGCCAGTTGTTGAGTCAAATAATTGCTCGTCTTGGTCATACTGCTCATCAAGGTATCAAGCTGAGTAAACTGATTGCGATAACGTTTTTCGATTGTAGCCAAACGTCTCGCAAGAGTGTCAGTCCTGGTGCCGAGATCCTCAATGCTTTTGTTGATTCCATCGGTTCGTCCCGCAAGCGACCCGCTGGAACTGAGAATATTACTGATCAACGTATCCAGCTTTGTGGCATACCCTTGAACAAACGTCAAATTCCCACGCGAACCCAGTGCGCCGCCAAGCACCTGAAGCTTCAATCCACTATTATCGGTAAGGTACTGACCGGAACCGGTAGCAGATTGTCCGTTAATTGTACCAGCGACATCAACGCCATTGGTTGAAACCGGCGCTGCTCCCAAAAGATTTGTTACTGCAGTACCCGCCAGCGAGACATACGACGCAGAACCGTAACGATTGGAAGTTATCGACAGTACGCCCGTGCCATCGTCGCTAACGGTTACCGCAATATCCTTGGAAGAAAACGCAGACGCCCCGTTAATCTTGGACTGCACTTCAGCAAGGAAGTCCGCCACGGTGGCATAGGTTCCATCCGCCAACGTTACGGTAGTAGATACACCGTCAACCGTCAGCGATAGCGAATCGTCCACTCCTGCAGTTATCGTCAACCCAGCGGGATCTGACCCCACGATATTTCCCTGTGTAGCGAGTTGGGAAATATCCAGCGCGTAACTACCCGGTTTAGTATTGGTAGTCGAACTGGTGTATTTGATCAGGCTATCTTCGGCCCTACCGATCGATGTGAATAAACCCGCCACCGCCTCTGGATCGCTGGTAATGGCGCTCGACAATTTGTTGCTGTCCAATACCATGGTTCCGTCTCTTTGGATGGAAATTCCGATGCTGGACAGGGAAGTCTGGCCACCGTTCAACCCTGAAATGGTGGTATTCAGAACGGAGCGGATTCGCGACTGTATCGACCTCACCGTAGAATCGCCAATCAACGTACCGGCTTTTTTGGTTTTTGCGTCATACGCCGTCAAATCACTGATTTGTTTCGCAAGCTCATTGTATCCCTTGACGAAGGTACTTACGGCGGAACTGACGGTGCTGCTGTCCCGAGAAACAGAAACGGTCGTTGTCGTGCCGACATTAGCTTTCAGGAGATTTAGGGTAACTCCCTGGATTGCGTCGGATATCGAATTGCTAGGTTTCGAAATAGTCACACCATCAACCTTGACCACAGAATCAATGGCGGAAACGGTTTCCACCATATTTTTTGTGGCGGTTGGATCATACGCCAACTGTGACAAACCACTGAGATCGGTATTCGTTGTATCCGCATCGGCCACACCGATTTTCAGACTATTCGAAGCGCCCATACTGGTGGACGCCAACATCAGACGGTTGGTGGTTCCATCGTTGATGATACTTGCCGCCACTCCGATGTTTGCGGAATTGATAGCGTCCCGCACACCAGCCAAGGTATTGTGTGAGGCGTCGATTGTGACAGTTTTGGCCCCCTTACTGGCATTTGGGGTAAACGTATTGGCGCCTGAGTCATAGGTGCCGAAATAGAAGGTTAACGTCCCAGAGCCAACGACATCGGTAATGTTGTCTGCCGTAAAATCCGTCCGCAAAGCTTGCGCTTGGGCAAGTTTCTGTACTTCTACCGAATGGGACGAAGGAGATGCCGTTGACGAAGCCGAAGCGGACAGCAGGGTGCCGTCACCCACCGAAGTCGTCAAGGCAGTAAATTTTGAGGGGGTGTTCAGCGCCGCAAAAGATCCAGAAAATGATGAAAGCGCACTTTTCAAGTTGCCGTACGCCGTCAATTGCGCCTGATAGCTCACCTCCTTGGTCGTAAGCACCGTCAGAGGCTGTCGTTCTACGCTCATCAACTGACTAACAATGCCGTTTACATCAAGATTCGAGCCTATGCCAGGAGAAGAAATGGCCATGGCGACACCCCCATTTCTTATGCTTTATCTGTAAACAACAACCCCTGCAATTTATCCAGAGCCTTGGCAATCGCAAGAGCCTCTTCGGAAGGAAACTGGCGAATAACATCCTTGGTATCGGTATCAATTACCTTAACCACATTCATCTTGGTATCTTCATCCACCGAAAACTGAAGATTCCTGGCCAGGGCCTGAATCGTCTTGTTGATTTTCTCCACCGACTGTTTGACTTCTTCGTTCCGCTGCGCGGATGAAGGAGCCTTGGCGGCGTCTTTGGTCACGGTCTCCACCGCCTTGACCGCATCCGTTGCACCGGATACCGGCTGAGCATGTGCTGAGGGATTGGCGGTTTGCTGGGATGCAGGTGAATAGCTTGCTCCCGCCACACCAGTTAAAGACTGAATTTCCATGATCGTCTACCTCGCGTTAATCCGGTCGATTGCCGCAGCAACCGACCGGAAACTCTACTTCAACCTTACTTCAGCAGCGACAGAACCGAGTTCGGCAATGCATTGGCCTGCGCCAGCATCGCGGTACCGGCTTGTTGCAGGATCTGAGTACGGGTCAGACTGGCGGTTTCCACTGCGAAGTCCGCATCACGAATCCGCGAACGGGAAGCCGACATATTTTCAGACGAAGTCATCAAGTTACTGATCGTCGATTCAAAACGGCTTTGCAAGGCGCCGAATTTGGCGCGCTGATCATTGACGATGGACAGCGCGGCATCCACGACGAAGAGTGCATTGGTAGCGCCGGTAACAGTGCTGATATCCAGGTTGGACACCTTATCCAAGGTAGACGATACCGCCGTTGTCCCATTCGCCACCACACCGCCGGAGGAAGCGTTGGTCACGATACTGTAGGACTTCGCCGAATCAAAATACACCTGCCCTTCGATAAACCCACCCGAAGTCGTACCGGTACCGGAACTCATCACCGTACGAGTGGTGCCCGCCGCATTCTTCGCCTTGATGGAGCCGGCAATCGAACCAGAAGTCGCAGAGTCAAAGACGATGCGTTTGCCTTCATCATTGGTCAGAACGACACCGGTATTATCCGAACTCAATTTGGCGGTAATCCCGGTTTTGGCAGACTGCTCGTTGATTGAATTCACAGCCTGACTCAGCGCGGTCGCCCCGGAGGCCGCCGACAGCGAGAAGGATATCGTCTGCGCACTGGATGCTGTGGTTCCGGTCTCCTGAGTTTGCAGGGAGAACGAATAATTGCCACTTGCAACAAAGGACAAGGTCGCTTCAGTCTTCGCCCAGGCGGTAATCCCGGTAGTACCCGTTTTCAGATTAACCTTCGCGGCAAGCGACAGTGCGCTATCACCGTTGGCTGCCGTCACCGTATCCGAGCCGACCGAACCATTCAAGGTCAGCGTTTGACCGGAAATCGATCCCGAGGTGATGGAACCGCCCGCCCCCGAAGAAGCTTTCATATCCACGCCGGTATAACGGTAGTTACCATAAGCGTTGGTTTGGAAATTGCCGGTAGTCGCCGTGATCGTCTGATTGGCGTTAGCGCCTACTTGATACACCGCAGACGCCAAGGAACCGTCGAGCAGGTTCTGTCCGTTAAATTGCGTAGTCTTGGCAAAACGCTGCAATTCGGAGGTTAGCTGTGTTACCTCAGCCTGCAACGCCTGACGATCCGTCGAAGAGTTCGAGGCGTTGCCGGATTGCACCGCCAGTTCGCGCACACGCTGCAAAATGTTGCCCATTTCGCCCATCGCGGATTCCGCAGTCTGCGCGAAAGAAATACCGTCGTTGGAATTGCGACGGGCCTGATCCAGACCGCGAATCTGCGAGGTAAAACGCTCGGAAATCGCCAGGCCGGCTGCATCGTCGCGAGCACTGTTGATACGCATCCCGGAAGACAAACGCTGCAAGGAACGGTTCAACTCGGATTGCGAGGTATTCAGATTGCGTTGCGAATTCAACGAAGAGACGTTGGTTTGAATGACTTGTGGCATGATATGCTCCTTTTCTGTTCAAATCACCGTCAAATCAGACGGCTTCAATTGCATTAGCGGCTAACCTACTCAAAACTTTAGCTCATCCGGCGGGCTTCATAGTTGGCGCTCCCCAACGTAATAACTTTATCGTATCCAAGCCCTTAACCACTGGTCGAGGTGGTCGTGAAGCAACCAGTTTTTCATGACGTAGTCGTGTAACGCCTCACCACGGTTGTGCAATTCATCGTGATCATGAATATGTTCGCGTATGGCGGCAACCCATGCGTCCTTTCTGTTTTCCACGCGACAAACCGGGAATTCTCCCTGATAGGGAAGGATATCGGTGCAGATCACCGGAATCCCCAATATGCCGTATTCGAGCAAACGCAGGTTGCTTTTGCCTTCGTTGAACGGATGATATTCGAGCGGCGCGACCGCCAGATCGAGGTTCAAGCTCGCCATCCGCGCCGGATACTTGAGAAATTCGACGCCGCTCACAACCTCCTTGGCGTAAGGGCGAAACTCGTCGATGCACATTCCCATAAATATCCAGTCCACTTCGCCAGCCAATTCTCTGACAACGTCGACCAGCACTTCCAAGTCGCCGGTGTGGCCGATGCCGCCAACCCACCCCACTCTGGGCTTGTCCGAGGTATTCCTCAGGGATCGGCAATCCTTCCACAATTCCCAATCGATATAGTTGGGCACAACGACAATATCATCATGCAGTTCGCGATAAGTTTCCTTGAGATATTCCGTGGAAACCACAAAACGATCGCACAAGGCTACGCCATCCTTGAAGTTGGCGATCATATCCGCCGTAATTTCCTTGTGATGGACACTCTTGGGCGGCAAGTTGGTAAGCAAGTCGTCAATCTCATAAACAATAAACGCGTTGGAATGTTTCTTGTAAGTTCGAATTATCGGCTTGTGGCGCTCATTAAACGGACGTTGGAGAATCACACTATCCAGTTGCACCCGAGCCAGTTCTGGATTGCTGAAATATAAACAACTGCTCCATGCCTGCGCGATCCCCTCTTTGCTCAGCGCGCGCGCCGGGGCAATCATCCGGTAATGTCCGCATCCGGAGGTATCAGCAAAATGCACTGCGACTCTCGGCACAGGATGCCAGTCGAGGATATTCCAGTTTAGCTCACGCGCCGATTCAATGGCGAAAGGCTCCCGCAACGATAGGTTGGGGTTGTAGGCCGGATCGTTGGCAAGCCCGGATAAGTCTTTTTCATTGAGTCGCTCAATTGCTTCCTTCTTTTGTAGAGGAAGTGCGTCGGCGACCTCATGATCGCTCCGCCAGCCGAGTTCGGCAGCCTTGCCCGGACTAAGCACATTGACATGCGGCGTCCACATTTGCCGGCCCTCAATCCGGTGTAAACGCATACCAAACTCGGCAACGGCGATTCCGTCGTCCTCCAGCGTCTCGTCAAATCCGCCAAGCGACGCAAATTGGTCGGTGCGCACCATCAAACAGCCGCCTGGCAGCGCAGAAAAATCCTGCACCACATAGGCCCGCGCGGCGTATCCGGGATCGTCGATTTTTAGTCCGCCGAACGGCGATTCGGCAGCGCCGTTGCAGCCGAGTATCTGACCGCCGGCCCGCAAAATTCCGTCGGTCGTAAGCAGGCGCGGTGCAATGGCCGAGCACCGCTCAGCCACTGCAAGACGAACCATTTCTTCCAACCAGTCCGGATCAAGCGGTACCGAGTCGAAATACAGGAAAACCAGCCATTCGCCCCTCGCCTGTGACGCCAAGAGATTGTGGACTTCCTGCAAAGAGGCCCGTCGATTGAGGCGCAGCACCCTCAATTGGTCGCTCCCCAAGGCCTCCAAACCATCCAGATAGGCACAATAGGCGGCGTCCTCGCCTTGACAATCGCCGATCAGGATTTCAAAGCGCGGGTATCGGGTGACATCAATTACGGTTTCGAGACAGCGCTGCAAAGACTCCAGATTGTCACGCGCTGCGATCAGGATCGATACGGGCGCATCAACATCGATGCGATGACGGATACGATAAGTCAGGGGAACCTTGCCCGCCTCGGCTTCAGCAAGACGGTTACTTTCGGTCAGGTGAAGGCGTAGCGCCGTGAGACAGGCCTCATCTTTGCGCACCGTCGCCTCACCATTCGTCGCGCCGTGGTGACGATGGAAAAGCAGATAAGGCAAATGCCCGATTATTTCCTTTCCGTTTTCCGACAAACGCAATGCGAGGTCATAAAACTCCGCGCCGTTATTGTCGCGCAGCCCTCCCAAGCGGGCGAGGACATCACCACGCACCATCAGGAAATCGCCCATGTAGGGCATACTTTCCAGCAAGCCGGGATTCCAGTCCGGCTTGAAAATGGGACTGGTGGACTCAAAGCGCTCCGATAACTCATCCTCGTCCGCATACATCAACTGCCACTGGGGAAAGCGATTAACCGCGCGCGCCGCCAGCAAGGTGGCGTGACTCTCCAGACCATCGCCGGCATTCAGAAATACCAGCCACTCGTCAGGTGCAGCGAACGGCAGGGCATTTACGGCCTGGGCCAGCGAATCGCCACAGTGCATCCAGCATACTCGGCCACTCTGATCGAGGTCATCCGGGCAGGGATGGTCGGACAATACGCTAACGCGATAATGTCCATACAGTTGGTGCCCCACATCGGACAGAGTATGCGCGAGTTGTGAGTCGTCCGCCGTGCCCCCCCATATCACGAAGTGAAATACCGGTTGTTTCTCCCAGGTGGGCAGGGCCAAATCGAACTGACGCGCCTCAGCTTCCGAAAGACGGCGCTCTGCCAACCAGGCGGTATAGGCCGCATTGCTCTTCTCCGCGCCGGGCGCCGCCAAACCTGGCGATGCGGAAACGTAGAACTGTAATGTGCAAAGGTCGCGAAACTCATCGGGAGTCACGTCCTTCAAGATCATCTTTTCCAATTCCAGGCGGAACGGCTTATCCCGCTGATTTTCCCGGTAAAACGGGAGCAGGCGCGCATCGAGCGCGTTGACGCAGGACTGGACGGAATACCCGGTTTCCTGGAAGAAGCGGAAGATGTCGCTGCGCGTAAAGAAACGAACGTGGGTGATATCCAGCAAGCCATACGCTTCGTAACGCCATTGTCCCTTTGCCAGGTCTTCCATCACCAGGAGATTGCGGATGTTGGGAATGCTGGCGATTATCAGGGCATCCGGAGTGAGGTAGGGTTTCAGTTCGGCAACCGCGCCCCACGGGTTGTACATATGCTCCAGCACGTCGGCAACCACCACGGTATCGATTGACCCCGGTTCGATACCGGCTTCTGCCAGATGTTTGACCTCGTAGAGTTCGACGAAAACCTGGTCGAGCACCTGCTTGGCGCGCCCTGCTGCTTTGCGGTTTGGCTCAAAACCGATCACCCGTGCGCCAGGATAGAGTGACTTGATGTACTCGCCGGTACGCCCCTCCCCACAGCCGATTTCCAGAACCACGCGCGGCGCGCGCGTCAACAGGGCGTCGATCAGCGGCTTGCGCACCACATTGTGGTAGCCCTCGACTTCGAGATGGTCGATATCCAGAAAGGTTTGCCACAGATATGGCCCATTTTGCACAATGGCGGGCGGCACGGCGCTCGCCGCAGCCCCCGGCATGGTTTGGTCAATGACCTCGGCGCTCCTGGTCATTTCCGCCATCAGCGTCGCGACACGCTGCCCCGCCATGCCATCTGCGCCGTGGTTATAGCGCGTCGCAGCAAGCGCCATGTTTCTTTTCAGGGTATCGCGATGGGTGGAATCGCCAAGCAGGCTAAGAATCGCTTCCGCCAAGGCTGCCGGCTCCACTTCGACGATTCCGGCGTTCGCTTCAAAACTTGGCCCGAGACGCACCCCGCCGTCATTGATGATGTTGATTACCGGCGTTTCCACCAACATCGCCTCGACCAGAATATTTGAATCCAGACCGATCAGGATGTCAGAACCGACCACCCACTCTTCGGCTTTGCCGGTCACATAAACATAATCCGCCGCGCCCAGGCCGCACATTGCCGCAATCTCGGCGATCCGATTCTCGCCGAGATTGAAGTTCACCGCGCGCCCCTTGACGACCGCGTTGACCGTCATACCCCCGGCTTTGAGGTCTGCCACCGCCGCAAAGAACCAGGACAGGGATTGACCGAACAATTTTTCACTGAGCTTCGCCGACAAATTGGCTGACCACGTGGTCGCGAAAGTCACAATGGGCAATTTCGGATTGAGACGGTGGTTGGTGAACAAGCTGTCGCGAATCTCGCCACGCCGCTCGCGCACGACCGGATAATGATCCCAGGCGGGATTGCCGGTGATTCGGCAGCGATTGGGATCAATCCCGGCATCGAGACAACTTTCCAGACTGCGCTCACCAAAAAGCGCCAGCATATCCGTCCACAGCCGGCGATGGACGGTATAAGGTCGCGACAAAGCAACACCGTGGAGTAGTTGCAAACTGGGCAGACCATGCGCGCGACACCACAGCGTGGCCGTGTTGGGCACCAGGGAGACATCTTCGCTGGTAACAAAAAGCTGGAGGTCATATTGGCGGCGCGCCGCTTCCAGATGATAGAGCACGGCAGCCTGCGTCGGTACTTCGTCGCGCAACTGCCCGTCTATCACTTCACCCAGGGTGGTTTCCTCCACCCCCCAGCCGTGCAGCCGCGCTTGCCACTCCGTTCCGCCCAGGTAGGTGCGGCACTCTGCCAGCAAACCCTCAGACTGTTCGCGAAAAAAATCCTGACCGGCGGGATCGTGAATCTCGTCGAGTAATGCGAGACGACAACCACAACGTTCGAGAAGCGGCTGAAGCTGGTAAGACTTCAGGTAACGGGGAACAATCACCACGGTTCCCGGGCGGCTCCGCAGATAGTGTTCCAGCGCGCCGTAAAACGATTCCCAGAGAAAACTGACGATGGCCTTTGCGCTCATGACCGCACCCCGCTGAACACGCCGAAACAGTCCTTCAATATCCGCTCGGTCAAACGATACTCCAACCCTGGCCCCAACGCCGTGCCGGCGATTTGAAACTCGTCGCCCAGGCGCGGCGCACGGTACCAGGTGTCTGCGATTTCCGACGCGAGATCATCCAGGTCGTCCTGTAATCGCCAATCTTCAAATAACGCGGCAATATTATCCGGCAGCAGTGCGGCAATATCGCAATTCGGTTTGCGCGCCAATACCGCTTTGGCAAGCGTGTAGAAAAAATAGCGGTTGCGCGTGGTGCGCAAATGCCCGGCCAAGGTGTCGGCAAAATCCGCAAGGCCGGAGCCGTATATCTGGTGCATTTCGTTCACCCCAACAGCGCCGGAGAGCAAGGCGTTACGCCGCACATCCTCATCCAGCCGGCAACGGTTGGCGTCGCGATCAGGGACATTGTCAAGCACTGCGACGAATCGGCTGGTTGACCGCGTAGTGAGGTGGGCCACCAAATGTTCTTCGAGGAACAGCGCAAGATTGAAAAAGGTATTCTCTTCGGCCATCCAGCCAAGCAGACGTTTCCACCAGAATTTCTCTTCCAGCGTTTCGCGCAGCCAGTGATTGATTGTCCCGCCGCCGAGAAACGCGCCGACCGGCACAATGGCGACCACTTTCATACCATGTTCGTCCGCCCAATCCAGTAAATCGGCAACCCTCGCGTGAGACAAGCCAGCATCGACGGAGGGATCGCGGGCGCAACGCCTGGCCGCCTCGTCGGGGCCATAGACCGCCTCCAGATGATCGAGAGAATGGATGTCAAAAAGAATTCGTCCACCGGGGCGCAATACCTGCTGCCATTTGCCGAGGACTTCCTGCCAGTTGGGCGCTTGCGTCAGCGTATTCAACGCCACAAGGTAATCGAAATCCGCATCGGGCCAGGGCAATTCAACCGAATCGCCGACCCGCAATTCGATAGGCAACTCAGCCGCCAGACGACGGGTTTCGTCAAGTATCTCCTGGGAACTGTCAATGCCGGTGACGGCCATCCCGCGCCGCGCCAAGGGCAGCGACACACGTCCGCTACCGATCTTCACATCCAGCACATCGCGCCCTGTGGCAAAGCGCCCCACCAGGTTCATTTCAATCTGATTCTTGAGGAGGCTGACGCCCCTAGTTTCCACTGTCCGTCCGGCGTACCAGGCAG
This sequence comes from uncultured Sulfuricella sp., assembly GCA_964451375.1. Lineage (GTDB taxonomy): Bacteria > Pseudomonadota > Gammaproteobacteria > Burkholderiales > Sulfuricellaceae > JAGXQV01. Next base: position 77,893 of record CAYVIN010000002.1, read on the forward strand.
CCATGCCGGGGTCTTTCCAGGCATCGGTTTTCCAGCGTATCAGGTCGTTCTCGTTATCCACCATTTTGTTCCTTTTTCGGACATCAACGCATTTCGTCGCGCAACATGCCAAACTCGATCACATCGACGTACTGGCCCGCCTTGTAGGCCGCTTGTCGCCGCACCCCTTCCCGCGACATGCCCAATGTTTCGGCAAGGCGGATCATCGCACCATTACCGGCAAAGGTGCCGCACGCGATACGCCGCAAATTGAGTGCGTCGAAGCCATGACGGCACAAAAGACGCGCGGCTTCCAGGCCATAACCGCGTCCCCGGCTGCCCCTTTCGCCGAGGAGGATGGCAAGTTCGGCGCTCCGGTATAACGGGTTTATCCCTTGCAACGCGACGTTACCAATGTGAACCCCGCCCTCCCGCACCACCACCGCAAGCGCCAGGACATCACGCGCCGCCTGCACCATGCGGATATACTCCAGCGCTTGCTCGCGGGTATACGGATAGACGCCATGCGAATTTCCGGTCGTGGCTTCAGGATCGTTGAGCCAGCCTGGATAAGCGCCGTCCGCATCGGATTCGCGCAAGGGACGCAGAACGATTCGTTCGCCAGTGAGCATCGCGGTCATAATCCCAAGTCTTTCAATTCATCAAGATTTTCGTATACCTTGTGAAACGCGGCAACGAAATCGTCAAGGTCGGCGCGGGTGATTCCGGCGTGGCAGATGTTGGTCAGTAAAAGTTCCTCATAATACATGGATTCCGTCACCGGGCAGATGCCGCGCCGGTAATTCAGCCGGCCTGCGTATCCGGGATAACTAAAGGGAAATCCGTCGCGCCCGAAGCCGATCTGGCGCTGGTACATTGGCTGGAGATAAAGCGGCTCGACATACCCCGGAAATATCGGAATCCCTTCGGCTTTTAACGCCGCCGCCAACCTGTCGCGGGGAACGCCGCTTTCCGTCGCCGCATAGCGTATTGCATACACATAGTAAGCATGGCGAATGTCCGGCGGCACACGCGGCAAAGTCAGCCCCGGCAAGTCGCCAAGTTGGTCGTTCAGGTACTGTGCCGCAGCGATGCGGGGTTGCACCAGCCCTTCAAGCTTTTTCAGCTGTTCGTTGGCAATCGCGGCCTCGATTTCCGTCATGCGATAGTTGAATCCCACCATATTGACGATATTTTCGACGCCCTTGCCCTTCACCACTGTTTCACCATGGTTGCGGATCAACTGGAGACGCTCGGCCAGTGCGGCATCGTCGGTCACTACCACCCCACCTTCCCCGCAATGTATGGTCTTATGGTAGTTGAGGCTGAACACCCCCATATGCCCCAGCGTTCCCGCCCAGCGCCCGTGATACTTGGCGCCCGGCGCCTGGGCTGCGTCCTCGATCACCACCAACCCATACTCCCCGGCAATCGCCATGATTTCGTCCCACGCCGCCGGGTAGCCGAAAATATCCACGGCAATGATCGCCTTGGTATGGGGGGTGATGTGACTGCGGATACTGTGCGGGGAAAGACAGAATGTCTCGGGGTCGATGTCGGCGAAAACCGGAACCGCCCCGTAAACCATGGGCGCCGTTGCGGATGCGGACATCGTGTAGGGGGAAACAATCACTTCGTCTCCCGGCCCCACTCCGGCAGCGCCCACCGCCGCGTAAAGGCCGGAAGTGGCGGAATTGACGCTGACCGCATGAGCGACGCCAAAATATTCCGCCCAATTCTGTTCCAATGTCCGTACCCTTGGGCCGCCGTAAAAATCCTCCGACCAGGTTCCCAGAAAGCGGGACAGGACGCCGCTATCCAGCACTTCCATCGCAGCGCGCTTTTCTTCTTCACCTATCGTCCGGTATTCCGGATAAGGCCCACTTCTTTGCGGCTGCCCGCCGTTAATCGCCAACTTCGCCATTCTTGTCACTCCTTTACTTCGTCCAGGCAGAATCATCCTAAAAACCTCAGTTGACCGCTTGCCATGATACATACCGTGTTGGTTCTAAATGACTTGGTCTCCAATTTTGCCATCACCCGTTTGGTGAGAGCGCTACGGGTCGGATTGCACGGTTTTGCGGGCGCATGGCTGCGTTACTCCTCCTCGCAATGGAATAGCCATTACTCGTCGTCGCGCCTTGCCCTGCGCCCGAAGCGGGTTTGGCAGGGATGGGCGGCTTTTTGCCCACCTCGCAAAAACCGCACACTCCAACCCGTCCAACTGACGGTTTTTAGGATCATTCCACGACACCGGACATTTTCAGCGCCACTTCGGCGACCCGCTGCGCCGCCTTGCCATCGTTTGACAACGCATCAAGGCGGGATAGCCAAGTGCTGCGGAGCTTCGCATCAAATAGCAGGGATTCCAGCGCCACGCCCATCTCTTCGGCGCGCAAGACTACCGGGCAGACACCCTGACGGCTGACCGGAAGCGTGTCGGTTTGACGCAGACCAGGCTGGAGGCTCAGCGTGAGGTTGCCGGCATGACAGGACTCCAGCAGAAACATGGAGTGCATACCGCACACCAGATCCGCGCCACGCGCCCATTCATGAGGATTCCCCTCCCCAACCATCAGCCGGACATGTTTTCCACTGAACCCGGCAAACGCAGTTTGCGACTCGCGCGGATGCGGCAACACCACCAGGGTGATAATGGCGTCGCGCCGCGCCGCGATGTCTTCCAACGCCCCCAGCAAATCTTTGAGTACACTGTATTGGTGATATCCCAGCCACAGCGGGTCGCCACGCACCTCTGCGTACAATTCGGCGAGCGGCTGCGAGGCAAAAACCACCAGCAGGTCATTTCCCACCCCCGCCCCACGCCGCGCGGCTTGCCGCTCCCCGGCAGTCGCCCGTCCCGCAAAATGATCCAACGCCGGCTGCCCCGTCACTACCAGACGTTCTCCCGGAAATCCCTCGGCCAGCATTTCACGGTGGGCCGCCTCATCCATCACGGCGATACCGTCCGACAGGCAAAGGCCGGCCTCGCCGCCGTATTGAAAGCGCAGTGCGTAGTTCGCCCAGTAATCCAGCACCGCCAGCGAAGGGACGCCCAACTCCCGCGCCACGCGGATATGCTGCAACTCGGCCATTTCCGCATTCACCGACGTTCCGCACAACACCAGGCGGCAGCCGCGCAACACGTCGCGTATCGCCATCTCATCCCGCGCTGCGGGTTGCGGCGGCGGAAAAGCGCGCCCCGCCCACAATGTCGTGGCCTGGCGATAAGCATAAGTCACCAACACTACCCGGCGATCCAGCGCCAGATATTCGAGTACCGGAGCCAGCGCGTTCGCGCCGCCGGGATCGCCGGCCAGCGCCACCATGTGTACAGGCAATCCGGTCAAGGCAGTTCGACGAGTTGCCCGGAAAGCGCCGACGCGCGCGCCGCAAAACCGATTTCCAGCGCCTTCACACCGTCCTCCAGAGAACAGCGCGGCGTTGTTCCGCTTTCCACACAAGCCACCAGGTCTTCGACGGCGTGAAGCGTAACGTCATCAAGCATTCCCGCCTCCCTTCCCGCCTCGACCAGGGTTCGATAGCCGGAAAAATACGGACTTTCGCTGACCTGGGAAAAATCAAACCAATAGCCGGAATCAACGATTTTTACCCGCCCCTCGGCCCCCACGATATCCATTTCAAAAAGGCTGTACTTCGCGGCGTCAAGTGCGTGGAGGAAGCCGCTCGCGCCCCCGGCAAAACGCACGAACACATCCAGCGTCGGGTCACTGCCCGTCTCCTTCAATCTGTCAGTCGCCCACACCGCCGTGATCTCGCCCACCAGAAAACGCGCCAGGTCGAACCAGTGGCTGCCGTTGTGCAAAGTTCCCTTGGTGTAGTAACCGTTCACCACCTGGATGTCCCCCAGCCGCCCGGCGTGAATTTCGTCGCGTAAATGGACATGTCCTGACGAATAGCGGCGACTGTAATTAACCACCACACAAATTCCCCGCTCCTCGGCGCGGCGCGCGATTTGACGCGCTCCGCCAGGCTCCAGCGCGAGCGGTTTTTCGGCCAGGACTGCGCGCACTCCCGGCGCTTCCAGCACCAGGCTGAGCATCTCGAAATGGGTATGATCCGGGGTGCAGATGCTCACTACCTCGGGGGCGGAATCGGCAAGGAGTTGCGCGGCATCCCGATACACCGCCCCGACGCCCCAGCGCCGCGCGCAGTTTTCGGCCTTGTCGGGATCAACATCGCAAACCGCGACCAGATCGGTAGCGGGACAGGCCGCATAGGCCCCGGCATGGGTGTAGACGCCCTTCAGACGGGGATCGTCGGCGAATTCGCTGGCGATCTTGCCGCAACCGATTAGCGCCGCCCGATAGCCCATTTCAGTCCACCAAATCCCAACTCAACGGTGTGCCGCGCGCAATGTCGGATTTCGCGCGGCGCGTCAGCAAAGTATCGAAGTGTTTGGGCGGCAGGCCGAATCCCGGACGAATCCGGCGGATGTTCTCCGGGGTAAACGATTCGCCGGCGCGAATGTCGCTAGTGGCATAAATGGATCGGCGGTAATTCAGCGAGCTTCTTTCCTTGTCGCCGGGGCCATAGCTGACCTGCCCCAACGATTGCCGGGCGCGCCCGGTTTCAACCACCAACGACCGCATTTCCTCCGGTTCGAGAGAAAACGCCGAATCAACACCGCCGTCGGCGCGACGCAGGGTAAAGTGTTTCTCGATTACACCAGCGCCCAGCGCCACTGCGGCAACCGCAGCACCCACGCCCATGGTGTGATCGGATAACCCCACCTCGCAACCAAACAGCTCCCGCATGTGCGGAATAGTGAGAACGTTGCTGTCCAGCGGACTGGCCGGATAAGAACTGGTGCATTTAAGTAACACCAGGTCGCGACAGCCAGCCCCACGCGCGGCGCGAACCGCTTCGTCGAGTTCGCCAAGCGTCGCCATCCCGGTAGACATGATGATCGGCTTGCCGGTTGCGGCAATCCTGCGGATCAACGGAATATCTGTGTTTTCAAACGAAGCCACTTTATAGCAGGGGACATCCAGCGTTTCGAGAAAATCAACCGCACTTTCGTCAAAAGGGGTGCTGAAGCCGATTATTCCCTTTTCCCGGCAGCGCCGAAAAATCGCTTCATGCCATTCCCAAGGGGTATGAGCCTCGTCATAGAGTTCATAAAGCGATTTCCCCGCCCACAAGCTATTTCGATCTTCGATGACGAAACCTGCGCGGCGCGTATCCAAAGTCATGGTATCCGCCGTATAAGTCTGAATCTTCAGGCCATGCGCCCCAGCTTCGGCGGCGGCGTCAACAATGCCCAGCGCCCGTTCCAGCGACTGGTTGTGATTGCCGGACATCTCGGCAATGATGAACGGTGGATGTTCGAGTCCGATTTCCCGATCAGCGATTTTCATTATTGGGGTTCCTTGTCCAACGCGCCTGCGGATTGCCATACCCATATACGGGTTTGCCCCACATTCAACCCGCGTAGCGCCGGGACATCATTGAGGAACAGCGCCAAGCGGTTGACCGGCGCGTCGTAGCTGGGCTCCCGGCCTTCCTCCTTGGCCAGCCAGGCATTTACGACCCGACTCATGAAATAATAAGGAGAGGAAAAATCGACTTCCTCGACCTTGGCGGCGAAATCGATGGTGGCGAGTTCATCACGTTGCAGGTATCGGTTATGCCAGGGACTTTGTACCGACGGCAGGCCAACGCGCTCGCGCAAAACGTTCAGATTATCCAATCCATCGCGAAAATTCTCGCACATCAGATATTTGCCTCCCGGCTTGAGCAAGCCCACCAAACCCCGGATGGCTTCTCGCTGCTCTTCCCATGCGCCAAGGTTAATCAGGACGCGCTCGGTCAGTACGATATCGTAGCGCTCCGGCAACGCAGCAGCCTCTTTGACATTACCCACCGAAAAAGACACCTGGGAATCGGCAAAATGGCGTTTCTCAAGTTCCGCATTGGCCGCCGCGATCATTTCCGGGGAAAAGTCCATCCCATGTATCTTCAGGGGGATTTGCCCGGCAAGGTACAAGGCAGTTGCACCATTTCCACATCCTGCGTCGAGGACACTTTGTCCCGGTTTGATGAACGCTCTCAGAGCTTCCATTTCCAACTGTTTGGCCGTCAAATCGTTGGTGCCGGCTGCCGCCCCCAGCGCGGCGCGCTCATTCCATAAAGCCAGTACCCGCCCGGTAGTTTCCAAGTTATCGTCCATTTTCATCCTCGCATTGCCAACATTTCTTCCACTACCCGCGCCGCACCTTGGGCATCCACCAGCATCAGAGCCTTTTGCGACATCGAGCGGAGCGCTGCGGGCGTCGCCAACGTTGCGTTCAATGCAGCGGCGATATGTTGCGGAGTCACTTCTTCCGTACTCCCCAGTGCTCGCGCCACCCCATATTTCTCAAGCTGACGCATGTTTTCCAGTTGATTGTCCGCGACCGCCACAACCAACGCAGGAACGCCCAGAGCAAGCCGTTCCCAGGATGACACTCCAGCCGCTCCCAAGGCAAGGTCAGCCCGCGCCAGGAACTGCGCCATATTGCTTACCTGACAGTGATAGTTCAGATTTGCCTCGACACATTTTGCCGATATCAAAGCCTTGTTGGGATTGCTTCCACCAACAATCACGTCAACCGTTACACCTTCCCATTCCAGGGAAACAATCGCGTCAAGCGCCTTGATCGTTTCTCCGTTGAAATCCCCCCCGCCGAAGAAAACCACGATGCGCCGCACCACCCCATCGCGCGGGGGCAAATTTTCCCGCGCCACCAGAAATTCGCGCCGCAACAAGGCGAAACGCGGCCCCATAAGTTGTCGCGCCGGTTGCGGAACGAGCATTTGGTAGGGGTTATCGTCACGCAGGTTCTGATCCAGCAAAATGTCGCAGTCGTGACGCCGGTTCGCCAGGTCGTCTACGACCAGAATGCGCCGACAATGAACGCGCATGGGCGTTTCCCAGGCGGCGTCCAACCCATAGTGATCGACCACCAACCAGTCCGCGCCGCCACAGCCGGATAACCATGCAGCAGATTCAACGCGGTCGCCGGAAACATCGGAAGCTCCCAACATATCGACAGAAAAACCGCTGGACTTAATGACATCCTGCATATCGCCCGGCAGGCGACGACACAGGAAAAACACGGCATGTCCAGCGTGGCGCAAGGCTTCGGCAAGCGCCAGACAGCGCATGACGTGGCCGCTGCCGATGACGCTGGAGGCATCGGTGCGGATGACCACCTTCATGCCGATAACTCTCCCTCTTCGCGCAAGACGCGATACATCAATTCGGCGCGCCGCCAATCCTCTGCCGTATCAATGTCCTGAACAAGATGGCGCGGCAATATCACGGGAAGCGCCGCCGGAGAGAACATTCTCTCGTCGTTGAGGAACGCTTGTGCAGTACCCCAGTAAAACTGCCCTGCATCGTGGAATGCTTCTTCGAGGTCTTGGGAACGGGTCAGATAATGCTCGGGATGGAACATTTCAACGCTCCCCTCCGAATTGATGCGGATCGCCCGCTGGATGGGGAAGGGGAAGGTCGTCACCGAAAATGCGTAGGATTTTCCGGACGCCGTCAGTTTGTCGTGACCTTCGCGCAAATAACGCGGCTGAACGAAGGGGGCCGTGGCGTAGATGCAGCAGGCGTATTCGACCGGCCCCCAGTGGTCGATAGCCCATTGCAGGCCATGTTTGATGACATCGATAGACGAGCCGTAATCGCCGGAGAGTTCGGCGGGGCGCACAAACGGAACTTCAGCGCCGAAACGCCGCGCCGTTTCACCGATTTCGGCGTCGTCCGTGGACACCATGACACGGTCGAACAGACCGCAGCTTATCGCCGCCTCGATGGAATAAGCGATGATCGGTTTTCCTGCGAACAATTTGATATTTTTGCGCGGAATACGCTTGCTTCCGGCACGCGCCGGGATGATCGCGATTTTCATGACAAAGCCTTTCTCAGCGAATTGACCACAGTGTCTTGCTGCTCATCCGTCATGCCGGCATGGAGCGGCAACGTCAAGGCGCGCGAATAATAGTCCTCCGCTTCCGGAAAATCGCCGCAGGCAAACCCCAGAGCGCGGTAGTAAGGTTGCAGATGAACGGGAATGTAATGAACATTGACGCCAATGCCGTCCGCCGTCATGGCCGCGTAGACCGCGTCACGACGCGCGCACTCGATTACGTACAGATGCCAGGCCGACTGGCTGCCCTCCTCTTCCCTGGGCAACACCACCGGCAACCCTTCCAGCAAACACAGGTAGCGGGCCGCCAATTCGCGACGCCGCGCCAGAAAACCATCGAGCCTGCGCATCTGGCTCAAGCCCAACGCCGCCTGGATGTCCGTCATGCGGTAGTTGTAACCCAATTCGAGTTGCTGGTAATACCAGCCGCCTTCGCTGGCCCCGTGCATCAGGCCAGGATCGCGGGTGATACCGTGCGAGCGCAGGCGCAACAGACGGGCATGGACTTGCGGATCATTGGTCAGCGCCATGCCCCCTTCGCCGGTCGTCATGATCTTGACCGGGTGAAAACTGAATACGGTAACCAGGGAATGGCGGCAGGAACCTACCGCTGCGCCGCGATAGACTGCGCCAACGGCGTGGGAAGCATCCTCGATCACGGTGATTCCATAACGCTGCACCAGTTCGCCGATCTCAGCCATAGAGCACGACAACCCGGCAAAGTGTACGGGAACCAGAACTTTGGGGAGACGCCCCGCCGTTGCCGCGCGTTGCAGTTTTTCCGCAAGAAGCCCAGCGGAAAGATTGCGGCTGCCCCGGTCGATGTCCACAAAATCGACATCGGCGCCACAATAACGCCCGCAATTTGCCGAAGCGACAAAAGTATTGGGCGATGTCCACAACGTATCGCCTGGCCCCAGCCCGCAGGCAAGACAGGCTGCATGGAGAGCGCTGGTGGCACTGTTGAACGCCACCGCATAATACGCACCGCAACGCTGCGCCATAGCCTGCTCAAAGCGTTCAATGGCCGGCCCCTGAGTCAGCCAGTCCGATCGCAAGACCGCCACCACCGCGCGGATATCCTCTTCGTCAATATCCTGGCGACCGTAGGGTATCACCGCCGTACTCCTTTCCCTCCGTACAGCACGCCGTTCATTCGTGTTCTTTATCCAGTTCCTGAAGCTCGGCCAGACTGAGGAAATGGGGATTGCTCCCGGAACTGTATTCAAATCCTTGCGCCACCGGCTCGCCAATCTCGCCTAACGGATTGCTGCGGTAATCCAGGGGATGGGAAAAGGTAATCGAGGGGCGAATCACGAAATGGTCTGGATATTCGATGGTCAGATGCGAATCGTCACGCGGGCACATCGTTTCATGCAGCTTTTCGCCGGGGCGGATGCCCACCACCCGGGTCGGCATGGTCGGGGCCATCGCCTCGGCAAGATCGGGAATCCGCACCGAAGGAATTTTCGGCACAAAAATTTCCCCGCCCTGCATTCTGTCGAAACTCTTGAAAACGAAATCCACGCCTTGTTGCAAGGTAATCCAGAAGCGTGTCATGCGTGGGTCGGTAATTGGCAATTCGGCAGCGCCCTTGGCGATCAATTGCCGGAAGAAGGGCACCACCGACCCCCGCGAACCCACCACGTTGCCATAACGAACCACCGAAAAACGCGGCTCCAGTTTGCCGACGATGTTGTTGGCGGCAACGAACAATTTGTCCGAAACGAGCTTGGTCGCACCATACAGATTGATCGGGCTGGCCGCCTTGTCGGTGGACAGGGCAATCACCTTCTCCACGCCGTTTTCGATAGCGGCATGGATGACGTTTTCCGCCCCGTGGATATTGGTTTTGATACATTCTGTCGGGTTGTATTCGGCAGCAGGCACCTGCTTCAAGGCGGCGGCATGAACCACAAAATCGACGCCGCGCATTGCCTGAACCATCCGCTCCTTGTCGCGCACGTCGCCGATGAAAAACCGCATGGCGGGAGAGGTGAAGTCCTGCTGCATTTCGAACTGTTTCAACTCATCGCGGGAAAACACGATCACCCGCTTTGGCTGGTAACGGCTCAACAAAGCGGCAATGAATTTTTTGCCGAATGAGCCGGTTCCCCCCGTGACCAGTATTGATTTGCCGTCGAACATCTTTATTCCTTCCCTAACTTAAATTCCGCAAAAAACAACGGCCACTTCCCGTCAGGAAGAGGCCGGGCGGCACAACATTCCGCCGCAGAGGGGTTTCCCCCTCCGGGCATCAGGACTTGGCCTTTTTCTTCTTGGATTTGGGTTTGCTTTCACTTTGATCGGCAGATTTAGCCTCTTCTTGAGGCGCGGCAGGCGTAGCGGCCTGTTCCGGGAATGAGGAATACCCGGTTCCGCGCTGTACCGGCGGGGTCATCAAACGTTTTTCAATCACCAGGATACTGTCGTAAAAATGTAAGCCAAACGCCGAGCGCGTGAACGGTGTGATCTGGAAACTTTCCGGATCACGGCTATGCCAGGCGTGAATTTCATCAATAAATCGCTTCGCATATTCGATGAATGTCCATGGCTGGCGATACCCGCCTCCCCAGCCATTCCAATAGGAAGTATGGAGGTCTTCACAGAGATAGAGGCCATCCCGCTTGACGTGGGGATAGAGTTCCTCGAACGAAATTATCTGCTGACTCATCGTGTGCCCGCCATCGTCGAGAACAATGTCGAAAGGGCCATGTTTGGCGGCCAATTCCTTCAGAAAGTTACGATCTTCCTGGCTGCCGATTTCAATGGTGATCTGGTCTTCTTCAAACGCCTTACACGCCGGGTTGATGTCTACACCAATAATCTTGGCTTTGGGGCCGAAATAGTTCTTCCACATCTGCATTGAGCCACCGTGGAACACCCCGATTTCGAGAAAAGTGATTTCCTGATCGCGAAAGGCAGCGAAATGCCGCTCATACACGTCGAAATAGTGGAACCATTTCAACATGTAACGCCCTGGGTTATTGGCAAAATAATCAAATAGGTCGCTCATGGTTTTCCCTTAAATATCAAGTACCGGTTGTAGGTGACTTCTTCTTGTTGCTTTTCCGCTTGGCCTTCTTTTCCTCTAGCAGAGCTTTCTCGCACCATTCCCCCCAAACCCGCCGCAAGGCGGTTTCGAGATCGTGCGTAACCAACTCCCCATCCATCAGCGGCGAAGTTTGCATGGTCGGACGTACTTTGCGGCGTATTTCAGCCAAACGCGGTATGTCGGCGGCAAAACGCTTGGCGATGGCGACATATTCATCAGTTGTTTGGGCGATGAATTCCGTCAACCCAACGCTGGTAAGCATGGATACCCCCATCCGATGAATCGGCTTGGGGCCGGCCAGCGACAATACCGGAACACCCATCCACAAAGCATGGGCAGTGACTGTTCCGCCGTTGTAGGGAAATGGATCGAGCACGATATCCACTTCGGAGTGAAAGCGGAAATATTCTTCAAATGGTTTGCGCCCCATCAGGTGGAGGCGCTCCAACGGCACTCCGCAGGCCTTGCAATTACGCCGCACGACCTCGTTCAATCCTTCGTCGTCGTCCTTACCGCCGGTCGCCACATACAATTCGGCTTCCGGCATTTCCTGCAGCATCCGCCCCCACAACTTGACTACGCCGGGATTGATTTTGCCGAAGGCGTTCAGGGAGGCAAAAGTCAAATGTCCTTTTGTCAAAGCCGGCGTTTCGGCAACTTCAATCCCCTCCGCAGAGGTGGGCGGCTTATAACACCACCCCGAGGTCAAGCGAAGCAGCTTTTCCGAATGAAGATGTTCGGTCATGCCTTCCGGATCCATGCCTTCATCGGTAATCCGATAATCAATAGCCGACAAACCGGTAGTAGTCGGCATACCCAACCAGGTCATCTGGATCGGCGCAGGCTTGCGGGCCAGGACGTAAAGGCGGTGACCCGCAGTATGGTTGGAAAGGTCGATCAAAATATCGATTTCATCCATGCGGATCATTTCAATCAGCGCATCGTCCGACAAATCCACTACCCAGCGCCAATGATCCGGCATTGCCATCATGCGCTGAGTAATGGCGTCGCCGCCACGCTGGTTGGCGTAGCAGAAAATATCGAAATGTTCGTGATCGTGGTGCGCCAGTATCTCCTCGGCAAAAAAAGCCACCGAATGCTGTCGGAAATCACCGGAAATATACGCAACCCGCAACTTGCGTTTGGGGTCAGGTTTGTTGGCAAAGCGGAAATCCGGCGCTGGAGCGCGCCATTTCGCAAAACGCTCGTCCCAGCGTTTGTAGGCGTCAGCAACTTGTTCCGGAGTCAATTCGGGATCGTAATTGCTACAAAACAGCAGCCCGGACATCGCATCGGGACTTTGCGGTTGGCCTTCCAGGATTTTGCGATATATCGCGTTGGCGCCAGGAATATCACCACGTTTGAGGTGCAGGTCGGCGCGCGCAAACAGTAGCCCCTCTTCCTTGTGGGCGACTCGCTCCGCTCGATCAAGCAGAACTTCCGCCTCTTCAAACTCATCCGTCTCCTTGAGAAACTGATACAGATTGAGGTAGGGCTGTAACCACTTCGGATTTGCCTTGATCGCGTTGCGCAGCAATGTCTTGGCTTCCTCCATCTGGCCTTTTTCTTTCTTCAGGCCGGCCAGATGCGCCATCGCCTCTGCATGTTTGGGTGCGCAGTCCAGGCAGCGCTGGAAGCATTCTTCCGCCTTTTCCGGCAGACGCAGGCTGGCATAGGCAGCTCCCGAAAAAAACCAGGCTGTTTCACATTTTTTGTCAAGTTCAGTCGCACGGTTAAAATAGAACAGCGACTCACCCGGATTGCCAAACCCCTGCACCGTAATGCCCAGATTGACACAAGTCGTAATGTGATCGGGGAAAAGCGAATAACTCTGTTTGAAAAATTGCAGGGCAAGATGCGGCGACCCGCCTTCCTGAGCGCGTATCCCCAGGCGACAAAGCTGATCCGGGTCGTCCGGCAGAGATTCAATCAAGCTGTTGACGGTAGACAGCGCGCCCTGCCAATTCCCCAAATGGGCGCGACAGACTGAAAAATCGACTTGCAACGGCAAATTATCAGGATCGATCTCCAGCGCCTTCTGGAACCAACCCGCCGCCTCCTGCATACGCCCGGAATGGCGCAAAATTTCACCGCGAAGCTGGCTCGACTCAACGAGTTCGGGAGCCAACTCAAACAATCGCTCTGCAACGGGCAATGCGACTGCGTATTTCTTCAGGCGTATCAGCGCCTGCACCTTATTGATTAGCCCCGCCTGATCTTCCGGAACACGCGACAAGGCCTGATTTACATAAATCAGCGCCTGCCTGGGCTTGTCAGCCGCCAGACAGGCGGCGGCACGCGCTACCAGAAAACGTGGTTCATCCGGACGCAAACGGGCGGCAGTTGCAAACGACTTTGCCGCCGCACCAAAATGCCGCGCCACCATCGAGCAGGCCCCCTGGTAAAAAAATGCATCCGCATCGTCCGCCGCAAGCGCCAGCCGGGCCTTTACGGCGGCGCGCGCAGCCGCCATATCGCGCACATTGATCAGCGCTTCGATTTGCTCGTCATCTGCCGGCGTTAATGGTTCTGCCGACTTATCACCGTTTTCACTCATTTCCCGACAATACATCCTGAAGGCTGGGCTTAAGCTTCAATGCCTTGCTTAAACAAGCATCCGCCTTTTTTGACCCTTGGGCGCGCAACAGCAAACCCAAATTCGCCCACGCTTCGGCGTAATCGTCCTTTAGCGCAACGGCCTTGCGGAACCAGGTTTCTGCAGCAGTCACATCCCCCATAGCCTGGTGGGTAAGCGCCAGATTGTTGGCAGCCTCCGGGGACTTCGGCGAAAGCTGAAGGGTCGTCTGAAACGCCGTCAACGCTTGGGGATATTGCTCCGCATGTAAAGCCAGCACACCCAGTTCATAGTGCGCAGGCGCCAACTTTTCATCCAGAATTGAGGCCTGCCGAAAATAGCGCTGTGCATCTTTTAACGCGCCCTGCTGCAGGCTGGCAAGTCCCATAAAATAGTAATTTACCGCATCGTCAGGCTGATAAGTGATGGCTTCCTGAAGTTGCACCAGAGCTTCTTCAATTCGTCCCAGAGAAAGCAGCACACGCCCACGCCCCTGTGCCAGAGCCGGCAACAAATCGGGGGCGTTTTTCACCCATTCCCAATAAGACAGCGCCTGCTCTCCCCGCCCCTGAGCAGCGGCAATCAGGCCGCGCAAATAGGAGCTATGCGCGTGTTGAGGAACCAGCGCAACCAATCGTTCGCACAACTCCTCGGCCTCGTCAAAACGATCTTCGCCAAACGCCTGCCAAGCTTTTGCCGCCAACCGTTCGGGATTGGTCTCACGCAACGGGGTTTTATCCGATTTTGTTTTCGATTTTGCCATTAAAGACGCTCTCCACCACCAAAGTTGTTTTGTGTACGGGCAAACCCGTTTTTATTCATCTACCCAGCCGATGCAGGTTAGCATGAACCGCCAAAAAAAAGCCACCGCGAGGTGGCTTTTAAAGGCAAAACGTGAATTATTACCACAAGCGCATCATGCCGCCCTTACCGCCAATGGTATTACCGGCGCTATTGGTCGCAGTACGTGCAACGGCTGGCGCATTACACTTGCTAAACGGCCCGGAAAGCGCAGAAACAGCCACTGTATTGGCGGCTGCCCCAACGATGGGAACCGTCCAGACCGTGAAGGTATAGAACGATGAAGTCGAAGCCGCATTGTATGCATTAAACGCTGCCGATCCGATGGATGCAGTATCGGACGCGGTTGTACCCGACTTGGTGCGATATGACACACTGTCGGTAGCCGCAGGCCAGCCACTGGGCGAAACAGTCACGTTGGTGAACTGCAAGTAATCGTCGGTATTGAGCGAAGCGTGGAAAGTCATATTACACGCTTGACTGGAAGCCGTAACCACTTCAGTAAACGACAATGACAAAGCACGCGTGTCACCACCGTAATAGGTGGAAACGGTCACGGTTCCCAAGACGCCTTGGGCGTCGAAGGAACTAAGTACGCCAGTACCGCGCCAAACCTGGCCGCCGGCGGGGCCGGAAAAGCCGGTAATGTAACTGGTACTACCGGTGCTGGTGGAAACCGAACCAGTTTTGGTGGAATCGGCACCAGCATTGGCCAGCGCCAGCGCGCCACCAACGGCATAGTTCCACGTGCTGATGGTGCTCGACTGCAATACGTCCAGCATGATGACAGTATCCGTCGCCTGATTACCCGAAGGCAGGAACGCAGCATAGTCTACCCGACTGCCGGTAACCTTGTAATAAATGGACTGTTTGCCGAAGGTATGCAAATCCGCACTCGCACCCAGCGACGCCGCCATCAAGCCCAAGCCAATGCCTGCCTTGATTGCCATATGTTTGATCATGATGATCTCCTTTGAAGTTTAAACATTACTAGAGAAATTAAAGCGTTAACTCTAGCCGACAGAAGCCCCCGCCCCCGGACACTCATCAATATATTCTCTGAAACGCTTTCGATATATTTGCGGAATGCCCTTGCAACACGTTATCGACCTTCGAGCTTGGAACTTTAGCATAAAAACCAAAAACGTTCTTGCCCTTTATGCTCCCCGCATTAACCCGTCATTATCAATGAGGTGCCCGACGGGAACTGGTTTTTAGAATCCGCCAAAAAACCTTTTTCCAGATAATGCTGGCTAACCTTTATGCATGAAGCATACCAATGCTGCTTATCCAATTCGAGTCGTTATTTCTACACCGACGCCTGCGTGTTGGAATTTGGCTTTTGGCTCGGCCCGGCAAAAACTGCCGAAAGCGGCAACCCCTTTCCGGTCCCTCATTCCTCTTGACGCAACAGAGATTCTCCATAACCATGCGCCAAATCATCCATACCGAAAGGCAATATCATGGCAAGCGGCATCAAGAAACCCTCGAAGGGAAGACACTCTGTCACCGAGCGTTATCTGTCGTTGTTGAAAAAAAGCCTCCTGGATGAGTTGTATCTGGAAAACGAAGCCAGGATATTGTTTTTTGTCCAAAACATATTTTCTCCGCCGCCTGCGGGCCTTGAGGAAATAAGCCGCGACTTTTTGAACATCCGAAACAACCCCATGCTATTGAGCCTGAAAGCACTGCGCCAGAACGGGGGATGGGTGCGCTTCCATGAAGAGACGGCGGAAGGCGAAGCTATCGAAATAGATGTCTGCCGAAGTTTTTCGTTTACCGCCCACACCATGATAGGTCGAGCACGCATGGACAACATCCATGACTGCCTCAACACCATCGTAAAGGACGATATACCAGGCGACTTGATCGAAACCGGCGTATGGAAAGGGGGGGCCACCATATTCATGCGGGGCTTTTTAGCTGCGCACAAAATTAGGAATCGCAAAGTTTGGGTGGCAGACTCGTTTGAAGGTATGCCGGTTCCACGCCACGAAAAGGATCACGGCTGCGACATGAGCAAGAATGTTCAGCCTTACTTGAACATCAGCCTTGAAGAAGTGCAGGAACTTTTTGAACGTTACGACCTGCTGGACGATCAGGTACGCTTTTTGAAGGGTTGGTTCCGTGACACTCTGCCCACCGCGCCCATCAAGAAACTAGCCCTGCTAAGGCTCGACGGCGATCTCTACGAATCGACCATGGACGCGCTGGAAAATCTCTATGCCAAAGTCTCGCCGGGAGGATTCATCATTGTGGACGATTATTTTACCTTCCTGCAATGCCAGGAAGCGATTGATGAATTTCGAGCCCGTCATAACATCCGCAAGAAACTCGTTCGCATTGACGACCAGTCCATGTTCTGGCGCAAAACCGAATAGTTGTTGTTTATTGAGTAACGCCTCTGACCTCGTTACAGAAGATGCCTACAATCTTTCCTGCCGAAGGACATCAATATGGCAAAAAAGCCCAAGAAACATCGCGACAGCTCCAATGCCAAAGCCGAGCGTTACCTGTCGCTATTGAAGAAAAGCCTGCTAAATGAGTTGTATCTGGAAAATGAGGCGCGAATTCTCTTTTTTGTACAAGACGTATTGACACCGCTAGGCCCCATCGACGAAATAAGTCGCTATTTTCTGAATATCCAGAACAGCCCGTATTACTCCGGCTTGAAGGAATTACGCAAAACAGGCGCCTGGATACGTTTTCAACATAAAGATACTCAAGGAGAAATTGTCGAGCCCGCCGGTTGTCGGGGTTTTTCTTTTACCGCACACACCATGATAGGGCGCGCACGAATCGACAATATTCATAACTGTCTCAACACCATCGCGCAGGATGACGTACCCGGCGACATGATCGAAACCGGGGTTTGGAAAGGGGGGGCCACGATATTCATGCGGGGTTTTCTCGCCGCCCACAAAATAAGGAATCGCCAGGTATGGGTTGCAGACTCATTTGAAGGGCTACCGACACCTCGCCTTCAGGAAGACCATGGGTATGATTTTAGCAAAAACGTTTACCCCTATTTGAGTGTCGGCCTGGAAGAAGTGCAGGAGCTTTTTGAGCGTTACGACCTGCTGGATGATCAAGTACGCTTCCTCAAAGGCTGGTTCTGTGACACGTTACCCTCGGCTCCGATAAAAAAACTTGCATTGATGCGATTGGACGGCGATCTTTATGAATCAACCAGGGATGCACTTGAAAACCTTTATCCCAGGCTTTCTCCAGGCGGGTTTGTAATAGTTGATGATTATTACGCATTTCCCCAATGCCGGAAGGCCGTTGACGAATACCGGGATCGGTACGGCATACACGAAACTCCCATCCAAATCGATCACGACTCCATGTTCTGGCGCAAGTCCCGTTGACATCTTATTAAAGCGACATGATCACCATGACCACGAAAAGAAAAAAACCAGCTACCAAAACCACGGCACCTGCCGACGCCGGCAAAACTGAAGGTATTTCCATCAATCTGGCGGCGGCGATTCCCCAGCTTCAAAACCCCAACCCGGAAGTTGTGAAAGCGGCTACCGAGGCTTTGGAAAAGGCTGTTGAGATCGAGCCGGAAAATCCGCTTGCGTTACATGGACTGGGAATTGCCCGCGCTCAGAAACAACAATATGACCTTGCCTTTGAACTTTTTGAGCGCGCCACCATTGCCGACCCCAAGTTTGCGCCGCCTTTTTCAAATCTCGGCAACCTGCACCGTTTGGCCGGGCGGAATGAAGAAGCCCTGAAAACTTACCGACACGCATTGAAGCTCCAGCCCAGCCTCGCCGACGCGCATTACAACATCTCGATTCTGCTTGAGCAGCAAGGCAAGCCCGACGAGGCTGAGGAAAGTCTCAAACGCGCATTGTTGTTCCGCCCCACGTATTCGGAGGCGCATAACAATCTGGGAAACCTCCTGTTAAAAAACGGCAAGACCGAACAGGCCATTTCCCACTTTCGCCAGGCGCTGGTCTGGAACAGCGATCTGAAACAGGCGCGCACCAACCTCATCATCGCCTTGTATCGCTTGGGGCGTTGCGCCGATGCACAATCCGAAGTCGAGAAAGCGCTGGTGCAATCACCGGGGGATGCAACAATTTTACGCACCCAGGCGGCGGGCCTTGCATATCAGGGATTGCTGGAAGACGCGCGGGAAGTTAATCTGAAAATTCTGGAGCTGGAACCCAACGCACCGGATGTACAACTCAATATGGGTGAGTTATTGCTTGCGCGCGACGATTACGAAGGTGCGCTGGCCTGCTACCGCGAATTGCTGTCCAGAAAAGACGTGCATCCGGCCCTGTGTGTCAGCGCGATGGCGAATGTGATGCTGGCTCAGGGAAATCTGACCGAAGCGCGGGAGATGTTCCAGCAGGGGTTGCTACTGGAAGAACGACTGCCCACCTTGACTATCGGCTTGGGAAAAACCCTTCTGGAAGCCGGCGATATCGCCCTCGGCATTCAGACGCTAAAGCGCGCCACGGAATTGATGCCGAGTGCCGCTGAAATTCATTCATTGCTGATCCATGGCTTACACCTCAACCCGGCGCTTTCCGCCGCAGAACGTCATGCTGAAATGCAGCGCTGGGTGGAACGTCATGGCAAAAAAGAAGCTATCGAAAAGAAACCTGACCACCCCACCACCAACTCCCAGCAAGAGAAATCCGCTTTACCGGTGGGATTCCTCGTGGGAGACGTGGATGGCCCATGGCAGGCAGGCTGCCTGGAGGCGCTTTTCACGCATCTGGATACCACCCGAATCGACGTTCACGTCTACCACACCGGAAGCAAGATGGACGATCAGACGAAACGTCTCAAGGAACTGGTTTCCCATTGGCGCGCAGTTTCATCGCGGAGCCTCACCGATTTGGCCGAGTTAATCCGCGATGATGGCATCGAAATTCTTATTGATACGGTAGGGCACAACCTCGGTAACCGTCTGGCGGTTTGCACAACGCGAGCCGCGCCCGTCCATGCGACATGGCTGGGAGACTTCTCCACTACCGGACTGCCGGAAATGGACTACCGCCTGACGGACGCCGTGATGACTCCAGAAACAGACGTTGCCACGACAACCGAACGCCCCATCCACCTGCCTGTCGCGGCCTGCTACACGGCAAAAGCAGATTTGCCGCCAATATCCGCCCTACCCGCCAAAGCGGTCGGAACGGTCACCTTTGGCGCGCCATCCCGCCTTGGATACGTCAACGCGGCGGTTCTGGATGTTTGGGCGGAAATTCTGACCCTCGTCCCAGGCTCCCGGCTCGTTATCTTTTCCAATGTCGCGACTGCCGACGAAGCCAGTCGTGAGCGCATCCGCAAGCTGTTCCTGTTGCGCGAAATTGATGCGGAGCGCATAACCATCCTGCCCCGTCTGGATCAGGACGCTTATTGGGAGGCGCTGGCGTCCCTGGACATCGTGCTCGACACCTTCCCCTTCCCGCTCGGGATGCGCGCTCTGGATAGTCTGTGGATGGGTGCGCCGGTGCTCACCTTGGCCGGAGCCTCCTCCTATGAGCGCGCCACGCTGTCATTTGTGATGCAGGCGGGTTTGCCGGAGTGGGGCGCGTCGAGCAAGGAGGAATACGTCAAGAAAGCGGTTGGGTTTGCCGGTGATCTGGATCAACTGGAAAAAACCCGCCTGGGTTTGCGTGACAAACTCCTTGCCGGCCCGTTACTTGATGGGAAGGTTTTTGCGGAATTTTTCACCTCGGCATTGGAAGGCGTCCGCCCCGAGGTGCGCCGCCCGCCGAAGCGAGGGCGCAAAAAATCGGGATAAACTATTGCACGAAGGGCAGGGTTTCGGCTTTTTCAGACGTTTTCGGACATGCCGAAACCCAGCGTCCGGTGTAATTGTAATAAAAGGCCACTCGCCCGACACCGTCCTGCCCCGGCACAACCAGCAATTCGGCGCGCCCCGTAAACGTCTTGTCCGCCAAATCGAGTTTCCCGCTTGCCTTCGGTATATCGGAACACGCAATATTCAATTCAAGTTGCCGGGCTTTGTACGTACCGCCAAGAACCTTACACGCGGGTGCGGTGCGAACCGGAATCAACCCTGCCGCAATATCCGGGGTCGTCAGGCAATAGCGATCTGTCTTGGGTGCAGGAGGAATAGGCGTATTGGGAAACTCGGGGCGGGTCACCACTTCCCACAGCCCAGGCTCCAAACTTTTTGGCGGCTCGTCGGCCCAAAGAGAAAACGTCGCCCCCACCAGGGTAGTAAACAAAACCACTTTTATACCAGTCTTGATATTAAGAACACTGGTTGCGCTGGAATTTTTCATATTTCTCTCCAAAAAACAGAACACATTTTCGTATTCAACAACATCAACAACCCCATACAACATTGATGAAAGCTAAGCGCTTTTAGGTTTCTCAAGCATCTCCTGAAGCGCCGTCGAAACTTGCGCGATTACGCTATCCCAGCCACCCACCTTGGGCTGGCGAAAGATTCGCATTGAGGGATACCAGGGCGTGGTCGTCCCATCTCGCCCCCAGCGCCAGCAACCATCGAAACGCGACAACATCCATACCGGCTGATTCAGCGCGCCGGCCAGATGCGCCACCGAGGTATCGACCGAAATAACCAGATCGAGGTTCCCGACCAACGCCGCCGTCGCGGAAAAATCGCTGAGTTCTTCCTCCCAATTTTTGATTTTGCGACTCAATTCCGACTCTTCCAAAAGTTGCCGGGTCGGTTCACCCTTTTGCAGGCTATGGAAAGTAATGCCGGGAATCTCCAGAAAAGGAGAAAATTGCTTCAACGCGACACTGCGCCGCTTGTCGATCAGACTGGAAACCGGATCATGAGGACGAGGATTGCCGGCCCAAACCAGCCCGACCTGCAAGTCCCCGCCGCCCTCAGCCGCAATCCTGGCGCGCCAGATATCTACACTTCCCGTATCCGCCGCCAAATAGGGCGTCCGCGCCGGGATAGTCGCTACCTCAGTGGCAAAACACAGCGGCAGACTCATCAGGGGACAATGCCGCTCCACCTCGGGGGTGGGTTCACCTTCCGCGACCGCTACGCTGACCCCGGCCACACGGCGCAGCAGGCCAACCAGACTGGGCGGAGACTCCACCACCACCGTCCAGCCACGTTCGGCGACCAGGGTGGCGTAACGAATGAACTGGAGGGTGTCGCCCAGGCCTTGTTCGGCCCATAACAGAATTTTCCCGCCCTGGCCGCTTTCCCCCTGCCACTGTGGAATCACAAACTCGCGTTTGGCGCGCATCAGAGCAGGGCAACCGCGCCAGCGCGATTCAAATTCGCGCCAACCATTGCCATAGTCGCCGTATTGCAGCAGCGCCAGCGCGTAGTTCCAGCGCACCGCCGGCAGATCCGGAGCAAGTTTCAACACCGCCTGATAACAGGCCAGGGATTCTTCCAGGCGGCCCTGTTCCTTGAGCACGTTAGCCAGGTTGGTGTGAGCTTCGACGAGATTCGGAAATCCCCTGAGAAGCTGGCGGAAACAGGCCTCAGCTTCCTCCAGCGCGCCGCTATCCTGCAATACCATACCCAGATTGCAACGTGCTGCCGCGTAGTTGGGATTTTTCCGAACAAGCTGTTTAAGCACCCGCAGGGCTTCTTCCAGCTCTCCGGTCATCCGGTGGCACACCGCGAGATTATTGAGCGCCACCGGATTGTCAGGAAGCCGCGCCAGCACCTCCTGATAAGCGCTCATGGCTCCCGACCAATCCTCCTTGATTTGCAGAGCGCGTCCCATGTTCACCAAGGCTTCGGGGTTGCCCGGATTGAGGCGCAGGGATGCCCCAAAACACGCGGCTGCATCGTCGGCGCGGCCCTGATTCTGTAGGGTCACCCCGAGGTCGTTGTATAAGCCGGGATGGTCGGGGCTGAAAGTCAGCGCTTCACGTAACGCGGTTTCGGCTTCGCCGAAGCGCGACTTGGCAAATGCTTCACGCGCTCGCGTGAGACACTGTTCCAGCGATGACGAATCGCTCCGGAAAAACTTTCGCGTTTCGCCCATGGATTCCTGCCCCGTTTCAGTGGATCAGTCGGTTTCGACCAGTTTTTCGAGTATCGCGTACACCTGATTCATCGCCGGACACAATACGTCGCCGACGCTGGAAAACTGGATACCGTGACGGCTCGACGCGCGCCCGGCGGCATGATTCGCGACCACCGCAATTGTGGCGTAACACAGGCCAATTTCCCGGGCGAGCACGGCTTCCGGCATCCCGGTCATCCCCACGATAGTTGCACCGTCGCGCTCCAGGCGGTTGATTTCGGCTGCGGTTTCCAGACGCGGCCCCTGCACGGCGGCATAAACGCCATTATCGACATACGCCGCCCCGGCTGCTGTGGCGGCCTGCATACAACGCTGCCGGAGCGTTTCGCAGTAAGGATCGGTGAAATCGATATGCACCACCTCCTTTTCCCCGCCTTCGTAATAAGTCGCCTTGCGTCCGTAGGTGTAATCAATAATCTGGTCGGGTATAGCGATCACCCCCGGCTGCATGTCCTCGCGGATCCCGCCGACTGTGGCGACAGCCACCAGATTTTCGATGCCCTGCTCGCGCAGCGCCCAGATATTGGCGCGGTAATTCACTTCATGGGGAGGCAGGTGATGCCCATAACCATGACGCGCCAGAAACACCACTTCATGGTTGTTGATCTTGCCGAATATCAGCGCGCCGGATGGCTCGCCATAAGGTGTGCGGATCACCTGGCGTCTGATGATTTCGAGGTTGGTCAATTGTGTGCAGCCGGTGCCGGCGATGATTCCTAACATGGTTTTCCTTTATTTTCCGTTTACGGCATAAATCGCCGGCAGATTGCGCCACGCCCCGTGCACGTCCATGCCGTAACCGAATACATAACGGTTGGGCAACGCTACGCCGGCAAAATTTGCCTGGATAGGTTTGGCGCACCCGGTATCCTTGGTGGCAAAAACCGCGCAGTAAATAGCCAACGCGCCCATCTCCAGCAACTTGTCGCGGATTGCCGCGAGGGTGTAGCCCTCATCGAGAATATCGTCGAGCACCAGCACCACCCTGCCAGCCACATCTTCTCTGGGCAACACTTTCCATTCCAGCTCGCCGCCGCTGGTCTGATTACGGTAGCGAGTAGCGTGGAGGTAATCGAAATCCAGGGGAAATTCGAGCAAGGGCAGCAACTGACCACTAAATACCACCGCCCCGCCCATCACCGACAACACCAAGGGCCGGCTGTCACGTAACTGGCCGGTGATTTCCCCCGCCAGTTTGCGCAGGGTTGATTGAACCTCCGCTTCGGAACAGATCAGGTCGGCCTCCCGATAGACCTTCCAGGCTTCTTCGTTGGTCATTACACGTCGCTCCGGGGAATCAGACAGCGCGAATCCAGATACTCACGGAACCCGTCCGCTACTTCCGGGTGGCGCAGGGCAAACTCGATCGTCGCCTTGAGATAGCCGAGTTTGCTGCCGCAGTCGTAACGGGTGCCATTGAAACGATAGGCCAGCACCTGCTCCTTTTGCAGCAGCGAAGCGATACCGTCGGTCAACTGGATTTCCCCACCCGCACCGGCGCGGACGTTTTCCAGATGCTCGAAAACCCGTGGCGTCAAAATGTAGCGCCCCACCACACCCAGCGTGGACGGCGCTTCCTCAGGCCGGGGTTTTTCCACAATACCGCTCATCTTGTAGGTGCCTTCGTCCCATTCCTTGGCAACCACGATGCCATACTGGCGGGTTTCCTCGCGCGGCACTTCCTGCACCCCGATGATTGAGCAGCGGTAATGATCGTAAAGATCGCACATCTGTTTGAGCACCGGCGGTTCACCGTCGAGCAGGTCATCGGCCAGTATCACCGCAAAAGGATCGTCGCCCACCACCTGGCGGGCGCACAGAATAGCGTGCCCCAACCCCAGCGCCTCGGCCTGACGGATGTACACGCAACTCACGTTGGACGGCAACAGATTGCGCAACACCTCCAGCGTCTTGGTCTTGCCGCGCGCTTCCAGTTCCGCTTCCATTTCGTAAGCCTTGTCGAAATGATCCTCGATGGCGCGTTTGCTGCGCCCGGTAACGAAGATCAGTTCGGTGATCCCCGCTGCAATGGCTTCCTCAACGGCATACTGGATCAACGGCTTATCGACGATGGGCAACATTTCCTTGGGACTGGCCTTGGTGGCCGGCAAGAAGCGGGTACCCAACCCCGCCACCGGGAATACCGCCTTGGTGATTCTGCTCATAAACAGCTCCCTAAAAATTCAACGAAATGCAGCCCGGATGAAGCACAACGAAATCCGGGCTACGACTTCAACAATTCCAGCAAACCGGTTTCATCCAGTATCGGCAGGCCCAGTTCCACGGCCTTCTCGTACTTGCTGCCAGGCTCCGCGCCGACTACCACGTAGCCGGTCTTTTTCGATACGCTGCCGCTTACCTTGCCGCCGGCTGCTTCGATCATGGCCTTGGCCTCCTCGCGTGGCAAGGTCGGCAACGTGCCGGTCAATACGAACGTCTTGCCGCTCGCCGCGCCGTTGGCGATGGGCGCCGCACCCTCGCCTTCCTCCCAGCATACTCCGCGTGTACGCAATTGGCCGATGACCTCGCGATTATGCGCTTCCGCCAAAAAATCCACGATGGATTGCGCCACAATCGGCCCCACATCAGGCACTTCCAGCAGGGCCGCAGGATCGGCGGCGAGCAACTTGTCCAGCGAACCAAAAAAGCGCGCCAGGTCTTTCGCCGTAGCCTCGCCGACGTTGCGGATACCCAGCGCAAAGATGAAGCGCGCCAGGGTGGTTTTCTTGCTTTTTGCCAACGCATCGAGCAGGTTGAGCGCCGATTTTTCCGCCATCCGCTCCAGGTTGGCGAGGGTCTCCAAACCCAGCCCATACAGGTCGGCAGGGTTGCGCACCAGATCGAGATCCACCAGTTGCTCGACCAGTTTGTCGCCCAGCCCTTCAATGTCCATGGCACGGCGTCCGGCAAAATGCAGCAGCGCCTGTTTGCGCTGCGCCGGGCAATACAGGCCGCCGCTGCAACGCGCCACCGCCTCGTCCGCGCCGCGCACCACATGCGAACCGCATACCGGGCATAGCGCCGGCAGCACAAACGGCTCATGCAGCGGCGTGAGCAAATCGCGCAGCGGGCGGCGCTCGGCCAACACCCGCACGACCTCGGGAATCACGTCCCCGGCGCGGCGCACCACCACTGTGTCGCCAACCCGCACGTCCTTGCGGCGAACTTCGTCTTCATTGTGCAGGGTGGCGTTGGTCACGGTTACGCCCCCCACGAAGACCGGCTGCAGACGCGCCACCGGAGTCAGCGCGCCGGTGCGTCCGACCTGTACGTCGATGCCTTCCACCACCGTCAGCGCCTCCTCGGCGGGGAACTTGTGGGCCACCGCAAAACGCGGTGCGCGCGACACAAAACCCAGTTCGGTCTGGGCGCGCAGATCGTTGACCTTGTACACCACCCCGTCGATGTCGTAAGGCAGCGTGGGACGCTGCTCGCCAATGCGCCGGTAATAGCCGAGCAGACCTTCCGCGCCGCGCACCACCGCGCGTTCGCGGCAAACCGGCAGATTGAGGGCCGCCAGCAGATCCATCAGGCCGGAGTGCGAAGCGGGCAATTCCAGCCCCTCGCCAGCCCCTACCCCATATGCGAAAAAGGCCAGGCGGCGCGTCGCGGTAATCCGTGAATCAAGCTGACGCAGACTGCCGGCGGCGGCATTGCGGGGATTGGCGAATTCCTTTTCGCCGCGTTCGCGCTGCTGGCGGTTGAGTTCGGCAAAATCCGCCTTGAGCATCAGCACTTCGCCGCGCACTTCCAGCAGCGCCGGCGCTTTGGCAAGGCGTAGCGGAATCGCCTTGATGGTGCGGATATTGGCCGTCACGTCCTCGCCGGTAAAACCGTCGCCGCGCGTCGCGGCCTGGGTCAGCACCCCGTTTTCATAACTCAGGGTAATCGCCAGCCCGTCGAATTTCGGCTCGACGGCGTAGTCCACGATGTCTGCCTCCAGGCCGTCGCGCACCCGCTTGTCAAATGCCGCCACCTCGGCGTCCTCGAACGCATTGTTGAGTGACAACATCGCTACACGATGGGTAATCTGGGAAAAACTCTTGAGCGGCGCGCCGCCCACCCGTTGAGTGGGGGAATCCGCAGAGGCAAGTTCGGGATGTTGCGCTTCGAGCGCCTGCAACTCGCGGAACAGGCGGTCATACTCGGCGTCCGGAAGTTCCGGCGCGTCGAGCACGTAATAGAGGTGGTTGTGGCGCTCGATCTCTGCGCGCAGCTTGGCCGCACGTTCCACAAGGGCCGGGGAAGGCATTAGCTGAACAGTCTCGTGGCGCGCTCGCTGCCGGGAGCTATGCCGGCGGCGTCCATTTTGGTGTAGATGGTCGCAAGCTGCGACTTGATCTTGGCGATACCGTTGTCAGTGAGAGGACGGCGGTTGTCATCGACCAGCGTGGCATTCAGGGTATGGGCAATCTGCCGCGCCTGGAGCAGCATCTGATCGAAAATACGCAGCCCCGGCGCAACCTTGGGCACGTCAAGCAGCAGCGTCACCCCGTGGGTCGTCATATGGCGGAAGCTGTCCTGGGAAAACGGTGTCGGATCGAAATTGGAAAGCGTGAACAACGTCGCACCATCCTCGTTCATATAGTGAAAAGTCCCGTCCGCCTTGAGTTTCAGGCCGTTCGATTCAGCCAGGGCGCGAATCTTGGTGGCGGGCAGCAGGTCGCCACTGCCGGTGACCACATTCACCCCGATCAACACATCCACCGATGCGCAGAATTCATCAAGCATCGCCGCCCGCTTCATCGCCTCGGCTTTGTCGGGGAAAGTCACAGCAGCCCCAAGTGCAGTCGCGGCATCCTGAACACGCCGGCAGAAATCGTCGAGATCAATAGCGCTTACCGCACCGGAACGGTTCACCAATTGCAGCGCCGCGACAAATTTGGTATCGCCGCCGCGCCCTTCATCCAGCGGCTCGGCCTGACCGGTCAGACGGCTTACGCCGCACAGCCGGATCGACCGTCCATATCCCTGAAAAACCCCGGAAAAACGTGCGCCATCGCCCGCCTGGAAAGGCTGTGACGGGGTCAACGTCGCCACAAAATCGACAACCTCATCGAAAGACGCGCCCGCCGCCGGCTTCTCGGGAACGTGGGATTGCGGCACAACCGGCGGCGCAAGTGGTTCCGTTTGCTGCTGGGGAGGAAAAGAGACCTCCTCGACCGGCAAATCCGCCATATTCGGGATGTCATCCGCCAACTCAGCCACATCCGGCCCGTCAAGCGGCATATCCAGGCTAGGCTCGCGACGCTCGCCCTCCAGCGGCGACTCGTCGGACTCCTGCTTGAGCAGGACATCCTCCTCGCCACCCGTAAAAGCCTTCTCCGCCTTCGCGCGCAAACGGCTTTCCTGGTACATATTGTAAAAATAGACCCCGACAACGATCAGAACGCCGGCAATCGCCAGGCTGATGTGCAATTCGCTCATAATTGGATTCTTCTTCCTTGTCCCATGCCCGCGACATTCTACAAGAAGCGCAACGCAACGGCTATGCCAGGGTGATTAAGCACATTTGATGCTTGTGATAACCAAGCAAGGTAAAGTGGTGTCTGTTCCGGGCTATTAACCCGGATTTTTCATAAATTGCGCGCGCCCTCGCTGGTCTTTTGTTTCATATGCAAATTTCGCTCAGTCGGACGTATGAATAACTACGCCGCTCCTTCGCAAAATTCGCCTATGAAACAAAATCCGGCGCGATCATCACGCGAATTTATGAAATATCCGGGTTAACGCATTACCTTCGCAAGTGCTTCGCCGACCTTGGCTGGGTCGAAAGGTTTGGCGACAAACCCCACAGCGCCGAGTTTCACTGCTTCCAGGACAACTTCGCGGCGGGTGTTGCCGGTAATCATCAGCACCTTAGTGGCAGGGTGTTTCTGGCGAATCGCCCGCAATGCCTCCAACCCGTTCATTGATGGCATATCGATATCCAGGCAGGCAATGTCCGGCTGATGGAGCGCCACCAATTCGACCGCCTGTGCGCCATCGGTAGCTTCGGCCAGTACATCGATGTTCTGGGCGGCGAGGATCACCATCAGCAGTCTGCGCATGGTCTTGCTATCGTCCGCGATGATCGCGGTTTTTCTGACGGTAAATTCGGCGACTTGATCCGGTGCGGCTTTTGTTATCGATTTATGGGTAACGGCGAGCAAGCGTTGGGTCTGAATAATGTGCCGGATTTCCTTGATTATCTGATCCTCGGAGAAGGGCTTGTGGATGAAACCCGCAGCACCGGCTTGTGCTGCCGCTTGGCGCAGATCAGGCGCCTGCTCGCCGGTGATGATCACTACAGCGATTTCCGGATGTACCGAGACGATGGTCTTGAGGAGTTCAAGTCCGTTGATGTCGGGCAGATTGTAGTCGAGGCAAACAATGTCGGGGGATGCGCGGCTGATCATTTGCAGCAGTTGGCTACCGTTGGCGAGTTGCCCGATGACCTCGATACCCGCCTCAGCCAGAAAGGCATTGAGGGTGCTGCGCATGGTTGCGGAGTCATCGACAATTAGCGCCTTTGCCTTGTGTTCTGGTGCCGGAGAAATGGACATGGGAGGCCTAAAAAGTGGGTTTAACCTAAAAACCTCAGTTGACCGCTTGCCATGAAGCCTACGGTATTGGTTCTAAATGACTTTGCCATTGTTTTGACACTCACCCGCTTCTTTTAAGAGAAGCTACGGGTTGAAGTATGCGGTTTATCCTCTGTCCAGTCGGCGCTGTCAACAACCCGCTTGATTTGTCTCGCTTCACCACATCAACGCTCGTCATTGCAGCAAGTACGCAGGCGATGGAACACCAGGGAGTGACCAATCATGCTCCTATCACAAGGACTTAACATACGCTCTGGCGTCGTTTGCCGACAGCGCCATACCCACATTGACACTTGGACGAACAACTAATTCTGTTGCGCTGCGAACACTGTCAAGCCGCATCCTTGAGCTTGATCGCTTCTTCGATATCCACCGCTACCACCCGCGAGCAGCCTTGTTCCTGCATGGTGACGCCGACCAGTTGTTCGGCCATTTCCATGGTGATCTTGTTGTGGCTGATGTAGATGAACTGGGTGTTTTCGGACATTTTCTTGACCAGTTCGCAGAAGCGCTCGGTGTTGCTGTCGTCAAGCGGGGCGTCCACTTCGTCGAGCAGGCAGAACGGCGCAGGGTTGAGCATGAACAGCGAAAACGTCAGGGATAGCGCGGTGAGGGCCTTTTCGCCGCCCGAGAGCAGGTGAATCGAGCTGTTTTTCTTGCCCGGCGGCTGGGCGATCATTTGCACCCCTGCGTCGAGGATTTCCTCGCCGGTCATCACCAGTTGGGCGTGCCCGCCGCCAAACAGGGTGGGAAATAACACGCTGATATGTTTGTTGACCTGGTCGAAAGTGGCTTGCAGGCGTTCGCGGGTTTCCCGGTCGATGCGGCGGATCGCCGATTCGAGGGTTTCCATGGCTTCGTTGAGGTCGGCAGCCTGGGATTCCAGGTAGGACTGGCGTTCGCGGGCGGTTTGCAGTTCTTCGAGGGCGGCCAGGTTGACTGCGCCGAGCGCGGCGATTTCGCCGTCCAGGCGGTTGGTATCGGCAAGCAGGGCGCTGGCCTTGGCGCCGCGCTCCAATAATGGGGCAAGGGCGTCCTCGTCCGCACCGACTTCGCTGAGCATCGCGCCGAACTGCTCCTGGGCGAGCCGCGCTTCCTGTTCCTTGAGGCGCGCGTCGCCCATCTGGTCGCGCAGCGGGTTAAGCTTTTGTTCGCGGATCAGGCGCTGGCCTTCGATCTCGCGCAACTGGGTAGTCAACGATTCGAGGTTGTTGCGCGCGTCCGCCAGGGCCTGTTCCTTGGCGCGCTGGGTCGCCAGGGCCTGCTGCAATTCCATTTGCAACGGGGAATCGTCGGCGGATTGTTGTTCTTCCAGCAACTCCTCAAGCTGGGCGTGGACGGTTTCAAGCTGATCGTCGAGGGTCTCGATGAAGTGTTCGAGTTCGCCGATTTTGCTGCGGCAGCCGCGTTCGGCGAAATCGGCTTCCTGAGCGGCGCGTTCGGCGGCGCGCAAGGCTTCGCGCTGGACATTGAGGCGGTTTTCCGCCTCGCTGCGGGCTTCGCGCTGTTCTTCGAGTTGTTCTTCGAGGGCTTCGATCTGCATTTGCGCGGCGCTGACGTTCTCCCCTGCTTCGGATATGCTTTCCTGCTCGATTTCCAGTTGTTCCGCGACTTCGTGCAGCTCCTCGTCGATTTTCGCGGCGCGCTGAGCGACCTGTTGACCAACCTGGGCGAGGCGCTGCACGTCGAGTTGCAGCTTGTGGTGGCGCTGCTGGTAATCGGCGATGCTGTTGCGCCAGTCGGCCAGTTCGCGCTGGAGCCTGGCGACCGCCGCTTCTGCTTGCTCGGCGCTGGTCTTGGCCGAGGCAACCTCGTCGTGGTGAGCGTGCAGATCGCTTTCGAGCTGGGCAATTTCGCGCTGCCGCCCCAGCACTCCGTGCAATTCGCTTTGCGGCGCGTAGAAACTCACCCCGCCGCGCCCCAGGATATGCCCGGCGCGGGTCACCAGCCAAACACCCACCGGCAATTCGGCGCAAGCGGCCAGCGCGGCTTGCGGGTCGGGAGCAACGTAGATGTGCGCCAGGCTGTCGGTGAGCCAGGCCGGCATCGGGCCGTCGTTCCAGGTGACGTAATCGGTGAGCGGAGTCAGATTGGCGAGCGGCGGGTTACCCTCGCCGCCGCTCGCCGAAGCGCTGTGCAGTGCCACCGCCAGCGGCGCGGGGGGCGGCTCTGAGAGCCAATCTCCGGCCTGTGCAAGATCCTCCACCAGTACGGTATTCAGACGCTCGCGCAACACACTTTCCAGCGCGTCATCCCAGCCGTCACGCACCGCCAGGCTTTGCCACAGACGCGGCAGACCGTCGAGGCCGTGTTTGGCGAGCCACGACTGCAATTTGCCCTGGTCGAGGCGGTTTTGCAGTTGGCGTAGCGCGGCCAGTTGCGCTTCCACCTTGGTGATGCGTTCGCGGGCGGCTTGCACCGCGTGATTGGCGTCGCGGCGCGCGGTTTCCGCATCGGGTAGCTGCTCATTGAGGTCTTCCAGGCTATAGCGCGCGGATTCAAGCTGTTCGGCAAGCTCGGCAAGTTCTTCCTGCTGGATCGCCAACGCATCCTCGTCGAAATGCGGCAATGCGCCGCGCTCCTGCTCCAGGCGGGCATGGCGCGCTTGCAGCGACTGCACCATCTTCAGCGCGTGGCTGCGGTGGGTTTCCTCCAACTGCGCTTCCTGCTGGGCTTCGTTCAGATCGCGCTGCAAATCGGCATAGAGGCGCTGACTATCGCGGAAGTGCTGTTCGGCGAGCGGCAACTGGCTGCTTTCCTGTTCCATCCGCTCGCGGCTTTCCTCGCGGCGCATTTCCGCCATTTCCAGCTCTTCGCGCCAGTGGGCGACATTGCTCTGGGCTTCCTGGTGTTGCTTGACGATCCGGCCCTCCTGCTCGCGGGCGGCGGCAACGCGGGTGGCAAGACGCTGGCGGTTGTCGCGCTGGTGCTGGAGATTTTGTTCGATGCGCGCCACGTCGGCGTTGGCCCCGTAGAGGTCGCCCTGCGCGGCGTGGAGCGTGTCGCTGGCCACGTAATGACTCTCGCGCACCTGCTCCAACTGGCTTTCCGCCTGGCGCATCCCGGCGGTTTCCGCCTCCAGCTCGTTGGTGAGGCGCAGGACTTCGCGCTGCCAACGCTCGGCCAGGGCTTGCGCCTCACGCTTTTTGAAAAGGCGAAAGAGGTTTTGCGCGGTTTCCAGTTGCTGTTTCAGTTCGAGGTATTGGCGCGCCACTTCCGCCTGCGATTCGAGCTTGAGCAATTGCCCGGCCAATTCCTGGCGGATGTCATCGACACGCAGCAGGTTTTCACGGGTGTCACGGATCCGCGATTCGGTTTCGCGGCGGCGTTCCTTGTATTTGGAGATGCCCGCCGCTTCTTCAAGAAATACCCGCAATTCCTCGGGGCGCGCCTCGATGATCCGCGAAATCATGCCCTGCTCAATGATCGCGTAGGCGCGCGCACCCAGGCCGGTGCCTAGGAAAATGTCGGTGATATCTTTCTTGCGGACTTGCTGGTTATTGATGAAATAACCCGATTCCCCGTCGCGGTGCAGTACCCGCTTGACCGCCACTTCAGCGTATTGCGACCACTGCCCGGCGGCCTTGCCCAAAGAATTGTCGAATATCAGCTCGACGCTGGCGCGGCTCACCGGCTTGCGCGTACCGGAGCCGTTGAAAATCACGTCCTGCATCGATTCGCCGCGCAACTGGCGCGCCGACGACTCGCCCAGCACCCAGCGCATCGCGTCGATCACGTTGGACTTGCCGCAACCGTTCGGCCCGACCACCGCCACCCGCTGACCGGGGAAATGGATGGTGGTGGGATCGACGAAGGTTTTGAAACCGGCGAGTTTGATCTGGGTGAGGCGCATCAGATACCCAGGGCAGCAGGTACGTTTAGCCGGGCTGCGGCGGAAATAAGACCTTTGTCCAAGCTGTACAGACACTCCGCACGATGGTTGGCGGCAATGGCGAGATGGAGCGCATCGCCGGAACGCAGCCCCAATTCGCGGTGGGAGAGATATTCAGTAGCCAAGTCGAAATCCTGTTCGCGCGGAACCAACACGATGAAATAATCCGGCACGATTACCCTAAATCGCGCCACAGCGTCGTCTGCCTGTGCGGCGCTAATCTGCCCGCTACGCTGCTTGATGCCCACGGCGCTGGAGAATTCTGTTTTTGTCCACAAACTTACAGCCAAACCATTGGAAAATCCCCGTAAAAACCCCTCCACTTGGGACGAGGTGGACTCGGGAAGGAAATACGGAACAATGAGGCTGGTATCGAGATAAAACATTAATACCCTTCGTCTCGCATCTGGCGGATCAAATCGACACTGGAAATCGACGATTCGGGCAAGGTCGCGCGGAACTCAGCCAAGGACGGGAGAGGCAAGGGTTTGAGCGCCTTCTTTTCGGCGGCAAGCCGCGCCACCGGCTGACCGCGGCGGGTAATCACGATTTCCTCGCCAGCTTCGACCTGATTCAACAACTCGCTGAGGTGGGCCTTGGCTTCTGCAACGCTGACGCTGTGCATGGCTTGCTCCATATAGTCATCTATATGGTCATGATATCACAACCCCCTACTTCCCGGCTGCATGGCTTTTCCGGGATAATGCGGGAAACGCGGTGTTTAATTTTTAATGTTGAATGTTTAATGGGGAATCCCCAGCCCAGCCTCAACACCAAAATTAAGCATTAAACATTTAACATTAAACATTTAAATTCATGTCCAGCCAACCCAGCAAAGAACTCGAAACCTTCGACAATCCGCATCCCGAGCGCGATTTCCACATCCACATGGAAATCCCGGAATTCACCTGCCTGTGCCCCAAGACCGGCCAGCCGGATTTCGCCACGCTGTATCTGGATTACATCCCCGATCAAAAGTGTGTGGAACTGAAAAGCCTCAAGATGTACATCTGGTCGTACCGCAACGAAGGCGCTTTCCACGAGGCCGTTACCAATCGCATCCTCGACGATCTGGCTGCTGTTACGGCGCCGCGCTTCATGCGTCTCACCGCCAAGTTTTTCGTGCGCGGCGGCATCTTCACCAATGTGGTCGCCGAACATCGCCAACCGGGCTGGATGCCGCAACCGCGTGTCGATCTGGCCTCGTTCGATAGCCAGTCCAACACCCGTGGCTAAACCATGAGCGCCATCCGGGGAGTGACTTTCCAGGCCGATTTGCCGTTGGTGTGGCGCGCCACCGAGGCGCTTGCGGAGGAAGTCATCCTGGAATGGCTGCACTCCAACGCCATATTGCTGCGCGCCCTGGCGACCATGGAAGCCCCGCCGGGAGAACGCGATATCGAATCGACGGCGGAGAACGACAAACGCCTGGAGCGCCTCGAAGCCAAACTCGATCTTACCCTCGACCTACTGACCAAGCTAATGGCGCGCGACACCCCCAAACCGCCAAGCTGCCCGGTCACCGTCAGCGCAGCGGCCATCGAATGGACGAGCGTTGCGGCCCAGGCCTGCGGTACAGGGGTAATCACCCTCTTCATCGATCCGCGCCTGCCCCAGCCCTTGCAGTTGCCGGCACTGGTCGCCCACTCCACGCTGACCGATGACGGGCACAAGACCATGGCGGAATTCCTTCACCTCGATGAGGAAACCAGGGAATGGCTGGAGCGCGCGGTATTTCGCCGACACCGTCGGCACATCCAGGCGGTGCGCGGCAAAAAAGTGGATTGACCCGACATCGCGATTTGGCTAAAAAGAAAATTCAAAAATACTTTTTCTTCAACTTCACCCGGAGAACATGATGCGTCATATTTTGATATCCACCCTGATTTCCACCCTTTTTGCCGGTGCGGCAGGCCTCGCGCAGGCGGTCACCGACACCACCAACGGCGACTGGACTTTGCAACAGGTCACGCTGAAAAACACCTCGGAAGCCGCACTGATGACGCGCGTCGGTGACATCAACAACTTCGGATTCGGCTGGGAAACCGGCTTTGATCCCTTTTCCGGCAACAACACACCCTCCCACGGCTATCCTTGGACAGTAGCAAGCACCGCGCTGCCCGGCCTGGATCGCATCATGGTGGTGTCCAGCTATAACGGCAAACCACCCGCCGGAGCCGACGGCTATACTTCAACGACCAGCCGCCCCGGCAACGCCGTTCAGGAAATCACCCTAAGCTACGATCTGGGTGGGTTGAGTGTGCAATCCGCCATCCTGCAAATGTTCGTCGATGACTTCCAGGCGCCCGTTTGGAAAGCCGGCTACCAGGCCACCATCAACGGCAAACGCGCGTCGTTCCTCGAAGCGGTGCTGAATTCTCTGGATCAGACCGGCCCCATCGGCAAGCTGATTACCCTGCAAGTCCCCTCGGAATTCCTGCCGCAGGTCGCCAGCGGCAAGCTGGTGTTCCGCATCGACGACCCCACCAGCGGCGCGGGTGACGGTTATGCCATCGACTTCGTGAAACTGCTGGTCAACCCGGTCGGCCTCGCCAAAACCGGCACCGTCAGCGGCAAGGTTACGGACGCGAATGGCAAGGCGCTGTCTGGAGTCATCGTTACCGCAGGCGGGGTTTCCAACGTAAAAACCGACAGCACGGGAACCTTCACCCTGACTGATGTGCCTGCCGGGCTGGCGTCAATCACCGCCACCCTGAACGGCTACGAAACCGGTCGGGTTAACCTCGACGTGATCGCCGGAAAATCGCAAAGCACCACCTTGTCGCTGACTGCGGCCACCAGCACGACGGTTTGCGCGCAAGTCGTCACCTCGGCAAAAAATCCGCAAACCGGCTCTTGTGTACAATTCCCCACCCCTTGCGACGTACCGAGCACCTGGTCACTGACTGCATCATGCAACGTCAGCACCCCGGTTTCCTCGGAATGCGGCACGGCAACCTACAGCAGCACGACCGGTCTGCTAAACATTCCCGTGGTTGAAGTACCCGGCGCGTTCGGCGGCAAATACAAGGTGGACATGCGCATCATCCCGCTCAGTTCGCCGTTCCGCTTTGAACTGACCAGCGCCACGCCGATTTCCAGCGGTGCAACGCAGACCCAATCGAAGTAATCCGCTATACCCGGACTGCCCAAACCGCTGGGCAGTCCGACTTAATCCCCGCGTCTTTCCATTCGCCCTGAAAAAATCGACGCCGCAACAATCAGCGCTCCGCCCCCCCATTCGCGCAACCCCATCACCTCGGCGGCAAGAAAATGTGAGGAAAGCGCCGCCACCACCAATTCAAAGAGAAAAATCACAATCGCCTGATTAGCCGGGGTGTGACTCAGGCCGAATTGCACCGTTACCGTCACCAGAAACATCACTACACCCACCCCCGCCAGCAAGGCCCAGCCGTACCCTGACAACGCCGCTAAAACCGCCACATCGTCAGGTCGGAACAACAGCGCCAGCAGGGACAAAATACTTACCCCGGCCCATACGGCGAGCGACTTGAGATCGACGGGGATTTCGCAGCCGCGCCGCGACAGGACGTTGCTCGCCGCAAACATGATTCCCGCCGACAAGGCCAGCCATTCGGCGCGATTGGTGGGCAGCGGCATCCCCAGGCTGGGTTGCCACAACATGATCATCGCGCCGGTGAACGCCATTGCCATAACCAGCCAACCATAGATATTGGGACGTTCATTGAGGAGGAGACGGGCAAGGATCACCGTCCACAGGGGCG
Organism: uncultured Sulfuricella sp.; assembly: GCA_964451375.1. GTDB lineage: Bacteria > Pseudomonadota > Gammaproteobacteria > Burkholderiales > Sulfuricellaceae > JAGXQV01. Next base: position 114,501 of record CAYVIN010000002.1, read on the forward strand.
AGAGATAAAACAGCAGCAACGCCCGCATTACCTCGCCATCCAGAATGGCCAGCACGTAGGCGAGATTCGTCCACCCGGCGGTCAGGCCGATGGCAACCAGCATTCCCCGAAACTCGCCGAGTTTCGCCAGTTCGCGGCGAAACATCAGCATCCCGGCAAAAAGTGGAATCAAATAGGTGACGAAGCTGGAAAGCGCCCCGGAAACCCCGAGTTGTTCGAGCAACCGGTAGGGATACCAGACCAGCCCCCAGGTTGTCGCCCCGAACAGGAGAGACGAAACTGCTGCAATTTTCTGTTTGGACGCCACTGAATCCGCCTTATAATTCTATGTTTTTCGACCCGCGTAACATCGCATGAACCCCAACCTCGAACGTCTGCAAACCTACCCGTTCCAGAAACTGCGCACCCTATTCCACGGCATTACCCCCAACCCGGCGCTGAAACACATCAACCTGTCCATCGGCGAACCCAAACACACCACGCCGGAACTGGTAAAACAAGCGCTTTTCGACAATCTGGGGGGGCTGGCGAATTATCCCACAACCCAAGGCGGCGATGGACTGAGGCTTGCCATCGGCAACTGGATCGAGCGGCGCTATGGCATTCCGCCGCTGAATCCGAACACCCAGATACTGCCGGTCAACGGCAGCCGCGAGGCGTTGTTTGCGTTTGCCCAAGCGGTGATCGACACCAGCAAACCCGCGCCGGTAGTCATTTCGCCGAATCCCTTTTACCAGATTTACGAAGGTGCGGCGCTGCTCGCCGGAGCCGAACCCTATTTCCTCAATACCCTGCCGGAAAATGATTTCTGCATGGATTGGGACAGTGTCCCTGAAGACGTGTGGAAGCGCACCCAACTGGTGTATGCCTGCTCGCCCGGCAACCCCACCGGCAAGGTCATGAATATTGCCGAATGGTCGCGTCTGTTCGATCTCTCGGATCAATACGGGTTTGTGATTGCCGCCGATGAGTGTTATTCGGAAATCTATCCCGAAGAGCACATCGCACCCTTGAGCGCCTTGCAGGTTGCGCACCAGTTGGGTGGTGAGGATTATGGCCGGCTGGTGGTATTCAACAGTCTGTCAAAGCGTTCCAACGTGCCGGGAATGCGCTCCGGCTTCGTCGCGGGCTGTGAGTCCATCCTCGAAAAATTCCTGCTCTATCGCACCTATCACGGCTGCGCGATGAACCCCGCCGTCCAGGCGGCCAGCGCGGCGGCGTGGAACGACGAGGCCCACGTCATCGAAAATCGCCGCCTCTATCGCGAAAAGTTCGCCGCCGTCACCGGTGTATTGGCGCGAGCCCTGCCCGTCCGTCAGCCGGACGCCTCGTTCTACTATTGGGTACGAACACCCATCCCGGATACCGAGTTCGCGCGCGAGCTTTATCGTGATTATAATGTGACGGTTCTCCCCGGCAGTTTTCTGGCGCGTGAAGCCCACGGGATCAATCCCGGGCAAAATTTCATCCGCATCGCGCTGGTGGCGCCGCTCCCCGAATGTCTGGAAGCCGCTGAACGAATTCGTCAATTTGTCGCAAAAATCTGATACCAAGGAAAAATCATGAATGAACTGCAATCCGTTATCGAAGAAGCATTCGAGCGCCGCGCCGACATCACCCCGCGCAACGTGGATGCCAAGCTCAAAGACAGTATCACCCAGGTCATTGACATGCTCGACCGGGGCCAAATCCGCGTAGCGGAAAAAATCGACGGCAACTGGACGACCCACCAGTGGATCAAAAAAGCCGTGCTACTATCCTTCCGCATGGAAGACAATTTCTTCATCAAGGGCGGCTTCACCAATTATTTCGACAAAGTTCCCTCCAAGTTTGCCGACTACAACTCCAAGGACTTCCGCGACGGCGGTTTCCGCGTGGTTCCCCCGGCGGCGGCGCGCAAAGGTTCCTACATCGGCAAAAATGTGGTTCTGATGCCTTCCTACGTCAACATCGGCGCCTACGTCGATGAAGGCACCATGGTGGATACCTGGGCTACCGTCGGCTCCTGCGCCCAGATCGGCAAGAACGTGCACCTCTCCGGCGGCGTCG
>CAYVIN010000003.1:0-107551 GCA_964451375.1 uncultured Sulfuricella sp.
ACCGAACTCATTGTTGAACGCTGCCCCGCCGATTGGGCCGTCAAGCATGATCTGGAGCGGCGAGGCAATGCGTCCCGGCTTGCCATAGGCATCAGGGCCGCTCGCGGCGGCGTTTGCCCCCTCTCCCGCAGGCGGGAGGGGGTTGGGGAGAGGGCTGTAGCGTTCCCAAGGCTGGATAAAGCCCGGGATATTCAAATTGGAAACCGAAAATCCTGTCAAACCGGCTTTGGGTCGCGAGCCGCGCCCAGTGGCGCCTTCGTCGCGAATCTCACCGCCCGAACCGGTGGCGGCTCCGGGAAAAGGCGAAATCGCGGTCGGGTGGTTGTGGGTTTCCACCTTCATCAGAATGTGCGCTTCATCTTCGGTATAGCCGTATGTCGCGCCTGCACCAGGGTAATAACGCTTGACCTTCGCCCCTTCGATAATCGAGGAATTATCGCTATACGCCACCACCGTGCCGCGCGGACTGTGCTGGTGCGTGTTGCGGATCATCGCGAACAGGGATTTATCCTGTTGCGCGCCGTCGATCACCCAGTCGGCGTTGAATATCTTGTGGCGGCAATGTTCGGAATTGGCCTGGGCGAACATCATCAATTCCACATCGGTCGGATTCCTGCCGATGCGGGTGAAGTTCTCCACCAGGTAATCGATTTCATCGGGCGAAAGCGCCATGCCCTTGGCGCGGTTGGCCACTTCCAGCGCGGCCTTGCCACCCGCCAGAATGTCCACGCTGTCGAGCGGCGCAGGCTGGAAATGGCGGAACAGCTTTTCCGCGTCGTCCAGACTGCTCAATACGGTTTCGGTCATGCGGTCATGGATCAACGGCAGCAAGGTCTGTTTGTCCGCCGCAGATAGCGCAGTCCCATCGACCTTTTTCACGTAATAGGCCACTCCGCGTTCCAGCCGGTTCAACATCGCCAGGCCGCAGTTATGCGCGATGTCGGTGGCTTTCGACGACCAAGGTGAAATCGTCCCGAGGCGGGGTGAAACCAGTAACAATTCGCCGTCCGGCGCTTCGACCGGGCTAGCCGGCCCGTAGGTCAGAATTTTTGCCAGCACCTCGCTTTCATCAGCCGTCAATTCACGGCTGGTTTCGGCAAAATGCCAATATTCGGCATGAATATGGGAAATTCCCGGTGCGCCGCTACGCAGCGCTTGTTGAAGTTTTTCGAGACGAAACGAGGAAAGGGCGTTGCCGCCGCGCAGCTTGAGCATGAGGAAACCCGGAAAATCAGGAAAATGGAAGGCGTAATGATAGCGCAAAAGGCAGGGGGCCGGAGGATGGGGCCGCCGCATGGTTCCGCAGAAAACGTCTCCCCGCACCCATTCAACGCCAGATGCCGGAACCACTCCGGTTTGTAACGAAGCGCCCCAGGGAAAACGGCGCCATGTGGAAAAAGGGCGGACTTCACACCTCGTCCAACCTTCCGCCCCTTTCGTAAACATCCATCCGGCGCAGGGGTTCGGTGATATGCGCAAACGATGCGCTTCCTGTCGTCAGCACCTCTACGCACTATCGGCGCAATAACGATTGCGCCCGATGCTCGCTGGCTTGACAACTTGCGCCCCGCAAATTGTAGGGCAAGGCGTTCAGGCATCAAGCGAAACGGTGGCTTGTACGCTATCGTAAGGCGCGCGGATACCGTTTTCGTCCCGCACGATCAGCCCTGCGTGAGCCAACACCGAGACATCATCATGCACCCGTTTGTAGTCCCGCCCAAGGGTCTTCGCCAATTCGGCTATCGTACGAGCAGCTTGTCGATGTACCTGTCGCAATAGCGCCAAACGCTTCGGCGACAGCGTGGACATCATCGTTTCCAGACTAAAGAAAGTCAGATGGGTTTCCTTGACCTCCTCGCCATCCTCCAGCCGATGCCAGGCTCCGACGAAACGTTTCCCCATTTCCTCAATGGAGCCAACGTAAAGATTAACGGTTTCGCTCATGATTCCCCGCCCCCGGATGCGGAAAGCTGGAAATTTCGCGGTGATGCGGAGCATTGTCCCAGCGGCGGATCAGGCTGCCATCATCGCGCTGCCAGTGGAAACTGTATTTCTCGATACTCAATCCGCCATTCCCGCTACGGGCGCGCTCCACGCATTGCAACAGCGAGCCATCCAGAAGCGTGGCGCGCAAGCGATATTGCGCAACGCCATCGCCGGTTTCGGCATAATCCATCACCACCCGACGCGAACAGGGCCAAGCCAAAAGATACGCTTCAACCTGAGACAGCCATTGTTCAAGCACATCATCCACGCTCGCCCCCCACCGATCCGAGCTTGTTCTCAATGCTGGCGGCAAGAGCGGCAAAGCCATCCCAGTCGAACCATTGTGGGGCGTCGCCGAGTTCACCGGCATCGAAGCGCTGTTGAAACTCAGCGGTGCTCATGCCGTATTGCTGCTCAAATGCCGCCAATTTTTCGCGAAATCCAGCCAGCTTTTTGCGATCCTTTTCGACCAGAAAGTCGATGACTTTGTCGAGCATACGCAACGTAACTTCGTCGTTGTGGGTGATGCGCTCAATCAAGTGAATCTTTTCTGCAATGGCGCTCATGACGATTTTCCTTCATTTGTCCAAAATGATTTGGTTATCCACAGAATACGCAGATTTGCGCTGATATTTTTAAATGCCGTCTCAATAACCCCGGTCATCCGAAGTTAAACCGCGTGGGCACAGAAACGTCACTCATGGCTCTGTCCTTTCGATGATATGGATTTAGTTTATCCGTTCGATGACTCCCAGGGTAGTCGTTGCCCTTGATTGACCGGCGGCCAATCCCAGCTTCCTTGCGTGGGTACGACGAAGAAGACCGTGCTCAATCCGCTGGACTTTTCTTTCACATCTACCCGCATTCAGCACTTGCCAAAAAATTCGGCCACCTTGTGAGTGGCCGGTAAGTGAGCTTGGCTTCGGTAGTCATTCTTACGCGATAAATTACTCCGACCCTATCTATATGCGCTTGCTGGGAAGGGTGTCAAACGTAAGGCCTGATCCCTTGGTTTCTGGTTATCTCAGCCACTGCCGCAATCGGCAGAACCGCCGCTCCGGTAAACTTTCCAAACCTGAAAACGTGGTAATACGAGGCCGCCAGAGAAAACGTCTCCTCAAACCACAGGAGGCCACCTTGGGTTTGTCCGTATGCACCAAATAAGGCAAAAAAAGGGGCGGAATTGCTTCCGCCCCCTTTCATAAACTTCCATCTTCCGTAGCGTTCGGTGATGTGTGCGCTTGCTCGAAGCAGCTCACTTTACAAACAGGACAAAGTGAGTCTGGCTTCTCTTCGCAGGGTCTTTTCCCATCGGCGCAATCGTTTTAATTCCCCAATTTATCAAAAATCGCTTCATATCGCTCGCAGCAGGGCCATAGACACTGTCGCGGAAATAAACCTGGAAAAGGCAGTTTGAACCGCAAAGGCGCAAAGACGCAGAGGAAAAACAAAAGATTACCCGTGTCGGATCGTTCACCCCCCGGGTGAGGGCGGAACATTCTGCATGTTTTTGATTTCTTTGCGCCTTGGCGCCTTTGCGGTTCTGAACTGAGGTTTTTAGGATAAATTCTGTTTGGCAACAACCTTTCTCCTCCGCGTTCTCTGGGGTCAAGCGCAACGCTGGCATGATGCTTCTCCAGCAACTGGCGGATTTCGAAAGCCTTTTGCGTTTTTGCCGGGGCGTAATAAAGCTGAACCGACATCTGGGTAAAATCTATCGCGTCCTGCTTCAATGCAGGGTTGACATTGTTCTCACCTTTTTCCGGCTTTTCCAGCTTCTCCGCCTTTTCCGGTGGAGCCGAGGCCAATTTCACGCTGGAGAAGCCGTTGGCGAGGGAGTCCATTTTTGCGGACAAAGTGCCTTGTGAAGCCAGACATGCCTGCCTTGCCTCGCGCACTTCGCTAACGACATGTTCCGTATCGACAAGACGGAACATCTTCGTGGTTTCGTTATTTTTCGATAAGAACAATAACGCAATTATCGCGACAATTCCGACGCAAAAACCGACCCCAAAGCCGATGAAAGCGACGCCGAAATGAAAGGGGGTAATTGATGCGTTGTTGGCTTCCGTTCCCATCATGTCATCCCCGGAAAAGGTTAAATTGGCATTGGTCGCGTGGATATTGCGCATCAAAATCCGCGAGCGCCCGCGAGGGCGCAGGCGGTGGCGGCATTTTCAATAACCACACCCGCCTACCGGCAGCCCTGGATTCCGCTATCGCTCCATCCAGGCTACACGGTTCTTGCTATTTTGTTGCGCACGGGTCGGCCACCCCAACCGGCAATGGGCCGACGTACTCCGGATTCAGAATCTGTACTTCCTTGAGCCCTGTTGGCGTCCTGATGATATCTGTGATGCACATCGGCACCGCCACCGGCTCCGTGAACGGCAAATCAGCCTTCATGATCCGCACCTCGCCGTCCTCGCCCGCATAAGCCAGCGTTACATTCTTCGCCCATATACCACCATACGGGCCACTCACCCCCCCCACACTTCCACCGTGTGAGGATTTTCAGGCGTCGAAATTCCCGCTACGTCGTCGCGGCACAGACCGCCCGGCGCATCTTCCACCGTAGTCTTCCAATCCCTGCTTCCACAGACCTTCCACCCCGGCGCGCGCTGGAAAAACATTCCCAAAAGCATCATGTTGGACACACTATCCACTCCCAATTCTTTGTCGTACCGTATCCCGGTATCGGCCAGCGCCGGGGCCGGTTTGTCGCTGGTGGTGCCGTTGGCATCGGCTTTGAACAGTTTGACTTCGTTTTCGCCGACCGTGTAATAAACCACCGTAAGGCTTTGCGCCCAGGGTGCCTTGATCTTGTCGCTGGCCGGGGTGGGAATGTAAAGCCCTTCGACGGCATTTTTCCCGCTGGCGTTTGGTGCAAAAAGGCGGCATACACTGCCTGGCCAGAATGGATTTTTTTCATCAAGCGAAGAATTGGCTGTCGTCCCGATACTTGCACCCTCGAGATCAACGGGTGCGCAACCGGTATCATCGAAACGCACCACCGGGCCGCGAATAAAAACCGCACCGCCCGCAATATAAAAATTACTCTTCATCGAAGTCTTCACCCGCGCCGCTTCCGCCTTGAACACCACCGAAAGCAACACCGTGTTGGCGGGTAACTGGTATTTCCATTCCTTGTTGCCGAGGTAGGTCAGCACAGGCGGCACAGCGGTATCCGCCGTTGCGGCGACGGTGATCGGCGCGTTCAGCGCGATCAGGACGGCAAGCATTCCCCACAGCACTTTTTTCATGATTTCTCCCGGCCCGGCAGGGCGATTAGCCAAATTACAACCGCTCGATTCTACTTTCGGTTGAAAAATAGATCAACCGATAACTTATTGGTTTTCTGGATAGTTCCCCTCCATGGAATCACTTATCGAACGCGCCGCTTTCGGCAGGCGCTTGCAATCCGCACTGGCGCGCCTGAAACCGGGGGAAAAGATCGGCTCGACCTGGGTGGCGCGGGAATTCAACCAGCGTTACGGCGGCAAGGCGGTGAGCGTGTGGGCGGTGGGCAAGTGGCTATTCGGCGAGTCGCTGCCCAGCCACGACAAGCTGCTGGTGCTGGCGCGCTGGCTGCGGGTGTCGCCGGAATGGCTGCTGTTCGGCGTCGGCGAGGTGGAAACCGGCAGTGCGCTGGAACAGTCCGCCGCAACCTACGCCGAAGTCGATTTGGCGTTATGCCGCGAATTCGCCGCGCTCAACGGCGAACACCGCCGCATCGTGCGGGAAATGGTGGCGCTGCTGGGACGGCTGGAACGGGAGCCGGGGTAAGGCTTCGCGATCTTGCGGCGTTATACCTTGCCTCGCCGCGTTCTCTGCCCCCCCCCCCCGTGATGCCCTGCGCCAATTACACGCAACGATTTCAAAACAGAAAATCATCAAAATCTTCTTCCCTGGACTGCGTCCGAACTTGCTTGAGCCAAACCTTGGTGCTTTTTATGTCCTGCAAGGCCGCGAGGTCTTTTTTCAAGTCTCGCACGGCTTGCTCGATCTGTACGATTTCGACGGCGAGGTCGCGGATTACCGTGGCGGGCCGGATTCGAATAAAGGGATCGATGTCGAAACGGATGCGAAATTCGTCTTCGGCGTGGAGGAGTTGAATCTGTAGCTCGCTAACCTGTTCCTTCAACATCCGGTTGTAGTGGGCGAGGCGTTTTTCGTCGATGTTGGCGATGGCGTTCCGGTCAATGTGCTCCAGCTCCAGTTGTAATTCCAGCAGTTGCAACAGGTCGTTTTTTTCGTAGGCTTGATTGGCGCGCTGCATCAGGGCGGTCTTGCGTTCACGTTCCTGCGGGTCGGTTTCGCGGTCGGGATGGAGGGCGCTGGCGAGTTTGCGGTATACCTCGCGCAGTGATAGCTGGACTTGTTTTTCCTCGGCTTCCAGTTTTTCTTCACGGGCGATTTGCTTCGCGGTTTTTTTGCGTTTTGGCTTGGCTTCTTCCTGCGCCTGTTTTTCCTCGAATTTTTCCTGGGCGCGGCGCAGCACCTCATCGGGGGAGCGCATATCCAGGTCATCGCCCAGATCAATCCCCGCAGATTCCTCAAACATCGCCTTGAGTTGGAAGAATGTGGCCTCTTCCACCTCGTCGTAATCCATGCCGTGATATTTTTTGTAAATCGGCTTCAGTTCCGGGTAATCATCCTGTGCCAGCAAGGCTTCCGCCAAATCCCGGATCAGGTCGGCGGCAAAACGCCGCTCGGATTTACTCAATCCCTTCGCGCCTTCCAACTTGTCTAGCGCGTGGACAATCTCGATTTGTTTCTCCCGGCAGGATTCGATCTGGGGTATCAGTTCATCGGTATATTTGGCCTGATAGGCCGGGACGATTTCCTCCCAGGCGTGTATCTGCGCACGTATCGTGTCGATTTGCTTGAGCAGGTTGTTGAAGGATTTCTGCGCCTTGCCCAACTGAGGCCCGGCTTTATGGGAGGTGATGCTGAGCGAATGACTGCGTTTGTTCATGAGCGGCTCGCAGGACTATGGATGAAGCGGAATTATCCCTGCTCGGCAATCGCGTGTGCAATAAGGATGGCGCAACAATATTCCGCCCCCAATGCGCCGTTAAGCGTTCGCAGGCGGGAGCGCCGGCATCCTGCCGGCAGGCCGGCGAGACGCCGGCGCTCCCAGGCAAAGGCCGGCTGACACGCTTAACTTGGCGGCAGTGCAACCAGCCACCGATGCTATTCAAACGCGGCGGGCGGCATCGGCGGTATTGTCCGAACCCACCCTTTGGCGCATGATCCGGCCTATGGATAAGCCCCGTTTCCCCCCACTTTACTTGAGCGCCGACATCCGCAAGATCGAGGAATCGGTTATCCGCACCATTCCGCCCTGCCAGCCCGGCCTGATGGAGCGCGCCGGGCTGGCTGCCGCTGAACTAACGCGTGATTTGATCGGTGACGGTAAACGTATCCTGATTGTTGCCGGCCCCGGCAATAACGGCGGCGATGCGTTTGTCGCGGCGCGTCACCTCAAATCCTGGTGGTACGACGTGACGCTGGTATTTGCCGGCAATGCCGCCACATTGCCAGTCGATGCGGCGGCGGCCTGGAGCGCCTGGTGTGCCGCCGGGGGCAGCGCATTGGTCGAGATTCCCGCCGCCGGACGCTGGGATTTCGTCATCGATGGGTTGTTTGGTATCGGGTTGGCGCGCAACTTGAGCGGACGTTTTCTGGAACTGGTGCGGCACATCAACCATCTCAAACTACCGACCCTCGCGCTGGATGTGCCAAGCGGTCTGGATGCCGACACCGGCCAGGTGTTTGGTGCAGCGGTTCGGGCTACCCACACCCTGAGCTTCATCGCCAACAAGCCTGGCCTTCTTACCGCCAACGGGTCGGATTATTGCGGCGAAATACACGTTGCCGACCTGGGGCTGGATGTCGAATCATTGCTCGCGCCGAAGGGAAGGCTGCTCGACCAAAGTATTGCGACTGCCCTGCCCCGCCGCCCACACAACAGCCACAAAGGTTTGGGGGGCAGCGTGGGTATACTTGGCGGCGCGGTTTCGATGAGCGGTGCGGCAATCCTCGCGGGGCGGGCTGCGCTCAAGTGCGGGGCGGGGCTGGTTCATGTAGGTGCGCTGGGCGGGGGGCTACCCTACGACCCGGTACAGCCGGAATTGATGATTTGTACAGCGGAACAGTTGCGCGACAAGGAAAAGCTGAGTTGTCTGGTGGTCGGCCCCGGACTCGGACAATCCGCTGCGGCGCTGGAGTGTCTGGATTGGGCGCAGGACTCGCAAACCCCGTTGATTCTGGATGCCGACGCATTGAATCTGCTGGCCGTGGGGAGCGAACTACAGAACCGGTTACGGCAACGCGCCGCCCCCACCCTGCTCACCCCCCATCCTGCCGAAGCGGGTCGTTTGCTGGGAACGGACAGCCATGATGTGCAGCAGGATAGAGTCGGCGCGGCGCAACGCCTGGCTGAGCGATTCAATAGTCTGGTCGTGTTGAAAGGGGCCGGGAGCATCGTCGCCACGCCGGACGGACGCTGGTTCGTCAATCCCACCGGCAATCCCGGCATGAGCAGCGCCGGGATGGGGGATGCGTTGTGCGGGATAGTCGCGGCCCTCATCGCCCAGCGTGTCCCTGCGGAACAAGCTCTGTTGCTGGGCGTTTATCTGCACGGGGCCGCCGCCGATGCGCTGGTTACGCACGGCAAGGGGCCGCTCGGTTTGACCGCGTCGGAGGTCATCGATAGGGCGCGTGATACACTCAATTCGTGGATATACCATCAGGAGGAAACATCATGAACAAGGAGAGTTGCAAGAGGATTGTGTTGCTGACCGGGCATTACCGCATCATCGGGAACATCGACCTTATTCCGGGAGCGCGGTTGACCGATTACCTTGAAGAAAGCAAGGCGTTTTTCGCCCTGACCGATGCCGAGGTCTGGGATTTCGACGGACGCAAAATCGCCTCGGCAATGTTTATGGACGTGAACCGGGAACATATTGAAGTCATCATGCCGGAAGACTCGATCACTACCGGCGCCATCAAAATTACTTCGTAATGCCGGAGATCAGCCCGTCACACCATATTCGGCGGGTATTTTGACGTAAAACAGCTTGAGTTGATTTACAGCGAGCATCGCCAGGAATTGGCCGGCCTGGGCTTCATCGAGAAGAAACTCAACCTCCACCGGCAATTCCCCGGAGAGTTCGAAAAACGTCTCCTCATGAAGCCGCCCATGGCGTCCGAACCCCGCTACGGCGCGTAATGCCGTTCCACCGTTGATGCCCATGCCACGGGCTTTTTCGAGCAGCCATTCGTAGAGCATTTTGCCATCGCGGCGCTGGTTTTCCGCCACGAATACTTTCAGACTTATCCCTTGCATGGTTTTATCCCTTGAGTAGTTTTACCGTCCAGATACCGAATATCGTCATGGCCAGCGACCCCAGCAGGTGCGCTGAAATGATCGCCGCCCCCCACAGATATTGGGCGCGCAGCAGGAGCGTGACGGTTTCCGCCGAAAACGTCGAAAAGGTCGTTAATCCGCCGAGGAAACCGGTTGCCAACAACAGCCGGGCTTCCGGCGGCAAGCCGGGATGTTCGGCAAACACCGCCATCGCCATCCCCATCAAATATCCGCCGACCAGATTCGCCGCCAGAGTTCCCAGCGGCAGGGTCGGAAACACGGGGTTCCACAACACCCCGAACCACCAACGCAACCACGCGCCCACCGCTGCACCGGCCCCAACCGCCAGTAATCCGTAAAAAGTCATTTCGTTGTTATCCCAAAGCTTGAAAACATCACTGCCGCAACTCTACTCTGCCGTCATCCAACGGGGAAGGTTTCCGGCAATCGGGGCTGGAGACAAGCCAATCCGTGCTACCATAGCGCCCTCAAATTACTTGTTTTATCAACCTTATTCGGGGATGGTCGCGAATGATTGCGCGGTTAATTCCACCCGATTGACCAGAAAATTTTCCACGTCCGATACATGAAAAACTACCAGGCTCCACCCGCCCTGCTCAAAGACCGCGTCATTCTGGTGACGGGTGCGGGCCAGGGTATTGGCAAAATTGCCGCACTGACCTTTGCCGCATATGGCGCAACCGTGATTCTGCACGGAAAATCAACCCGCAAGCTGGAAAAGGTTTACGACGAAATCGAAGCTGCGGGTCATCCCCAGCCGGCCATATTTCCGCTCGACCTGGAAAAAGCCACGGATAATGACTTCGCCGCGTTGGCCAACGGTATCGCCGAGCAACTCGGACGCCTCGACGGCATCCTGCACAACGCGGCGCGCGGCGGACGCCCGCAGCCGCTCACCGATCAGACGCTGGACCAATGGCTGTATTTCCTGCGCATCAATCTCGTCGCCCCTTTCGCCCTGACGCGCGCCTGCCTGCCGTTGCTGCTGGCCTCCCCCGACGCTTCAGTCATCATGACTTCGGAAACCCACGGTCATACTCCGGCGCCGTTCTGGGGCGGCTTCGCGGTATCCAAGGCGGGACTGGAAATGCAGGCAAAAATGTGGGCGCTGGAACTCGACATCCACCCCAATCTGCGTTTCAACACCCTGATTCCCGGCCCGGTTCAGTCGCCGCAACGGGCATTTACGCATCCGGCGGAAGACCGTTCCAAATTGCCCACACCTGCCGACCTGATGCCCGCCTATCTCTACCTGATGGGGCCGGACAGCGCGGGGGTAACGGGACAAGTGGTTTCCTTGTAATTCAGCTCAGGCCTCTCGAATATCTGGAGCACTTCACCTCATGATCCGATTTTCCCCGCGAAAAACCGCAATCTGCCTGGCGCTCGCCATAGCGCTGGGTGCGACATCGACACCCGGACTGTCTGCACAGGTTTTGACTAACGCTGCCAAAAGCCAGCAAATCAAGGTCAAAGTCAAATTCAAGAAAGCAAGTAAACCGGTCAAGCGGGACGAAGAGGCAGATGACTGGTGGCTGTACTGGGACGAAGAAGACCTTGATTATTGGGATCTGCCGGACGTGTTTGACGACCCGGCTCTGGCGTTTGAGACGGTTTATGACGCGCTCCCGGGTTCCTGGATCGAATCCGCCTATTTCGAGGTAAGTGGTTTGGATGCCCCCGCCGAGATTTCCGTTGTGGGAGGGGAATATTCTCTGGACGACAACGATTACACCAATGCCCCGGACATCGCCGTCAATGGCGCCTGGATCAAATTGTTATTGCTGACACCCGACGCCTACGGCAATGCGGCAACTGTCCAATTAACAATCGGCGACCAGGTTTATTCCTTCCAGGCCGTCAACATTACCGAAACCGACCTGGCTAGTCTGGACGAAATGTTTGAAGATCCGTCCGGGGAGTTGGTGCTCAAGGATGGTGAAGTTGAACTGGACAAGGACACCTCGGCCCCTCTGGTGATTCAGGACGCCTCGCCGGAAAACGTATTGTTCAAACTCAAGGGCGGCGTCAATGCCGACGTGGACAACGGCTCGGGAACCGCCAATTTGCGTATCCAGCCGCAGGAAGATTGTGAATTGGAGACGGTCGCCTATTACACGCCGGAAGGTAAACGCAGCACCTTGTTGCGTTTGATGCGGGGCAATACCGGCGTATCTTTCGACGATAGCGATTCGCTGCTGCCGGTCAACGACCCCAGCACGAAGTCACAAAATGGCGGGTTCACCGCATTAAGCGGGAGTAAAGACACCAGGATTGAAATCCAGTCCGACCAGCGCAAGACCAAGCTGACCACTCCAACCGAGGAAGATGTCTATGAAGCCTGGATCAAGGAAGGCAGCGCTGACGTGAAGCAAGTTGGCGGTGGTGCCACCGGAAAACGCAACAGTTTTGCCGAGGTTGGCAAAGTTTATGGCGGTGAAACCGCCTCGTTCAGCCGCAAGGGCGATTTGCGCCAAATTCGCCTGGGTTCCTTGAAAGGCGACCAGAAAATCGCCGGCGACCCGCTGCCTCTTAGCTATCTGGCGAAGGACGCCAAGGTGCCGAACCTCAACGGCAACATTCCCCGACTACAGGGCGCAGGCTTGCTTTCCATCATCAGGGTCGAGTTGGACAAGTTATTCGGTGCATCCGGCAATCTGACTTTTGATGAAAGTCTGGGAGTTGCCACCTACACCTTGGCCGGCAAGACTTATCGTTTCGTGCCGCTGGGCAGCGCAGTGGTAACCATGACCAGCCCCGTCGCGAAAGCCAGCCGTAACCGCGCCCGCTTAAACCGTTTCGCCGCAGCCAATGCTGCATCAACGGCTGCCGGGGCTTTCAATCTGGCCGCTCAGGGCATTCAAATCACCCTTGCCGGCAGCCTTGGCTATTTTGCCGACCTCGATAAGGCGGTAAAAAGTTTTGACGCAGGCGGCTCGATCCAGCTCCAGGCCGAAGGAGTGATCCGCATTCGGATGGGAGGAACGGATTATGCGGTTCTCCCCGCCAGTGAAGTCACCTCGACATCGGTCAAAAACAGCCCAACAATTCTGTTCAGCGGCCCGAGCGGCTTGGCCTTCCGTGACCGCGACGGCGGAGTGCAGAGTCTTTTCGCCGCCGCAGGCGACTTGAACGCTCTGGTTCTCGCCGCTCAGAAATTCGATCCCAAGGCCGCCGTCGCCAATCAATCCGATGGAACGGTATTGGTCGCTCTCCAAGGCAAGAGTTTCCGGCTAACACCCAGCATCAAGCTGACCCTACCGCCCGCCGGTCATGCCGACGATAATTTCTGGCAGGACGGAAATAGTCTCTACTTGCGTTATCCGGACGGGAAGGTGCAGGGATTCGGGCTTTGACGTAAAACGCGCATAGGGAGCCTTCGCCTCGCTCACCTTTGGGTGGGCGGGGTAAAAGCCGCTAAAAGCGCATTCCCAGAGATATCCGCCCCATGTTTTGGGCGGTGAAGTTGACCTTGGGATCGTAGGCCAGGCGGACGAAATAGCGCTCGAAATCGTAGCCCAGCGTCACGCCGGTGGCGCTGACCTTTTCATCCTCCTCGCCCTGTCCACTTTTTTGGGTTAAATCGAGCGTCCAGCGCGCTGCGTCGGTGGGCTGCCAACGCAACACCAGATGGGTGACGCGCTGCCCGGTGTCGAGACGGTTGTCCTTGACGCTGAAGAGATAGACCTGAGTTTTCGGAATCAGGGTATGCGACCCGACGCCGTAAAGCACGGAATCATTGGGATCAAAGGTGAGATTGTAGTAATCCCGCAAGTTGGTGCGCGACAAGCCGAGCAATACATAATGATCTCCACCGATTTCCGCCGTCTCTGAAATCCCGGCAAAACCCCGTGTGGCCAATTGCAGCGATGAAACCAGCTTGCCGAAGGGCAGGGAGAGGGTATTTTCATAACCTGCCCGCCCCTGTTCGTAACCGGTTTCACTCCGGTAAAACCCCGCCCACACCACATGAGGGCCAAGGCCTGCGCGCAAGTTGATGTCGCCACCGAGATAGCCGTCACCGGTGCGGTATAGCGAGGTGGTCAATTTGTAGGCGCCATGCTCTACCGCCTTATTGCTCGCAAGGCTCTCCGAACGGCTATCGGCGTAAGCTACCCCGTTGGATGTCGCCGCAACCAGCGCTGCCGCCACCCATTTCCCCAAATTGTTCATGACAATCTGCTTTCCCATTCAGCAAGGGTCGGATTTGCACACAATGCCTGCAAAAGGCTGAAGGCGGCATCCGCATTTTGTTCCGCCTCTTCACTCAACGGCGCGCCAAGGTCGAAAAATTCCCCACGTACACCAAGCAGAAAACACGGGGGCGGCTGGCGATGATTGATTTCCCGATAGACATGCAGCACCGCCGCCGGGCTCATTTCGTGGGAAGTGTAGCTG
Organism: uncultured Sulfuricella sp.; assembly: GCA_964451375.1. Classification (GTDB taxonomy): domain Bacteria; phylum Pseudomonadota; class Gammaproteobacteria; order Burkholderiales; family Sulfuricellaceae; genus JAGXQV01. The sequence goes on from CAYVIN010000003.1 coordinate 13,784, forward strand.
GTGTCCTGCTGTGGACTGAGGCTGCCAAAATGATAGGGGGCAGGAGCGGCGACGCTGGCATCGATGAACAGAACCAGCTCACGCCCCACCAGATCGAGTGCGTGTTCGACCTGCAACTGGAAATCGGTGACGAGTTCGACATTCGGTAATTGCAGCGCTTCCAGGCGCTGCAATAACTGCGGGGCGATGGCGTCATCGCCCCGGCTGGGATTGCCGTAACCGAAAATCAGCAGCGGTGCAGTCAAATCCCGCACTGCCCGGCGCTGTTACGTATCTGGCGGTCAACCAGCGCACCTTCGGCATCGAGCAGTTCGACTTCCAGCGGCATCTTGCCGAGCGCGTGTGTGGCGCACGACAAACAGGGATCAAAAGCGCGGATGGCGACTTCGATATGGTTAAGCAGCCCTTCGGTAAGTTCCTTGCCGTCCAGATATTGCAGCGCCACCTGGCGCACCGCCTCGTTCATCGCGTGATTGTTGTGGGTAGTCGAGACAATCAGGTTGGCGCGGACGATCTGCTCGTCCTCGTTGATACGGTAGTGGTGGATCAAGGTACCGCGCGGCGCCTCGATCACACCCACGCCACGCAACTGGCGCTCGCCCTTGGCGACCAGATCGGTGCCGGAAAGGTCGTTGTCGAGCAGCAGCTCACGTATGCCTTCGGCGGCATGGAGCATTTCGATCATACGTGTCCAGTGATAGGCCAGGGTCGCATGGGTCGCGCTGCCGCCGCCGAATTCCTTGAAGGCGATGCGTTCGGCTTCCGCCAGCGGGGTGGGGATGAAATCGCAATTGTTCACGCGCGCCAGCGGCCCGACCCGGTACCAGCCCTCCTCGCGGCCACGCGAGCGAATGAAGGGGAACTTCATGTATGACCAGGGGCGCACTTCTTCGTGCAAATAATCCCAGTAATGGCCGTAATCGACATGGTCAAAAATCGTCTGACCATGTTCGTCGCGGGCGCGCAGGCCGCCGTGGTACAAATCCATCGCACCGTCGGCGCGGGCAAGGCTCATAAAACTGGAGCGGTAATAACCGAAACCGTTATGGAAATCCGGACGTTCGGTATAGACCTTCTTGATGAGTTCCACCGCATCGCGGCTCCACGCAATCATCTGGTCGATCTCGGCAAGCAGGGTATTGCGCTCGGCTCGCGACAAATTCTTGTTGACCCCGCCGGGTATCGCGCCGGTGCCATGGACACGCTTGCCCGCCGTCAAACGGATGATTTCCTGGCCGTATTTGCGCAGCAGCACACCTTTCTTGGCGATTTCCGGGTAAGCCGCGATCACCCCGACGATATTGCGCTGGGCAACGTCGCTGTCGAAACCGAACAGCAGATCGGGCGAAGCCAAATGGAAAAAGTGCAGGGCGTGGGATTGGAGTATCTGGCCGAAGTGCATCAAGCGCCGCAATTTTTCGGCGGTCGGGGTGAGCTTGGCCCCGACGATCATGTCCATCGCCTTGGACGCGGCCAAATGGTGGCTCACCGGGCAGATGCCGCAGAGGCGCTGCACCATCACCGGGACTTCCCAGTAGGGACGCCCCTGGATAAATTTTTCAAAGCCACGGAATTCGACGATGTGAAAGCGCGCCTGATGAACGCGATTATTGTCGTCCAGCAATAGCGTCACCTTGCCGTGGCCTTCGACGCGCGATACCGGCTCAATCACCACTCGCTTGAGATTTTCAGGGTTTTCAGCGGTTTCCAGTGCAAAAGTCATGTCAGCCTCTAATCGTAATGCAGCATCTCGTATTCCAGCTTGGGCTCGCGCCCGGCCAGCAGGTCGGTGAGGAATTTCCAGATCGCGTCGGCGGACGGCGGACAGCCCGGCAGCGAATAATCGACCTTCACCACTTCGTAGAGCGGGTGCACCTTGTCGAAGGGCAAGGGCAACTCGGGGTCATTGGGCACCTGCCCGCCTTCCAGCCCCCCTTCGAACTGGTAGACCTCCTGAAAACATTCCCACAGGCCGATGTTGTTGCGCATCGCCGGAATCCCGCCGGTGATGGCGCACGAACCAACCGCCACCAGCACCTTGCAGTTCTTGCGGAATTCCTTGAGCACATGAACGTTCTCGGCGTTGCACACGCCGCCCTCGATCAAACCCACGTCGCACGGGCCGCAATGCTTGATGTCGGTCAGCGGAGTACGGTCGAATTCGATCAGTTCGAGCAGATCGAGAATTTTTTCGTCAATATCGAGAAACGACATGTGGCAGCCGAAACAGCCGGCCAGCGAGCAGGTCGCCACGCGGATTTTTTTCTTGTCAGTCATGACCGCCCTCCCCTTGTGACTGTTCGAGCTGCACGGTGCCGATGTCCTTATGGTCGAAAATCCGCTCGCCGATGGGAACGCTGAAGCCTTGCCGCTTGGCGAGCAGCGCGCCGGTCGGGCACACGTTCACCGCCTTGTCGGCCAACGCCAGATTGCTGTCGCCCAAGCGTCCGCTCGATGAATTCACCACCAGCTTGCAGTCGATACCCCGTCCCGACAGGCCGAAAACCTCCTTGCCGTCCACATCGCGGCTGGCGCGCACACACAGTTCGCAAAGGATGCAGCGGTTGCGGTCGAGCAATACATCGGGATGCGAGGCATCGACCTCGCGCGCCGGGTAGAAGTGGTTGTAATGCGGGCTCATCATGCCGAGGTGATAGCCCAGCGCCTGCAAGTTACAGTTGCCGCTTTTCTCGCAGAACGGGCAGAAATGGTTGCCCTCGACGAACAGCATCTGGGTCAGCGAACGCCGCTTGGCATTGAGTTCCTCGGTTTCGCTGAGGATTTCCTGGCCTTCCACCGCCGGCATCGTGCAGGACGCCACGTTGCGCCCGTTGACGGTTACCGTGCACAGCTTGCAACTGCCATGCGGCGTGAACTCGGGATTGTGGCACAGGTGAGGGATATACACCCCCGCCGCCATGGCCGCATCCATGATGGTCTGGCCATCCTCGAAAGGAATGGTTTGGCCGTCGATTTTAATGGTTTTACTCATGATTCCGCCCTCAAGTGCGCTTCGCTGTCGTCCCGCCCGGTAATACGACGCGCTACCGACAATGCCCCGTCCAGGTCGAAGGCCGGCTCGAAAGCCAGCGCCTTCAACTTGCGCTCGTAGGCATCGGGGAACTTGTTAAGCGTATCCAGCACCGGATTCGCCGCCGACGTACCCAGGCCGCAATGGCTCATGGTTTTCATCAAGTGTCCAAGATTCTTCATTTCCTCAAGGTCGGACGCCGTGCCGTGACCGCCGTCGATCTTGTCCATGATGCGCTTCATCAGCGTCGTGCCAACCCGGCACGGGGTGCAGAACCCGCAACTTTCATGAGCGAAGAAGTGGCTGAAATTACGCGCCATCTGGAATACGTCGCGGCTGCGGTTGAAGATCATGAAGGCGCCCGCCGTCCCCAAGTCCTCGAAAGCGATCTTGCGGTCGAACTCCTTCCAGGAAATGGTGGTGCCGGACGGCCCGCTCACCTGCACCGCATAGGCATCCTCGGCACCGCAGTCCTTGAGGATTTCGCGGATGGTCGTACCGAACCGGTATTCGTATATGCCGCGCCGTTCGCAATCGCCGGAGATGCTCAACAATTTGGTGCCGGTGGATTGTGGCGTACCCATCGCAGCAAACCAGTCGCCGCCGTTGAGGGCGATTTTTGCCGCGCAGGCAAAAGTCTCAACATTATCGACCACCGTCGGCTGGCCCAGGTAACCATGCGTCACCGGGAACGGCGGACGGTTACGCGGACGCCCACGTTTGCCTTCCAGCGATTCGATCAGGGCGGATTCTTCGCCACAAATGTATGCCCCCGCGCCGAGATGGATTTCGATATCGAAATCGAAGCCCTCCACGCCGCAAATGGCCGTACCCAGCAAGCCTTGCTCACGCCGCCGTTGCAGCACAGCTTCGAGCTTGTCGAGCATGTAGCGGTATTCGCCGCGCAGATAGAGAAAGCCGCGCCGCGCCCCAACCACTCGTGCGCCCACGGTCATGCCCTCGAACACCAGGTCGGCATAACTGTTGGGCAGCACCCGATCCTTGAAGGTGCCCGGCTCCCCCTCGTCGGCGTTACATACGATGACGCGGTTGGCGCGTTCGCCGATATCGCACACCACATGCCCTTCTTCTTCGGCAATCGCGGCATGGCAGAACGACCATTTGGAGGCTGTCTTGAATCCTGCCCCGCCGCGTCCGCGCAGATTGGACTTATCCATCTCCGTCCAGGTCGCGCGCGCGCCACGCGCCAAGGTCGCCTTGATGCCTGCGCCGGGTTCAAACTCGTCGCCGAGCAACACATCCTTGCGCAGGATGTTGTCCTTGATTTCGAACAACATCGCCGGCCATTCCGCCACGGGCTTGTGATCGCGGATCAACTCGCACATCAAGTCCAGGCAGTTTTCATCGAGATTGGTCAAAGGCAAGCCGTTAATCAAGGCTGCCGGCCCCTGGTCGCACATTCCGGTACAGGAGGTGCTATCGACCAGCAGCAAACCGTCCTCGGAGAGTTTGCCCGGCTCGATCCACATCTTCTTGCAGAAATACGCCATCAATTCCTGCTTGCCGAGCATCCGGTCAGTAATGTTGTCGGAAAACAGCAAGCGGTATTCACCGCAGGCCCGGCCTTCCGAAAGAAATGAATAAAAACCCGCCACCCCAGCCACCCGCACACGCGGCACGTCGAGATGCTCGGCGATTTTGTCGATGGCGTCATTGCAGATGCAGTGGGTGGATTCCTGCACCTCGCGCAGGATTTGCAGAACCTTGGTGGGATCGCGTCCGTGTTTCTCGAAGATCGGCGCAAGCAATTGCGTCAGCTTGGGGGTATCGCACAGCGGCATGATGAAGTGCTCCGGCCTTGTTGTGATTGTTAAGCTTAGATGATGTCGTGCTTCTTTTACAATAGCATGTCAGGCTGCTGCCGGAACACGAAAAACGCCGCTCGGCAGGAATAAACACACAGTGTTGGCCCCCACTGAAATCCTTTATAATGCGCGCTTTTCGCAATATTCATGCTGCCTCGCCTACAGCTTCCCACACTAGGGAAACGCCAAACCTTCTCCGCCCCTTTCGGTTCCGGCGACGCCTTGTTTTTGTCGGAAATCGCCGAGCAGGCCAAGCCGTTGGTCGTCCTCACCGCACAAGCCCACGATGCCCAGCGGCTACTGGAAGAAATCCGTTATTTCGCCCCTTCGCTGGGCGTCCACTTGCTGCCGGATTGGGAAACGCTCCCCTATGACCAGTTTTCCCCGCATCAGGATCTGGTGTCGGAACGTCTTGCAACACTTTATCAAGTCACCCGAAACGCCTGCGACATTCTGCTCGCACCGGCCACCACTGCTTTATATCGCCTCCCGCCGCAGGCCTTTCTGGCGGCTCATACCTTTTTCCTCAAACAGGGGGAAAAACTCGATGCAGATGCCTTGCGTGGTCAACTCGCGTTAGCGGGCTACACCCACGTCAATCAAGTACTGTCGCCGGGTGAGTTTTCCGTGCGGGGGGGCTTGATCGACCTGTTTCCGATGGGCAGCCCTTTGCCCTTCCGGCTGGACTTGTTCGATGATGAAATCGAAACCATCCGTACTTTCGACGTGGATACCCAGCGCAGCATCTACCCGGTCAAGGAAATCCGCTTGCTGCCGGCGCGCGAATTCCCACTCGATGAGACCGGACGGAATACTTTCCGCAGCAATTTCCGTGAAAAATTCGAGGGAGACCCCTCGAAAAGCAGGATATACAAGGACATCAGCCAGGGTTTGGCGCCCGCCGGCGTGGAATATTACCTGCCGCTGTTTTTTGACCAAACCGCTACGCTGTTCGATTATCTCCCTCCCGGCGCAACCCTGTGCCTGCATCAGAATGTCGAGGAAGCCGTGCAAGGATTCTGGCGCGACACTCAATCGCGCTACCGCCTGCTCGCCGGCGACAAGGACAGGCCGTTACTGCCGCCAACCGAGATGTTTTTGCCGGAAGACCGGTTTTTCGGGGCACTCAAACTTTTCCCTCGAATTGATCTTGGCGCAGCCGACCCCAGTTCGTCGGCATCTATTCTGCAATCATCGCCATTACCGTCGATCCAGGTAGACCGGCGCGCCGACAATCCGTTGGAAAAGCTGGCCGACTATGTGGGGGCATTTTCGGGACGTACCCTGCTGGTAGCGGAAAGCCTGGGACGCCGCGAAACCATGGCGCAATTCCTGGCGGAAAACGGACTGAAACCCACGCCCTGCGAAACCTGGACGGATTTCCTGGAAGCACAGGACAGCTTCATGCTGGGCGTCGCCCCGCTAAGCAACGGATTCGTGCTGCCGCCGTCCATCGCCATCGTCACTGAAAGCGAGCTTTACGCCAGCCAGGTGCGCCAGACGCGCCGCCGCGAAGCAACAAAGAAAGCCAGTTCAGAAAACCTGTTGCGCGACCTTTCCGAGGTCAAGGTGGGCGACCCGGTGGTTCACGAGCAGCACGGTATCGGACGTTATCTGGGGTTGGTCAGTCTCGATCTCGGCGAGGGTGAAACCGAATTCTTGCACCTCGAATATGCCGGCAGCGACAAACTCTATGTACCGGTTTCACAGCTTCACCTGATCAGCCGTTACAGCGGTGCTGCGCCGGAAACCGCGCCGCTGCACCGTCTCGGCAGCGGACAATGGGAAAAGGCCAAAAAGAAAGCCCTCAAACAGGTACGCGATACCGCCGCCGAGCTACTCAATTTGTATGCCCAGCGCGCCACCCGCCAGGGCCACGTATTCAACCTCAAACCCCACGACTACGAAGCCTTCGCAGCCAGTTTCGATTTTGAGGAGACACCCGACCAGGCGGCAGCCATCCAGGCAGTAATCGGCGACATGACTTCGGGTCGCCCGATGGATCGCCTGATTTGCGGCGACGTGGGGTTCGGCAAGACTGAAGTAGCGTTGCGCGCCGCATTCGTTGCAGTCGCCGACGGCAAACAGGTGGCCATACTGGTACCCACGACGCTACTCGCCGAACAGCATTTCCTCAACTTCTCCGACCGCTTCGCCGACTGGCCGGTAAAAATCGCCGAACTGTCGCGCTTCCGCTCCGCCAAGGAAACCACCGAAGCCCTGAAAGGGCTGGCGGATGGGCGAATCGACATCGTCATCGGCACCCACAAGCTGATCCAGCCGGATATCAAATTCAAGAACCTGGGGCTGGTGATCATTGATGAAGAACACCGCTTCGGGGTACGCCAGAAGGAACGCCTGAAAGCCCTGCGCGCCGAAGTGGATGTGCTAACCCTGACCGCCACGCCGATTCCCCGCACCCTGTCGATGTCGCTGGAAGGCTTGCGCGATTTTTCGGTGATCGCCACCGCGCCACAAAAACGCCTGTCGATCAAGACTTTCGTGCACGCCTATTCGGACGGCATCGTGCGCGAAGCGGTGCTGCGCGAGTTGAAACGTGGCGGGCAGGTGTACTTTCTGCACAACGAAGTGGACACCATCGAAAACATGCGTGAACGGCTTGCCGCCCTGCTGCCCGAAGCGCGTATCGGGGTTGCCCATGGACAGCTGCGCGAACGCGAGTTGGAACACGTGATGCGCGACTTCTACCAGCAACGCTTCAACTTGCTGGTGTGCTCGACGATCATCGAAACCGGCATCGACATCCCCAGCGCCAACACCATCATCATGCACCGTGCCGACAAGTTCGGGCTGGCCCAATTGCACCAGTTGCGCGGGCGGGTCGGACGTTCACATCACCAGGCGTATGCGTATCTGCTCACGCCCGAAACCGAAGCCCTCACAGCGCAAGCAAAAAAACGCCTGGAAGCCATCCAGATGATGGAAGACCTGGGGGCGGGCTTTTACCTCGCCATGCACGATCTGGAAATTCGCGGCGCGGGGGAAATTCTCGGCGATTCACAAAGCGGCGAAATGCAGGAGATCGGCTTCACGCTGTATGCGGCGATGCTGGAAAACACCGTCAAGGCCCTCAAGGAAGGGCGCGAACCGGACATGGAGGCACCGCTTGGCGTCACGACCGAAATCAACCTGCACACGCCGGCATTGCTACCCAACGATTACTGCGGCGACATCAACGAGCGCCTGACCATCTACAAACGCTTGGCTAATTGTGACTCCACGGAACAATTGGACGCCATGCACGAAGAACTGGTGGATCGTTTTGGCCTTTTGCCGCCGCCGGCCCGCGCCCTGCTCGATACCCATCGTCTGCGGATTCTCGCCAAGCCGCTGGGTATCGTCAAAATTGACGCAAGCCCGGAAAGCCTCAAAGTGCAATTTGTACCGCAACCGCCAGTAGACCCGATGAAAATCATCACGCTCATCCAGACCAGGCGAAATTACAAACTGAGCGGGCCGGATCGCCTCAATATTGTTGTGGAAATGCCGACAACGGAAAAACGAGTGGAGTCAACCTTGTCGCTTTTTCGGGAGTTGTCTTAAAGAAAAAAGGTGATTTTTGTATCCTTTGCTTGCCCTGCCAATGCAATTGGAATAAATTTGCCCCTGTTTGGGAAAAGGTCTAAAAAAATGAAGCTCAACAGCAAAATCAACTTGTTTTTCCTGGCGCTTGCCGCTGTTACGATTGCCATCCTGATCGTTGTCAGCCTGCTTTCTTTCCGCCATTTTTCGATCAAGTCCGCGCAGGAGCATATCCGCACCTCTGCCGAAATTGTCCGCGTCAGCCTGACCGAATCCATGATCAACGGTGTAATCGACAAACGCGCCCAATTCCTTTCACGACTGGCTGAAGTACAGGGTTTGCAGACTGCACGGGTGGTTCGTGGGCCGATGGTCGAAAAACAATTCGGCAAGGGACTCAGCCAGGAACAGGCCGCCGACGATATTGAACAGCGCGTTCTCACTGACGGTCAATCTTTCTTTCAAGTGGAAGAGATAGGCTCTGACACGATATTCCGGGGCACAGTGCCCTTCGTAGCAACCAATTCCGGCAACCCCAATTGTTTGCAATGCCACATGGTTCCCCAAGGTTCGGTACTGGGCGCAGTCACCCTGACGATGTCGATTTCCCAACTCAAGAGCAACGCACTGTTGACCATCAGCTTTCTGGTCGGCGCGGTTGCGATTGCGATACTGGTCGCAATGCTGTTCCTGCGCCGCTTGCTGAAGCCGCTCTCGACAACGGCTAATGATGTCGAACACGCCGTCCAGCGCGCCCTTCAAGGCGATTTTCGCAGTCATGTCGCGCGTCACACCAATGATGAAATTGGTCAAATCGCGGAGGACATGAATCGCCTGATGAGTTTCCTGCACAATGGATTGAGTACGATGGGAAGCCACGTTTCCCAACTCATCAAACATGCCCCGCCCGCCGGACAAAATCTGCTTTCCAGCACTGTTGAAATGGTTGAAGGCCTTATCAAGGCTGCCCATTTCAAACAGGCGATCGAAGAGGACGAATCCCGCTCCCAGATATATGAACGGCTGTCCAATCTATTGCTCCATGACTTCTCAATCAGCAATTTCTCGATTTATGAAGTCGGCGGAAAAAATAATGAAATGACGCCGATTATCGTTGATGGCGAAACCGACGGCCCGTGCCGCTGGTGTGACCCGGAAATCCTGATGCGCTCCAGCGCCTGCCGGGCGCGTCGTACCGGGCACATCATCGACTCGATAGAAACCCCGAATATCTGTTATTCCTTCCTGCCGCCCAGTGAGTTGCAGGACATGCACCACATTTGTATTCCCATCATCCAGTCCGGCACCGTTGGCTGTATTCTGCAAATCGTCGCATCCAAAGACGAAAAGAATCTGCTACAGATGTACATCCCGTTTATCAATATCTACTTGCGCGAAACCGCGCCGGTACTCGAAGCCAAGCGTCTCATGGACACCCTGCGCGAATCCAACCTGCGCGACGCCATGACCGGCCTGCACAACCGCCGCTTCCTGGAGGAATACATTCAGACCCTGGTTGCCAGCAGTCAACGCCGTAAAGCCCAGTTGTCCATCCTGATGCTCGACCTTGATTACTTCAAAATGGTCAACGACAAATACGGTCATGATGCCGGAGACGCCGTTCTCAAGGCGCTTTCCAAGGTGATGTCGCAAGCGGTTCGCTCGTCCGATCTGGTCATCCGTTACGGCGGCGAGGAATTCCTCATTATTCTGCAAGACACGCTGGATGCTGCAGCAGACAATGTCGCCGAAAAAATCCGCGCCGCTGTGGAAGAAATGGAAGTGCAAATCGGTGGCACCACGCTCAAAAAGACCATTTCCATCGGCATCGCAGACTTCCCCACCGACAGCGACACCTTCTGGCAAGCCGTCAAATACGCCGATGTGGCGCTTTATCGCGCCAAGGAAGAAGGCCGCAACCGCGTAATACGCTTCAACAAAAGCATGTGGAAGGAAAACAACAAGGAAGCCTACTGAGAAAGGCCGGGCGGCCACTGGTATAATGGCGGGATCAACGTCCGGATTCTCTTTCTCATGTCCCTGATTCGTCCCTTTGCGGGCCTGCGCCCTGCCCCAGGCCGTGCGGCGGAAATTGCAGCACCGCCCTACGATGTTCTTTCAACTGCTGAAGCACGGTTCCGTTCAATCGGAAGGCCTTGGAGCTTCCTGCATATATCCAAACCGGAAATTGACCTGCCGGAAGGCACAGATCCCTATGCCCCCGCAGTTTATGCCAAAGCTGCTGAAAACCTCGGCAATTTGCTGGCGCAAGGCTTGTTGGTTCGTGATTCCAGCCCCTGCTACTACGCCTACCGACTGATAATGGGAGAACATGTTCAGATTGGTCTGGTAGCTGCTGCATCGGTTGCGGACTATGACACCAACCGTATTCGCAAACACGAGTTCACCCGGCCTGACAAGGAAGATGACCGCGTTCGCCAAATTGAGGCAATCAATGCCCAGACCGGGCCGGTGTTGCTGGCGTATCCGGCTTGCCGCGAGGTGGATGAGATACTTGCCGAAACGACTCAAAACACGCCGGAAGCTGATGTCACCGCTGACGATGGCATCCGCCATAGCATTTGGGCGATCCGTAACAATGACCTGCAAACACGCCTAACCGCTATGTTTGAAGCCATGCCGGCCTTATACATTGCCGACGGGCACCATCGTTCCGCAGCAGCCTCCCGGGTCGCCGCAACTCGGCGCGTGGCCCCCGGATATGCTACGAGTTGCGAACACTTTCTGGCGGTAATTTTCCCCCATCATCAGATGAAGATCATGGATTACAACCGGGTAATCAGCGATCTCAATGGGCTGGACGAACAAACATTTCTCGATAAAGTCGGGGAGAGATTCTCCGTAGTTTCTGAACCAACGCAGGTCAAGCCGGCACACGCCGGTCAATTTGGGCTTTATCTGAAAAAGCGCTGGTTTTGCCTGACGATACGCACAGATTTGATTCCAGCCCAAGACCCAGTCGGCAGACTGGATGTCAGCCTGCTGCAAAATCATTTGATTGCTCCGATACTCGGCATCACCGACCCCCGCCGCGACAAACGCATCGACTTCGTGGGTGGAGTACGCGGATTGAGTGAATTGGAAAAACGGGTAGACAGCGGGGAAATGGCGCTGGCCCTGGCGCTTTATCCGACGAGTATGGAAGATTTAATGGCGGTCGCGGATGCTAACGAAGTTATGCCGCCAAAATCAACCTGGTTTGAACCCAAGCTGGCCGACGGCCTGGTTTCCCACGTTCTGGATTGATTCCCGCCTGCTTGCCTTCAAACCGGGAGAAACGCCGGTTTAGCCGCTGATATAGTTGAACAACGACAAAGACTGGGTAGACACAAAAGACTTCTGGGAAGCCTGCAACTGAGTCTGCTGCAAGGTCAAATCACTAATCACCTTGGCGTAATCCACATCCTGCAAATCGGATATCGATGATTTGTACTGAATAGTCAGGTCTTCCCGGGTATTCTGCACGGAATCCACTTCCTTCATACGCGCCCCAACCGCCGCCCGCACCGTCAGAACGTTATCCAAGGCGTTGTCAAGGTTGGACATGGCGGCATTCAAGCTGTTGTGCAAAACCGCCGACTTGAGATTGCCCGGAACTGACGGTTGCAGTCCGGTAATCAGATTGTTCAGCGTGGTGAACAAGTCCACGTTGGTGCTGGCTTTGACGGTAAATACATCATCAGTGGACGGTGCCCCCTCCACGGAAATTTCCGATCCAAAATCAAAAGGTGTCGCATTGGTATCGGTAGTCGGGTCAGTCTTCAGGCTGATTGCGCTACCGCTGTTAAAAGTACGCAAATAGGGGCCGACGCCGGTCGCAGGAGCGCCGGTCAACAGCGAATCGCCGCTGACATTATCGACGATGTCGTAGGTGGTTACGGGCGGTAACGCTGCCGACACGTCAAACTTGATTGTAAAGTCCTTATTGTTGGTTGCGCTGTTCCACTTGGTAATATCCTGTACGCTACCTTGGCTGACGATGCCGGTTCCGGTATTGGTTCCCGCCGCCCCAGTGGCGAATACACCGTTGCCGTTTTTGATACGCTGGAACACATCCGCACCCGAGTCACTTACTGCCACGGTGTGGCCGGCACTGATACGCAACATCCGTTGCCCCTGATCGCCGTTATAAACAACCGTCCCCGGAGAAGTTTCCGAGAATGGCTGAGTCGCCCCCATAAATCCGGAAAACAAATGTTCTCCGGATTCGTCGGACACATTGGACAATCCCAGCAAGGCTTGATAACGCGACTGCAACTCCGATACCACCATGGCTCTATCACCGTCCGTCAACACGTCGTTGCCGGCCTGTACCGCGAGGGTTTTCACATCCTGAATCAAGGTTGTCAGGTCGGTCAAATGGCTTTCTTCCAGTTCCAGCTTGTTTCTCGCGGCATTTGCGTTGGTGCCGTTTTGCTCGTTGACGTTCATGGATTGGGTCAGTTCGAGCACCGACGCGGCGGCAACCGGGTCTTCCGAAGGCGTCAACAAACGCCGCCCGGTCGAAACCTGCTGCTGGATGTGTAGCATGTCCGCCTGTTGCTGCTGAATACGACGGATGCCCGTATCGTATATGGTGCTGGTGCTGATTCTCATGATAGTGCTCCTTACCTGCTGGACAGGTTGATCAGCGTATCAAACAAGGTTGAGGCAATCTGGATCATTTTCCCGGACGCCTGATAAGCTTGCTGGAAACGCATCAGGTTGGCTGCTTCCTCGTCCAGATTCACGCCGGACATCGACTGCTGCGCGGAGGAAGCCTGCGCCAACAAATTCTCCTGGGCCGTCAGATTAACCGCAACTTCACGCGCCTTGTTGCCGATCACGCTGACCATCTGGCTGTAGGCCCCTTGATACGTTGTAGTGCTGCCGGACATAGTCTTTTTGGTTTGCAACGCGGCCAACAAAACTGCGTTGCGATTATCCGCGTCGCCGCTCAATGTCGGGCCTACTGTAAAAGTATCGTTGGTAGCTGGAGTCCCGGTAATCTGTACTGTCCAGCCATTGTAGCTAATGTCGGCCCCTTCAGTATAAGCCGCACCGGCAAGCAGAACCCCATTTACCTCATCCGTCACATCGTAAGTAGTAGCGCTGGTAAAATTTATCGTGACGTGATTTTTCAAGTTCAAATCCGTTGCCGGATGAGCGGGATCAGCATTAACAGGGATAGCGTTCACCGTCGGCTGGCTGATTTTGCCGCTGCCGGTATTGGTTGCCAATGTAGCGGATGAACGAACCGGTGCGGCGGCGGCGATTTTTGCCGTATCGTTGATCAAGCGCGAAATATCCCGGGCGCCGTTGCGGGTAGGCTGAATCTGGAAACCATTCCCGGCGTTGGGCGCACCGCTCACTTCGATACTCAGTCCGTCTGCAATGAAAGGATCACCGGGGACACCTGAACCCGACATGGTCACCGAGGAACCGTCGCTCACTTTGTTCAAATTCCAGGCAGCACCGTCCCATGACAGGTTGTAATCTTCAACCGTCAGATTGCTGACATCGCTGATCGTGACGCTGGCGGTCAACCCCGCCGGATTACCCAGTTTGTCGATTACTTTGGCAGTCGGGACGTTGAAGTAATTCCCGCCAAGATTATTATTGAGGTCTTGTCCCAGATTGTGCTGGTCGTTAAACGTTTGCGCCAGACCGATAGCCACCCGCCCCAAGGCATTCTGCGCGGAATCAAGCGCCTGGGTGCGATACCCGAGCAACCCGCTGAGGTTGCCACCTTGCAAAATCCCCGTTCCCATCAATATGGAAGCATTCCCCGCCACTACCCCGACTTCGATACGCTCAGGATCGTAGGGAGACTGCACAGCACTCAATTTCTGGGGGGTCATCCCCACCACCAAAGGTTGGCCGGAACCGATAAAGACGTTGTAGCTGCCGTCATCCTGAATCACCACGGAAGTCTTGATTTCCTTGTTCAGTTCCGAGACCAAATTTTCGCGTTGATCCAGCAAGTCGTTGGGCGGCTGCTTTTCCGGGCTGCCGGAGATGGCGTAAGCAATCCGCTCATTCATCTGGGCAATTTGGTCGGCGTAGTTATTGATCAAATCAACGCTGTTGCTGATCTGGCTATTTAGTCCATCGCGCATTTCGGTGAGGCGGGTGCTCAACCCTTCGAAACGGCTAATCAACTCGTCGGTCGCGCTCAACATGGCTTGCCGCGAAGGCACCGAAGACGGGGTCGAAGCCACATCGTTTACCGCAGTGAAAAAGTCCTGCAATGCCGGGGAAAGACCGGAACTCACATCCGCCACCAGATTGTCGATCTGCTTGACCTGGGTGCTATAGGTCTCGAAACGGCTAACCTTAGTCTGAGCTTCGCTTACTTGAAGGTCGAGAAAACGGTCATAGATACGTTTTACCGTATCGATATGGACACCCTGCCCGACGAAACCAACCCCAGTGAACTCGGGAATATTGGTAGACTGAACAATTTCCTGGCGGTGAAAACCTGCTGTATTGGCATTGCTGATGTTATGTCCCGTGGTCGAAAGCCCAACCTGGGCGACTCTCAACCCGCTTAAGCCAATTCCGAATATACTGTTTCCCATGATTTTCTCCCGCTTTCGGCGGATTTCCTGCCTCTCAACCTGCTACATGTTTTAATCGGCCTGCCTGATCAAAACTTGAATTGCCAGCCTGCTGCCCAGCGTTACAACTTGGTTAGGCTGGTTTCCATATCAATCTGAATTTTCAGCGCCTGGGAATTCCCCTGGTACTCACGTTGCGCAACAATCAGGTTGACCAACCCCTCATTCAGATCGGTGTTGGAAGCCTCGACTGTACCGCCTTCCAGTCTGCCGAAAATTCCACTGCTGGGCTGACCGGAAACACGCGCCCCGGAGTTGATGGTTTCACCCCAGAGGTTGTCGCCCAGATTTTCCAGCCCGTTGACGTTGCGAAACTCGTGGAGTTGCAAGGTTCCAATGGTCTGAAAAACCAGGTCACCTTGCTGCGTAATGGTTTTTCCAACCGTCAGCGGATCGGGGATTTCCTTGCTGGGGCCGCGTGTTACACCATCACTGGCCTGGATTACGCCTTCCGGACTAATGGTTATGGTGTTGCCGTATTTGACCGTATCAATCTGGATCGGCCCGTTCGCGCCCATCACCTTGTATCCTTCCGCCGTCACCAGATTCTTGTTCTTATCGACATGAAACTGACCATTGCGGGTATAAGCAAGTACGCCGTCATCCCGCAAAATCTGGAAGAAGCCCTTGCCGTTAATAGCCATATCGAAGGGATTTTCACTTTGTTGCAGCCCGCCTTGGGTAAACTGCTGCACCTTCGACACACTATCGGCTCCGATACCAATATCATTTCCGCTGAGTTTGTTGGAAAACATATCGTGAAATGAGGCCTTGGTTTCCTTGAAACCAACGGTTTGCGCATTGGCGATATTTACTCCGAGGATATCCAGCTTTTCATTCGCCGCGTTGATACCACTTAAGGAAGCTTGAAAACTCATGATAATCACCTCTGGATTGGTTTGTTTGTTACTAGACAAGCAACTTCTGCGCCACAAATCACATCAGGCAGATAATGCCTCACGCATCGTCGAACTGTTCAGAATTCTGCCTAATTTGGCAGCGTATTGAGGGTCGGTGGCATACCCGGAGCGCTGTAGGGCCTGCGCAAAACCACCCGCATCCTGGGCATTGTCCAGCACCGTGGCGTAACGCGGATTGCTGCGCAGCATGTCCGCATAATCCTGAAATGCTTCGCCATATGACGAGTACGCCCGAAAACGTCCTGTAGTTTTTTGCACAGCGCCGTTTACATACTCGGTAGTTGGCGCTTCGACAACCGCACCGCGCCATGAGGCATCCGCCTTGATGCCGAATACGTTGTAACTGGGTTTGCCGTCTGCGCCGCGAATTTCACTCTTGCCCCAACCACTCTCCAGAGCGGCCTGCCCGACGAGAAAAAGTGGTGATGCGCCGATTTCCTTGGCAGCGGTTGCCGCGTGGGGCCAGACTTTCTCGACAAATTCCTTACGTTGTTTACCCATTTCACGGCTCGTGTCGATTGCCGGCGCAGGCTGGCGCAACGGAACGGCTGGCGCGTTCCGTTGCATCGGAACGGCAGCCGGCTGTCCGGTAGCGGCAATATTTTCCGCATCGACCACCTGCCCCGGCAAACGGGAAAGCTGTTTGACGAGCATGTCAGCCAAGCCTATTCCTTTGCCGCTGGACAGCTTCTGACTCAACTGGCGGTCATACATCTCAGTATAAAAACGCGTCTGGTCGCTATCGAAGGGGCCATCCTGCGGTACCGCGTCGCGCATGGTCTTGAGCATCATGTTGAGGAACATGCTCTCAAACTGCTGCGCCACGGTTTTAAGCGCCTTGCCCTGATCCTGGCGGGACATCAGCTTGAGCTTGTCCACACTCTGGGCGTCGAGCGCGAAGCGACCGGAAATATCTGCGGGATTGATCATGGGGATACTCCCAGCAATAAACATACCCAGAGAGGCGCCGGAAAAAGAATTGGGAAGCGCACCGCTTCCGGTACGCTTCCCAAGCAAGAGAAAAACTAGATGATTTCCAACTCGGCGCGCAGGGCGCCCGCCGATTTCATGGCCTGGAGAATGGCCAGCAAGTCCTGAGGAGTCGCGCCGACCGCATTCAGCGCTTTGACTACCTGCCCCAGCGAAACGCTACGCGGCACAGTAATCAGCCCAGGCTTGTCGGATTTGGTTTCTTGTGTTGCCCCCGCATCCCCGCCCTCCGGGATAATCGTCACCGTAAGATTGCCATGGGCGATGGCGCAGGAATCAACGGAAACCAGTTGATTCATGACTACCGAACCGGTGCGGGCATTGAGAATGATTTTTGCCGCCGACTCGCCGGGAGTAACCACCAGATTTTCCAGCTTGGCGAGAAAAGCCACCCGCTGATTGGTATCGCGCGGAGCCTTGACACGCACAACCCGGCCATCCTGCGCTGCTGCCATTCCCTCGCCGACCGCCTTGTTGATGGCCTGAACCACCCGCTGGGCGGTGGTGAAGTCGCTGCCGTTCAATTCGAAAAAGATAAACTCGCCCTGCCCCAACGTCGTTTCCACGGCGCGTTCGACCGTTGCCCCATTGGAAATCCGCCCCACGCTGAGTTGGCTGGGTTGTCCGCCCCCGCCGGCTTGCACCCCCGTCCCCGCGACCAGCAGATTACCTTGCGCAACGGCATACACCTGCCCGTCCATCCCCTTCAGAGGCGTCATCAGCAAGGTGCCGCCACGCAGGCTTTTGGCGTTGCCAATCGAGGAAACGGTGATATCGAGATTCTGGCCCGGCCGTGCAAATGCCGGAAGCGTGGTCGTAACGGTCACAGCGGCGACATTCTTGAGTTGCAAAGTCGTGCCGGGGGGCAAATTTACCCCCAACTGGCTCAACATGCTCACCACACTTTGCACGGTGAACGGCGTTTGGGTGGTCTGGTCACCGCTGCCATCAAGGCCAACCACGATCCCGTAACCCACCAACTGGTTAGAACGCACCCCCTGAATGCTGGCGATATCCTTGATTCGATCAGCTTGAACTGGCAGCGCCAGCCCCAATAAAAGAACCAGGAAGCCAAGCGAGACGCGGCTTTTCATGATAGACATCCTAGAACATCACGCTAAGGAAAAAACGCGCCAACATACTGGTCAATTTGGCGGGATCGACAAAGTGATTATCCTTGAACTCGATGTGGGCGTCGGCCAACTGGGTCGAATTCACCGAGTTAGTCGAGGTAATGTAATTCGGGTTGACGACCCCAGCCAGACGCAGGAATTCAGTCTTGTCTCCCACGGAAACCTGTTTTTCCCCGGTTACCACCAGATTGCCGTTGGATAACACGTCGATTACCGTCACCGTCACCGTACCGGTAAAGGTATTGGCATTGGCATTCTGGCCCTTATCGTCAAACTTGGTCGCCGACGACGATTCCAGCAGCGAGGTAGTTGCACTCCCTTTGCCGGCAAAAATATTGGGCGACATGGTCAACGAGGCGCTGCCGCTGTGAGTATCGTTGGCGCTGGCCTGCGAACTGGCGGAATTCTTCTCGTTGATCACTACAGTCAGCGTGTCGCCAATGTTGCGGGCGCGACGGTCTTCAAATAAAAACAGTTTGTTGTAGCCCGCCTGATAGATCGCGCCATTGCTGACCAGCGGCGCCGAAGTGGGCTGCGGACGAGCTGTCAGGGGCTGTTTGATGGTGCTGGACGGCGTAGTGGCGCACCCCGACAAAACCATCAGCCCCAACAGCACCAGCATTTTCATGCCGCCACCGGGCACGTAGGAAACATTTCCCGAATTCTTCAAAAAACGTTTGTCTGCGTAATCCTTGTTCACCAAGCTAACCATTTGGGTTACCTCCTATCAAAGCTGGGTCAGGCGTTGCAACATCTGATCGGATGTCTGCACCGCCTTGGAATTGAGTTCATAGGAACGCTGCGTCTGAATCATGTTGACCAACTCTTCCACCACGTTGACGTTGGAAGTTTCCACAAACGATTGATTCAGAACGCCCAAGCCGTTAGTACCCGGCGTATTGGGGGCTGGCGCACCGGAAGCGGCAGTTTCCGCATAGAGATTTTCCCCCTGGCTTTGCAGACCGGCGGGATTGATAAAATTAGCCAGTTGGATCGAGCCGATTTGCTGGCCGGTCGGACTGCCGGGCTGGGTTACCGTCACCGTACCGTCGCGCCCGACGGTTACGCTTTGTGCGTCCGCCGGAATGGTCAAGGCAGGCTGCAAGGGAAAACCAGCTGCGGTCACCACCTGCCCCTGATTGTCCAGCTGGAAAGAACCGTCACGCGTGTAGGCGGTACTGCCGTCGGGCATCAATATTTGAAAAAAGCCCTTGCCGTTGATCGCAACATCCAGCGGATTGCCGGTTTTTTCCAGATTGCCTTGCAGGTGCATCCGTTCGGTAGCGACCGGAAACACCCCGGTGCCGATTTGCAGACCGGATGGCAATTGGCTTTGCTGAGTGGACTGTGCGCCCGGCTGGCGCTCGATTTGATAAAGCAAATCCTGAAATATGGCGCGGGATTTCTTGAACCCGGTGGTGCCAACGTTGGCCATATTGTTGGAAATTACGTCCATGTGAAGCTGCTGGGCTTCAAGGCCGGTTTTGGAAATCCAGAGTGAACGTATCATTTTTCTGTCCTAGTCGTTATGCGTTCAAATTTAGCAATTGGCTTGCCTGCTTGGCGTTAGCATCGGCGTTTTGCACCAGCTTCCATTGCATTTCGAATTGCCGGGCCTGGCTGATCATGCTGATCATGGTGTCCACCACATTGACGTTGCTGTTTTCCAACGCCCCCCCCAATACGTGGACATTGGCATCGGCAGGCGCCGCCTGACCGTTCTTCTGGCGAAACAACCCATCTGTCCCCTTTACCAGTTCGCTTTCCGGGGGATTCACCAACTTGATGCGGCCTACCGCCGCTACCGCATTAAGCCCGCCGGCATTGGGAATGATCGATATCGTGCCGTCCCGCCCGACGGTAATTTGTGAATCCGGAGGGATCGTGATCGGCCCGGCATCCCCCACCACCAGTTGCCCGCTACGGGTTTGCAATTGCCCGTTAGGCCCGACCGCCAGACTGCCGTTACGGGTATAGGCTTCGCTGCCATCTTCGGCTTGCACCGCCAACCAGCCCTTGCCTTGCAACGCCACATCCAGGTCACGCCCGGTTCGCTGGATAGCCCCTTCGCTCAGATCCGCCCCGGTCGTGTTATCGACGACAAAAGTACGGGTTTTGGCGCCATCACCTTGCACCGGCAAGGCGCGAAAGGAATTTTGTTCGGCTTTGTATGCAGTCGTGGTTGCATTGGCCAGATTGTGCGCAGTCGCCGCCTGTTGCAGGAAAGTGTGCTTCACGCCGGTCATCGCCAGGTAAATCATGCGATCCATGATTCACCTCGATGATAGGTATTGCGCGATGGGGAATGGATGCCACCTTCATCCGCCACGGTATGTCTTTCAAATTCAGGCATCGCGTCCCCCATCATTCATTGTCCGTCAAGGATTACCGCAGGTTCACCAGTGTCTGCAACACCTGATCCTGGGTCTTGATGGTTTGCGCATTTGCCTGATAAACCCGCTGCGCGGTAATCATGGTCACCAGTTCCTGGGTAAGGTCAACATTGGAATCCTCCACCGAGGCCGATTGCAATACCCCCATGTTGCCGCTGCCCGGCTTGCCGACGATGGGTTGCCCGGACTCAGGGGATTCCACCCACTGGTTATTGCCGATGTTGCGCAAGCCCTGATTGTTGGTAAAACTCGCGGTGGCTATCTGCCCCATAGTTTTGGTTTTGCCGTTGGTGTAGCGCCCCTGAATCAACCCTTCCGGGTCGATATTGAAACCGGAGAGGCGGCCTGCGGCATAACCATCCTGAACCAGGGAAGTCACACCAAAGTTGCTGCCATACTGAGTCAGTTTGGCCATATCCAGGGAAATCCCCTGAGTCGTATCCCAATCCACCGTGGCATCCCAGGCACATGGCACTGCGGTCGTCACACCCAAGGCTTTGATGGGATCCTGCAAGGTAGTGGATACCAATTGGCCAGTATTACTGAACGTCACCGACCCCATATCCATGACGCCCCCCGTCGTAAACTGCCCGCCATCCATAATCATCTTCACTCCCCACGTATTCGTGGTGGTCGCATCCTTCACGAAATAGAGACTGGCCACATGGCTGTTCCCCAAAGTGTCGTATACGGTGATGGATGTCGAATCATTGTATTGACTCGGATCGGGAGGGACATACGTCGGAGGCGTTGTTGCCGGCACTACCGCAGTCAACGGCGTGAGGAACGGCGCCGTAGGTGAGGTTTTGCGCGAATCAAGGTTAGCGGTAATCGCCATATTGCCACTCACCTTGGGACTCAAGTCAGCGGTATCGAGTTGCAAATCGCTCAATTCGCCGGTCAACGTACCATTTTTTACCTGGTAGCCGGTAAGATGCAATCCGGTATTCCCAACCAGATAACCATCCTTATTCAACTGAAATTGGCCATTCCGGGTATAGCTGATCGCGCCGTTATTACTCATCCGAAACAGACCGGCGCCGTTTATCGCCACGTCCAGGGGATTATTGGTGGTGCTGATGTTGCCTTGGGTAAATTGCTGCGCGACAGCTGCCAACTTGGCGCCGATACCGATGGCGTTTGTGCCGGCCCCGGATAGCGAGGCGGCGAAAACATCCGCAAACTGCGCCTGAGAAGCTTTAAAACCGACAGTGGAGGCGTTGGCGACGTTATTGCCGATCACATCCAGATTCTTGGCGGATACATTCAGGCCGCTTAAACCTTGTTGAAAACTCATGATAGCCTCCTACTAGAAAATCTGTTTGACGCTCGTGGCGTCCACCTGACCGACGCCGGAAATATTCAGCTTCACCCCGGTGCTGGTGAGTGAAACACTGTCCACCCCGCTCAGCGCCAGCTTGTCCGCCGTCACTTTTTCCGTTCCATTTTTGGCGACCACATCAAAGCTGTACGTACCGTCAGCCTGCGCCAGCGAATTCTGGTTTTTGCCGTCCCACTGGAACGTTACCGTTCCCGCTTTCTGCGCCCCGAGATCGAGGGTTCGTATCACGCTTCCGCTACTGTTCTTGACGGAAACCACCACACTGTCGGCATCACCTTTGAGTTCCATACCAGCAAAAGCCGTGCCACTTGAAAGCGCCATCGAAGAACCGGAAGCCAACACACTACGCCCCACCAGATTTGCCGCCTGCAAAGCCTGGGAGGCCTGAAAACTCTCCGACATCGAAGACAGCGAGGTATTGAGCTTTTCAATACCGGTCACCGTGCTCAGTTGGGCCATTTGCGATGTCACCTGGGCATTGTCGAGAGGATTGAGTGGATCCTGGTTCTTCATCTGGGTCACCAGAAGCTTCAAAAAGCGATCTTCGGTGGCCTGCGTCGAGGAAGTACTGGCGGAAGCCGTTTTCGGATTTACCGCCGCCATCACATCAGCTATCGCCGTCATTTTCCTTCTCCTTGATTATCTTACTGACCCATGGTCAGTGTTTTGAGCAGCAGAGACTTGGCGGTATTCGCCATATCCACATTGGTTTGATACGAGCGCGAGGCGGAAATCATATTCACCATTTCCTCGACGACATTAACATTGGGCATCGCGACATACCCCTTCGAATCCGCTAACGGATGTTTGGGGTCATACATCATTTTGAGCGGCGACGGGTCTTCGATTACCGATTTGACCTTTACCCCAACCGCCGCCTGACCACTCGCACCAACATTTTCAGCGGAAAAAACCACTTGTTTGGCGCGATACGGCTGGCCATTGGAGCTAGTCACACTTTCTGCGTTAGCCATATTGCTGGCAGTTGCATTCAAGCGCATCGACTGGGCAGTCATCGCGGAACCGGCAATATTGAAAACATTAAACAAAGACATGATTATTGCTGCCCTTGAATAGCGGAAAGCAATGTTTTCACCTTGCCGCTAATTCGATCCACGTTGAACTGATAATGCAGCGCGTTATCCGTAAATGCGCTGCGCTCTACGTCCATATCCACAGTATTGCCATCAATACTGGGTTGCACTGACGAGCGGTATTTCAAATCAACGCCGAGCGGATTGTCCTGGCGGGGCTTCAAATGGCGAGCCGAAGTCGTGCGCATCTCAAGCTTGCGGGATTGCCCACCGACAGCGCGGTCAAGCTCACTGGAAAAATCAAAATCGCGGGACTTGTAATTGGGCGTGTCCGCATTGGCGATGTTCGATGCCAACACCTGCTGGCGATAGGCGCGCAGATCCATCGCCTTTTCCAGGAACTTAAACTCGGTATCGAGATGACTGACCATGATGCAACCCCAAATAGAAAATTCTCAGGGTTATAAAAGCACGGAATATGCCAGCCATACATATAGCGGTTTCATTGGACTGCATTGCCGAATGGGCTATAGCGACGGCAAGAATTGCCGAAAGCGGCAAGGATCAGATGGACGGAACGCCTTATTCAGAGATATGGCGCAACTGCCACGTTGCTGACTTGGAAAGTTCCGCCGGATCGCCGACATTGGCGAAAGAGAGGCATTCCCGACAAATACGGCATGATTAACCAAACATACCGGAAACACCATGGAGGAGGAGCAAAGGGCCAAAAGCCCTAAGTTGTTTATTCCGCAGGAAATACGCGGTTTTTGCCAGCCTGCTTAGCCTTGTATAGGGCCGCATCAGCACGACCGATCATCGACTCGGGCGTTTCGTCAACGCCACGCAGCGATACGCCGGCGCTGAAAGTGATCAACAGACGCTCGTTGTTGGCAAGAAAAAAACGTTTGGTCAACTCTCGCTGCAAGCGGGTAACTACTTGAATGCCATCATCCAGCGTAGTTTCCGGCAAAATGATGATGAATTCCTCACCACCATAGCGAGCAACATCGTCAGTTGGGCGAATGATGTCCTTGATGACTCTGGTCAAATGCACCAGCGCGGCATCCCCCGCCTGATGCCCATAGGTATCGTTCAACCGCTTGAAATTGTCGAGATCGAGCAACGCCAGGCAAAACGGTGCGCCTGTACGCTCGGCATGCGCCAGCTCCCGGTGGAAGACCTCCTCCATTCCATGACGGTTAAGAGCACCGGTCAGTTGATCCTCACGAACTTTCTCGCTGACCTGCTGCAATTCGACTTCCAGTTCACGCACCCGGGTTTCCGCCTCTTCCACCTCGCGGCGCGCCTGATTCAAGTCATCACGGGTGCGCTGAATGTCGCTTTGCATGTTCTTGGTGTCGCGCAAAATATCACCCAGAATGGAATTCATCTGGTTTATATCCTCCGCCTTACGCAGTTTGAAGGAGTAATCCTCAATCTTGTCGTGATAACCGCCCGTGCTGTCAGACATTTCACCCAACCGATTGACGAAGGTGGCGATCATGTTTTTCAGCGTATTTTTGGCCTCGTTCAAACTATTCTTGAGGTTTCCCTGCTTGAAGATAACTTCCTTCAACCCCCGCTCGGCGTCGTATAACATTCTGGAGTCAAGCGGATGAGCAATAATCTCCTGCACCACCGCAATTTGCCCATAGAGCCATTGATCACCATCCACCACCAAATCGCTGATGTTATCGATCAACAAACGCAGCAAGCGGAACAAACCATCCAGAACCTTTGCGTCATCCTCTCCCCGCAATTCAAGTTGAAACCAGAACTTCTTGAGATCCTTGGACAGCTTTTCGAGAGCGGCGGCATCACCGGCCTCACGCGCCCTGCTCGCAAGTTTCATTACTTGCTGATGCAAGTCGGGAATTTGAGTAAGGCGACCAGCCAATCCGTCTTCCAATACTTGCGCCACCAACTCCCGCAATGCAACCGTAAGGTCATTTCCAGCAACCCCGGCAGCTTCCACTTTGGAAGCAGGTTCGATGGATGCAGAATCGCCCATGGTGCCTTCTGCCGCCTCAATCCCCACGCTGACCGGCATCTCCATCCAACGATGAACCAACCCCTGAAGCTTTTCATGGAGAGCAAAAGCATCCGTTGAAAAATTACTCAACACCCTATCCAGCGCCTCTTTCTTGCGCGACGCAGTCAAGCCGCTGCGCCGGGTATCCCACTCCTTGAGTAATTCGCGGATCAACAGCGCCCAAGGAGTATCCTTGCCGTTGCGACGGTTACGTAGCAATCCCCCCATACCTTGCTCGATACCCTTCCAGTCGCGTTCCACCAACGACCGTTCAAAACCAGCGAACTCACGCGCCAGGGAAGGTTCCTCACGAAAGGCCTCCTGCAATGATTTACGCAGAACCTGCTCCAACCCGGCATCCGGCATCGCCTCAACCCCGGCAATTTCGTTGTACAGCTTAAGATAGTTGTCGGGTGTCGGGACGATTCGCCTCGAAGCAAGCAGCTTGAGCGTTTCGCGTGCAATATCGGTGGGATTGGTCAACATGATTGTGGCTTATTGGTTTTATTCAGGGGGAGTTGATCATAGCACTGCGCCGATGACGCTTCAATCGCCATGGCGAATGCGCTAGAATCAACGCCGACTCCCCCAAAAACATCATGCAAATTCTCCTGTTGGTTCTAGCTTGTTTCTTTTCTCTCGGCGTCGGCGCCACGCCTACAGAGGATTCGGGTTCCCTGAAGAAAATCGCCGAGGCTTTCGTAACACGCCAGTCCAGCGACCTTCCCGGCCAGGTTAGCGTAACAGTTGGCTCGATTGATCCCCGGTTGCGCTTACCGAGATGTTCAAATCCTGAAGGTTTTCTACCCCCAGGCACACGACTGTGGGGCAACACCACTATCGGCATACGCTGCCCTGACCCGGCCTGGAGCATCTATGTTCAGGTCACGATAAAGATTATGGCGATGGTAGTGACAACCGCCAAACCACTTGCCCAGGGACAATACCTCTCCCCTAACGATCTCACGACGCAACTCACGGATATAACCCAGCTTGCTCCCGGCGCACTGACCGACCTAGAGCAAGCCATCGGCAAAATACTCATCACAGGATTGCCGGCTGGACAGGCGTTGCGCACGGACATGTTGCGTACGCCCTTGTTGATCAAAACCGGTCAAATCGTCAAGCTGGTCGTGCAAGGCGGCGCATTCCAAGTCAGCGCAGAAGGTAAAGCGCTCGCCAACGGCGGCCCAGGACAAACGATATCGGTGCGCACCAGTAGCGGAAAGGTAGTCAGCGGACTAATCAAGCCGGACGGCTCGGTAGAAGTACCGTTTTAATAATGGAATTTCATTTTTTGGACTAGCGTCATGACAGCAAAAATTCTCGATGGCAAAAATACCGCCGACAACCTCCTGAAGGACATCCGTAAACAAGTGGAAGCTCGCCGCTCCGCAGGGAAACGCATCCCAGGACTCGCGGTGGTTCTGGTTGGAGACAATCCGGCTTCTGCAATTTATGTCCGCAACAAACGCCGCTCTTGCGAAATCGCCGGAGTCAATTCGGTTTCCATCGATCTACCCTCAGCGACATCCCAGGATGAACTGTTAAGCTGCATCGACAGACTCAATGCAGATACGGAAATCGATGGCATATTGGTGCAATTGCCACTACCGCAACATATTGACGATAACGCGGTTATTGAGCGCATAAGCCCCGACAAAGACGTGGATGGTTTCCACCCGTACAACGTCGGCAGACTGGTTCTGCGGATGCCTACCTTGCGCCCCTGTACGCCGTTTGGCGTTATGACGCTACTCAAGCTGACTGGAGAAGAATTGCGCGGCAAAAATGCCGTGGTGGTAGGCGCGTCCAATATCGTCGGACGCCCGATGACTCTGGAACTGCTGCTCGCCGGCTGTACGGTCACCACCACTCACAGCGCCACCCGCGACTTGCCGGGCTTTGTATCACAGGCGGACATTCTTGTAGTCGCGATAGGCAAGCCGAATTTCATTAAAGGTGAATGGATCAAGAATGGCGCCATCGTTATCGACGTTGGCATCAACCGACTGCCTGACGGTAAAATATGTGGCGATGTGGATTTTGAAAGCGCCAAGGAAAAGGCTGCCTGGATTACCCCGGTGCCAGGCGGCGTTGGCCCAATGACCGTGGCAACCCTCCTGGAAAACACCCTAAAGGCGGCCAATCTACACGATTAGGCACACCAGTGTTGCAACGCATTGATATCGACCCAGCCCCCCTGCAAGTGACCAGATAGTATCTTGCAGGGCGCGTCGGGCTCTCCGAGGTCGCTCAGCACCGCGAGCGCCCCTGAGAAGTCCTGATCGAAGGTATAGTCGCTTACTGTAACAACCGTCGGAATGCCGGCCCCCAGACTGGACTTCAGTCCGTTTTCCGAATCCTCAATAGCCAGACAATGGCGAGCATCCAACCCGAGTTTATCGAGAGCCCACAGGTAGATGTCGGGAGCCGGTTTCTTGGCTGGAACAATGTCGCCGGCCGCAATCACCTCAAACCATCTTTCTCCATCGCCAGCCAAACTATGGCGCAGTAGCGCTGTTACGTTATCAGGGGAGGTCGTCGTGGCAACCGCCAAACGCACCCCGGCCTGCCGAGCCTCGCAAAGCAAACGAGCCACACCAGGCCGCAACGGAATTCGCCCACCTTCCAACAACCCTACATAATGCCGGGTTTTGGCGCGGTGCAACGACACAACCAATTCGTCAAATCCGGATGGCTTGATGTAAGCGGTATTGAATTTTTCCACATAAAAGCGGATACGTTCCTTCCCTCCCGTCACTGCCAACAACTTTCCATAAAGCTCGACATCCCACACCCAATCCAGCCCAAACTCACGAAACGCCGCGTTAAAAGCCACCCGATGACCGTCCCGCTCAGTTTCTGCCAAAGTACCGTCTACATCAAAAATCAAAGCCTTGAGCACTCTTCCCCCCATATTTGAATAAACGCGGCTTGCGACGAAGCCGTATTTCTGATATTAAAGCGGTTTTGCCTAATTCGGTTAAACAGATGTCTGCAGAACTACACAAACAATTTACACCCTACGTTGCCAAAAAGAACGAGGAATACATGAACCCCAGTCAACAGGATCATTTTCGCAAAATCCTGGAAGACTGGAAAGCCGAGCTTAGCGAGGATATCGACCGCACGGTTCATACCATGCAGGATGAAGCGACTATCTTTGCAGATCCCAATGACCGCGCCAGCCAAGAGTCAGATATGGCTCTGGAACTGCGCAACCGCGATAGGGAACGTAAACTCATCAAGAAAATCGATGAAACAATCGCGAAAATCGAATCCGAAGAGTATGGTTATTGCGAAAGCTGCGGCATTGAAATCGGCTTGAAACGCCTGGAAGCGCGTCCCACCGCAACCTTATGCATCGATTGTAAAACCCTTGATGAAATGCGCGAAAGACAAGTCGCCAAGTAATCTCCCCCGACAGGCTGACAATTGCATGACTTCTGTTGCCGACTCTGCGTTCCAACGCAAGCTCAACGGTCTGTTGTTCAGCCTGTTGTCATGGGAACAACTTCGGATATTTTGGGGAAAAGTCGATTGTGAAGCGGGCTGGTATTTGTACGCAATCGGAGAACCGCTTCCCCCTGCTCCCGCGAACGCCGAACAGGTGCAGTACTTCATGGAAAATCTTGATGCGTTGTTGCATCGCGAACATCATGAAAATTACTGTGGCATCGTATATGCCGACAATCTAGAACAACCAAGCTTCATCAAGATATACGATCCTGGACATCTTGGCTCGTCTTGCGGCTCAAGCAAAAATTCGCCTTTGCCAGGGTGGGTTATGAGCCAGATACCCCCTGAAGAACTTAAACCCAAGTGGGTAGTTCCAGAAAATCGCAAACGCTGGTGGAATAGCCTTTTCAGTTCCTAAAAGTCAAATCCACAAAAGAAAAAAGGCGGCTTGAAAACCGCCTTTTTTCACGCTAAAAAACAGAAATTACTGATCGCCGTCCCTACCCACTTGAGCAGGCGCATCCAGCAATGCTTTCATGGAGAGACGCAGGCGGCCTTTTTCATCCGCCTCCAATACTTTAACTTTGACGGTTTGCCCTTCCTTAAGATGATCCGTAACGCTGTTCACGCGCTCGTGTGCAATCTGGGAAATATGCAATAGACCATCTTTACCGGGCAGTACGCTGACAATCGCGCCGAAATCCAACAGTTTCAGTACAGTGCCTTCGTATACGCGCCCAACTTCAACTTCGGCGGTAATTTCTTCGATACGTTTTTTCGCCAACTCACAGGCATCCAATCCCTGACAAGCGATACTGACGGTTCCATCTTCGGCAATATCAATTGTCGTGCCCGTTTCTTCAGTAAGTGCACGAATTACCGCACCGCCTTTACCAATCACGTCGCGAATCTTTTCGGGGTTGATCTTCATGCTGATGATGCGTGGGGCATACGCCGACATTTGCTGGCGCGGCGCATCCACGGCGCTCTTCATGATTCCAAGGATGTGCATTCGCCCTTCACGCGCCTGCGACAAAGCCACTTGCATAATTTCCTTGGTAATACCCTGAATCTTGATATCCATTTGCAGAGCGGTTACACCAGTCTCCGTACCTGCCACCTTAAAATCCATGTCCCCAAGGTGATCTTCATCACCGAGAATATCCGTCAAGACCGCAAAACGGTTACCTTCCTTGATCAATCCCATGGCGATGCCCGCCACATGGGCTTTCAACGGGGCGCCTGCATCCATCAACGAAAGACAGCCGCCACACACCGAAGCCATCGAACTGGAGCCATTGGATTCAGTAATTTCGGAAACTACCCGCATGGTGTAACCAAACTCTTCCGCGCTCGGCAAGACGGCCACCAAGGCACGCTTGGCAAGGCGGCCATGCCCGATTTCGCGACGTTTCGGCGTACCTACGCGCCCACATTCGCCGGTCGCATAAGGCGGGAAATTGTAATGCAGCATAAACCGGTCAGAATATTCGCCTTGCAGAGCATCAATAATCTGCTCGTCACGCCCGGTGCCCAACGTAGCAACCACCAAAGCTTGTGTTTCACCACGTGTAAACAAAACGGAGCCGTGAGTACGCGGCAACACCCCGGTACGGATGGTAATAGGGCGAACAGTACGTGTATCACGCCCGTCAATACGCGGCTCACCTTGCAGAATTTGCCCACGAACAATCTTTGCTTCCAGTTCAAAGAAAAGATTCTTGATAAAATTAATGCGATCCGCCCCGGCACCTTCGCCAGCCAATTCCGCTACAACCCGGCTACGGATTTCGTCGATACGGTTATAGCGTTCCTGTTTTTGCTTGATTTGGTAGGCCGCAGCCAAATCAGCTTCAGCGATCTCCGCAACTTTCGCAATGAGCGCCTCGTCTTTTGGAGCAGGGGCCCAATCCCAGGCATCCGCTCCGGCTTCGTCGGCCAGTTCATTGATCGCATTGATAGCAGCCTGCATTTCGTCATGACCGAACACCACTGCACCCAGCATGACATCTTCAGGCAATTCCTGGGCTTCGGACTCAACCATCAATACAGCCTTGTGAGTCCCTGCCACAACCAAATCAAGCTGCGATGATTTCAACTCAGTCGCAGTAGGATTTAGGATGTATTGGCCGTCGGAATACCCAACACGGGCGGCGCCAATAGGGCCATTGAAAGGAATACCGGAAATCGCCAGTGCTGCGGACGCACCAATCATCGCGGGAATATCCGAATCGACTTCGGGATTTGATGAAATGACGGTCGCAACAATTTGAACTTCGTTATAAAACCCATCCGGAAACAGCGGGCGCAACGGGCGATCAATTAGTCGGGAGGTCAGAATTTCTTTTTCGGAAGGACGCCCTTCACGTTTGAAAAAACCACCCGGTATCTTACCCGCAGCGTAGGTGCGTTCCTGATAATCCACCGTCAGCGGAAAAAAATCCTGCCCGGGCTTGGCATCCTTTGCGCCGACTACGGTTACCAGCACAACCGTGTCATCCATATTGACAATAACCGCTCCGCTCGATTGGCGAGCAATTTCCCCAGTTTCGAGCGTAACTTGATGACGCCCATAAGCAAAACTCTTCTTGATTTGTTTCAAGGGAATATCCTTAAATTTATTACCTGCTCCGCATTCCATGCGGCCCAACGCAAAAGCCCCTGGCGAGGGCAACACGCACAGGGGGAAAGCAGTGGGGCGCATTACGCGCCCCACCCAGAAACCGGAAATTACTTGCGCAAACCGAGGCGCTCAATCAGAGAGCGGTAACGGTCGGCATCTTTGCCTTTGAGATAATCGAGGAGCTTGCGGCGCTTGCTAACCAGCTTGAGCAGACCACGACGGGAGTGGTGATCCTTGACGTGGGTTTTGAAGTGGCCCGTCAGGTCGTTGATACGCGCAGTCATCAGAGCAACCTGAACTTCGGGGGAGCCGGTATCGGCGTTGGCGCGTTGATAATCCTGCACGAGCTGTGCTTTCTGGGCACTTGTCACTGACATCTTTGTCTTCTCCGAAATACAAACATTAAAAGTCCATAATTGTACCCGTTATTGGGTAGTTTTCTCAAGTAATTCTGAATAGTTAGGTGAAATTATTCCTGTTGGATCAACTATCGGGCAAATTCACCAATCTCCGTGGAGCAACCTTCCCATCTTCGAGCGCCTCGCCGACGCCGAGAAAGACATTTCCTGAATCATAGAGCTTCGCCATGCCAAGCGTCGTCTGACGCGGCACCCACACTGAATTGCCCCGCCTAAGATAATAGGTACTGTCGTCATCCAACACGATGGACGGCAAGTCCGCCAGCAAGACATCCGCCGGCATCAGAACATCATCTCGCTGAGCCATGTCCATTTCCCCGAGTTGTTCTAGGGTCAATGCGTCTACAACATCGAAGCGACTGGTTGCAGTCCGCCGCAAAGCACTCATGTACGCACCGCACCCCAAGGCGGCACCAATGTCCGCCCCCAAAACGCGAATATAAGTACCCTTGCTACAGGTCACAGCAACCCGCAAACATCTTCCGTCAAAACTTTCCTGGCGAAGGGAATAGATAGTGACTAAGCGCGCCTGACGCTCTATCTCGATACCTTTGCGAGCATATGTGTAAAGCGCCTTTCCCTGGAATTTCAGCGCCGAATACATTGGCGGTATCTGGCTGATCCCGCCTACAAAACGTTTCAATACGGCGTCAACATCTGATTGAGTCACATCAACGTCTTGCGCTTTGGACAACTCCCCTTCGGAATCACCGGTCATAGAAGTTTGCCCGAGCGTGAACTCCGCTTGATAGGTCTTATCTGCATCCAGCAAATAATGGGAAAACTTGGTAGCCTCTCCGAAACACAACGGCAACAAACCAGTTGCCACCGGATCAAGATTACCCGTATGGCCTGCTTTTGCTGCTTGATAAAGGATTTTGGCTCTTTGAAGGGCGCCGTTGGAACTAATACCTATCGGCTTATCCAACAGCAAGACGCCATCAACACGACGTTTAACGCGCTTAAACTGCAAGATCACTACTCCGTTGGATGCGTGAGGTCTTCAGCGATGGCCGTATCGATCAATTCCGACAGGTATGCGCCGTTTTCCACTGACACATCATGAACGAAGTGAAGTTGGGGAGTAATACGCAGCTTTAGACGCTGCGCCAACTGGGAACGCAAAAACCCTGCGGCGCTCTGTAAACCTGTCCCAACCGCATCAGCCTGATTCCCGGAAGCCAGCATACTGAAAAAAACCTTGGCATGAGCATAATCCGGAGTCACTTCAACCCCGGTCAATGTCACCATGCCAACCCTGGGATCTTTTAGCTCAAGGCGAATCAATTCAGCCAATTCGCGCTGGATTTGGTCTGCAACACGACGGGGACGGGAAAAATCTTTGGGCATATTAGATTGGGAAGACTGCCAGTAGGGGAAGAAAGGGGCCGGCAAATTACCGGCTCCTCCTCAAAACGTTACTTACAAGGAACGGGCGACTTCAACCATCTCGAACACTTCGAGTTGGTCGCCTTCTTCAATATCGTTGTAATTTTTCAGCGACAAACCACACTCAAAGCCCGACTTAACTTCTCGCACATCGTCTTTGAATCGCTTCAAGGAATCAAGTTCGCCAGTATGGACGACCACACTGGAACGCAACAAACGCACCATTGCGCCGCGTTTTATAACACCATCAAGCACATAGCACCCGGCCACCGATCCCACCTTGGAAATTCGGAATACCTGACGAATTTCGACCAACCCGATGATGCTTTCCTTCTGTTCAGGAGCCAGCATTCCAGATAGCGCGGCTTTCACGTCATCCACTGCGTCATAGATGATATTGTAGTAACGAACTTGTACACCAGTCGCATCAATCAACTTGCGAGCCGTTGCATCCGCCCTGGCGTTAAACCCGATAACCACGGCTTTGGAAGCCAAAGCCAGATTGACGTCGGATTCGGTAATCGCACCAACACCACTATGAATGATGTTAACTCTGACTTCGCCGGTTGAAAGCTTCTGAAGCGCATGAGCCAATGCTTCATAAGAGCCTTGTACATCTGTTTTGATAACCAGGGGAAGCACTCTGACTTCGCCGTCGGCCATTTGCTCAAACATATTTTCCAGCTTTGCGGCCTGTTGTTTGGCAAGTTTCACATCGCGGAACTTTCCTTGGCGGAACAGCGCAATTTCCCGCGCTTTACGCTCGTCAGCCAACGCCACAACATCTTCACCCGCCATCGGCACATCTGATAGACCTTGAATTTCGACGGGAATTGATGGGCCAGCCTCTTTGACAGGCTCTCCATTTTCATCCAGCATCGCGCGAACTCGCCCAAATACCGCACCAGCCAACAACATGTCGCCCTGGCGCAAAGTCCCGGATTGAACCAGAATAGTCGCTACCGGGCCACGCCCCTTGTCCAGCCGGGCTTCAATCACCAAGCCCTTGGCCGGGGTGTCGCGAGGCGCAGTCAACTCCAACACCTCGGCTTGCAACAGCACACCTTCGAGAAGTTCGTCGATACCCTCGCCAGACTTAGCCGACACATGCACAAACATCGTGTCGCCACCCCAATCTTCAGGAACAACTTCTTGTGCAACCAATTCCTGCCGAATGCGCTCCGGATTGGCACCGGACTTATCGATTTTGGTTACCGCAACAACAATAGGGACACCAGCCGCCTTGGCATGATGGACAGCCTCTACCGTTTGCGGCATTACCCCATCGTCTGCCGCCACGACCAGAATCACGACATCCGTCGCTTTCGCACCCCGCGCCCGCATTGCGGTAAACGCCTCATGACCTGGAGTATCGAGGAAAGTCACCATCCCACGAGGGGTCTCAACGTGATACGCACCAATATGCTGGGTAATCCCACCCGCTTCGCCATGCGCAACGCGGGTTCGGCGAATATAGTCGAGTAGCGATGTTTTGCCATGATCCACATGCCCCATTACCGTAACAACCGGCGCGCGTGGCAGCAACTCGACTTCTTTGTGTTCAACTGCGTCATCCAGAAATGCGTCCGGGTCATCCAGCTTGGCCGGTTTGGCAACATGCCCCATTTCCTCGACTAGAATCATGGCAGTTTCTTGATCAAGCACTTGATTGATCGTCACCATGCTGCCCATCTTCATCAGCACTTTGATCAACTCGGCCGCCTTAACTGCCATCTTGTGCGCCAACTCCGCGACGGTAATCGTTTCAGGAACCAGTACTTCGCGAATCACTGGCTCAGTCGGCATCGCAAAACCATGTTGCTGCTCATCGCCCTTATGATGTGATTTGTCTTTACGCCCACCACCACGCCAACTGCTCGAAGCATTGGCGGATGCGGAACCACGCACTTTAATGCCGCGCTTCTTTTGAGCCTCTTCCCAAGCAGTATCTTTCGATTGTTTTTTCGCGGCCTTCTTTTCCACTGGCTTATCTGCCGGTTTAGAAGCTGGCTTGTGTAAAGTCCCTTCCGGCTGATGCACTACCGGCTCGGATTTCGCCACCACCACCGAGGAAGAAGGAGGAGAAACCGGCTGTGCAGCTTCCGCCACGGCTTCTGCCTTGGCTTCACGCTGCTCACTACGTTCTCTTTCATGCTCCAGCTTTGCCTGAGCCTCAGCGGCCTGACGCGCAAACAATTCGTTTTGGCGACGCGCTTCTTCCTCGCGCAGAGCAACCTGTTCCGGCGTCAAAACCGCCATCACAGGCGCTTCCTGTGGTGCCATCTCGGGTTCTTTAGCTTCAGCTACTGGAGACTCCAAAGCATCACGTTTAACGAACACTCGCTTTTTACGCACCTCAACCTGAATGGTACGTGCTTTGCCTGTGCTATCTGCCTTTTTGATCTCAGTAGTCTGTTTACGTGTCAGGGTGATTTTCCCTTTCGGCTCCTGGGCGCCATGTGAACGACGCAGGTACTCCAGCAGGAGCGTCTTGTCCTGTTCGGTAAGCACATCGTCGGCAGTCCGTTTCCCGACTCCGGCAGCGCTCAACTGTTCTAACAGCAGCGCGGGTTGCAACCCCAGTTCGCCGGCAAATTGCGCTACACTTATTTGGCCCATTTCGCCCTCCTATCTTCCCCGATCAAGCAAACCACGGCGCGCGCGCGGTCATGATCAGTTGCTTGGCGCGTTCGCCATCCATCCCAGTCATTTCGACCAGATCGTCTACTGCCAGATCGGCCAAGTCGTCCATCGTCGAAACCCCTTTGGAAGCAAGCATACGTGCGGTGGCATTATCCATTCCCTCCATATGCTGGAGATCTCCGGCAATGTTTTCGATCTTTTCTTCGCTGGCAATCGCTTCCGTCAATAAAGCATTGCGCGCGCGGCTACGCAACTCGTTTACCGTATCTTCGTCAAAAGACTCAATTTCAAGCATTTCGGCCAACGGAACGTACGCCACCTCCTCCAGAGTGCTAAAACCTTCCTGAACGAGAATTTCCGCAACTTCTTCGTCCACATCAAGCTTGGCCATAAATAGGGCACAAATCTTGGTAGACTCCTCTTCGCTCTTTTTCTGGGCATCCTCTTCGGTAAGAATATTCAGCGCCCAGCCAGTCAACTCACTAGCCAGGCGGACATTTTGACCGTTACGCCCAATCGCCTGAGCCAGCTGTTCCTCCTCAACCACCACATCCATACTGTGGCTATCTTCATCCATCACAATACTGCTGATTTCTGCAGGGGCCAAAGCGTTAATCACGAATTGCGCCGAATCCGCCGACCACAAGACTATATCGACTTTTTCCCCGGCCAATTCGCCAGTCACAGCCTGAACTCGTGAACCCCGCATCCCGACACAAGTCCCAATCGGATCAATACGTTGATCATTTGACTTAACGGCAATCTTGGCACGCACACCTGAATCGCGAGACGCGGATTTGATCTCCAGCAAGCCCTCTTCAATCTCTGGAACCTCAAGCTCAAAAAGTTTGACGAGAAACTCTGGGGCAGTCCTGGACAACACTAGTTGGGGTCCACGAATATTCCTATCAATTTTCATCAGATAGGCTCTGACACGGTCGCCGACGCGCAAATTTTCCTTTGGAATCATCTGATCGCGGGGCAATAACGCTTCAATACGCCCAGATTCGATAATCGCGCTTCCCCGATCCATTCGTTTCACCACACCTGTCACCAAATGTTCGCGACGATCCAGGAAATCATTCAGTATCTGCTCTCGTTCGGCCTCGCGGATCTTCTGGAGAATAACCTGCTTGGCCGCCTGCGCACCAATACGACCGAATTCAACAGGCTCTAATGGCTCTTCGACAAAATCCTCCAACTGAACTGCAGCATCCCTAAGTTGCGCATCGCTCACCCCAATCTGGCGGCTGGGAAATTCAACTTCGTCATCGGCCACAACCTGCCAACGGCGAAACGTCTCGTAATCTCCCGAAGCACGATCTACACTTACCCGCACTTCCACTTCCTCGCTAAAACGCTTTTTTGTAGCAGAAGCAAGAGCGAGTTCAAGCGCGCCGAAAATAACTTCTTTCGTAACGTTTTTCTCCCGCGCCATAACATCTACCACCAGCAAAATTTCGCGACTCATACCACCTCCGACTAGAATTTCGGCACCAAACGTGCCTTGTCCAAATTAGCCATTTCAATAGCCAATGGAACTCCGTCCACATCAAGACTCAACATGACGCCATCAACACCTTGCAACACGCCAATATAATTTTTGCGCCCATTCACGGGCACCCGTAATTTGATCTGGATTTTTTCGCCGGAAAAACGGATAAAATCCGCCTCCTTCTTGATCGGACGATCCAAACCCGGAGAAGACACTTCCAGACGGTCATAATCAAAGTCCATCTCAACCGCCAATAGCCGGCTGACATGGTTACTAACCAATGCACAATCATCGACCATAATCCCGCCGGGCTTGTCGATAAATATGCGGATCATCCTTCCACGATTGGATAATTCCAGATCAACCAACTCATACCCCAAGCCAACAATAGCCGGCTCCAGCACCCCATACAAATCCATACTCGCACCACAAATAAAAAATGGGCTGAAAGCCCATCAAAATATCCTATTATTATAGCAAGAAACGCCGTCTATTGGAATAGACGGCGCTC
This sequence comes from uncultured Sulfuricella sp., assembly GCA_964451375.1. Taxonomy (GTDB): domain Bacteria; phylum Pseudomonadota; class Gammaproteobacteria; order Burkholderiales; family Sulfuricellaceae; genus JAGXQV01. The sequence goes on from CAYVIN010000003.1 coordinate 51,193, forward strand.
CCACTTCATCTATCGAGACACACCTCAAGCAAACGAAACCTACTTATCCGCCTTCTCAATTTGTTCCTTTTTGATCGAAATATCGGCCTTTTGCTTAAGCCCCGCAACAAACGCGGAGGAATACTCCTGCATCAACAATTGCCGCACTCGATCCTGATAGCTTTTTCTCTTCGCATCATCCAAGGCTTCCGGGTCAAGCACCCGATTCACCTTGACCACCAGAAACCCACCTTTGGGATTTGTCACACCGACAAATAATGGCAACTTTGTGGCATCAGCCTTAAATATCTCCCCTTGAGCCGCCTGACCGAGACTTAAGGAAGTTTGACGTGTAACGACGGCAGGCGCACCCCATTTCAAATCTGCCACATCCTTCCCTTGTCGCAAATACTCCAGCGCATTCTTCCCTTGCGCATTAGCCTGCTCTTCACCAGCGGAACGCTGGATACGCTTAGTCAACTCCACCCCCAACTCTTCTACAGACTTATAGGTTGCCGGTTTGAATTCCAGAACCCGCGCCGACACCAAAGTATTTGGCCGCACTTCAACCGCTTCCGTATTGCGCTTAAGCTTAAGGGTTTCATCAGAAAAGACCGACTGGAGCAATTTGGCGTTATTAAGCAGCGCAACATCCCCACCATTCTTATTAACCCAGGAACTAGCCTGAACTTTCAACTTCAGAGAATCCGCAACCGGCTTTAAGCTATCGGGCTGCTCGTAAACCGAATTACTGAAAGATTCTGCAAGTTCCGCAAAACGTTTGGCCGCTTTTTGCTTTTTCAACTCTTGTGAAATCTCTTCCCGCGTTTCATTGAACGAGCGGGTTTTCCCGGGCTTGATCGCCACCAGCCTAATAATATGAAAACCAAAATCCGACTGCACCGGCCCAACAACTTCCCCGGAGCTCATTTGGAAAACCGCATCCTCGAACGACTTGACCATCGCGCCACGCGGGAAAAAACCCAAATCTCCCCCCTTATCCGCAGACCCTGGATCCTGAGAGTTTTTCTTTGCCAGGTCAGCAAACCCAGAAGGAGATTGTTTAGCCTCCTTAAACAACCTCTCAGCCTTTTCACGCGCCGCCGCCTTGTCAGCCTCGCTGGCATTTGGCGCAACCGAAACTAAAATATGACTCGCCTGACGTTGCTCTTGCTCCTGAAACTGCCCGACACGCTCATCGTAGAATTTTTTAATCTCATCATCCGAAACGATCATTTGTTGCATAAGCTCATCAACCGACAGCACGACATATTCAAGCTTTGCCTGCTCAGGAATGCGATACTCTTCCTTATGTTTATCGTAAAAGCCCCGAATATCTTCGGGCGTTACTTTTACCTGTGCCATAAACTGTTCAGGCGAAATTACAGCCTGAACAATTTCCCTGCGCTGCTCGCTCAATCGAGTTATAACATCCAGGACAGACCGCGATACCAGCATGGAATTTACCACGCCATCTTTGAACTGTTCGCTCGTAACAGCCTGACGCATCCGCATTTCAAACATCGGTGGAGACATACCCTGATTTCGCAGGAACGACTCGTAACGCGCCTTGTGAAACTTGCCAGCCTCCTGAAATTCTGGAATTTCACCAATAAAACGAGCCAGCATATCATCTGGAACCAATAGCCCAACCTTGGAGGCGTTCCCCAGTAACAAGCGCTGGTCTATCAGACTGTCCGCAATGGCATTGCGGATTTCCGGTTTATCCATCATGGACGGATCGTAGGACGGCCCCATAGTGGCGCGCATCCGCTCCTGCTGCTCTTTAAGCACCTGATTAAATTCCTGCTTGGTGATTTTTTGCCCATCAACCTTGGCAATCACCACGCTATCGGCACCTTGCCGGAGATAGGAGTCCACCCCCCACAATGCAAAAGGAATAGTTATCAACGCCAGAATGAGCTTGGCGAACCAGCTTTGAGCACGTTCTCTTATGACATCCAACATAATTGCATTCCGCTCTATTTCAAAACCTGGCAAGTCGGCACAAAAAAAAGGGCGAACCCTTTGTTCGCCCTCGTCTGGCGGAGTGGACGGGACTCGAACCCGCGACCCCCGGCGTGACAGGCCGGTATTCTAACCGACTGAACTACCACTCCTGAAAACATCAAACAACAAATATATGGTGGGTGCTAACGGGATCGAACCGCTGACATTCGCCTTGTAAGAGAGAAAAAACAATGACGAAAAGCCTTTATTTACAGCATTTCCAGCCGGTGTGATAAAATTTCTATCACAACTCCATCACACTCAACACTTTGCGCACTATACCGACGGGGCAAAAAAATGGCAACTATTCGGCAGTATAAAAATGGCAGTTGGCAGGCGGTCATTCGCAAACAAGGCCATTCGAAACAATCGAAAACTTTTGCCTTGCAACGCGATGCTGAAAACTGGGCGAAATCCGTTGAACTGGAAATGGACAGAGGAACGTGGGCACCTATCCGTCCCGCCGACACCACCACCTTACGGGAGATTTTGCAACGCTATAAAGCGGAGATTACGCCGACCAAGCGAAGTGAAATCAAGGAAAACTCCGCCCTCGGAATTCTGCTTGATACCCGCATTGCCAAAATGCCAATCGGAAAAATTGAGGGGGTCGATATTGCAAAGTTACGTGACGAATGGCTTACCGCCTTGTCACCGGCGACCGTAATCAAGCGCCTTAACACGCTCTCCGCCGTTTTCCAAACGGCGAAAAAGGAATGGGGATATAAATCGCTGGGAAACCCCGTGCTGGAAATTAAAAAGCCCCCCGCTCCTGCCGGGAGGGATCGCCGCGTGGAGGATGAAGACGATGAAGATGGGCGACGAATTGAATCCGGTGAGATTGAGCGACTTCTTGCAGTTAGTCAATCCACGTCTTTGCGCAACGCCGTGACCCTAGCACTGGAAACCGGCATGCGTCGTGGGGAGTTATGCAAGCTAACGTGGTGCATGATTGATTTGAAAAATGGTGTCGCCTATTTGCCGGGAACAATTACAAAAAACGGGCAAGCCCGCGAGGTTCCGTTGTCACAACTGGCAATTGAAGTGTTGCAGACCATGCCCCGGCTTATCGGTGACAAACCGATTTTAGGGGTTCGCCCAGACGGTCTAACACAGGCGTTTATCCGCACTCAGGCGCGAGCACGGCAGGTCTATGAAGACGAATGCAAAGCCGCCAAGAGAAAGCCGTCACAGACGTTCTTGGCGAATCTACGTTTTCATGATCTGCGGCATGAGGCCACCAGTCGACTTGCGGAAATTTTTGAACCGCACGAACTGGCAAAAATCACTGGGTGGAAAACGCTAAATATGATTATGCGTTACTTCCATCCCCGCGGCGTTGATCTTGCGCAAAAGCTCCGGGCAAAAACAGGGATCCTATGAATGAGGCGAGTTTGACTTGGCGCTACGCCAGCGCTTGGCCGACCGCCTACCGCTGGAGCACTTGTTGCAGCTGTTGCGAGCATTATTACTGCTGTACACTGTACGCAGCATACGTTAGTTTGTCGAGCAGTTGGATTACAACTTGCTGTACCGTTGCTGTATCACTGGCTTGTTAGCTTGGGTGTGGACGAACGGATGTGGGAGCGTAGCGTGTTCTGCGCCAACCGTGATCGTTTGCTGGAACAACGCGCCTTCGAGGCCCTCGCAATACAAGCCACCGGCTTTGTCGACGGTGTCTGATCCTCATGGCACTTAGATAAGGAAACAAGTGTAGGTTGGGCTTATCGGCCCTATCGCGATGCCCAACATTCTCCGGAAAAATCAGGGTGCAGAAGACACCCACAAGATGGTGCGTTGGGGTTCGCGGTGCTCACCACCAACCTACGGGGCTTATCTAAGTGTCATGAGTGTCTGAGCCGACTAAATAATATAACAGAATGAAAATACTGCATTTTTTCAAGACCTATTACCCCGACACATATGGTGGAATAGAACAGTTCATCTTCCAGATATGCGTTGGATCTGCCCACTATGGCATTACCAGCGAGGTGCTAACGCTTTCACCCGATGCGCATGAAGCTCCTGCGGAAATTTCCGGGCATATTGTTCACCAAGCTCAGCTCGATTTCCAGGTGGCGTCAACGGGATTTTCGTTGTCTGCCATTCGAAAGTTTTCTGAACTTGCCAAACAAGCTGACATTATTCACTTCCATTATCCGTGGCCGTTCATGGATCTGGTTCATTTCATGACTGGCCACGGTAAGCCAACTGTTGTCACCTACCACTCGGACATTATCCGTCAAAAAACATTACTTAAGCTGTACAGACCGCTCAAGAATCGCTTTCTTGCTAGTGTTGATCGGATCGTGGCAACATCGCCCAACTATTTGGCTACTAGCCCGGTATTAAATCGGTATCGCGACAAGGTAGTGGAAATTCCATACGGATTGGATAAGTCAACTTACCCAACCCCCACAAGCGAACTCCTTGAGAAATGGCGTTCGAAGTTGGCGGAGCGATTTTTCCTGTTTGTTGGGGTGCTTCGCTACTATAAGGGGCTGCACATCTTACTGGATGCCATGGAGGGCACAGAATACCCGGTTGTGATTCTGGGTTCAGGCCCCGTTGAGGCAGAGTTAAAAAAACAAGCGCTCGGACTTCGTTTGAAAAACATTCATTTTTTGGGGATATTGCCAGACGAAGATAAAGTGGCGCTGTTAACACTTTGTTATGCCGTCGTTTTCCCTTCACATCTGCGCTCTGAGGCATTTGGCTTGTCGCTGCTGGAAGGCGCGATGTATGGTAAGCCAATGATTTCTAGTGAAATTGGTTCTGGTACGACATTTGTCAATATCGCTGACAAAACAGGATTGGTCGTTCCTCCCAGCAACCCGGAAGCGCTCCGTCAGGCAATGAGTTACCTATGGCATCATCCTGACGTCGCTGCCGAGATGGGCCGGACTGCCGAGGCTCGTTATTGGCAGTTATTTACTGCCGAACGGATGGTGGCATCGTATGTTGATTTGTATACAAACTTGGATTCTGCAACGCATTGAAAGTGGAGGGTACGCCCCGTAATAAATCTGTACTGAGTAAATCTGTACCAGGGCAATCGCATCAAAATGAATGGAAATTTAACAAGTTAGCGCGTCGGCTACCGACTTATCCGGTCAAGTGGCATGAAATTACACTCATAATGCTTACACAACCGTAGAGGCATGCCATCTTTGACGTACCTTCAGTTCAATCCAAAACAATATTTGATGAAAAATGGCAATTTCTCGGCAATGCCCACGCCTAAGTGGCTGGAAATAAGCCAATTTTGATGCGATTGCCCTGAAATCTGTACTGAGAGTGTCCGGTAACGAAACGACTGGTGGTAGAATCGCTTAATTAACCGTCTGTCGAGGGCTTCTTGCTAAGGGGTTGGCGGCAAATAATATAAAACAGATCGATATGGCTCATATGGAATCCATCTATTTTTTAATAATCTCGGATTAACCATACACTTCGGCCCGGATTTTTTATCCGTGCGCAATGCGCCGCCTGTCAGAAAACCTAGGTTCAATAATGGAATACTTTAAAATGAGATTCAATATCCGCATGAAAAGAAATCAACTATCCTTGGTAGCATTTTGGATTGCCGTTTTTTTACTTTTTTCCGCAAACAACCCGAGTTATGCAGTTGACGCAGCTTATGTCTGGTATTCTGGGGGCAAGAAAGCTGACAACATTACCGTGGGACTGCAATGGGATTGGGACAAGCGTTGGCTCTCATCGGACGGTAAATTTGTTGGGGGATATTGGGACGTGAATATTTCGCAATGGCATGGTTCGGATCATTTTACGTTACAAGAAACGCAAATTATTAAAGTTGCTGGCGTCACGCCCATGTTTCGTTGGCAAAATGACAGCAAGACAGGTTATTACCTTGAAGGTGGTATCGGTGCCAGATGGATTACCGCTCTGTGGGATAACGCGGGGCGCCAGCTTTCAACCCATTATCAGTTCGCCGACACGATTGCAGCCGGCTATGCTTACCATTCCGGGCTTGATGTCGCATTAAAGCTTGAGCACACTTCGAATGCGGGGATTAAAATGCCCAATAGCGGGATGAATTTCTTTGGGGTGCGGTTGAAGTACCATTTTTGAACCCGCATTCGCAGGAATGCAGGCATGCGGATAGGGTTTGGCACCACAGTTCTTGCAAAAGGCTTGGTTTCTGGTCATGTTGACGGAATCGGTGTTTACACGCGTAGCCTGCTTGACGAACTGGATAAATTGAATTCGGAAAATCATGGGATAAACTTTGGTTGCGACAAGTCCATATCGCGCCGTGACTCCCTCCCCCGACATTCTCAAATTTGCCTTCCACTACCTTACCAAACCGCAATAGCATTCTCTTTGCTCACGTCGCTATCTTTTCCGGGATCTAATCAACTCGGAAGTAAAATTGATCTTTTCCACGCGCCCGACCACTACATTCCGATTCTTGGCAAAATTCCTGTCGTGGCAACGGTGATGGATGTCATTACACATGCGCATCCAGAATGGGTGTCAAAACGTTTTCGCGCTCTAAAAAACAACGCATTCCAGCGGATGGTGCGTTCGGCGCAACAGATCATTGCACCATCAGAATTCAGCAAGGCTGATATTGTGCATTATTTTGGAATTTCTCCCGACCGAGTCAGCGTGACGCCACTTGCGGCGAATCCCATCTATTCACATCCGGTAACCTTGGAAAAACGACTCGCGGTATTACGGCTTCATGGCTTGGAGCAGGGCTTCTTTATCTTTGTCGGTACCATACAGCCGCGCAAAAATATCGCGCGAATACTCGAGGCGCACCGCATGTTGCCCATTCAGATGCAAAAGGCCAGTCCCATGATCATAGTGGGGCGGAACGGATGGTGCTCGGACGAAATACTTTCGGAATTACATTTCCTGCAAGCTCGGGGTTGTGGTCGCTGGCTGGAGAACGTGCCTGATGAAGAACTACATGCCTTGTTACAATCGGCCCGAGCGTTGGTCTACCCGTCACTCTATGAAGGTTTTGGTTTGCCGGTTCTTGAAGGCTTTGCGGCAGGAATTCCGGTAATTAGTTCCAATACAACTTCCATACCGGAAGTCGCCAAAAATGCAGCTATTCTTGTAAACCCTGAAAGCAGTGAAGAAATTGCAGCGGCGATGCAACGATTGCTCGAAGATGAAGCATGGGGAGCGGAATTGATTGAAAGAGGGCGCAAGCGAGTAATGGAATTTAACTGGGCGGCTTGTGCTCGCGAAACGCTGAGTATTTACCAAAAACTTTAAAAAGCTGTTCTAAAAAACCAGGTGAGTCGTTTAAGCATTAAATGAATCATAGAGAGCTTGATCATAGCCCCAGCCTGTTTGGGGTTGCCCTCATAATCTCTGACCAAACGTCTGGAGAGGGCAAGCCATGCAAAGGTTCGCTGAACAATCCATCGTTTGGGCAGGATGACGAATTTGCCGGCATTGGAACGTTTGACGACCTCGACTACCCAGCGAAATATCTCGGCAGCCCAAACGATCAGTTTTCCCGTGTTGCCACCATCTGCGAAGACATGTTGGATCGTGGGGATCAAGGCAAACAAGCGAATCAACAACGCCCGCGCGCCGACACGATCCTGAATTCCGGCAGAATGGACAACCACTGCGAGGATGAACCCCATCGTATCTACCGCGATGTGTTGCTTGCGGCCCTTGATCTTTTTGCCGGCATCAAAACCGCGCGGCCCCCTTTTCCGGCAGTTTTTACCGAACGTGAGTCAATAATGGCAACCGAAGGCTGTGCATTTTTCCCAATCTTGGAGCGAGCGTTCTTGCGCAAGGTCTTCATGGCAGGATCCCACGTCCCCCCCAAACGCCAGTGCCGCAACAAATCATATACGGTTTGCCAAGGCGGAAATTCCTTGGGAAAAAAGCGCCATTGGCGACCTGTTTTCACCACGTACAGCATTCCATTGATTTCCCCACAAAATTTCTGCTCGGGCGGGCGACCTCGGCGAGGATGCGTAGGCAGCGGCTTTACGACCAACGGTGCTAGCAATTCCCATTGTGCTTACGTCAAATCGCTTGGGTACATCATCGGCTCCTCTCAAATAACCGATGATTTCCAGCAATTACAATGCCATGCCAATTTCTAAAACAACTTCTTAAGATGCAAACGCCTATTCTTCCCGCATCTCCTGAAACAACCCCCGGCAGGCTGTTTGCTACCGCCTGCCTGTTTGCACTGCCTACAGTCGCCTTAACAACATCGTTTGGCATGACGCTTATCCAACTCATCATTTTGATAACCAGTGGCCTTTTGATGCGTACCGGCTTGCTCAGATGGTATCGACAAAATTGGCAAGACCTGAGCTTTCTGATCATCGCGTTTGTTGGCTATTTCGCCATATCTTTGGGCCGCACACTGGTCGATTTCCACGGACTGTCCAGCGTGGATGGCCCGCTGCGCATGGTATTTGCCCTCAGTTGTATCGGCTTTGTGGCTTGGTTGCGCCCGTCCATCCGCTATTTCTGGCTAGGATTGTGCCTAGGTGCGATAGGTGGCTGCTTGATCGCGCTGGCGCAACGCTTTCTGATCGGCATGGAGCGTGCTCAAGGTTACACCGATCTTTCCATTACCTTTGGGGATTTGTCGCTGGCAATGGGCTTGCTGGCGTCGTGCGCGCTTGCAGGTTGGCCCAAGGAATGGCGTTCTTGGTCATTTCTGCCCCCGATAGCGCTGGCTTGTGGCATCGTCGGCACCATATTGTCTTCGTCTCGGGGGGCTTGGCTCGCCTTGCCCTTGGTGGTGCCGCTGTTGTTTGCGGCTCGCGTACACTTCGGCAGGCCGTTCCCGGCAACCGCTGTCTTGACCCTGACCTTGCTAGTTGTTGCGTACTGCCTGCCAGCCACGGGCTTGGCGCAGCGCTTTCAGGAAGCGCTATCGGATGTACAGGAAACGGGAAATGTGGGGGAAACAGTTACTACGGGTGGCATCCGCCTAGTGTTGTGGAAAGCATCATGGATGATGTTTGCCGACCACCCCCTGCTGGGCGTGGGACGCGATCAGTTCCGTCCGGCAATACAGCAGTTGGCCGAGCAGGGACGCCTGCCCGATTCCCCTGCGCTTCCCTACGCCTTGGCGTTGAGCAGCAGCCACAACGACGCCCTGCATTTCTTAGCGACTGGCGGCTTGCTTGATTTCACTTTTCTCCTGTTGCTGTATGGTGCGCCGCTTGTCTTTTTTAGGCGCGTCCTGCGCGGCGGATTTATAGACGCGCAGGGACCAGCGTTGGCAGGGCTGGTTCTGGTGCTGTGCTATATCGGTTTTGGCCTAACCGACGTTATGTTTTGGTTGATGAGGCCTCGGGTTTTTTATGTCATGATGGTTTGTGTCCTTGCTGGCTTTTGCCTGACAGGAAGGCGGGCACATAACAAACCTGCGCACAACACCAGTTGCCAACCCCACGTAGAATAAGAAGCATGCGTATTTTCAAATCCCTTTGGCTCTATCGCGGATTCATCAGCAGCAGCGTCAGGCGCGAATTTCAGTCCCGCTACAGGAATACCCTGCTGGGTGCATCCTGGGCACTGATCAACCCGCTGGCGATGATCGTGGTATATACCCTAATCTTTTCTGAAGTGATGCGTACCCGGCTGGATGGCGTAGATAGCAACTTTGCCTACAGCATCTATTTGTGTTCGGGGATACTAGCCTGGGGGCTGTTCAGCGAAATTACCCTGCGTGCGCAAAACACCTTCCTGGAAAACGCCAATCTCCTAAAAAAAGTCTGCTTTCCGCGGCTATGCCTGCCTGTGGTGGTGATCATCAATGCAGTGGGGAATTTCATTATCATTTTTGGCCTGTTCATCCTGTTTTTGCTGTTGTCTGACAATTTTCCCGGCTGGGTTTTTCTGGCGCTGTTTCCGCTGTTGGGCATCCTGATCGCGATGGCAATTGGGCTGGGTATTACCTTGGGAGTTTTAAATGTATTTTTTCGAGATGTTGGGCAGTTTTTCGGTGTTTTCATCCAGTTCTGGTTTTGGCTGACGCCCATCGTCTATCCAGCAAGCATTCTACCCAGCCAGATACGGGAACTAATACGTCTAAACCCTATGAGTCCTCTAATGGAAGGTTTTCAGACCCTGTTTCTGGCGGAGCAGTGGCCGCAATGGAGTACGCTTGCTTACCCGACAGTTTTGGCCTTAGCGCTGTGCTTGGCGGGGATGTTGCTGTTTCGCAGACACGCCGCCGAAATGGTGGATGAGCTGTAATGGGCGCTATTACTGTCACACAACTGGGCAAGGCTTACCGCCAGTACTCAAACCGCTGGGCCCGTCTGGCGGAATGGTTTTTACCCGGCAGCCCTTCGCGCCACCGGCTTAAATGGGTGTTGCAGGAGATCGATTTCTCCGTACGTCCGGGAGAGGCCGTAGGCATTATCGGGCTGAACGGAGCGGGAAAAAGTACGTTGCTGAAAATCATCACCGGAACCGCGCAGCCAACCACTGGCCATGTGCGCCTAAATGGGCGTGTGGCGGCGTTGCTGGAACTGGGCATCGGCTTTCACCCCGAGTTTACCGGCAGGCAAAATGTATATATGGCTGGGCAGTTGCTGGGTTACAGCGCGGTTGCCATAGGGAATATGATGCCCGACATCGAAGCCTTCGCCGGGATCGGCGACTACATCGACCAGCCGGTGCGCGTTTACAGCAGTGGCATGCAGGTGAGGCTCGCGTTCAGCGTCGCCACGGCGCAGCGACCGGATATTTTGATTGTCGATGAAGCGCTGTCGGTGGGGGATGCTTATTTCCAGCACCGCAGCTTTGAGCGTATCCGGGATTTCCAGAAACTGGGAACCACCCTGCTCATCGTGAGTCATGATAAGCAGGCCATTCAATCCATCTGCGATCGTGCAATTCTGCTTTATGCCGGCCGGAAGGCGATGGAGGGTAAGCCTGAAGCGGTGATGGATTATTACAATGCGCTGCTGGCCGAGCATCAGGAACAAAAGGTACGGCAAATTGAACTCCCCAGCGGGCATGTGCGCACTGAATCCGGTACGGGAGAAGCTGAGATCAAGGATATCACTCTAATTGACGCCAAAAACGTCCCTATGCAAATGGTGGCGGTCGGGCAACTGATCCGGATACGCATCGTCGTGGCGGTCAATCATGACATCGACAGCCTAGTCTTGGGTTGTGGCATCAAGGATCGTCTGGGACAGATGATGTTTGGTACCAATACTTTCCATACCAGCCAGGTTCTCACTGGCCTGAAGCAGGGCGAAACCTGTGTCTACACGGTTTCCTGTCTGGCAAATCTCGGTGTGGGCAGTTATTCTATCCATGCCTCCCTAGTGCGCAACCACTCTCATGTGGATAAGAACTACCACTGGATAGACGGAGCCTCGATATTTGAGGTGTACAACCGGGACAAAAACTATTTCGTGGGTTGCCTGTGGAACGATATGAATTTCCTCATCGAGAAAACGGGGCAGCCCGCGCTCCCACATTCACAGCCTGACGACCTGGATCGCGAGCTGGTAGTGGTAGACGTGGGCTGCCGCTGGGGATTCGCGGAAAAATTCACCGACGCTAAGGGGCGCTTTCGGGTTTACGGGTTCGACCCCGATCGAGAAGAGTGCGAGCGGCTGCACGAGCGCTATCAGGGGCAGGCGGTTTCACTCATCCCGCTGGCTCTGGCGGGCTCACCGGGCAGGCGCACACTGCACTTAACCGAGGAACCGGCTTGTAGCTCCCTGTTCGCACCCGACCCCGACTTGACCCAGAATTTCCCTGCGCTACGTTGCGCGCGGCAAGTCTCCTCGCGGGAGGTGGAAACCACCACGCTGGACGCCTGGGCGCAGAATGAGGAGGTTGCCGCAGTGGACTATATCAAACTCGACACCCAGGGCAGCGAGCTGGAAATACTCCAGGGCGGCAAAGCCATACTACGCAGCGTACGATGCGTGGAAGTGGAAATCGAATTCAACCACATATACCAAGGGCAGCCACTTTTTTCCGAGGTGGACAGTTTTCTGCGCGGACAGGGCTTCGTGCTGTGGAAACTCACTAATCAGGTGCATTACTCCCGGGATGGTGTGCCGGAGACCCCCATCGGCGAAGATACGATATTTTACGACGAAAAACAGCAAATCAAACATCAGCTCTATGGTGGTCAACTGTATTGGGCCAACGCCCACTACGTCAGGAAGGATGTGCTGAATGGACAGAATAGCCCGGCCCAGAACGTACGAGATGTCACCCTATTTGAATCGCTTTCTATGCCGGATGTGGTCAGTCATCTCAAGGCTTCGGGGCTTACCGCAAAATGATAGTTTCATATGCTCAAAACTTTGAGGATGTCATGCTCCACCGTGCGTTGGGGCAACTCCCCCGAGGTTTCTACATTGATGTGGGAGCCAATGACCCATCGCATGATTCGGTAACCCGGCTGTTTTATGAAAAAGGATGGTGCGGAATCAATATGGAGCCCTTGCAGAGTCATTTTGACGACCTGCAACGAGAGCGCCCGCGTGACATTAATCTGCATTGTGCCGCCGGGTCATCTCCAGGAGAAATTGAATTGTGGGAGTGCGACGTCCGAGGTTGGGCGACCGCCAACCGAGCCGTCATCGCAACCCACCTTGCCAGAGGGTACGAGGGGAAGTTCTTACGCATTCCCGTCACAACGTTGACCGCCGTCTGCGAACGCTATGCACCACAGGAGATACACTTTCTGAAGATAGATGTGGAAGGGTTTGAGAGGGCCGTGCTGGAGGGAATAGATTTCACCCGTTTTCGCCCGTGGATCGTAGTTGTGGAAGCCACCCATCCAAATTCAAAAATCGAAAATTACGCGCATTGGGAAGAGTTGCTCACTGTGGCAAACTACCGCTTTGTGTATGCGGACGGACTCAATCGCTTTTACCTTTCCAGCGAACACTCCGGGTTAAGCGAGGCGTTCCGATACCCCCCCAATTTGTTTGACGACTTTGTCAAGGTGGGGCAGATAATGGCGGAAGCATACGCATCACAGGCGGAAATACGTGCGAACCAGGCCGAGAAGTGCATAGTTGAAATCGAATCCCGTGTTACCCATGCCGAGAATCTGGCCATTCACGCCGAGACACGCGCCGACCATGCCGAAACTAATGCGGCCCGAGCTGAAGCGCGCACCACTCAGTCGGAAAATCGCGCGACTCAGGCGGAAGCCTATGTAGCACACGCCGAATGGCGCATCACTCAGGCCGAGACGCGAGCGACCCAGGCCGAAGCCTACGCTGCTCAGACTGAATGGCGCGTCACCCAAGCCGAGACGCGCGCAACCCAAGCTGAGGCATACGCAGCCCAGACTGAATGGCGCATCACCCAAGCTGAGATGCGGGCAATCCAAGCTGAGGCATACGCAGCACAGGCGGAATGGCGCATCACTCAGGCCGAGATACGTACAACGCAAGCTGAAACCTACGCCACTCAGTTAGAAGAGCGTACTGCCCGCGCCGAGAAGCAGGCTGCTCTATTTGAGGTGCGCGCCCTTGATGCCGAGGCGCGCGCGGCCCAGATCGAGCTCGACGCAGCCCGAACCGAAACGCGCGCCGTTCAAGCTGAAAATGCTGCTGCCCAACTCGAAGAATGGAGGTCTTCCGCCGAAGCCCGCACCCAACGAGCGGAATTGTTCGCGGCACAACTGATTAACAGTACCTCTTGGCGTATCACGGCCCCCCTACGCCAGTTGTCGGCGGCACTACGAGACATGAGATCCATCTCTTGGCAATCACTCCCCGGAACATTGCTCCAGTCCGGTACTCGATTTGTGATCACCCGTCCGAAACTGCGGATAATCGCTGCCCGCGTACTGGCCCGCTTCCCCAGATTAAAATCGCGCCTAGTGGGTGCACTCACCAGTTCCGCGACCAACTCGGTGCCCGATGTTCCTGAGAAACTTGCCCATCTTTCTCCGCGCGAGCAACGTATATACTGGCTTCTGAAAGAAGCGCAGGGAAGGAGCGGTTGATGCGTCTTGTCATAGACCTACAAGGCTGGCAAATCCGTTCCGGCGACGTCAGCGAGCCTGATCTCACTTTGGTGCAAGCCTTGGTGCGCAACCGGGGCGAACACGAGATACTCTTGGTGTTAAGCGGACATTTTCCTGCTCGCATCGACGAGCTTCGCGCCACTTTTGATACGATGCTGGCACCGGAATCCATCCGCGTCTGGCACTCACCGCAGCCTTTGGAACCGCACAATCCGGGAAATACTTGGCGCAGGGAAGTTGCCACCCTGATCCGCGACGCATTGATCTTCGACCTCAGGGCGGACGTGATTTTCATGCCTGGCATCTGGCTTGATGGTCGCGATGCGCTAATTGCTGGCAAGGGTCACGTTGCATCCACCGTCATGTTGGTCGAAGGCATAACCCAGGACGTCTCACCGCGCCAGATGGATTACCTGCAACGTACGTCTCGCTTGTTGAGTCCGCCCGAATTGCTACCCGAATTGCAGGATCTGGGGCTGGCAGTGGAGCCGCTGGGTTCCGATGCACAATCTGAGAAGCTACTCAGTCTGTTCGCGGCACTCGACAAGCCAGCCTCGCAGAAACCCTCCGATAATCGTCCAAGACTGGCCTATATCTCGCCACTGCCGCCCGAGCACAGCGGCATTGCCGAATACAGCGCCGGGCTGCTCCCTTATCTGGCCGCCCACTACCAAATTGACGTGGTTATCAGCCAGCCTGCCATTTCTGCCCCGTGGGTACAGGCCAATTGCTGCATCCTTAGCTGCGAGGAATTTCTGGAAAAGGCCCATACCTACCAGCGGGTAATCTATCATTTCGGCAACTCCACCTTTCACCAGCACATGTTCAAGCTGCTCGAACATGTTCCGGGCATCGTGGTACTGCATGACTTCTATCTGGGGGACATTCATAATTTTCTGGATACTTACTCCATTTCCCCTCACTCCTTCACTCGCGCCCTGTACCTGTCACACGGCTACGGCGCAATGGCGGAGCGCTTTCGGGCACAACAGTTAATTGACGTGGTGAGGAAATATCCGGCAAATCTTGCGCTGTTACGCCAAGCGCAAGCGGTGATCGTCCACTCTCAGCATGCATGCGACCTTGCGGAGCAGTGGTACAACTCGGGGGTTTCGCGCGAATGGGCAGTAATCCCGCATTTTCATCTGCCCAGCACGGAACCCCTCCGCGATCAGGCGCGTAGCGCACTGGGAATAAACCCACAGGATTTCATCATTAGTTGCTTTGGACTAATGGGTGCCACCAAGCAAAACCACCGCATGTTGTCGGCTTGGCTGCATTCGCGCTTGGCACGTGATGCAAACTGCGTACTGCTGTTCGTGGGTGAAGAGCAAATTGGTGAATACGGGGAAAGTATCCGCCATACCATCAGGAGCAGCGGTCTAGAAAAACGCATCCGAATCACCGGCTGGACGGACGCGACCACATTCAAAAACTATCTCGCGGCCAGCGATGTGGCCGTTCAACTGCGAACCACCTCGCGCGGGGAGACTTCTGGCGCAGTACTCGACTGCATGGCCCAAGCCCTGCCCACCATCGTCAATGCCCACGGCACCTTTGCCGAACTGCCCTCTGATGCCGTGTGGATGCTGCCTGACGCCTTCACCGACGGCCAGCTTATCCAGGCCATTGAGACACTGTGGCTGGATGGCGGGCGGCGAGCCCGCTTAGGACAGCGTGCGCTAGAAGTCATTACTAGGCATTACGCGCCTGAAGCCTGCGCAAAGCAATATGTGATGGCCATCGAACGAACCCAGGCTAGGGCGGCTTATGGAATGGACGCCCTAATCGGGCGTATCGTACATCATCATTGCTTTAGCGACGAACAGGCCATGGAATTGGCTCAGATGCTGGCCCGAACCTTATGCCAGAGAAATGGGGCCAATCAACTGCTGGTCGATGTTTCCGCCACCTGCCGCAATGATCTTAAAACCGGCATACAGCGTGTGGTTCGGGCTCTGGTGTGGGAGTTGATCAAGTCGCCGCCGCCCGGCTATCGCATCGAGCCGGTCTTCATTAGCGATGTGGGAGGGCAGTGGCATTATCGCTATGCCCGCGAATGGACTGCGTATGCACTGGATATCCCATGCAGTTGTTGGATGGCGGACGAGTCGGTCGAATACGCGCCGGGAGACATACTACTGGTTGCCGACTTTACCTCGGCACTCGCCGTGGAGGCAGAGAAAGGAGGCCTGTTCGAGCGATTCAAACAGGACGGGATCAAGGTTCATTTTTTTGTCTACGACCTGTTGCCGATTTTGCGGCCCGAATTCTTTCCTCCGGGACAGTTTGGCTTTACGGAATGGCTAAATACGGTGAGTCGTGTTGCTGATGGTGCCATGTGTATTTCACGCTCGGTTGCTGACGATCTGGGGGCATGGATGCGTGGAGCCAACCCGATGCGTCTCGAATCCATGCACATTGACTGGTTTCACCTAGGTGCCAATATCGAAAATTCCATTCCGACTTCCGGCATTCCCAAGCAAGCGGAAAAGGTGTTTTCCCGCATGAATAGTGCTTCTTCCTTTTTAATGGTGGGAACAGTCGAGCCACGCAAAGGCTATCTTCAAACACTGAAAGCATTTAGCAAATTATGGCTGGAAGGTTTCGACATCAATCTGGTGGTGGTTGGTAAAGAGGGATGGCAGGGCCTTCCGGAAGACATGCGGCGCACTATCCCAGAAATCATTACCCAGATGCGTAACCACCCCGAACTGGGCAAGCGCTTCTTATGGCTGGAAGGCATCAGCGATGAATATCTGGAAAAAATTTATGCGGCAAGCGATTGCCTGATCTTCGCGTCTGAAGGCGAAGGTTTTGGGTTACCATTGATTGAAGCTGCGCAACATAAACTCCCGATCATTGCCCGAGACATTCCCATATTCAGAGAGATAGCGGGAGAACATGCGTATTATTTCAGCGGGCTTGCGCCAACGGATTTGTCCGATGCACTGGTGGCCTGGCTGGATATTCATCAACGCAATCAAAGTCCAACATCACATTCGATGCCCTGGCTGACTTGGGAGAAAAGTGTTGAAATGCTTGTGAAGAAATTAGGTTTGTCCCAATAATTATTGTCGCTTTTTTTCGAAATCTAGCAGCTCGCCTGGCTCAGGTATTAGCAGGCTGCTGAAAAACTAAATCAGGTGGAGATTTATCCTTCAAAATTGGCTAGATAAATCCAAAACTGCTCAAGAAATGAGCAATCCTGCCTAATTATTAGGCAATTAGTGTTGAATTTTGCCCACTTTTCGTGAGCTGGTGGGATGCAAATTACTTCTTCAGCAGCCTGTTAAACCAACATGTAAAAGCGCAATAGATTCTTGGCGAAGAAAGCCTGAATAATGAACCAAGAAAATATTCACCCGTCAAGAACAACCAACATTTTTGTCGAATGTTGGCCAAATTTAGCATTTGCACAATGCGAATGATTTATACGGGCTCCATAAATCAACCAGTTGAAACCATGCTGGCAAACACACTTTTAAGTACAGAAGGCCGCTGAGGGTAGATATGAAAATATTTTGGCAGTTCCCATCGCAAGGAGGATATGAATTGTCGATCACCAGGCTAAGCACGTGCGCTCAGGTTCGGATTTTTCTTGCGCGACGTAATTCCATCCATGCGTAAGATTCTTCTGGTCGCCCCATCTTGGGTAGGCGATGCGGTTATGGCGCACACACTGATACAACGTTTGCGCGAATATCACCCAGAATGTGAAATCGACCTATTCGCCAATTCCTGGGTAACGCCGGTATTCGAGTGCATGAAGGAAGTCCGACGAACCATCTACAGCCCTTTCCATCACGGCGAATTGTGCCTGAACTTGCGTAGACAGATGGGGCGCGCCTTAAGCCAGGAAAACTACGACCAAGCCATTATTCTGCCCAATACATTCAAGTCCGCGCTGCTCCCCTTTTTTGCCGACATACCTTTGCGTAGCGGATTTGTCGGCGAAATGCGCTACCTATTGCTCAATGATGTGCGCCACTTAGACAAGGTGGAATTGCCCTTGATGGTGGAACGCTATGCATTTTTAGCCGAACCGCCGGGTGCAACACTGAGACGTCCCCTGCCTTTACCACGAATGACTGTGGATGCAGCACATCGCCAAGCGACTCTGGACAGGTTGGGGCTGCAGCCGTCACGACCGGTTGCAGCCTTGTGCGTAGGGGCGGAACGCGGCCCGGCCAAGCGCTGGCCGGCACGTCACTTTGCACATCTCGCCCAATTATTGGGGGGGCGTTTTGAAATCTGGCTGCTGGGCTCCAAGCATGATATGGCAATCGGAGAAAGTATTCTGAACCAATGCCAAGGAGCTGTGATCAATTTGTGTGGTAAAACTGATTTGAGCGAAGCGATAGACCTGATTGACTTTTGCGATCTAGTTGTCAGTAACGATTCTGGCTTGATGCATATCGCCGCAGCGCTGAACCGACCACTCGTCGCCTTGTATGGTTCGACAACGCCCGAATTTACCCCGCCGTTGTCGAAAAAAGCACAAATTGTTTTGCTGGGCTTGACCTGCCGCCCCTGCCACAAGCGGATTTGCCCGCTGGGGCATACGGCTTGTCTCGAAGAAATGACGCCAGAACGGGTGCTTGAGGAAATCGACCGACTGCCGATTTGACGGGATGGCGAGACTCCAGTATGGCCACATAGGAAACCGACGGGGGTCATCGCGTGGATATTCGCTGCGCATTGCAAAGTATCTTGACCACGTCCCTCATCCGACTACTTGCCTGCCAATCCAGTACCTTGTGAGCTTTTTCTGGATTTCCTTGGCTCCACAGTATTTCATTCGGGCGCATTATCTGCTCGTCAAACGTCACATGCTGTGTATAGTCCAGTCCAAAACAAGAAAAAGCCTGCTCAACGAAATCATTAAGTGAATTGGCTTCCCCAGTCGCAATGACGAAATCATCTGCATGGTCAGATTGAATAATCCGCCACATAGCTTCAACATACTCCGGAGCCCATCCCCAGTCGCGTGAAATACTTAAATCGCCTAATGCCAATTTTTCATTTGATCCGCATGAAATTCGGTAAGCCGCTTGCACAACCTTTTGCGTTACAAATCGAGCAGGGCGTAACTCAGACTCATGGTTAAACAAAATACCATTAGCCGCGTACATTTTGTGTGCTTCGCGATAATTTCGCACCAACCAATGCGCTGCTGTCTTTGCTACTGCATATGGACTTACGGGATTAAAGGGCGTCTGTTCGTTCGCCGGGACGCCGCCCGTATTACCAAAACACTCGCTTGAACTGGCGTGATAAAACCTCGCGGGCATATCCAGGAAGCGCAAAGATTCCAAAATATTGAGAGTGCCAACTGTAATGCTTTCAATCGCCTCCAAAGGTTGTTCAAAGGACAAACCAACTGAGGTCTGCCCGGCAAGGTGGTATATCTCATCTGGACGCACTTTCGATATGACTGCAAGTGTGCTCTTAAAATCATTTGGCATCATTGACATGAGCTCGATCTTGTCACCAACCTTGAGGCGAGCCAGATAGGTGAAACCCGAAGCCCCCACATCCCTGGACGTTCCAATAACTTTGTAACCTTTACTTAGCAGTAGTTGCGAGAGATAGGCACCGTCTTGACCACCAATGCCCGTAATAAGCGCAGTTTTAGCCGGTGACATGACAACCCCCTTGTCTTAGGCAGCCAAAGGTCGTCAAGCGAGTCTTCCGGCCTAGTTTATCCTGCGGGGTTCTCTTGAAATTACGCATCATTGAGGGCAAGCTCCTATTAGATTTTCGATAACTCAACTCGATGACATTAGTCTCTGTTGACGTATTGCCGCCCCTCAACGCAACCACAGCATAGCAGCGGCGAACGACAGCATTCCCATGAAATTGAGCGCAGTTTTTTCATATCGTGTGGCGATACGCCGAAAATATTTCAGTTTTCCAAACATACATTCGATGAGATATCGCTCGCGATATTGCCTGAAATCGCATTCCCTTGGCGTTTTCCGATTGGCTTTTTATGGCATCACCGGTTTGGTGTTGTGGCCTTCGAGCCAGTCAGTTTCCCGCCAGTAATTTGCGAAAGGTGCAAAGCACCACCCATGCGAAAGGATAATCTGGGTCAAATAAAATATCGCTCAATCTGATCTTCTTGCCGACATCAGGTAGGCACCAAATGAGTCGCTAGCCACTGCGCCGCTTGGTCGGCTCCATTGGCTGGCGGCGCGGGAGGCGCGGGTTCTGACCATAACCGATGCAGGTCATCGATGAAATTACCCGCCAGCAGACGCTCGCGCGTCATCACCTCGGAGCGCGAGTGGACGCCGAGCCAAGCTGCGAAGTGGGGCGTTTCCGGCCAGTCGTTGCGTTCAAGGTAGAGGATGGGAATGCCGGCGCAAGTCGCCTCGGCAAAAGTGCCATAGCCTGGCTTAGTCACCACAGCGTCAACACTGGCCAGCAGATCGGTGAAATCGAGGCCGGGGAGGTCGAAACACCGTACGTCCTCCCGAACGATTTGCCATTCACCCGGTATCAGCCAGTTCACGCCCGGCACCTGTGGCCACTTATCCACCGGCAGGCGAAACCCCATTCCACCCATAGCCAGCAACAGCCAACGGTCACGCTGGTCGAGACTCAGCAGATTGGCGACGCGGGAACGGTCGCGCCTACCAACAGTGGCGATAGGCGCAATGTCGTGCCGTCGCTGCAGATCCGCCATGGGCAGCCCAGGTGTAACGCGCAAGAATGCCTTGCCCGCGTTATAAGCCGCCAGAATCTGGGAGTGGATTTTCGCTGCCCCGGCTTCGTGCCCGAGATATCGGGCAAACATATCGGCCCAATTCAGCGAACTGAGTCCGACAGCAGGAATGCCCACCACCTCGGCTGCGGCAAGCGGCAGATAGGCGACATTGCTGACCAGCGCATCAAATTCATGGTGCCGTAACCAATCAGCCTCGACCGCGACCCGGTGTGGCCAGTCAGAATGGAAGTCGCGGTAGCGTTGCGCGCTCGCCACCAAGTTGATATCCACCGCGTTGTGCATAACGAAGCCGAAATCGCGCGCCTCCGGCACGTGAGCAAATTTACCAGTAATGCGTAGCGCCAGGCGCTCGCGCGGGATCGCACTGCGCACAGTCACCCGCAGGCTCGGCACAATGCCCTTGAGGGCATTTAGTACAGGGGCCATTTGCGCCAGATGGCCGAGGCCGTGGGCAGAAATATCGATCAGCAGGTTCACTCGGGATCAATCGGGTAGTTTGGCGGTGGCAGCTTAATTATTCTAGTACCAACACACGGGTAGTACTTAGACAAGTGCTTTTCGCCGTACCAAGCGGATTTCCATTCGGTCACTACTTGCATCACCTGTTGCGGTCGAATTTGTTCCATGCAATGACAGAAGGCCGTACTTGTGCATGATTTGCAGGGCTTACTGATTACCATGCTTTGCGCACAAACTCCAAGCGCCCCCCATCGCACGGGGTTGACTTGCTTCTCCGTCGGAAACAGACCCAGAGTTGGTCTGCCGAGTGCCGCAGCCATATGCAAAGGCCCTGTACCACTCGCGATCAATCCGTCAGCACACGCAATTAGAGAAGCGAGCTGTTTCAAATCAAACTTGCCACACAGGTTAACCACATTTTCAAGCTCGAGCAAGGCGGGCGCATGTTGCTGCAAATATGCACCTTCTTCCGCGCTTCCGGTTAACCACAGCACGACATCCTTTTGCGGCAACAACAATCGGGCAAGTTCCAGATAGTGCGACAATGGCCATTCACGCCCATTACCACCTGATTTAGTATGCAAAATCAAGTGAAAGAAACCACTTGGCGACCTTGTATCGATACGCGTATCCGGCTTTGCATGCAAGCCGTACCAAGAAATGATTTGGGACAGATCCGGTTGCATTGAAATGCCCAACGGGCGCAAAAAAGCAAAATTGATCTGTGCTTCATGCCTAGGAGGCCTAGAACGGCTAAAATGTGCGAGCTTGTTACAAGTAAGCCAATGATGAAGGCGTTGGCTGTGACCGACGCGATAGCGTATTTGTGCCTGTTTTGCTGCCATGGACAGATGGCGTTCCGGCCACGCAAAAATCACACTACTCCATTTTCCGTTGAGAAAAAATTGTTCCGCATTACCAATTGTTTCCAAGCTGTAGACATGATCCACAAAGTCACTCAACTGAACTAGGGGGGCAGTATAGTCACGGACTAGGAATTCGACTCTGATTCTAGGAAAACGGGATTTTAGAAAACCCGCCAAGGGTAGGGTCTGCACCACATCGCCAATATTGTCAGTTCGACAAATCAGGATGTTGGAAAACGCTTCCAAGATTGGAACCATGAGGGAGAGAGTTGGCTAACGTATTTTAGACAAGCTGCATTATCTCAGATAATAACAAATTAGTTGCTGTTGGTAATTGTGAGTCCTTCTGGCGCTTTAAAAATATTCTTTGCGATGTTGGACTGCCTTCGGCATCCGACTGCGAACATCTAAACTTCAGTTGATCACCATTCCTCACATAATGATCGTTTCCGGCAACCTGTTCAGGCACATATCCCGTTAGATTCACGCTCCTGGCTCAGACCCAAACCCCATTGGAGAATGCTTGCAATTGCTCTGATGGGGCATCTTGGGATATATTTATCGCCGTGTTTGTTCAGTTTTGCTGAAACTGAATTTTGAATGCTATACCAAGCTGCTGACAGCCGTTGGAGTAAATCATCGTCACTATCGCCCTCATCTTGCCCGCCTATAACGAGGATTTGACCATTGCGGCGACGATTGAAGCCTTTCACCGCGCGTTGCCGGAAGCGAAGGTGATTGTGGTCGACAATAATTCGACGGACAAGACAGCGACCATTGCCAGCGAAACCATGCAGCTCCTAGGGGTTAACGGAGAAATTATCACCGAGTTACGCCAAGGCAAAGGCAATGCGGTTCGGCGCGCTTTTCTTGAAGTGGACGCGGATATCTACGTCATGTCCGATGCCGATCTCACCTATCCAGCGGATCGGGTGCGCGATTTGATCCAGCCAGTTCTCGATAAGAGTGCAGATATGGTGGTCGGCGACCGACTCAGTGGCGGACGTTATCGCCAGGAGAACAAGCGCTGCTTTCATAGCTTTGGCAATGCCTTGGTAAAATGGCTGGTAAACACGCTCTTTCGAGCCAAACTGGTGGATATCATGAGCGGTTATCGCGCCTTCAGTCGCCATTTCGTTGTCAATTACCCGATTCTGATAGAAGGCTTCCAACTTGAAACTGATGTCACGCTGCATGCGCTAGACAAACGATTTCGCATCGTTGAAATTCCCGTGGCCTACAAAGATAGGCCACCAGGCAGCCACTCCAAACTGAACACCCTGAGTGACGGCGCGGGTGTGCTTTTCACCATTGCGCAGATCCTGCGCTTCTATCGCCCCTTGCTTTTTTTTGGCGGGCTCGCCGTCCTGTCCTGCTTGGCGGGAGTGCTTGCCGCAGCGCCAGTGTTTAACGACTGGTTCAGATACCAATACATCTACCATCTGCCGCTTGCTGTGCTTGCGGCTTCATTTGAGATCGTTGCTGTTATGACCTTGGGAATTGGCTTGGCACTTGACTCTATTACGCATCACGAAAAAATGCGTTTTGAGAAAGATTTGCTTACCAGGCTCAGCGAAAGCAAATCCAAATGAAGGTAATACACCAGATTCAGCATTTCCTATGGATAGGCAGCGTGGGATTTGTCGTTGACGGAGGAGTGCTGACACTGCTTTCTGTTCATTGGGAAATGAACGTCTATCTTGCACGTGTGATTTCCTTTTTTCTCGCTACGCTGGTCACCTGGTGGCTCAATCGAAACTATGCTTTTAGTGGAACGGCTAAAGGTGTCGGATTACGGGTACGCGAGTATGTGCGCTACTTCAGCGTCCAAGTGTGCGGAGGAGCGCTCAATTTCGGCGTATTCACTTGGTGCATCTTCGTATTTCCCGGTTGGCGCGCCATACCGTTATTACCTCTGGCTTGCGGCTCCGCCACAGGGTTGATCTGGAATTTTGCTGGCGCAAAACTGTGGGCTTTCAGTGAGCCAGCCGCTCATGAGCAGCAAGATTAAGGGTCTGTTGCATTTCCTGTCGGATCCGCGCTTGCTCCTGGCTCTGGTTGCACAAGCCTATATCATTTACCACATGCAGCATGGCGCAGCCCCCGGCAATAACCCTGCTCATCCTGAAGGCTGGTGGGGCTGGTTCGACCAGGGAAACTACCTGACCGCCGCCTATGCGTTTGCGGCCTTCAACTTCTCTTTCGAGCAGCATTTCTACCCGCCGTTGTACCCGTTGCTTGGTGCGGTTTTCTCCAGGATCAACGGAACACACCCATACTGGTTGGTCAATCTGCTCTGCCTGCTTTGGTTCACCTGGGTCTTTATACACTTCGCCCGCCGCTATGTTCCGCAGTGGCTGTCCATATTGCTTTTTGCGGGCACAGTTCTAGCCAACGGTACCCTGTTCGAGGAATTTGTGATTCCCTGGACTACGACACTCAGCGCCGCCCTGCTTTCCACCGGCATACACAGTTTGGGCCGCAATGCCATCAAGTATGACACCGCCAACACCAAACAACGTAATACCCGAAAACTCGTAATTTGCTCGCTGGCAGTTGGCCTGATGGCAGCAACACGCCCCCCGGATGTCTTGGTCGGAGGACTCATCTGGCTAGGGGTAATCGGCGGGGCGCGAACGGGCAGCATCAACGCGGGCTTGCCGTTCGGCAGGCAACTAGCTATTTCGTTGGCAGCGATCTCGGTTGGCCCGTTGCTGTTTCTTTCTTTCAACCTATGGGTATTTGGTTCCCCCATAGGCGGCTACATTCAAACCAACTCTGGCAACGGCTATTTTCCTGACGATATGGGCGAAAAGTTTGTCTCCCTATTTCTCGACAGCCAAACTCTTTATCTGGAGCCGAATTCCGGATTGCTGAACCATTACCCTTGGCTTATTCTTGCCCCACCTTCACTGCTTTTCGTCCTGATTCGGGGCGACATGATTCTGCGCGTGGTCGCAGCCGCAATTTGCCTGCAATTTGCCTTGTACATCCCCTATGGCGACTTGCTGCCCAATGGGCTCTGGCGTTACCACAACATTCATTATTTCAAATGGACTTTTCCCTATCTGGGGCTTCTAATTTGCCATGCAGGCCTTACAATCGTGAACGGGTTAACGGTTCGTACGCGCGAGAGCGCCATGTGGGCATCAATGTTTGTCGCGGCAGTCCTGCTGCTAGCCTTCTTAAGGCTTGATGTCGTTCTCCACTCATTGCCACCCAAAGCCCTCACCCACTCCTCACACAACGAAATTGCCATAGATACTGGCCCCGACGGAATTGACCTACTAGACATCACAGGACTACACGGAAGCTTTGCCGAAATCTATTTCGGCAAGCATCGTCTGACGCTAGATGGTATCGAACTCAGAAGTGTCAAGAATTACCGCGTTCTGCCCGCACCTTGGGGGGTACGTGTCCTGTTCATCCGTACGGTAAAGGGGAAATCTATTGTCTACCAGCCCGATCCTAGAATAACGGTGGCGGCAGATGAACTCGACATCAGGAAGGGCAGCTATCAATTCACCCTTGGACGATCAGCGAACAACGCGATCCCCGCCGCACCCTATCGCTTGGGTGACCGGATAGACTTTTCCACAACCGGCAAAGGCAATAATTACATCCGAGAGGGGTGGTCTGCGCCAGAGCCCTGGGGCCGCTGGGCAACAGCCCCCCGAGCCGAACTGAGTTTCAGGTTGCCGCCACAGGTTGCCAAAGTGAATGTTGAAATGAGCCTACTCGCTTTCGTCAACGTACTCCATCCACAACAACGAATCAACATCAAAGCCAACGGCCACCTGGTTAAGGAGCTGGTATTCAACGCCGTAGCAGGTGGCAACACCCCACGTAGCGAAAGCTTTACCGTGACGCTAGCCAGCGATAATGTTCTCACCTTGAGCTTGGAAATACCAGATGCCGCGTCCCCAGCCAATCTGGGGCTGAGCGGTGATACGCGAACGCTGGGAGCTGGGCTGGTAAGTCTGAGCATCACCGCCGAGTGAAGGGCATCTCCTCTACTTGTTGGCTCTTCAGCCTGCAGCGCTGTAAGACTGTCAGCGATTTGAACTTGCCACGATGGATGATCCACACTTCGCGATTGTCGCCAACCACACCGCGAAAGCCCAAATTCACCACAATCTCTTTCGGTGTCTTCCCCATGTCTTTCAGCAGGGTTTGCGTCTGCGCCAACTGGGCTGACAGCAAGTTTTGCAACGCTACAAAGCGGAGATCATGCCGACCAAGCGAAGTGAAATCAAGGAAAACTCGATCCTCGGAATTCTGCTTGATACTCGCATTGCCAAAATGCCAATCGGAAAAATTGAGGGGGTCGATATTGCAAAGTTGCGTGACGAATAGCTTACCGCCTTGTCACCGGCGACCGTAATCAAGCGCCTTATTGATTCGGCCCGAATAAGTATCTATGCGGCATAGCGAACTTTGGGGTCTTGGAAGAATGCTTTGACCCTTTCGGGTGATTTTTCGAGTTCAGTCATGTGATTGGTTGCCGCATTGCGAAGCTTTGTTTTGGTTCGGGGAGCCGGTACCTTTGATCCGATGGCATGTTTCAGGTCGGCATTCAGACGTTCTTCGGGATTCAACTCCGGGCTATAGCTTGGCAGATAGAACAGCTCAATTTTGTTTGTCCGTTCTGCCACCCACGCTTTTACAGGCTTGCTGTGGTGTACCCGCAAGTTGTCCAGAATCAGGAAGACCTTCTTGCCCGCATCCTTGATCAAGGCTTCCAGAAATTCGATCAGCCGGTCTGCATTGAACGCCTCATCAATAATCATCCAGCGTGTCTTACCTTGGTTGCTGACGGTGGCGATCATGGAAAGCTTCTGGCGGGCGCCTCCAACAGCGTAAGCCACCGGTGTTTGCCCTGCAGGCGCGTAGCTGCGCCCCCAAACATCGGTGTTTACCAGTGCTGTTTCATCACCCCAGTGAATCTCGCCTCCTTCTGCTTTTGCGCGTTGCTCAATAGCCGGATATTCCTCATCCAGCCATTTCTGAACCGCCTCCGGGCGCTGTTCATAAGCCTTTTTGATCGGCTTTTGCGGCGTGAAGCCCCAGCGGGCCAGATATTTTCCTACAGAGCGCACATGCAATTTGATGCCGTACTCCCGCTCAATCAATTGCATGACAGCCGCACGGCTCCATAGCGCAAAATCCATCTTCAACTGTTCGGGACGCTTGTCACAAATGGTCATGCGAATCGCCTGTTCCTGATCGGCTGTCAGGCTACGGCCCGTACCCGGCTTCTTTCCTCGCACCACCGGCTTAAGTGCCAACATCCCGCCGCTTTCGTACAAATCCAAAGCTGTACGCACCCCGGGCCAACTGAGCCCCGTCGCCGCGACGATTTGCATCACCCGCAATGCTACGATAAAACCGTTCCAATTTCCTCCTGTATCGAACAATAACAACCTCCCCTCCAAATGATCTCAATACGAGCTTTCTTTCAGGGCAATCGTATCGCCCTCTACGGCGGTGTGGTTGCGCTAAACCTGTTCATCTCCTTCGTGGCTCTGATGGCGATATTGGAACTGCGACAGCAGAAAATGATTTCTCTCCCATTTTTCCCCCGCGACCTTCAATCGTCCCCGACCCGACAAATTGAGAGGTCATTGCAGACCTCCCCCTACCACCGATGCGGTATATTTTCTCGGTCTTCCCCTTCCTCGTTTTTCCACAATGACAGGAGGTGCGGACGCGGCAGTCTGCACTGGGTGGGTGAACTGATTTGGATCATCCAGAAATGCTGCGAAATCTACCGTGCGAAAAAATATTTTCCCTCCAACTTTGAAGTGTGGAATTGGAAATTGACCTTGGGAAATTGAGTTACGGATTGACTGCGGATGCCAATTGATGAGTTCGGCAATCGCAGGTAGGGGCACAAGAAAGGTTTTCCCAACCAGTTCAAAGATGGCGGGAAAATGCTCGAATTGGGGTTGCATGACTTGCTCCAAGTGGAGCCCAAGCCATAATTCAACGCCGATTTTCCCTTGTGGGCGAATGCAGGGAGGCAATCTAGCCGTTGAGCTGCGCGTAGCAGATCGCACCCGGACCCGGCGGGTTGCGCTGCCGCGAAACGCGCCGCGACAGAAATTCATTGGGGAGTGGGCGAGATAAACCCTTGACTTGCCTTGTGATGCCGCCGAGGCGACCATATTGAAATGCTGCTTTATTTTTCGTTGCGAGCTACAACGCCCAACAATTAGATCAAATTATTTAAGAGTTGTCAACGCGAATTATTGAATAAGAAATTATTTCGAATTACTGACACAAAGAGTTGCAGCGGACGTTAACAATACTTACAGTCGAGGTTTAACTTAAAGAACTCATCACATTTCTATCACACTGAAACTGTGATAGCGCAGTATTTACAATTATATTGGATTATGCGGAATTAAAAGAAAAACGGCCCCTAAGGGCCGTCTTTAAAGGCTTTTCAGCCTGTATCACTGGTGGGTGCTAACGGGATCGAACCGCTGACATTCGCCTTGTAAGGGCGACGCTCTACCAGCTGAGCTAAGCACCCGAAAGTCCGCTAGTTTACAGCATCCTTAAGGGCTTTACCAGCCCTAAATTTCGGCACTTTTGCCGCCTTAATCGCAATTGCTGTACCGGTACGGGGATTTCTTCCGTTTCGGGGGGCGCGGTTACCCACGTAGAAAGTTCCGAAACCAACCAAAGTTACCATCTCACCCTTTTTCAAGGCGGCTTTAACCGCACCTACCGCAGCATCCAAAGCGCGCCCGGCAGCAGCCTTGGAAATTTCGGCGGACTTGGCGATTTGATCTATCAACTCAGATTTGTTCACGGATGACCCCTTTCAGAATTTTGAAGAATACGAACAAGAAGCCCTGCAATGCGCTTTATAACAAGCGGCAAAACAAGGTGTCAAGCCATCAATGTTTTGTAATACCTGATTCTTCGCCCTTTTTCTCCGCAGGGGGAATCGGAACTTCCTCCGGATCGACCAATGGCTCCGGCTTCCGTTCCAAAGCAAGGCCCAACACCTCGTCAATCCACTTTACCGGTTGAATTTCTAGGCGATTTTTGATGTTCTCCGGGATTTCCACTAAATCCTTAACGTTTTCTTGGGGAATCAATACCAGCTTGATTCCACCCCGATGTGCGGCCAGAAGCTTTTCTTTAAGCCCGCCAATCGGCAGCACTTCACCGCGCAAGGTAATTTCGCCGGTCATGGCGACATCAGCACGCACCGGAATTCCCGTCAAAACGGAAACCAACGCGGTACATATTGCAACGCCGGCGCTCGGGCCATCCTTGGGTGTCGCCCCTTCCGGCAAATGAATATGGATATCCTTCTTCTCGTAGAAATCCGCCAGGACACCTAACGCTCTTGCACGCGCCCTGACAACCGACAATGCGGCCTGGATGGACTCCTGCATCACTTCGCCAAGCTTGCCGGTAGTAATCATCTTACCTTTTCCAGGCACAACTACACTCTCGATAGTAAGCAACTCGCCGCCAACTTCTGTCCAAGCCAAACCAGTTACTTGGCCAACCTGATTGTTTTTTTCCGCCATTCCATAGGAAAAGCGCCGCACACCCAAGTATTTATCCAAACTGCGAGTTGTAACGGCAATTTTTCCCTGATTATTTTTAAGCAGAAGCGCCTTTACCACCTTTCGGCAAATCTTTGCGATTTCCCGCTCCAAACTCCGCACACCGGCCTCACGAGTGTAGTAGCGCACGATATCGCGCACAACACTTTCACCCATCGCCATTTCACCAGACTTCAAGCCATGCACTTTAAGTTGCTTGGGCAATAGGTAACGCATGGCAATAGCGATTTTTTCATCCTCGGTATACCCCGACAACCTAATTACTTCCATACGATCCAGCAGTGGGGCCGGAATATTCATGGTATTGGATGTCGCCACAAACATCACGTCGGAAAGGTCATATTCAACCTCGACGTAGTGATCGACGAAGGTATGATTTTGTTCCGGGTCAAGGACTTCGAGCAATGCGGATGAAGGATCACCGCGAAAATCCATTCCCATCTTGTCAACTTCATCCAGCAAAAACAGCGGATTACGCACAGCAACCTTAGTCATGCTCTGCAAAATCTTACCCGGCATGGAGCCTATATAAGTACGGCGATGGCCGCGAATTTCGGCCTCGTCACGGACACCGCCCAGCGCCATACGAACAAATTTGCGATTGGTGGCGCGCGCGATGGACTGCCCAAGCGAGGTTTTCCCCACACCAGGCGGCCCAACCAGACAAAGTATCGGCGCCTTCAGCTTATCGACGCGCTGCTGAACAGCAAGATATTCGACAATACGTTCTTTGACTTTTTCCAATCCGTAATGATCTTCTTCCAAAACGGCTTCAGCAGCCTTGAGATCCTTGCTGATCTTGGTTTTCTTTTTCCAAGGCAAGCCAACCAATACATCGATAAAATTGCGCACCACGGTCGCTTCAGCCGACATCGGCGACATCAGGCGCAATTTTTTCAACTCGGATTCGGCTTTGGCATGAGCTTCCTTGGGCATCTGCGCTGACTTGATTTTCTTGGCTAGCTCGTCGAGGTCAGCCCCCTCCTCCATGTCGCCCAGTTCCTTCTGGATAGCCTTGACCTGCTCATTCAGATAATACTCACGCTGGCTCTTCTCCATTTGGCGTTTCACGCGACCACGAATGCGCTTTTCCACCTGGAGAATATCGATTTCCGCATCGAGTATCCCGAGCATGTGTTCGAGACGCTTACGAACCGGCAGCATCTCAAGAATTTCCTGCTTTTGCTCGATCTTGAGGGGCAAATGAGCGGCAATAGTATCTGCCAAACGCCCCGCCTCATCGATACTTGCCAAAGAGGTCAGTATTTCCGGGGGGATTTTTTTATTCAGTTTGACGTACTGGTCAAACTGAGCAAAAAGACCGCGCCGCAAGGCTTCCACCTCATGGTCAGGAATTTCTTCCTCGGGATTGGTCGGTTGAATGTCTGCAACGAAATGGGTGCGCTGATCATGGAAATGCAGAACCGCAGCACGATGATTTCCCTCCACCAGCACTTTTACAGTGCCATCAGGAAGTTTGAGCATTTGCAGGATGCTGGCGACACAACCGACGCGATACATGTCATCGGGCGCAGGGTCGTCCTTCGAAGCCGATTTTTGGGCGGCCAACATAATATGCTTGCCTGACTCCATCGCGGTTTCCAGCGCCTTAATGGATTTCGGACGCCCCACGAAGAGCGGGATCACCATATGAGGAAACACCACCACGTCGCGTAGCGGCAACAGTGGCAAAGTCAGGAGTCCATCCGGGGAATTGGTTTGCATGGTCATAAAAGGTCACCTAAATTGGCAAATTGCCCGCTAAGGACAGTTTGGGGCTTACCGCCTCAATTCAAGCCATGAAACACAGCAAGAGAAAATATCGTTCAGGCCGATCCAGCCAACCGGCCTTGCTCAGAATAAATCAACAGTGGTTTGCTTTCGCCGTTGATTACCCCATCATCCACCACCACTTTGGTGACGTTGCTCAAGGAAGGAAGATCGAACATGGTATCAAGCAGGGTATGCTCCAAAATCGAGCGCAAACCACGCGCACCGGTCTTGCGGGCCAGGGCTTTCTTGGCAATGGCGGAAAGCGCTTGATCGCGGAATTCCAGATCTGCGCCTTCCATCGAGAAAAGTTTTTGATATTGCTTGGTCAGCGCATTCTTGGGTTCGGTCAGGATGCGCACCAAGGCGCTTTCATCAAGGTCTTCCAGCGTCGCAACCACCGGCAGACGCCCGACAAATTCGGGAATCAGGCCATATTTGATCAGGTCTTCCGGCTCGACATCACGCAACACTTCACCGATCAACTTACGGTCATCCTTGCTTTTGACTTCCGCACCGAATCCAATTCCACCCTTTTCCGAACGATTACGGATCACTTTTTCCAACCCGCTGAAGGCACCACCACACAGAAACAGAATATTGGTGGTATCAATCTGAACAAAATCCTGATTGGGATGTTTGCGCCCCCCCTGCGGAGGAACCGAAGCAATGGTTCCTTCTATCAACTTGAGCAGTGCTTGTTGCACACCTTCGCCGGACACGTCGCGAGTAATCGATGGGTTGTCCGACTTGCGGGAAATCTTGTCGATTTCGTCGATGTAGACGATGCCCTGCTGAGCCTTTTCGATGTCGTAATCGCACTTTTGCAGGAGCTTCTGGATGATGTTTTCCACATCCTCACCAACATAACCGGCTTCAGTAAGCGTGGTGGCGTCAGCAATCACAAAAGGTACATTCAACATGCGGGCAAGCGTCTGCGCCAGCAAGGTTTTTCCCGACCCCGTCGGGCCGATCAACAATATATTGCTTTTGGACAGTTCGACTTCATCCTTGTCCTTGCCGGTATTGCGAAGACGTTTGTAGTGGTTGTAGACGGCGACCGACAACGCCTTCTTGGCAAGCGGCTGACCAATCACGTACTCGTCGAGAATCCGGCAGATTTCCTGCGGAACCGGCAAATCGGAAGTCGAAGATTTGCTGTCATCGCCTTGAGTTTCGTCACGGATGATGTCATTACACAGGCTGACACACTCGTCGCATATGAATACCGAAGGCCCGGCAATCAGCTTGCGCACCTCATGCTGGCTCTTGCCGCAAAAGGAGCAATACAGCAATTTGTCAGCGCCGGATTTGTCTGCCATTTATCTGTCCTATCGTTTCGTTAAACGCCGGCATCCACACGGCTATTAATCACCTTATCCACCAAACCGTATTTCATCGCCTCTTCCGCACTCATGAAATTATCCCGGTCGCTATCCTTCTCGATGGTCTCTACCGGTTGACCAGTGTGATGAGCAAGCATCTTATTGAGCCGCTCACGCAAGTACAGGATTTCCTTGGCGTG
This sequence comes from uncultured Sulfuricella sp., assembly GCA_964451375.1. Taxonomy (GTDB): domain Bacteria; phylum Pseudomonadota; class Gammaproteobacteria; order Burkholderiales; family Sulfuricellaceae; genus JAGXQV01. Next base: position 84,125 of record CAYVIN010000003.1, read on the forward strand.
GATTTCGATATCCGAGGCCTGCCCTTGAAATCCACCGGAAGGCTGATGAATCATAACACGCGAATTAGGCAGGCAAACGCGCTTCCCGGCGGCCCCTGCCGCCAGCAGAAACGCGCCCATACTGGCTGCTTGACCAATACACAGGGTGCTCACGTCAGGCTTGATGAACTGCATCGTATCGTAGATCGCCATGCCGGCCGTCACCGAACCGCCAGGAGAATTGATATAAAGATGGATATCCTTGTCCGGGTTTTCCGATTCGAGGAACAGCAATTGCGCCACGATCAGATTTGCACTGACGTCGTTCACCGGGCCGACCAAAAACACCACTCGATCCTTTAACAGTCGCGAGTAGATGTCGTAAGCTCGTTCCCCACGACCACTTTGCTCCACCACCATCGGGATCAACCCGATGTTCTGCGGATCCCAGACTTGATTATCGCTCATCGCTCAAGCATTCCCCATCAATTCGTCGAAACTCATGGCCTTATCGACCACCTTGGCTTGCTCCAGAACCCAGTTTACCACGCTATCCTCCAAGGCAATGGACTCGACCTCGGACAAACGCTCGGGGCTGGCGTAATACCAATTCACCACTTCTTCCGGCTGCTCAAAAGTTTCTGCGTGTTCATCGACGAGCGCACGCACTTGTTCGGCGGACGGCTTGATCTGGTTGGACTGAACCACCTGGGCCAACACCAATCCCAGACGCACACGCTCCTTGGCCTGTTCTTCAAACATCTCGCGCGGCATGGACATTTCCGCCGCTTTCTCAGGGCTCAAGCCCATCTGTTCAGCAGCGTAACCTTGCAAACGCTCGATTTCCATATCAATCAGGGCATTCGGCAAATCGAATGAGGAAGACTCAACCAAGGTTTTCATCGCCTGTTCCTTGATCTTGGTACGAATGCGGCGCTTCACTTCGCGCTCCACATTCTTGCGGATTTCTTCGCGCATCTTCACAAGATCACCGTCATCGATACCCAGCGTCTTGGCGAAATCAGCGTCAACTGCCGGCAACACCGGCTCTTCCACGCTATTGAGGGTGATTTCAAAAGTCACCAGCTTGCCGGCCAATTCCTTGGCGTGATAATCCTCGGGGAAAGTCATATCGAAAACTTTATTTTCGCCAACCTTCATCCCGACAACTGCGTCTTCGAAGTCCTTCAGCGCACGACCATCACCCAGCACCAGCTTGTAGCCCTTAGCTTGACCGCCCTTGAAATCCTCACCACCGGTTTTGCCGTGGTAGTCGATGGAGACCTGATCGCCGGTCGCTGCTGCGCGTTCCACCGCGTTAAAAGTCACTCTTTGCTTGCGCAGAATTTCGATGGTTTTGTCGATATCGGCATCAGACACCGCAACATCGGGACGATCAATAGCCAGTGCGGAAATATCCCCGACCACCACTTCCGGATAAATTTCAAAAATCGCACTGAACACCAGATCCTGCGATCCTTCCGGAGAAGGTTTACCTTCGATACGCGGGTTTCCGGCCACCTTGAGATTTTGTTGGCGCACAGCCTCCGAGAAACCCGACTGCACCACCTCACCCAGGACTTCCTGACGAACCTGGAAGCCGTACTGCTGCGCAACCACTTTCAGCGGCACCTTGCCGGGACGAAAACCGTCCATTTTTACATTGCGCGCCAGCTTCTGGATACGCTTATCCACTTCAGCCTCGAACATGGCCATCGGAATCGAAATATCCAGTTGCCGTTCCAACGAATTCACTACGTTCTCAGTTTGCATTTCCCAGTCCTCAAGTAGCAATAATTATCCTGGTGCGAAAGGGGGGACTCGAACCCCCACAGGTTTCCCCGCTGGAACCTAAATCCAGTGCGTCTACCAATTCCGCCACTTTCGCGAAAATAGACAAAGTTTTAAGGATACCATAAAGGTAACAGGTCAGGAAAACAGGATCGACATACGACAACCGCTTTCCGGCATCCAAGTCAGCAGCGAGAACAACTCTCCGCCGCCCCCAATCAGCGAAAAACCATCATCAATTCAGGAACGATCCAATCAAAGCGCAGTATCATAACAACTATCGCAATGCCATCGAGGAATAGGGAAATGGCTTTCAACAAGGAACTTCTGAAACAGAACATCAAGCCGTTGCTCGGCGGAGTCACGCTGGGTATGTTACTCGGCGCGGGCGCAGCGGGGTATGCCGTATTTGCCAGCCAAGCGTCTGGTCGCAAGGCTCTGGAGGACATCGTCAAGGTAACAGCGGAACTGGCCACTTGCAACGCCTCAGTCAAGGAAGCAAGCGACGGGATTGCCGCAGCCAAGGCCCAGCAGGAAAAATCCGAAGCGGAAAAAGCCAGCCTGCAGAAACAGCTTGCCGAAGCCATATCTGAAATCGATACGTTAACCGCCAATCTGAAAAAAGCCCAGACCAAAACACCCGAAAAACCATCCGCCCCCCACACTTCCGCACAGACGCCTCCCCACAAGCCCACCACACCCAGCTACATAAGGCGACCGGCCAAGCCAGCAAGCCGCGAGGATGCGCCTCGCGAAAACTGGGAAGACGGTTTGTAGTTCTTCTACACCAACATCCTCCTGCCCGATCACCCGCCCCGCAACCGCTCCCTCAACCCCGACGCCCGTTCCGCCTGGGCGGCAATGGCTTGTGCCAGAATTTCCCGGCTGGCGCGGATCGCGATATGCCGTTTGGCGCGGGTGATCGCGGTGTAGACCAGGGCACGGTTGAGCGCCGGTGAGGCTTGTTCTGGCAGCGCCAAGAGCACCCGGTCGAATTCCGAGCCCTGGCTTTTATGGACGGTCATGGCGAATACCGTTTCGTGCTGCGGCAACCAGCCGGGGGCGAAATCGCGTAGTGCGCCGTCCGCTCCCTGGAAAAACACCCGCCTTTGCCCGTCCTTCTCGGCCACGATGCCGATATCTCCGTTAAACAACATCAGGTTGTAGTCGTTGCGCGCCACCATCACCGGTCGTCCGTAATACCAGGTTTCGCGTGGCGCAATCGCGCCAATTGCCCGCAAAGCCTCTTCCAGCAAGGCATTCAGGCCGCTCACTCCGCTCGGGCCTTCGCGATGGGCGCACAGGGCGCGGAAACGTTCGAAGCGCTCGAACAACAATTCCGTCGCAGCACGCTGATGTAGCGCTTCCAGGTAATCGCGGTAACCTTCGAGCAAAAGCTGTTTGAGATCGTGAGGTTGCGGGGGATGCCAGGCGATGTCCGGCGCGGTTCCTTCTTCCAGCACCGCCATGGCACTGTCCGCGTCGCCGTCGCGCACCGCCAGCGCCAGCCGCCCGATCCCGCCGCTTGAAGCGAAGCGGTAGCTCCTGTGGAGCAGCGCGATGCTCGCCGCCAGACCGCCCTCGCCGCCCGCGCAGATATCACCGAACACCGCCCCCGCTTCCACCGAGGAAAGCTGATCCTTGTCGCCCAGCAGGATCAGGCGGGCGCGCGGCGGCAAGGCCTGCACCAACTTCGCCATCAAGGCCAGGTCGATCATCGAAGCTTCATCCACCACCAGCACGTCGAGCGGCAGCGGATTGTCCTTGCCGTGGCGAAAGCGGCTGGAATCGGGACGCGCGCCGAGCAGGCGGTGCAAGGTGCCGGCCTGTTCGGGGATCGCGGCGCGTATCTCCGCTTCAACCTCCAGGTGGCCTTTGGCATTGCGCACCGCTTCCTGCATCCGTGCGGCGGCCTTGCCGGTGGGCGCGGCGAGGCGGATGGTCAGGCCACCCCGGTAGTGCATTTGCAGGGCGGCGAGCAGGCGCACCACGGTGGTGGTTTTGCCGGTGCCAGGGCCGCCTGAAATCACGCAGAGCCGACGGCGAACCGCGGTGGCGGCGGCAAGTTTCTGCCAGTCCGGGTCTTCCCCGGCATTGGCGGCGAATAGTTTATCGAGATCAGCACCCAGCCTGTTTTCATCGACATCCGCCAGCGGCGCGGCGGCGCGGCCCAGCAGATCGGCGGCAAGCAGGCTTTCGTAGTGCCAGTAACGCGCCAGATACAGGCGATGGCCTGCATCCAGGATCAGTGGCGCAAATTCGCCCGGCGCACCAACCAGGGGGCTGCCCCGCAAGACTTCCTCCCACTCCGCCAGCGCCGGGCAGACCAGTCCGGGCGAGAAGGCATCGTGCCAGCGCCGTTGCCCGGCGTGGGCCGCCAGATCGAGACACACATCGCCTTTCGCCACGGCCTCGCTGACCAGCCAGGCGGCCAGAATCACCGCCGGGTCGGTTTGCGGTGCGAGGCGCAGCAGGCAAACACCAAGCTGGCGGGATAGCGGCGACAACAGGCGCGGTGCGGCAATCATGCTTCATCTCCGGCCATCAAGCGGTCGAGTGCCGTAATTAACGCTTCGCTGGGCCGGTCGCGGAATATCCCGGTGTCCCGTTCGCCGCTCGGGTCGATGCCGCGCAGGAACAGGTAAAACACCCCACCGAAGTTCTCCGCGTAGGAATAGTTGGCCACCCGCAAGCGCAAGTAACGGTGCAGCGCCACGCCATAAATCAGGTATTGCAGGTAATAGTGGGCATCGGCCATCGCGTGGATCAGGGCGGGCGGCTCGTAGCTCGCCAGCTCGCCACCCAGCCAGTTGGATTTGTAATCGACGATGTAATAACGCCCCCCGGCCTCGAACACCAAGTCCATGAAACCCATCATGTAGCCGCGCATCCGCGCGAAATCGAGTTGGGTTGCAGCAGCCGCGAATTCCGTGGCGCAGCCGTGGGCGGGATCGGCCAGCAAGGCGGCGAGGCGCGGTGCGTCGAGGTTGCCGAGCGGATAGGAGAAACCCATTTCCACCAGCCGTCGCATCGGCGTGATGTCGGCTAGGCACAAGCCGCTCGCGTCGAGCGGCGCATCGAGGGTGGCCTGGACGGTGCGCGCCACCGTGGCCGCCCATTTCTCGTCGATGAAATGGCCGCGCAGGGTTGCCGCGACATGTTCGCGCAGCGCGGCTTCGTCGCGGCGGGTGAAATCCCATTCCTCAAAAATTGCGTGTAAACAGGTGCCGGGCTGCGCGCCGCGCGGAAAGTTGAAAATATCGAGTTGCGGCACGGCTTGCGGCAAGCGTACCGGGGTGGCGTCGTAATCCGGCGCTTCGCTGTGGCGGCCCTGGCTGAGCGCGGAAAAGCTGGTCATCCGCCAGCCGGCGCTGAGGCTGCGGGTAAAAGGCCGGGCGCTCAATTGGGCTGGTGTTTCGGCGAGCGGGATGTAGCGGGTTTCGTTTTCCTGGAGTGGCGCTACCGCCATATTCCCTCCGGCACGCTCCGCGAAGGTGCGCAATTCCTCCTCCAGGCGAGTGCGGGTCATCCCGCTGAACTGCTCGGACATCGCCGTCAGCGGGTCGTCTTCAGCCTTGCCGGTTCCGTGCAGCAGCCACGCCAGCGCGGCGGTTTCGACCTCCTTGACGTTGCCCCAGGTGACAAAGCAGCGGTATTGGGCGCGGGTCAGCGCGACGTAAAGCAGGCGCAGTTTTTCGGCGAGGCGTTCTGCTCCGGCGCAACGCCGGTTGGCGGCGAAATCCGCCGAACCGAGATCCAGCGTGGGGCTCTGACCGTTGGCGGCATCGTGGAAGGTGAAAGCGGTCTCGTTCTTGCGCCAAATCTGCCCGTCCCACAGGAACGGGCAGAACACCACCGGGTATTCCAGCCCCTTGGAGGCGTGAATGGTGACGATGCGCACCCGCGCTGCGTCGCTCTCCAGACGCAATAACGCGCCCTCGTGGTCGCCGCGCGGCGCGCGCAAGGTACGCGACAGCCAGCCCAGCAGCGCTTCCATGCCGTGGCGGGTGTGGCTTTCGACCTGGAGCAATTCGGCCAGGTGCAGCCAGTTGGTGAGCCGCCGTTCGCCGTCCTGAAAAGCCAGGAGGCGCAGGGCCACTTGATTGTCATCCAGCCAGGCGCGGAAAAAGCGCATGAAACCCTGCTCGCGCCACAGTTCGTGATAGCGGCGAAACGCCGCAAACATCCGCTCCCCGGCATACGGATCGCGGCGCAATGCAAACAGCGCGCCGCCCTCCCCGCCCAGCGCCTCACCAGCCAGCGCAGCGCGTACCAGATCGTCGCGCCCCGGTTCGGCGACGGCGCGCAGCAGGGTCTCCATTTCACGCGCCTCGTCGGACTCGAACACGTTGTCCTGGCCGTAGCGCACGCTGGGCACACCGCGCCGCGCCAATTCCTCCTGCACCCGCTTGCCCTGGCGATGCGCGGGCACCAGCACGGCGATGTCGCCGCCGCTCAAGGGGCGACTGTTTTCGCCCTTTTCCAGGGTCGCGCCGCTATTCAGCAGGGCCGCGATTTCGTTGGCGACTCCCCGTGCCGCAAGGCTGTTCGCGTCGTCCTTGCTCAGCGGAGCATCCGCGTTTTTGTTGGGCGCCGGTGGCAACAAGCGAAATTGCATCGCCGCGCCATCCGCACCGGGGACATTCAGCCGCCCCAGGTCGCGGTCGCTGGGCAGCACCGGTCGGTAGCCGATTTCGTCCACCAGAAAAGGCGTCGGCGCGGCAAAGAGTTGGTTCACCGCCGCAATCAAACCCGCCGAGGAGCGCTGGTTGACGTTTTGCGTGGTGTGCGCCGCCACATCACGATACGCCTCCAGATAGGTGTAGACATCCGCGCCGCGAAATCCGTAAATCGCCTGTTTGGGGTCGCCGACGAAAAACACCGGGGCCGCCTGACCGGCGTAGAGCCGCTGAAAAATCCGGTATTGCACCGGGTCGGTATCCTGGAATTCGTCGATCAGCGCCGCCGGGTAGCGCTTCCTGACCAGTGCGGCAAGATGCCCGCCGTGCGGCCCTTCCAGCGCCTGCGCCAGACGGTTCAGCAGGTCGTGATAGGAAATCAGGCGGCGCTTTCGTTTGCGCTCCGGCAACTCGCTTTCGCACCAGGCCAGCAGTTCGGCCTTCAGCGCCACCAGTTTTTGCGCAAATGCGCTTTTCAGCGCCTCCAGCGCCGGCAGCATGATTTCGACCTGGGCAAAAAAGGGATGACTCGGCGGGGTGAAGTTCTTCCTGGTGCCGGCCTCCAGTTCCGCCGGGGTGAATTTGGCGAGTTTTTCCGGGACGGACAAAGCGGCAGCGGGCGCGGCAAACCAGGCATTGAGCGCCGCCAGCCAGCCGGGCAACGAAGTCTTGCGGTAGCTGTTGCCGTTCAGGCCTGGATGCTCCAGCAGCAGCGCGGCGATTTCGTTATGGGAAGCTTGCCAAAGCGCGCGGGCGTTGGCATAGGCCAAATCGGCCTGCGCTTCAATCGCGGCAAGATCCCCCACCGCCGGCAAGGGCGCCAGCGCAAGAAAATCGCTTTTGCCGATATGCGGCAGCATTTCGGTAAGCCAGCCGTCCGGCGTCTGCCCCTCGTCCACCAAGTAATCCACCCAGCGCCCGTGAGCCGGCTGGATTTCGCGGCGCCAGAAGTCGTCGATGATTTCGCCGAGGATGTCGCGCTCGTCGGTCAGCAATTCGCTGTCGAATTCCATTCCCGACTCGAACGCCCATTCGGTCAGGATGCGCTGGCAAAAACCGTGGATGGTGAAAATCGCCGCATCGTCGAGGCAGCGCAGGGCCTGGGTGAGGCGGCGGATCGCCCGTTCGCCGTCATTCTCCCAGCGGCTGGCGTAGGTCCTGCAGAACACGTCGCCGCTGTCCTGCCCTTTTAATTCGCCGAGCATGTCGGCAAGTTTGCGGCGAATACGCGCCCCGAGTTCCGCCGTCGCCGCCTTGGTGTAAGTCACAACCAGAATATTTTCGACGGCCAGCCCTCTTTCCAGAATCAGCCGCACGTACAACCCGCCAATCGCCCAGGTCTTGCCGGTGCCGGCGCTGGCCTCGATCAGCGTTGGGCAATCGAGCGCTGCTGCGTAGACATCGAAGGGTTGGAAGTCAGGAGGCGTCATGCCTTGCCCCCGTCATTAGCACATCCAACGGGCTTACCGGCATTTGGCAAAGTAATTCACGCCGGGCAACCCCTGATAGTCAATATCTTGCGTCCATAGCGTCGCGTCATGTTCTCGCGCCATGCTGTACATGGCGGCATCGGCCAGCGCCAAGTTGTGCGCCGTTGCCGTTATCGAGGCAGCAACGGCCCGCGCATCGGTCAGTTCCAGCACTCGCCCGAGCCGCATCACGTCCAGGCAACTCGCGACGATCTCGGCAGGCAGGTTGCGGCTCAAACGCTTATGGACTTCATAGAGGGCGATGACGGGAACCAACAGGTGGCGGGTGTCTTCAATGACGGGTTTGAAATGAAGGCCATTGGCGCTCGCCAGGAAAAATTCTATCCAGCCCGAAGAATCGACCACATTCATAGTTCGCGATCCGGCTCCTTGGGGATTTCCGCATCCCCGATGTCGTAGTCCTTGAGCATCCCGAAATACGCGCTCATGGGCAATTCCGGCTTGATCACCAGTTCTTGCCCACGCAGTTCAAATTGAATGTGCGACCCGGCATGAATGCCCAACTTGGCGCGCATGGCGGCGGGTAGGGTAACTTGGCCTTTGGTGGAAACAGTAGCGCGGGATTGCATAGTTTCTCCTTACTTATTCTGAGGGTAATCAAAGTCTATAGTAAGGCGCACTAAAAAGTAAGGCAAAAATGAGGTAAGGGCAGTTCTAACAATCCAACATCTCCGCGTCGAATTGTTGGATTGTTAGAGCTGCCCCCACTGAGACATGATCTTTACCGGCTGTAATAAAAACCCCGCCCGTCGCCTTGCGGCCAAAACGGGCGGGGGGGTACTGCCCTCATCATGACGGCCCGTGGACTCTCTCGGGCGCTCCCGGCGTCTCCGTAAAGGCGCAGGCTCGGGCCGTGAAGGGGGACTGGCTGGCCGGAAACCGAGATTATTGTTCCGGTTCGCGGGTGTGTTGTTGTTACGATTGGCGGCGCGGGTGTTCCCGGTGTTGTTGTTCCAGGAGCCGCCGCGCACCACGCGCCCAACTATCGAGCCGTCAGGCTTTCACGACGGCGCGTTGCGCCGCCGCAAAAGAGGTTTTGGCGTTGCCGCCATCCCAGCCCGGCATATCCACCGGGCAAAGGGTAAAAGGGTTAAAGAACCAAAGGGTAAGCTGCCGTTATCACGGCAGCGTCCTGGCTGGCCGGAAACCAAGACTGTTGACCCGGAACGCAGGTGAGTCGACGTTGCGATTGGCGGCGCGGGAGTATTCGGTGTTGCTGATCCAGGAGCCGCCGCGCACCACGCGCCTTGCACAGTCACCTGCTGACCAAACGCCACCATCGGTCGGTGCGCCCTGATAGTTGGCATTCCAGCAATCCTGAGCCCATTCCCAAACGTTGCCGCTCATGTCGTACAACCCAAAGGCATTGGGCTTCTTGAGCGCCACCGGGTGGGTCTTGTTGTCGCTGTTTTTGTCGTACCAGGCCAGCGTATCCAGATCGTCGCCGCCGCAGTAACGATGATCGGGTTTCCCCGCCCGGCAGGCATATTCCCATTCCGCTTCGGCAGGCAGGCGATAGGGTTTGCCCGTCTTGGCGGAGAGGGCGCGCAGGTATTCCTGGGCGTCGTCCCAACTGACATCGTCCACCGGGCAGTCGTCGCAGCCTTTGAAGTGCAGTTCCGGCGGGTCGCCACCCATCACCGCGCGCCACTGCTTTTGCGTCACTTCGGTTTTCGCGAGCAGGAAAGGTTTGGCGATCTTGATGCGATGCACCGGGCTTTCGTCGCTACCCCGATCCGCTTCGTCAAGCGGCGAACCCATGAAAAAGTTGCCGGGCGGGATCACCACCATTTCCGGGCAATCGGGGCAGTCCTTGACGATGCTGCCGGGGGTCGGGCCGGCAGCTTGAGCGGGTGGCGGCGCGGCGGCAGGGGTGGCAGGAGCGGGGTCTTCCTTCTTGCTGTACGCGACGGCGAGCAGGAGCAGGGGGAGCAGGATCAATCGTTTCGGCGACATGGCGGCCTCGGTAGGGATGATGGGCGAATTGGCTTGCTCAACTGCACGACCGTCTGGCCTCATCGCAGCGTCTTTCGCATTCGCGCTTGGGTGAAAACTCGAAAACCGAGGGCGACCGGGTGCTCAAGCCGACACAGCCGGAATAGCAACTCGACCCCATGGCCTCGCAATTCCGGCCTCGCTGATAGCTGGCTTCACGCCGCGCCCTTTCCGCCTCCTCGCGCGCCTGCTCCAGGCGCGCATCTTCAGCGCGCTGGTTATCCTCGGCGATCTTGCGCAGCTCCTCGACTTGGCGTTGCTGGCGAGCTGCGGTCTTGTCGCCATCGGTCAACTGCATGAGCCGGTCGTTGGCGCGAACGGCTGTTTCGCTATTGGGGTAAAGGCGAATCAGGGCTTCGTAATAACCTCGGGCGATGCCCTCCTTGCCTTCACGCTCCAGCCGCCCGGCGGTAAGCAGGAGCGCCTTGTCGCCGACCGTTTCCTTGCAGGCCGGCCCCATCGAAGGCCGGTCGTTTTTGTTGAAGCAGGCGACTTCACCGTCCATGTAAAACTCGATGCGCCCACCGTCTTCAGTGGGCAGGGTAGCTTTGACATCGGCGCCGCCCGCCCAAACCAAGCTGGGCAACAGACAAAACGGCACCGCGAGGCGCCGCGCCACACGTTGGAGAAGCAAGAAAGCTGGAATTTTCATAGCGGTAATTTCCAAAGTTGTTGAACTCGAAAAGCGACTCCCGAAATTGATGCTGCAAGGCTTTGCGCCACGTACCAGCCACAGGATGTGCCAACGCAAGGAGGCGCATCGTTCGCGCCACCGCGACAACACGCGACAGACGCGCCTCGTTCATCCCAGCGGATAATATGAGTGCCCCACCAGTTGGCAATCCGTTCCGGCCAGATTGAGCGTAACAAGCCGCCTCCCACAGAGGCCGTCCGCGCGCCGCATCCTCACAGAAAAACATCGGCGCTGACATGAAAACGCCGTGCCAGTTTCTTGGCAATCTCCTTGCTGATCGAGCGCTTGCCGTTGAGGATGTCCGAGATGCGGCCTTGAGGCGCGCAATCCGCCAAGTCCTCCTGGCGGAGGTTGTGTTGCTCCATCAGCAGGCGCAACACTTCGCGGGGTTCCGCCTCCGGGATGGGGAAAAACTCGTCTTCATAGGCTTTCACCTGGTCGGCGAGATAATCCAGAACCTCGGCGAGGGGATGGTTCTCATCGTCCCCCACTTCGTCGAGTAGCGCTTCGATGGTTGCCAGCGCCTGGGCATAATCCTCGGCGCTGTGAACTGCGGTAACGCCGACGATGCGTTTAAATGGCATCCATGCATGAAGAATGGCTTGCGGTTCGGGAACTGCCTTGAGCGCGTAATTCATCATGTTCTCCTTTTCCAGCGTTCACCTGTTCCAAAGCGATACTCAGCCCCGCTCACACCGTCAGCTTGTTCAAGTCGCCTTCTCGTCCCCCAGCGCCTCGAACAACGGCCCCAGAATCTCCAGCGCCAGGTTCTCGAACACCGCATCGAACGGCTCGCTATCGCGATACACCGCCCGATACCAGGGGTTCTCCGATTCGCCGTATTGCGGGCCGTTGCGGAATTCCGGCTTTTCCCAGGCTTTGACGGCGGCTTTCAGGGCTTCGCCGTTCTCGCCGCCGGACAGGCGTTTCTTGGCGTAGGCGTAACTGCTCTTGGGGAAAAACGCCAGCGGCTGATGCAGACCTTGCCAGTAATAGCCGAGCAGGCTGCTCATTTCCCCGGTGGGATCGTCGGGAGCTTGAAAAGCGACGCTGGTGTCCGTGCCGGTCAGGCGGCTGACCTGCGCCACACCGGGCGGTGCGGCTAGACACAGCGCCAGATGGTTGATCCATAACATCAGGAGGTCGCGGGGTTTGATGTCGTTCAGTGTCGTGACATGCAGGCCGCTTGCGCCATAGCCGCCCAGCCAGCCGCTGAGTGTCACCCCATTGGCGGAGAACGCCACCAGGAGCGGTTCTCCGGGGTTTTCCGGTGCGGGAAGGCGAGCCGCGAGTTTTTCCACCAGGGCGTCTTCGCGGCCATATAGCGCGCCGCCGAATTCGCCGTGCGGCAACAGGCCACGCGCTTCGGCGAACCGTGCGGCAACGTCAGCCTCGCCATGCAGCAGCCCTTGCAGCGCTACGCCACGCACTGCGGTGCGGGTCGCATAATCCAGCCCGAACGGCTCGCGCCCTTCAAAATCGTCATCCCCAGCCTCCAGGCGGATGCCCAGCCGCTCGCGCAGCAGGTAGCGCGCCGGGTTGGCGTAAAAACGCAGCAAGGCATCGAGTTCCACGGTGCGCCATTCGTCTTCCGCTTCCGGCAGGGATTCGGCGAACAGCGGCTGCGAGCTTGCCCCGCCCTGCCCGGCTTCGCGCGCCGCCGCGAGCCACGCCGGGGAATAGCCGGGTCGCGCCGGGTCGCCCCGGAAATATACCGGGCTGAAGGGTTGCAGCGCGTGGTGGACGAGAATGCTTTGTGCCGTGGCCTCGCCGCCACTGGCGCGCACCACGTCAAGCAGTTCGGAAACCAGCACCGAAGGCGGCAATTCTCGGTTGTCGCGGATGTCCTGGCCAACGTAGCTCAAATACAGCACCCGGCGCGCCGCCAGCAGGGTTTCGAGAAACAGGTAACGGTCGTCGAGACGCCGCGAGCGGTCGCCGGAACGCGGATGGGCGGCGATCAGGTCAAATCCGGCAGGTTCCTGGCGGCGCGGGAAAGCCCCGTCGTTCATGCCGAGCAGGCAAATCACCTGGAACGGCAGGCCGCGCAACGGCGCAACGGCGCTGAACGTCACCGCCCCGGACAGGGAAGCCACGTCGCTGCCGCCCGAGAGTTGCGCGGTCAGCCAGCTTTTCACCACGCCGATACCCACCGGCTGGGTGAATTGGGCTTCGCTGCCCAGTTCGCGCAAGGTAGCCAGCTTGTCGAGCACTTCGCGGATCGCGGCCTCCTCCTCGTCCTGCGGGTCGAAAAGGCGCTCAATCAGCCAATTCAGGCGTTCCGCCCATTGCGCCAGCGGGTATTCGCCGCGCATCCCGTCCGCCAGTTCGAACAGGGTTTCCACAAATTCGGCGAAACACCCTGCGACTTGGGCGCGGCTGCCTTCCACGTCGTCGTAAGGGGCCACCTCTTCAAACAAGGCCATTTCCGCGCCGGCTTCCTGCGGCAGGGCGAATCCCAGCAACAGGCGATTCAGCCCGTCGCGCCAGGTGTGGCGCGGGCTGTCTGGCAACCCCAGTGCTCCCTTATGCGCGGCATCGCGGCCCCAGCGGATACCGGTTTCGCGCACCCAGCGGTGGATCGCGGAAAGATCGTTCTCCGCCAACCCGAAACGCCGCAACAGCGCAGGCTGTTCTAGCAAGCCCAACACCCATTCGGCGCTGAAACGGGTGGTCGGCAAATCGAGCAGCGTCAGGAAAATCTCGGCAAGGCGTTGGCTGTCGCCGCTGATCCGGCGCGGCAACACATGAGGGATATAGGGCAAGCCCTCGCGTGGCGCGAATACCGCTTCGATATACGGCGCATAGGCGGCGATGTCCGGCGCGAGCACCGCCACGTCGCCGGGCGTGAGGTCGGGGAACTCGGCGAAGAGGCGCAGCAATTGGTCATGGAGGACTTCCACCTCACGCATCGGGCCATGGCAGGCGTGGATTTGCAGGGAAAGATCACCAGCTGCAATATCTACTGCGGCATAGTCCGGCGCTTCCGGGTCGGCGAGATCGAGGATGTCGGATTGAATCAGCTCAAGCAAGGTATCCCGTTCCCGCCCGGTTTCCTCGAACAGGCTTTCCAGTTCACCAAACCCCGCCAGCGCGCCGAAAAAATCCCGGCCCTGCTTGCCCAGCGAGGCCAGCAGCGGGTTGCCGGTTTCCAGATAAAGTTCGGCGGCCTCATCGGAGCCGGCCAGACGCGCCTGTTCGCGCGGGTCACGGATCAATTCCCAATATTCGCGGCTGGGGTTGAGGGCAAAAATATGCACCTCGGTGCGCTGCGCCAGTTTGTGGAGCATTTCCAGGTACAGCGGTGACAGGCTGGAGATGCCGAATAACGAGACCCGTTCGGGAAGGGCTAATGCTTCAACAGAATCGAGATAGGCGAATAGCCGTTCCATCAGGGCGACCCAATGATCGCCGGGATGATCGACTGCGAGATGTCGCCACAGGGCCGCCTGCCAGATTTCGTCGTTGCCCAATCCACGGGCTTCCCCGCGTTGCCAGGCGCTGATCCAGTCCGGGCGGTACACCAGGTATTGGTCGAAGACCTCAGCCAGACGCAGCGCCAACTCGTAACGGCGGGTATCTCCGCCGCCTTCCAGATAACCGCGCAAGCCGGGGGCATCGCTCAGGTGCGCGGAATGCGCCAGCCAGTCCATGATCCGCCAAACCAGCACTTCCGGATCGAATACCGAGCGCCGGGGCAGATCGCCCAGGGCGTTGCGCATCAGGTTCCAGACAAACGTGGCCGGTTGGGGAAATTCAATATTGGCGCACACCCCAAGCTGCTCGGCAAGGCGCAGGGATACCCAACGTTCCATGCCCTTGCCCTGCACCACCACCAGTTCCGGCGCAAACGGCGCGCGTTGCGGCGCGGCGAGTACGCCGGCCAGCAACGCCATCAGGCTTTCGAGACGATTGGATTGATAGAGATGCAGCAAGGGCGCAGCCCTTGCCGTCAGGTCTTGGGAATCAGCAGCGTGACCTTCAGCCCCGGATTGAGCGGACGCTTGGCCGAGAGGTTGTTCCAGCGCTGGATGTCGTTGGTCGCCACGTTGAAGCGCTTGGCGATGCTGTACAGGGTATCGCCCTGACGCACGGTGTAGTGGTGGGTTTGCGGCGCAGCGGAGTGTTGTCTGGCGGGGGCCTGGACGGACTTGACCGGCTTGCCGGTTTGTTTGGCGGCTGTCGGCGCGGGTTTTGCCGGCGCGTCACGAACCGCGAGCATTTTGCGGCTGGGGACTTCCTTGAAGATGGTCAGCTTCTGCCCCGGCGTCAACTGGTTGGCTTTCAGATGATTCTGAGCCTTGAGTTGCGCAGGGGTCACCCCATAACGTTGTGCCACGTTTAGCAGGGTATCGCCCTTGCGCACAACGTGGGCGCTCCGTTTGGTGGTCGAGGCTGGCGCTTCCGGCTCCATCTGAACCGAAAAATTGCCGGAGACGATATCCTGATCGGACGAACCACCACCACTCTTTGGAACCAACAGGGTGCCACCAGCCAAGCGGCGTTGAGTGCTGATGCCGTTGATCTCCTTGAGGCGCACCAGATTGATGCTGAACTTGCGCGCCACAGCATCAAGCCGCTCACCCCGGCTGAGTTTGTAGGATTGCCAGGAAACCAGCGGTTTGCCATAGTTCTCCAGGTTGCTCACGAAGGTATCGGCTTTGTCGGCAGGCAATAGGAGGAAATTGGAATCCTTGTTATTGATCACCGGACGGTTGTGGGCAGGGTTCAGTGAAACAAACTCGGCTGCGGGAATTTCCGCCAAACGAGCCGCCAACGCCAGATCAATATGTTTGCCGGTGGAAACCTTGGTGAAATACGCCTGATTGGGAATCGAAGCGAGATTCAGACCGAAAGCTTGCGGGTTGGCGATAATGTTCTTAACAGCAATGAGCTTGGGCACATAACTACGGGTTTCCGAGGGCATCCGCAGGCTGAGGAAATCGGTGGGCAAACCCCGTGCCTCGTTGCGCGAAATGGCGCGCATCACGTTCCCTTCACCCCAGTTGTATGCAGCCAGAGCGAGTTCCCAGTTGCCGAACATGCCGTAGAGTTTTTGCAGATAATCCAGAGCGGCATTGGTTGCTGCGGTTATGTCGCGCCGCCCGTCGTACCACCAGTTCTGCTGCAAGCCGAAGTTCTTGCCGGTGGAGGGGATAAATTGCCATATACCGGACGCATGAGCACGGGAATAGGCTTTCGGATTAAACGCGCTTTCAATCATCGGCAGCAATGCGACCTCGGTCGGCATTCCGCGTTTTTCCACTTCCTCTACGATATGGAAAAGATAACGCTGGCTGCGTTCCACCATCCGCTGCACATAATCCGGGCGATTGGCGTACCAGTTTTCATTTTCCTGAACCAGCGGAGAATCCATATCCTGCAACGCGAAACCGTTGCGAATACGCTCCCAAAGATCGCCGGAATTTTGCAGAACAACAGGCACTTCAACCTCGGCTTCGACCAGCGCTTCTTCCTGGACGGAGGTGATTTTCGGAGAGAGTTGCAGCAGCGGGGTAAGATTGGTTTCAGCGGTGTCCGCGTATGCCTGCTTGAAGACCGGCGTCTTCTCGGCATCGGCATTTTCAGCCGCCAACGCGACGGTGTGATACAGGGACAGAACGGACAAAGCCACGGAGACAGCGTGTTGTATGCGCATGGGATTCTTGTCTTGCCGTTTGTGGAATTCGTGGGATGTTACACGCGGAAGACAAATTCGGTCAAGACAAATCTCAGCTATACACATCCTGAACAAAATACACAACAAACTGTTCTAAAAGGAATTTCTCCACGAACGCAGGATGGCAAACACGTCAACCGGGTCGTTCAACTCCCGCCCGGCATGGCGACTGGCGGCCCGAATAACGGCGGGTTGACCACACCGCAAAAAGGGATTGGTCTGTTTTTCCAGAGCCATGCAAACCGGCAGGGTCGGCAAGCCGTTCCCGCGTTTTTCCTTTTCACGGACTTCGCGCTCTACCAGAGCGAGGTTGTCCGGCTCAACGCACAATGCGAAAGGAATGTTCTCCAGGGTATATTCGTGAGCGCAGCAGACCAAGGTTTCGTCGGGCAAAGCTGCGAATTTCTGTAGGGAAGCATAAGCCTGAGCCGGGGTTCCTTCAAACAGTTTGCCGCATCCACAAGCAAACAGCGCGTCGCCACAAAACAGGAAATTTGCGCCATAATAAGCGAGGTGATCGGTGGTATGGCCCGGCGTATCGAGCACTTGCAGGCATAAATCCAGTTCCGGGACTTCAACCATGTCCCCTCCGCTTAGTGACCGGTTTACCGTAGCAATCCTGCGGCTGCCATAGATCGGCAAAGCCGGAAAACGCGCCAGCAAGTCCTTGTTTCCGGCAATGTGATCAGCGTGATGATGGGTAACGAACACTGCCCGCAAATGCAGGCCTTGGGTATCGAGATACTCCAGCAGCGGATCGGCGTCGCCGGGATCTATCGCCACTGCGTAGCGCCCGTTGTGCGCCAACCAGATGTAATTGTCCTCGAATGCCGGAATGGGGATCACTGTCAACATGGCTGTCATCTTTGAATTTTACCCAGCGAATGTCAATGTCCCAACTCGATGAATGGCTCGTTTCGCCGCTCGGCCAATACCTGCTCCAGCGCGAACAGGCCTATTTCGACCGGGAAGTAGAGGATATTTTCGGCTTCCACGCGCTGCAATTGGGGATGCCGCAACACGATTTCCTGCGTAACAATCGCATTCCGCTGCGCCTTCACGCCGACCCGGCGATATCCGCACAATTGCGCGCCGACCCTCGCCACCTCCCGGTTGCCACACAGAGCGTTGATCTGGTGTTACTTCCCCACCTCCTCGAATTCAGCGATGATCCCCACCAAATCCTGCGCGAAACCGAGCGCATCCTGATGCCTGAGGGCCAGCTCATTCTCTGCGGATTCAATCCCTTCAGTCTGTGGGGGCTGGCGCGCCGCCTGCCGGGTGTGCGCCGCGCCGTGCCGTGGGAGCGCAAATATATTTCCCTGCTGCGTATCAAGGACTGGTTGGCGTTGCTTGGATTTGAAGTAGTCGGTGGAAGAATGTGCTGTTATGCCCCGCCGCTACAACGCATTGCCATGCTGAATCGTTTCCGTTTCATGGAAGCAGCCGGCGACCGCTGGTGGGCGTTGGCAGGGGGCGTCTATTTCCTACGCGCCAGGAAACGGGTGCAAAGGATGCGCCTCATCACTCCTAATTGGAACGAGGTTAAAACGACAGCCAAGGCCCTCAAGCCGGTAGCGCAAAAATTGGGCAATCAGGCGATTTTGCCGAATCATCACACCAATCAGGACAGTGCAGATTCGACTTGAGTATCCCTCACCCCCTTGGCTCAATCACAGACGGGATCAAGAATCGCGTCACTCCACAGTTAACAGGATTTAACCCAATGACCCAAACCATCGTTGAAATCTACACAGACGGCGCCTGCAAAGGCAATCCCGGCCCCGGCGGCTGGGGTGTCTGGCTGCGCTACGGCGACCATGAAAAGGAGTTGTGCGGCGGAGAACCCGGCACCACCAACAACCGGATGGAACTCACCGCCGTGATTCGCGCCCTGGAAACGCTCTCCCGCCCCTGCCATGTGCGCTTGCACACCGATTCGCAATACGTGCAGAAAGGCATCAGCGAATGGATACACGGCTGGAAAAAACGCGGCTGGCTGACCGCCGAGAAAAAACCGGTAAAAAACGACGATCTATGGAAAAAACTCGATGAATTAGCCGCCCATCACCATGTCGAATGGCTATGGGTGAAAGGTCACGCCGGCCATGAAGGCAACGAACGCGCCGACCAACTGGCGAATCGCGGCATCGGACAAATCGGGAAATACTAAAACATGCGCCAAATCATTCTCGACACCGAAACCACCGGTCTCGACCCCAAGCAAGGCCATCGCATCATTGAAGTAGCGGGGGTGGAAATGGTCAACCGCCGCCTCACCGGCAAACATTTTCACCGCTATATCAATCCGCAACGCGAAATCGACGCCGGCGCACAGCAAGTCCACGGTATCAGTCTGGAGTTTCTGCAAGACAAACCGCTGTTCCGCGACATTGCAGGGGAATTCCTGGAGTATGTAGGCGACGCCGAGCTGATCATTCATAACGCGCCGTTCGACGTAGGCTTTCTGAATGCCGAACTGGGCCTGCTGGGACTGGAGCGCATTGATTCCCGATGCGCCATCACCGACACGCTGAAAAAAGCCAAGGAAATGCGCCCGGGTCAGCGCAACAACCTCGACGCGCTGTGCCGTTTCTATCAGATAGACAACTCCGGGCGTACCCTGCACGGCGCATTACTGGACGCGGAACTGCTGGCGGAAGTCTATCTCGCCATGACGCGCGGCCAAGATAGCCTGATGATCGAACTGGACGAACCGACTTCCCAAGACATTGACACACCACTCAGTAGCAGCGGCCCGCGCAATTTGTTCGTTCTTTCCGCCACCCCCGAAGAACTCGCTGCGCACCAACAACAAATCGACGACATCGACAAGGCCAGCAAAGGCAAATGTCTGTGGAAAACCTTGGCCCCCCCCCTGGAGGCCGCATGAAATACCTGATACTCACCCTCACCCTGCTCTACCACGGATTCGCGCAAGCCGCGATGCCGGAACCGCAAATTGTCCAGATCAATCCGCGCGTTTACGCCCTGCTCGGTCCGACCGGGCTGCCCAGCGCCCACAACCACGGATACATGGTCAATACCACCATACTAATAGGCAACAAGGGCGTCATACTCATCGACTCCGGCGGCAGCGACGAAATCGGCAGCCACCTTGCCAAAGCCATCGCCAAGATCACCCCCAAACCCGTGACGCAGATCATCAACACCCATCATCACGGCGACCACCACCTCGGCAACATCGCCTTCAAGGATGCCCAGGTGCTGAGTTCGGACGAGTGCCGCAAACTGGTGGAAAAGACCGGCGAAGAATGGGTCGCCATCATGGAAGGGATGATCGGCCACAAGTTACCCAACACCAGGCCAGTGCTGGCCGACGCTACCGTTCCGGCGGAAAGCCGCAGCGAAAAACACCTCGACGGCATCCGTCTCACGCTGTGGGTTCCCAAGGGATCGCATACCCCCGGCGACCTGATGATCTGGCTGCCCGACGACAAGATATTGATCGGCGGTGACATCCTGGTCAACGGCATAGCCCCCAACCTGCGCAACGCTCATTTGAAGAACTGGATAGCCACCCTCGACAAGGTAAGGGAACTCGCTCCCGCCACTGTCATTCCGGGTCACGGCCCGCTGATGACTCCGATTGATGTGGCGAAGCAACGCAAGTTGCTCGGCGATTTCTACAGCGGAGTCGAAGCCGGGTATAAGAAAGGCTTAACCGACAGTGAAATCCGCACCACCCTGGACTTGAGCGAATGGCAGAAACTCAAGGAATACGACACCGCCATGGGTGGCAACATCAACCGCGCCTACCTTGAAATTGAAGGGGAAAACTTCTGATCTCCCCCGACTCAGGAAAACCGAGTTGGCCGGAACCAAACAACCACACCAACAAAAATTTCCATCTCTGCCTTGATCACCGCCCGGTTCTCGGGTATGCTTCGCACCCTTTAGAAGCCTACCACCGGAGAGGTGGATGAGTGGTTTAAGTCGCACGCCTGGAAAGCGTGTTTGGGATAATATCCCAACGGGGGTTCGAATCCCCCCCTCTCCGCCAGATTGCCTAGTTTTAAGTCATACCCCGTTTAATGGCGGGCCTCCCCGCATTGCAAGGTAGTGAACCTGGTCAGGTCCGGAAGGAAGCAGCCACAGCTATTTACTGCAAGTGCCGGGGTTCAGGCTCGCCACCCCCCAATACCTTGCCTCGTCGCGATTTGACGATTTAGCCGCGTCTGGCGGGATGCGATGCAAGGCGCAAATTGCGCGGCGTGGCCGTTCCACAGAAGCAACGCAGCAGCGCGCCCGCAAGACGATGGATAGTTTCGGTAAATTGCGGCGAGGCAAGGTATATTCCCAGCGCCACGATTCCCGCTTTAACCGGGTTAATTGCGGCTTCCTTCTGGTAGAATCGCGGCCATCATGAGTTACCAAGTTCTGGCGCGCAAATGGCGCCCCAAATCCTTCAGCGAAATCGTCGGCCAGGAGCATGTGGTCAGAGCGCTCTCCAACGCGCTCGATCAGCAACGCCTGCACCACGCCTATTTGCTCACCGGCACCCGCGGGGTCGGCAAAACCACCCTGGCGCGCATCCTCGCCAAGGCGCTGAATTGTGAAACCGGCATCACCTCCAGCCCATGCGGGGTATGCGGCGCATGTCGCGAAATCGATTCCGGGCGTTTCGTCGATCTGCTGGAACTCGACGCTGCTTCCAACACCGGCATCGACAACATGCGCGAAGTCCTCGACAACGCGCTGTACGCCCCGACCGCCGGACGTTTCAAGGTCTACCTGATCGACGAAGTGCACATGCTCTCCAAGGCGGCCTTCAATTCCATGCTGAAAACCCTGGAAGAGCCGCCGGAACACGTCAAGTTCATCCTCGCCACCACCGACCCGCAGAAGATTCCCGTGACGGTGTTGTCGCGCTGCCTGCAATTCAACCTCAAGCAAATGCCGCCAGCCTCCATCGTCGGCCATTTGAGCGACGTATTGGAACGCGAATCCATCCCCGGCGAAAAAGCCGCGCTGCAACTGCTGGCGCGCGCCGCCCAGGGCAGTATGCGCGACGCCCTGTCGCTGCTCGACCAGTCCATCGCCTACGGCGGCGGCAAGGTGGAAGAAGCCCAGGTGCGCGACATGCTCGGGGCCATCGACGAAACCTATCTCTACACCATCCTCGAAGCGCTCGCCGCCCACGACGGCCCCGCCCTGCTCGCCCAGGCCGAGAAAATGGCGGAGCGCAGCATCGCTTTCGAAGCGGCCCTGCAAGACCTCGGCACCCTGCTCCACAAAATCGCCCTGGCGCAGACTGTGCCCGCAGCACTCGCCGAAGAAGCCCCGGATACCCCGCGAATCCTGCAACTGGCGAACGCCCTCTCCCCCGAGGACATCCAGCTTTATTACCAAATTGCCCTGCATGGACGGCGCGACCTGTATCTCGCCCCGGACGAATTTGCCGGTTTCAGCATGACCCTGCTGCGCATGTTGGCGTTCGCCCCGCACGAAGGCGGCGCCGACATCCCCGCCTCGTCAGCGCCGGTTGCGCGGCCCGCTCCGCGCCCGGCCCCGGAAACCACGCCTCAGCCAGCCGCCCGCCCTGAACCCCAGACCGCTGCACAGACCGTACCGCCTTACACCGCGCCCGCCAGCCAATCGACCGGCAGCTCCGCCCCATTCGACGGCGACTGGCCGGGACTGGTGGCCCGCCTCAAGCTGGGCGGCATGGCGGGTATGCTCGCCAAACAATGCGAACTCAAGCACTGGGAAGACGGCGCGCTGGAATTCAACGTCCCCGAAGAACACCGCCACCTGACGGACAAGGGATACCAGGACAAACTCAAGGAAGCGGTCGCCAAACATTTCGGCAAGGAAATCCGCATCACCATCGCCGTCGGCAAAATCGCCGGGATGACCCCCGCACAAGTCGAAGGCCGCGAAAAACAGGCACGCCTGGATGAAGCCAAGACCTCCATTGACAGCGACCCGTTCGTCCGCGAACTGGTCGAGACCTTCGACGCACAAATTATCGAATCATCCATTAAACCTTTGCAGCAGGAGAAAAGCACATGATGAAAGGCGGAATCGGCGGCCTGATGAAACAGGCCCAGCAAATGCAGGCCAACATGCAGAAAATGCAGGAACAACTGGGCAGCGTCGAAGTGGAAGGCCAGGCCGGCGCGGGCATGGTCAAGGTCGTCATGACCTGCCGCCACGACGTAAAGCGCGTCACCATCGACCCCAGTCTGATGGGCGACGACAAGGAAATGCTCGAAGACCTGATCGCCGCCGCCGTCAACGACGCCGTGCGCCGCGTCGAAACCACCACCCAGGAGAAAATGGCCGGTTTCACCGCCGGGCTGAATCTGCCTCCCGGAATGAAACTCCCGTTTTAAACCTCAGGACTGAGGGCCGAGGACTGAGGACTGCGTAAAATCAGCCCTCATTCTCTGCCCAGTCCTCATCCCTCAGTCCTCGAAATGCACTCCCCCTCCAGCCTGGAAAACCTGATCGACGCCTTGCGCTGCCTGCCCGGCGTCGGGCCGAAGTCCGCGCAGCGCATGGCTTACCACCTCCTGCAACGCGATCAGGATGGTGCGCGCAAGCTCGCCGCAACCATCGTCCACACGCTGGAAACCCTGCGCCATTGCGCGCTATGCAACAACTTCACCGAAGAGGAAGTGTGCCCGCTGTGCCGTTCGGCAAAACGCGAACCGGCGCTGCTGTGCGTGGTGGAAATGCCCGCCGACCTGTTGATGATGGAACAGACCCAAAGTTATCACGGCATGTATTTCGTACTGATGGGCCGCCTCTCTCCGCTGGACGGCATCGGCGCGCGGGAAATCCACCTCGACCGGCTGGTTAAACGGGCAAGCGACGGCGTCGTCAAGGAAGTGATACTGGCCACCAACTTTACCGTGGAAGGCGAAGCCACCGCCCATTACATCGGGCAAATCCTCCACACCCGAGGCATCAAGGTCAGCCGCATCGCCCGCGGCCTGCCGGTAGGCGGCGAACTGGAGCATGTCGATAGCGGCACGCTGGCGCAGGCGATTATCGAGCGGCGCGAGGTTTGAACCCGCACCCGGCATAGGGCGCAGTTCGTAGCCCGTATATGGACTCCTCCCATTTTGCAAGTGTCACGAGGTACTGAGA
>CAYVIN010000004.1:0-105498 GCA_964451375.1 uncultured Sulfuricella sp.
GAGGGGAATTTCCAGCGCTTTTAAGCGGGGATCGGGGGAGGCGCGCGATGGTAGGAGCGACCTTTCGGTGCAGGAGGTCGCTCCTGTGAATCATCGTTTCTGGGTGTTTAGCTGACTCTGAGCGGTCTTCGACAAGACCGTGGTCTGAACGAATAGCAAGTAAATTGGGGTGGTGGCGATGTTTCGGAATCTGTCGGTGGGGGCGAAACTCGCTCTGGGCTTCGGGGTGCTGATGCTGGCATTGCTGGCGGTGGCGCTGGTGGGCGCGCGCGGCATGGCGAGGGCCAACGAGAGCATGCGCAACATCTACGAGGAGCAGATGGCGCCGGCCAGCCAGTTGGCTAGGGTCAACGAGTTGCTCCGGCGCAGCATCCAGCATTTGCTGCTGGCTGCGATGCATGACCCGCGCATGGAGGAAAGCAAGCTCCACACCCATCCCATCACCATGCATTTGGACATCGTGGACGCCGATGTCGAGACGGAAAAACAGGTTTGGGCGGCGTTCGAGAAAAGCCTGGTGTCGCCGGCGCAGAAAAGCCTCGCCGCGAAGTACCTTGCTGTGCGCAACCGTCTGGTGGACGAAGGTTTCCGACCGGCCATGGCGTATTTCAAGCAGGGCGATTTCCCCAGGGGGGATGCTCACATAGTGAAATCGGTCAACCCGGTTTTCACTGAACTGCGCAAGATTTCCGACGAGATGGTGGAGAACCAACTGGCCGAAGCGAAGCGCGAGTATGACGAGGAAATGGCGCGTTATTCGCAGGTTCTTTTCTTCATGGGCGCGGTCACTATCACGGCGCTGCTGTTGAGCGTCGGCATTGCTTACGCAATCACTCGCGGCTTGATCCGCCAATTGGGCGGTGAACCGGATTATGCCGCAGCGACGGTGAGGCGCATCGCTGGCGGTGATTTGACGGTCGAGGTGTTGGTCAGACCAGGGGACTCTACCAGTATGCTGGCGGCGACCAGAGAGATGAGCGAAAAGCTCGGGCGGATCATCGGCGATGTGCGAACCTCGGCGGATTCGCTCGCCAGCGTCTCGGAAGAGGTTTCAGTGACTGCCCAAAACATGAACAAGTCTGCCTGCGAGCAGGCTGCCAGCGTCGAAGAGACCTCGGCGTCCCTAGGGCAGATGTCCGCCTCCATCAGCCGGATCGCAGAAAATGCCAAGGTCACGAACAACATAGCCATCTCCTCTGCGGAGCGGGCGAGGGACGGCGGCGATGCCGTGGCCAATACGGTGGAGGCGATGAAATCCATCGCCGGAAAAATCGGGATCATCGATGACATCGCTTATCAGACCAACCTGTTGGCGCTGAATGCGGCCATTGAGGCGGCTCGCGCCGGCGAATTCGGCAAGGGGTTCGCGGTGGTGGCGGCGGAAGTGAGGAAACTCGCCGAGCGCAGCCAGGCGGCGGCTCGGGAAATCGGCAAGGAGGCGAAGGACAGCGTCGATTTGGCCGCGCGCGCCGGTGGGTTGCTCGACGAAATCGTCCCGTCCATCAGCAAGACATCGGATCTTATACAGAAAATCGCCACTGCATCCGAGGAGCAAGCTATTGGCGCCGGGCAGATCAACGCGGCGATGGCCCAGTTCAACCAGATTACCCAACAAAATGCCGCCAGCTCCGAGGAGCTGGCGGCGACTGCGGAAGAAATGAGCGGCCAGGCGGAAAATTTGCAGAATTTGGTGGCGTTTTTCAGTGTCAAAAAGCGGGTTGAGTGAGCGAAGACGCGATGGGCAAGTCGCCGACCGGCACACCACCCACCGGGACACCGCCGGGCGGTTCCTCCAGCACGTCGGCGGCAGCCTGTACGGCGGTCTATACCTTGACCGGCACGACCGCCACCCAGACCGGAACGAGCTATAACGCCGCCAGCACCGACCAGAGCGCGGTGTGCGTCGAAACCGCAGGCGTTCTGACGCTGACCAATCCGACTATTACCACCAGCGGAAACACCAGTTCGGACGGCAACGGCAGTTTCTTCGGCCTGAATGCAGCAATTCTGGCTACCTCCGGGAGCGCCGTGACCATCAGCGGCAGTACCGTCACCACCACCGGCAGTGGCGCCAACGGCGTGTTCGCCACCGGAACCGGCACTACCGTCAACGTCAGCGGTGGCACTTATACCGCTGGTGGTGTCGATTCGGCGGGCGTTTATTCCAGCGGGGTGATTACGGTGGCCGATGCAGCGGTGAAATCCACCGGCGGCGAGGCGGTGGTGGTGGAAGGCAAGAATTCCGCGACACTTACCAACGTGACGATGTCCGCAGCCAAGGGTACCCGCGACCGCGGCATGTTCGTCTATCAGAGCATGTCCGGCGACGCCGATGTCGGTACCGGCAACCTTACCCTGGTCGGCGGCAGCTATACCCGGCCTTCAACCACCGGCCCGGCATTTTACGTGACCAATACCACGGCGGTGATTAGCCTGACCGGGACCAAAGTGGTACGCAGCTCGCCGACTCTGTTGAAAGCCGCGACCGATCAATGGGGAACCAGCGGCTCGAATGGCGGACAGGTGACGTTTACCGCCAGCGGGGAAACCCTCACCGGTGATTTGGTGGCGGACAATATCAACACCCTGGCGGTTACCCTGAAGGACAGCTCCACACTGACCGGCGCGATCAACAATGGAGGCGTAGCGAAAACCGTGGCGCTGACGCTGGATGGCGCCAGCAAGTGGAACGTTACCGCCAATTCGGTATGAGCAGCCCGACCCTGAGCGCCGGCGTGTCGGGAACCAGCATCGCCAACATTATCGGCAATGGCTATACCGTGACTTATGATCCTATATTCCTCAGTTGAACGGGTCGGAGTGTGCAGTTTTCAGGGTGCAGGAGAAAACGCCCGTCCGATGGAAATTTCTTTTGCGCGAAGCGCCTACCCGTCGAAAAATGCCGGTTCAGACTATCTGGTTCAGGCTATTTGGTATGCAGCTTCATCATCGCCGCCGGAAAATCCCCCGCCAACAACTGCGGCAACATGGCCAGGCTTTTGTCGATGGCCGCGTCGATCAATTCCTGTTCCTCACGGCGGGCGGCGTTGAGGACGTAATTCACTACTTCGTTGCGCTCGCCGGGGTGGCCGATCCCCAGCCTCAGACGCCAGAAATCCGCGCCACCGAGATGGGCGACGATGTCCTTGAGTCCATTGTGGCCGCCGTGCCCGCCGCCCTGCTTAAGGCGCGCCGCACCGGGCGGAAGGTCGAGTTCATCGTGGACGACCAGAATTTCCGGCGGTGTAATCTTGTAGAAGTTCGCCAGCGCGCCGACCGCCTGGCCGCTGCGGTTCATAAAGGTCTGCGGTTCGAGCAGCCACAATTCGTGGCCGGGCAGCGACACCCGTGCGGCGAGGCCGTGAAATTTCTTTTCCGGGTTGAGTGCGGCGCGTTTTTCCGCCGCGACGCGATCAACCCACCAGAATCCTGCGTTGTGGCGGGTCGTCTCGTATTCCCTGCCGGGATTGCCCAGGCCAACGATCAGGCGGATGGAAGTCATTGCTGTTCCCCAAAATTAAAAAAGCCCGTCGCAATCGCACGACGGGCTTTTTCGCTGTGGCTGATTCCTCTTATTGGGAGGTTTCTTCCGCAGCGGCTTCCTTGGCGCCGCGCGGCACCACGATGGTCGCCACGGCATGGTCGTGACCATGCGCCAGATCAACGAATTCCACGCCCTTGGGCAACTTGATTTCGGACAGGTGGATGGACTGACCTGCCTGCATATTCCCCAAGTCAACTTCGATGAATTCCGGCAGATCCTTGGCCAGGCAGGATACGTCAGCTTCGGTCATGATGTGGCTGGCGATGCCGTGCGACAGTTTCACGCCCGGGCAGTGTTCGGCATTGGCGAAATGCAGAGGCACCTTCATGTGAATCTTTTCGGTCTGGCTGACGCGCTGGAAGTCAATGTGCAGCACTTGCTGCTTGTAGGGATGAACCTGATAGTCGCGCAGCACAACCTGCTCGGCCTTGCCGCCGATGGCGAGCGAAAGAATCGAGGCGTGGAACGCTTCGTTCTTCAACAGGAAATAAATTTCCTTGTGATCCAGGTCGATGGCGACGGCATCCTTACCGGCGCCGTAAACGACCCCGGGAATCCGACCGGTGTGGCGCAGGCGGCGGCTCGCACTCGTTCCCTGCAACTCACGCGGATTGGCGTTGATTTCGATTTTCATAAATTACTCCACAGTGATGGGCGCCCGCGACCAGGCCACCCGGTTAAAAAAACAATGTTTAGTGTTTAATTTTTAATGTTTAATTGTGGGTGCGCGGTGCGCCGACTTTCATTAAACATTAAGCATTCAACACTAAACATTGCCCTTGCTTTATTCCATGAACAGCGAACTGACCGATTCCTCGTTACTGATGCGGCGCATGGTTTCGGCAAGCAATTCGGCGACAGAAAGCTGGCGGATACGTCCGCAATTGATTGCTTCGTCACGCAACGGGATGGTGTCGGTCACCACCAGTTCGTCGAGGTGGGAATTCTGGATACGTTCGACCGCCGGGCCGGACAACACCGGATGAGTACAGTAGGCCACCACTTTTTCGGCGCCGTGGGCCTTGAGGGCGGAAGCGGCTTCGCAAAGGGTGTTGGCGGTATCCACCAGATCGTCCATCAACACGCAGGTGCGACCGCGCACGTCGCCGATGATGTGCATCACCTTGGCGACATTGGGCTTGGGGCGGCGCTTGTCGATAATCGCCAGGTCTACGTCGAGGCGCTTGGCCAGGGCGCGGGCGCGCACCACGCCGCCAACATCGGGCGATACCACGATGAGATTCTTGTGGTTGGCTTTCCACACGTCGCCCAACAGGATCGGCGCAGCGTAGATATTGTCCACGGGAATGTCGAAAAAGCCCTGAATCTGGTCGGCGTGTAAATCCATGGTGAGCAGGCGATCCACCCCGGCGCTTTGCAGCATGTTCGCCACGACCTTGGCGGTAATCGCCACACGCGCCGAACGGGGACGACGATCCTGGCGGGCATAACCGAAATAGGGAATAGCGGCGGTAATGCGCCCGGCGGAGGAGCGCTTCAGCGCATCCACCATGACCAGCACTTCCATCAGGGTATCGTTGGTCGGCGCACAGGTGGACTGGAGTACAAAAACATCCTTGCCGCGCACATTTTCGAGAATTTCGACAAGAACTTCGCCATCGCTGAAACGGCCAACCGTGGCGCGCCCCGGGGTTTTGTTGAGATGACGAGAAACATCTTCGGCAAGCTTGGGATTGGCATTGCCGGTGAAGACCATCATGCTGCCGTAACCCATGCTGGTGCCCCTATTCAGAGTAGAAAAAAGGACGGGCGGGTAAAAACCCGCCCGTGTTGTGTGGCTGGGGAGGTAGGGATCGAACCTACGAATGCCGGAATCAAAATCCGGTGCCTTACCACTTGGCGACTCCCCAATTAACTTGCTAAGTCCCGCAAAGGATGGTCATTCAAACCCTTTGCGACAAATCCATTCATGTTTGCCGGGCGGCGCGCAAATACTGCGCGCGCTTCGTCTTCCGTATCAAAACCCGCAAAAACGCAGGCACCTGACCCCGTCATGCGGGCGTCGCCGTATTGCTTGAGCCAGGCAATGCTGGCGGCGACTTCAGGATACTTCCGGCACACCACCGGTTGCAGATCGTTATGACCATGCCCCGTGGAAAAGGCCGCCATTTTGAGGGGAATCGTATCCCGTGTCAATTCTTTGTCGCGAAAAATGTCTATGGTGGGAACCGCTACCGGGGGCTGAAGCACGACGTACCAGGCCGGCGGCAGGCTGATCGGGTGGAGAATTTCCCCTACACCTTCAGCAAAAGCGCTCTGACCAAACACGAAAACCGGCACGTCGGCACCCAGGCGCAAGCCCAGGGTTTGCAGGGCGGCGCGGTCGAGACCGATGTTCCACAAGCGGTTCAGGGCGAGCAGCGTGGTGGCGGCGTCGGAGCTGCCGCCACCCAGCCCACCGCCCATCGGCAGGCGCTTTTCCAGAGTGATGTCCACTCCCAGCGTACATTCGCCGGTTTCCTGAAGCAGACGCGCGGCGCGCACGCATAAATCCTGTTCCGGGGCAAGTCCGGGAAGCGCGTTAACACGGCGAATCACGCCATCGTCACGTATCGCGAAATGCAGGGTGTCGCCGTAATCGACGAAGCGGAACACGCTTTGCAGCAGATGATAGCCGTCGTCGCGCCGCCCCACCACGTGGAGAAACAGATTGAGTTTGGCGGGGGCGGGATAACCGGTCACGGCAGGCTCCAGGCGTCGATCACCAGACGAATGTGCAGGGTATCGCCCCAGGCGGCGTCGAGGCGGCCCGGCAGTTCCTTGCCGTGGACTGTGGAGTAACGTTCGTAATCGACCTGCCAGCCGTCCTGAAAGAGCCGCACAGGGCGGCCATTGGGGCCGTTGCTGCTGCGCGCGCCGCTGTCCGGGGCGGGTTGCCCGAGCACCCAGTGCTCCAGCCCGTGGAGCGGCAAACGCCACCCCAGAAAGGTTTGCGTGAGTGCTTCGACGCTGGCGGCGTGATGGGGAATGTCGTCAGCGCCGGTAAGGGTCACCCCGCCGGCGTCGCGGACGATGCGCGCCACGCCCTGACCAAGCGGGGAGAGCAGCAGGATATCGTCGCTTGTCGGGCTGTGCGCCCAGCGCAGCGAACCGGAAAACCCCTGCGCTTCGTATTTCACGGCGATGCGCCCGTTCAGGCTGAAGGCTCCCGTCGCCGCTTCGCCGGAAGCAGGGAGCAGGACGGTTGACGGCTGGGATGGAACGGACAGCCCCGCGCAGCCGCTCAGCAGCGCCACAACCAGCAGCACTGCGAGCAACAGACGGTCAGGGTTTGTACTTCTTGATGACATCCAGCAGCACTTCGTTGTCCGGATTGTCTTTCAGCGAGGTTTGCCAGAGTTTCCCGGCTTCCTCGCGGCTCCCCTTGACCCACAGGACTTCGCCGAGATGGGCGGCGATCTCCGGGTCGGGTTGGCTGGAATAGGCGCGCCGCAGGTATTCGATAGCCTTTTCGTAGGCCCCCAGGCGGTATTGCACCCACCCCATGCTGTCCATGATGAAGGAGTCGTCCGGGGAGAGCTTGAGGGCCTTTTCGATAAGCTGGCTCGCTTCGTCGAGACGTTCGTTACGCTCCGCCAGGACATAGCCCAGGGCATTGTAGGCATGGGCGTATTCCGGCTTGATCTGGATGAGCTTGCGCAAATCCGATTCCATCACGTCGAAACGCGATACTTTTTCCGCCGCCATGGCGCGGTCGTAGAGCAGATCGGGGAAATTGGGCAGCTTGTCGAGCATTTTGCTGAGCAACTCGTAGGCTTCCAGGTAGGCTTTGGTGGCGCGCAGCACCTGCGCTTCGGCGAGGGTGATCTGAACGCGCTGCTGATTGGTCTGGGGGGTGAGATGGCGCAGATGCTGCAAAGCCTCCGCCACCTGGTTTTTCTTGGCGAGCATTGCGGCGTACTTGATCTGCGAGGACAGAAAATGCTCGCCCAGCGTGACGCTGTTGTACCAGTTCGCCGCCTCGCTGTACCGGCGGCGTTCTTCGTAGAGTTGCGCCAAATAGACACGCACCGCGTTGATGTCGCGATATTTGTCGGTCAGCGCCTTTTTCAGGTGCAATTCGGCCTTGTCGTAATCACGCAGTTGCAGGGAGAGCAACCCCAGCGCAACGCTGACTTCCGGGTTGTCGGGGTTTTCGCTGGAGAGCGTTTCGAACTGCGCGCGCGCTTCGGCGTAACGTTTCTCGCCGACCAGCAAACGCGCATAGGCCAGCCGCACATCCAGCGCCTTGGGATTGGCGGCGAGAAAATCGCGGTATTCGTCGAGCGCTTGCGACGGCGAACTGCGCTGCACGATCTGGCCCCGGAACAACGCGGCGATTTCCCAGTCGGGATGCAGACGGAGCGCTTCAGCGACTTCCTTGAGCGCCAGTTCGTCACGCTCCACCAGCCAGGCGGCCTGCGCCACCGCGAAGTGCGCCTCGGGCAATTCCGGGTAGGGCTGGGCCAATTCCCGAACCAGCGTCAGAGCGGCTTCCTTGTTGGACTGGCGCGACAACATCTGGTGCAACCCGAGGAAGGCGCTGCCGATATGTGCGCCCTCTTCGGCAATCAGGCGTTCCAGATGGACACGCGCATCTTCGAGGTGGCCGCCGTTAACCAGCAACGCAGTGACGGTCTGACGCGCGCGCGCTTCGCTGGGATCAAGCAGCAGCCACAGACGCGCCGCATCCAGGGCGCGCCCTTCAAGGCGGGCGTGGAGGGCCAGTTCGGTGGCGCGTTTGGCGAGGCGCGGGTCGCGGGTGGATTTGGCCAGATCGAGAATGCCTTCCACGCCCAGCGTACCCTGACCGCGCTGCAAGGCGACTTCAGAAACCAGAAACTGATAGAGCATCTGGCTATTCAGTTCGAGCTTGGGCAGCTCCGGTTTGCGGGATTTCGCCTCCTCGACAGGCGGAGCAGCCGCCGCCTGAACGGGCGGCTTTTCCGCCACCTTGGCAGGAGTCAGGGCGCAACCGGCAAGGGCCAGCAGAGCGAACGGCACAACGGAAAGTTTGGGGTTCATAACGTGGCGGTGTGTATCTCGGGACAGGGAACGGTTGGAAACCGAAATTCCCCTGAAGTTCTATATGGTTCCCGCCATATTAGGCTATATTCCGGGTTTTTCATAGCCGCTTCCCATGCCAATGCCAACCCTTGAAGCTCACCGGATCGACCGCCGCTACGGCGCTCGCCACGCCGTCCGCGAAGCCACGCTGACGCTGCGGGAAGGCGAAGTGCTGGGACTCCTGGGACGCAACGGCGCGGGCAAATCCACCCTGCTGCACATGCTCGCCGGGGCGCTCGCGCCGGACGCCGGCAGCGTGACCGTCTGCGGCGTCGATCTGCAGCGCGACCCGCGCGCCGCCAAGGCGCAACTGGGCTTTTTGCCCGAGCCGCCGCCGCTTTATCCCGACATGAGCGTCAACGAATATCTGCTGTATGCCGCGCGCCTGCGCCGCGTCGCCGATCCGGCGGGCGCGGTGCTGCGCGCCAAGGCGCGTTGCGCCCTCGACGAAGTCGCGCAACGTCCGATTGCCCAGCTTTCGCGCGGCTTGCGTCAACGTGTGGGGATCGCCCAGGCCATCGTCCACGAGCCGCGCGTGGTGATCCTCGACGAACCGACCGCCGGCCTCGACCCGGTGCAAATGGTGGAAATCCGCCGTTTAATCCGCGAACTCGGCGACACCGCCAGCGTCTTGTTTTCTTCCCACGCGCTGGCCGAGGCCGAAGCCTTGTGCGACCGCGTCCACATCCTCCACGAGGGACGCATCGTCTACGAAGGCGGCCCCGCCGGGCTGGAAGCAACCTTCCTGGAATTCACCGGAACGATGGAGGAAAAAGCATGATCCGTACACTCGCCGCCCAGGAATTCCGCCGCCTCTTCGCGACGCCGCTGGCCTGGCTGATCCTCGCCGGTTTGCAGCTTATTCTCGGCTGGTTGTTTCTCGGCCAGGTGGATGCCTTCCTCGCGGTGCAGCCGCAATTCGTCGAACTGGTCAACCCGCCCGGCGTCACCGAAGTGGTCGCCCTGCCGCTGTTCAGCAGCGCCGCGCTGCTCTTGATGCTTGCTGCGCCGCTGCTGACCATGCGCAGCATCGCCGGAGAGCGTCGTGATCGCACCTTTGCCCTGCTGCTTTCCTCACCCCTGTCGATGAGTGAAATCGTTCTCGGCAAATTTGCCGGTTTGTACGCCTTCCTCGCCCTGACCCTGCTGTTGCCCGCGCTGATGGCTACTTCCCTGGCGCTGGGCGGAACCATCGACGGCGGGCTGATCGCCGCCAATCTGCTCGGCCTGTTGCTGCTCGCCGGGGCGTTTGCGGCGCTGGGACTGTTCATTTCCTCGCTCACGACCCATCCCACCCTGGCGGCCTTCGGCACGTTCGGCTTCCTGCTTGCCCTGTGGCTGGTCAGTCTCGGCGCGTTGGAGCCGGGCAGCCTGGTGCATGGCTTTTCCCTGCTGAAACATTTCGAATCGTTTAATCGCGGCCTGTTGAGCAGCGCCGACGCCGCATTTTTCGTGGCGTTTGCAGTGCTGTTCCTGGCTTTGGCGATACGCCGTCTGGAACTCGAAGCCGGCGGCGTGACGCGCCGCGCCCGGCTGCGCCACGCGACACTGGCGGGACTGGCCATGCTCGCCACCGTTGCCGTGGCGCTGCTGGCGCAGCGTTATCCGCAATCCTGGGACATCACCCGCAATCACCGTCATTCGCTGAGTCCCGCCACGCTCAAGGTGCTCAAGCAGATGCCCGGCCCGGTCAGCGTCACCGCCTACGCCAGCCCGCAGGATGTCGAACTGGGCGACATCCGCAAATTCATCCACGATTTCGTCGCCGATTACCGGCTGGTCAAACCCGACCTCACCCTGACCTTCGTCGATCCCGCCGCCGCCCCGGAGCAAGCGCGCGAAGCGGGTATCCAGGCCAACGGCGAACTGGTGCTGCGCTATGGCAAACGCCACGAAAACCTCAGCAGCCTCAACGAGCAGGCGTTTACCAATACCCTGCTGCGCCTCACCCGCAACCGTCCACCCGCGCTGTTTCTCGACGGACACGGCGAACGCCGACCGGGCGGTAGCGCTCCCCACGATCTCGGGCAATTCGCCAGACAACTCGCCAATCGGGGCATCAAGGCACAGGGGTTGAATCTCGGCGGCATCGCGGAAATTCCCCGCACCACCGCGCTGGTGGTGATAGCCGGCGGCCAGACCGAGCTGTTGCCGGGCGAAGCGGAAAAATTGCGCAGTTATCTGGAACGCGGCGGCAATCTCCTGTGGCTGGTCGAACCCGGCTCGCTGCATGGCCTCCAGCCGCTGGTGGAAACGCTGGGCCTGTCGTTGCCCACGGGAACCTTGCTTGACCCGCAGGCGCGCCGCGAATATGCAGTGCCCGCCGCGCTGCCGGGCGGTTATGGACGCCATGCGGCAACGGCGGAATTCGACCTGGATACCGTGTTTCCGCTGGCGCGACCGTTGAGTTTCAACGAAGGTGGCGGCTGGCGCTACACCCCGCTCGCCGAGACCACCCCGGAAGCCTGGGCGGAGCGCGACACCCCCGACGAAGACGCCGAATTCGACCCGCAACGCGACATCGCCGGCCCCGCCACCATCGCCGCCGCGCTGGAGCGCCAAGTCGAAGACCGCAATCAGCGGGTGGTGGTGGTGGGCAGCGCCGCGTTTGCCGCGAACGCCTACCTGGGCCTCGGCGGCAACCTCGACTTCGCGCTGAATCTGGTCAACTGGCTGGCCGGCGACGACGAACTGATCGCCATCCAGCCCAAAACCGCGCGCGACGCCCGCCTCAACCTGAGCCGCAACTACGCCATCGCCCTGATGCTGGGCTTCCTGATTGTCCTGCCGCTGCTTTTCCTTGCTCTGGGCGCAAGGGTGTGGTGGCGCAGACGGCAGTAAATTCGCCTCAGCGTATCGTATAAACCACCGAATATTTCTTGTTGCTCAGCAGGTCGGCCTCGTTCAAGCCGTAGCCGACCACCACGCTGACGCCCGCCAGGGCGCGCACATCCATGCCGTTCAGGATGGGGATGGCGGTGTCCGCCAGCCGCCCGCTGAAGTAGGCCGGTAAAACGCCGCCCGCCCAGGGAGTCCAGGTGGAACCGTTGTGTACATACCAGGAGCCGCCCGGCAACGCCGCCGCCACATAGAGCGAGCCGTTTTGCCCGGCGTCGGCGGTCGCGATGCGGAGTTGCGCGGTGAGGGTAAGCGCGTCGCTGCCGCCGCTGCTGTTGGCGCTGACCGAAAAGCCGCCGGCATCCGTCCCCGCGCCGCTGTAGGCGTACACCCCAGTGTCGCCGCCGACGTATAACGTCCCGTTGACGGCAGCTATCGTGCGCAGATTGCGCGCCCCGCTGGAGCCGCCCGGCACATCCTCGGGTATCCCGCTATTAAAAGCCGTCCAGCTTGCGCCGCTGTCGCTGCTCCGATACACCCCCGCGCCGTAGGTGGCGAGATAAATCGTCCCGCTCGCCGCATCAATAGCCAGCCCCCGCCCATCCACGCTGGTTTTGCCATTACTGGTCGGCAGACCGCTATTGATGGCCGTCCAGGTCGCGCCGCCGTCGCTGCTCTTGAATACCCCGTAAGTCCCATCGCTAGCGCGCAGACTGGGGCGTCCGGCGGCGTACAGGACGCCGTCCGCTGAGGCAGCCAGCGCGTACACGCCCTCGCTCGCCAATCCCGCCGCCAGCCAGCTTGTTCCGCCGTCCCTGCTTTTCCACACCCCGTTCAACTCGGTTGCGGCATACACCGTCAGATGCGCGCGGGGATCAATCACCAACGCCTTGATGGTCGCCGCCACCATTCCACTGTCGCTTTTCACCCAGTTCGCCCCGCCGTCGCTGCTTTTCCACAAACCGAAACCACCGCCCAACCCGGCATACAAGGTCGTCGGCGCAACCGGATCAACCGCCAGGGACGCCACGAAATTTTTGTAATATCCAAAACCCTCGCTGACTTCCTTCCAGTTCGCGCCGCCGTCGGTGCTCTTGAACACTCCGTAACTCCCCGCGTAAAGCGTCCGGGAATTGGTCGGATCAAAAGCCAGCGCCTCCACCGTGGAATTGCTGATGCCGCTATCCGAGAGTTTCCAACTGCCGCCGCTGTCGGCGCTTTTCCACACCCACGCGCCGCTGGCGAAAGCCGTCGCTGGGGCCGCCGGATCCACCGCCAGGGCGGAAATCCCCACATTGCGCCCCTCGTAAGTCGGCCCTGCGCTGCTCCACACCCCCTGCCCGGCCAATAACCAGACCGGCGCAAACAAGACACTGGCGAGCAGCAATTTGATAAAGCTTTTCATGATTTCCCCCTGAATATTGGTTGTGCGCCCCACAGCGGACACCCGCGCCGATAAGCTACAATTTCATTCTAGCCCGTAACCGGGTGCGACAAAGCGCCAAGTTCGCCGCCGCCCCTCCACCTAACCGCGTAATGAGTCCCCATGCCCGAACTACCTGAAGTCGAAATCACCCGGCGCGGCCTCGCCCCGCATCTCACCGGGCAGCGCATCGGCGCGGCGGTGATCCGCAACGCCAGCCTGCGCCAGCCAATACCAGCCGATCTGCCCGCCACGCTGGTGGGGCAAACCGTCCGCGATGTCGGGCGGCGCGGCAAATATCTCCTGATCGAATGCGACAGCGGCTGGCTGATCGCCCACCTCGGCATGTCCGGCAGCTTGCGCGTCGTGCCCGCCGCCACGCCGCCGGAAAAACACGACCACTTCGACCTGGTGTTGGAAAACGGCCTTGCCATGCGGTTGCGCGATCCGCGCCGCTTTGGCCTGCTGTTGTGGACTGTCGATGATCCGCTAAAACACAAACTGCTCGCCGGGCTGGGCGTCGAACCCCTGAGCGAAGCCTTCGACGGCGGCGTGTTGTACCGCGCCAGCCGGGGGCGCAATCTGCCGGTCAAACAATTCCTCATGGAGGGCGGCGCGGTAGTCGGGGTCGGCAACATCTACGCCAACGAATCGCTGTTCCGCGCCGCGATCCGCCCGCAAACCGCCTGCGGACGCATCAGCGCCAAACGCTACGAGCGTCTCGCCGCCCACATCCGCGCCACCCTCAACGACGCGCTCGCCGCCGGCGGCAGCAGCCTGCGCGACTTTTGCGACAGCGCCGGCAACCCCGGCTATTTCCAGCAGCAATACTTCGTCTATGGGCGTAGCGGCGAAACCTGCCGGGTGTGCGGCGCAACCATCCTCACCCTGCGCCAGGGACAACGCGCCACGTTTTATTGTCCGGGGTGTCAGAAGGGGTGACGAGGCGCGGTTTCAGCGCCATCGATAGATGGAGGTAAAATTTCACAAATGAGTCCAACGGTAGCGCAATGAAGGTTGAAGTCACCAACATTTCCGGGCACGGCTTCTGGCTATTACTGAATGACGAAGAGTTGTTTTTGCCATTTTCCGAATTCCCGTGGTTTCGTGATGCTCCAGTCAGCAAAATCCTCAACATCACCCTGCCCTTTCCGAACCATCTTTACTGGCCCGACCTGGATGTTGATTTGTCGGTGGAATCCCTGCGCCACCCCGAAAACTTTCCACTAATCAGCCAAGCTGCCGCCTGAATCGAGTTACCTGTTCTATAAACCGCTGCGCCACGCCGCCCTTGACCGGCTTACGCCTTAACCCTATCCTTCAGGACATATTGCGCCCCTCTTTTGGGGCGTTTCCTTGTCCGGGGAGTATCGCTTGCAGCAACCCAATTGCCATGACCGCGAGGTGTTTACCCGCCGCTGCGCGCCTTGTTTCCCAACCGTTCCGGCCTGACCCATGCCCAAACTACCGCCGCTTTTCCACGTTGGGCAAATCCTCTATACCCAGCGGATCGTCAAAAAACTGCCGCGCGGCACCAAAATCAAGGTGAAATCGCTACGCATCATCACCAGCGGCTATCGATACGAAATCGAGCTGGAAGACCATAAACGCGAGTGGTGTTACGAATTCGACCTGGGCAAGATGCCGCCCAGTTGAGCGCTTAATAGCGTCTGGCGCGATGCAGAATCGTTTTTTGCGTTTTTCGTCCTTGTACGTCAACATCATGCGATCCCAGGCGGCGATGAGAGTGCCGGAAAACGGCGCGCCGCCGGCAGATATTTCACCTTCCGGGCAACTATGAACATTTCCAATTTCCGGCTGGAGCCGGCTTCGCTATCGTTCTTCCTGCGTCTGGGTGTCGCCGTGGTGGCGCTGAATTTGTTCGTGGCGCTGATGGCGGGCGTTTCCATCCAGCAGGCGCGTCACCATTATCAGGAGCGCGCCGAGGTCACCACCCAAAATCTGGCGCAGGTTCTGGAGAACGATATCGCCGGAGATTTCCACAATATCGATATCGCCCTTTTTGCGGTGCTGGATGAATACCAGCGTCAACTGGCGACGGGCCGGGTCGATGAAAGCGCCTTGAACAACCATATCGAACGGGTGCGTGGACGGTTGCCGGATATTGATGCCTTGCGGATTGCCGATGCTCAGGGAGTGCTGATTTACGGCAGCGGAGTGGACAAAACGGCGCATACCAGTCTGGCGGATCGTCCCCATTTCCAGCTTTTGCGCGCCGACCCCAAGGCCGGCCTGGTGTTTTCCCAGCCGCAAATCAGCCGCGTCAACAAAAAATGGGTGGTGGTGCTGGCGCGGCGCGTCGATTTACCGAACGGTGAGTTCGGTGGCATGGTATTCGCCGCGATATCGCTGGATCATCTGACGCAGATGTTCGCCTCTCTGAACGTCGGGGAAAACGGCATCGTCACCTTGCGTGGCGCGGACATGGGCATCGTCATCCGTCATCCCGAGCCGCAGGGAGGACATAGCGTGGTCGGGCAAAAATCCGCCCCCCAAACGCTCCGCGACATGATCGGGGCAGGCAAGCGCGAGGGAAGTTATCTTTCCCTTTCCCCGATTGACGGCATGGAGCGCACCTTCACGTTCCGAAAAGTCGCGGATTACCCGTATTACATCATCGTCGGTTTATCCAGCAACGATTACCTCAGCGAATGGCGCAAGGAAACCGCCAGGCTGGGGGCGCTGGTGACAGTGTTTTTTGTCATTACGCTGGCGGCGTCCTGGCTGATATATCGCAACTGGATACGCCGCCGCGATTCACTCGCCGCGCTGGCGCGTCAGGAAGCCAAATTCCGCACCGTCGCCGACTACACCTACGACTGGGAATACTGGCAGGGCGCCGCCCACGAAATCCTCTACATGACGCCCTCCTGCGAACGGGTAACCGGTTATGCGGCTGCTGAATTCGTTGCCGACCCCGGTTTGCTGCTGCGTATCGTCCACCCCCTGGATCGCCACGTCCTGGAACACCATCTGGATCATGTCGCCGAACGGGAAGCCGCGTTGCAGGACTTTCGCATCGTGCGGCGCGACGGCGAAATCCGCTGGATCAGCCACCACTGCTACGGCATTGCCGGAGAAGACGGGCAAGCGATGGGACGGCGCATCAGCAATCGCGACATCACCGAAAGAAAACAGGCGGAAATCGCCCTGCGCGAGGAAAAAGCCTTTTCGGAAACCCTGATTGATGCGTTACCCGGCGTGTTCTACCGCCTCGACGAGCAGGCCCGGCTGGTCAACTGGAACGGCAATCTGGCCGCGCTGGTAGGGCCGGACGGTCTGGAAAAAGCCAAGCGCAATGTTCTTGAAGTCATTCATGAAGCGGATCGGGATTTACTCGCCCAAAAAATCCGCGCCGGATTCGAAAACGGGTACGTCGATGCCGAGGCCCGAGTGATGCTGAGCGACGGAACCCCGCGCGATTTTTATTTCATCGGGCGGACGCTGAATATCGGCGGACAGGTCTACCTGCTCGGTTCCGGCGTGGACATCAGCATCCGCAAAGCCGCCGAAGCCGCCTTAAGCGAAATGAACACCACCCTCGAACATCGCGTTGCCGACACCGTCCGCAAAAGCATGGAGCATGAACGCCTGCTCATTCAGCAGTCGCGCCTCGCGGCCATGGGGGAAATGATCGGCAACATCGCCCATCAATGGCGGCAGCCGCTCAACGCCCTCGCGCTGCTCCAGGCCAATATCAAGGACGCCTTCGATTATGGCGACCTGGATCGGGAAAACATGGCGCGTTTTAACGAAGACGGGCAACGCCTGATCCAGAAAATGTCCTCGACGATAGACGACTTCCGCGACTTTTTCCGGCCCAACCGCGAAAAAATCGAGTTTCCGCTTCACGAAGCCATCGCAGACGCGCTGAAAATCATCGGCGCAAGTTTCCACAATCACAACATCGAAATCGTTTTCCCGGCCACCGAGGAAATCCGCGTCATCGGCTATCCCAACGAGTTTTCCCAAGTCCTGCTCAACGTCCTCAACAACGCCAAGGAAGCGATGCGCGAACGCTGCGTCCACGGCGGCGTCATCGACATCCTCGCCGAACGGGACGGCGCAACCATCCGCGTAATGGTCAGGGACAACGGCGGCGGCATCCCCGAAGGCGTATTGCCGCGCATCTTCGAGCCGTATTACACCACCAAGGAAAAAGGCACCGGCATCGGCCTGTACATGTCGCGCATGATCATGGAACACATGAATGGCGCAATCGAAGCGCGCAATGTCGGCGAAGGTGCGGAATTCAAACTCACCTTGCCGTGCGCACCGAACCCCGCTCCCGAAAACCAGGGCGCGCAGGGATAGGTTATTGGGGATTACTATTGCCTGTTGACAGCGGGCGTCCGAATGAGGAAAATACGCCTCTTTTTGAAATCTGCCGCTTCGGCAATTCTGAAAAAACGCTGGTGATATAGCTCAGTTGGTTAGAGCACAGCACTCATAATGCTGGGGTCGGTGGTTCAAGTCCACCTATCACCACCAGACACCCGTAGCAACACCCTGCAACACACCTCCTAAAGCCCGATGAATACCCGCATCGGGCTTTTTTGTTGGTGCAACCCACTGCGACAAATCGCCAGACATACACCCATACGCAAGACGGCATAGGGCAACAGGCCGCACCTACACCCTGCACCGCCCGCCGGCGCGTAATCTCCACCACTACCTCAAGCCCTTTGAGGCAGGCGCACTCCACGGCCAGGCCGTCATCCGCCTGCTTCACGACATCCGCAAGGAAGGCTTCGTCCCCGACCTCATCCTCGCTCACCCCGGCTGGGGCGAGACCCTCTTCGTCCGGGAAATCTTCCCCCACGCCAAGCTCATCCATTATTGCGAGTTCTACTACCACCCCGACGGGGCCGACGCGAACTACCGCAGCCTGCTCCAGGTTTCCGCCGTCCACGTCTACCTCACCTATCCCTTCGTCCTCTCCTGGTCAATGCTCGAAGCCATGTCCTGCGGCTGCCTGCTCGTCGCCTCGAATACCCCGCCGGTGCGGGAAATTGTCCGGCACGGTGAAAACGGCCTGCTGGTGGACTTTTTCGACAGAAAAGCGCTGGCGGACAGGGTGGTGGAAGCGCTGAACCCGCCGCCAGCCCATGCCGAACTGCGCGGTGCTGCTGTCGGAGCCGTGGCGCAAGGCTATCCCATCGAAACCGGAGTAGCTGGGTATAGGACGATGTTGGGGATATAGGAAAAATGGAATGTTGGTGTTGGCGCCAATCGCAACCGGCTACGCGAAAAATGACAAGACTCTTGCCGAAAACAGGATTTTTTGCGCAGTGCCGAAAACGGCGAAATCACCGGAAATCCAGATGGCGCGGGGCTTTGCGGATAGGTATTGGTAATTCTACTTAGTAATTCTACCAATAGATTTTTGATGTGAAATCAGTATGCTGGCGTTATTGAAATATTGAGGACAATAAATGACTCCGACCCCATTTTTGCCCGCGGAATCGGAAATGGTCAGCGAATTCGATATTGAAGGCGTGCATTTCCAGCTCATCTGGAAACCGGGCCTGTGTTTGCTCCGCGCGGTGGAAGACTACGGCAAGCCGGATGCGCGAGCCTACACGGCTGCCGACCTGTTCCTCAAGCTCTACGACGGTTCGCCGGAATACAGCCTGAGCAAGGAAGATGCTATCGCAAAGGCGCCTCTCAACGCTCAGGAACTGATCCGCGAACAGCGCCAACAGGAAACGCAGCATCTTGAGGCGCTCTACACCTCGCCCGATATGCAGAAAGAATACCCGGCGTACCAAATCTGGCATCAGATTGTCGGTGGAAAAACCTGCCCGGTGATTTGGGCCAGCCACAACGCCGGACTGTACATGAAGGTAAATGGCCAGTGGCGCGTAGTGGGTTTTGCTACCAATCGGGAGGAGGCAGAAATAAAACTTGGAGAGACGCGCATCCCTTAACCGAATGATCGCGAAAGCAAACCAGCCAATTCTTAAAGTTGACTTTACCAAGTACAACCTCGCCGTTCAGATGTGCCAAGAGAAGATGGTGGTTTTTCTCTTGGGCAAAGGCGCGGGCACCAACCTTTGCTATCCGGACGGTCTATCCGCTCTGGAAATCGCGAGGATAGTAAAATCCCCGAAGCTGGAAGCCGCGATAAACGGGGTCGGCGTCATTTTTCGATAAGTTTTGAGAAATTCGGTGTTTTTTGAAATTTATCGAAAAATTATTCCGTGGGTAAAAAGATGGCGCGAAAACCGCGATTCAATTTGGCCGAAATACCACAGTACGTGGCAAACCGAAGCCGCAAGCGTCTCATCAATACACGGAAGCGGTTATCCCAACCTGCGGCGCTCCGTAGCGCCACCGCGTCGCGCCGGGGCGGCCCTCCCACCCGCATTATTTCGCCTTCGGCGCTTGATCATGCCCCGAAACCCGCGCCGGGCGCGGCGTTTCAGGCATCTACTTATTTGGCGGGCGTCAGCGCGTAAGCGAACACTAACATTGCGCCTTCAATAACGTAATTCGATGCGCAGCCGGGTTTCCGGCCCGTTGAGCGTGAACGCGCATTCGTCGAAGGCCGGCGGGCCGGACACCTGGGGGTTGTTGGAGAGGCCGTACCCTTCGGTGGGGAACATGCCGAAGCGCCGGTTGAGTTCGCCGTTGCCGTCTTCGTCGTGGTAGGCCATCACCGCGTAGCGCCCCGCCGCGAGGTCGTCGAAGCGCAACAGCGCGTCGCCCGGCGCGGCGGGTGCGGTTTTTACCGCCAGCGCCTGGGTTTCCTTGCGGAAGGTTTTGGCGTCCTGGTACAGCCCCACCCGCACCTGGCCGCGCGCATCGCGTATCCCGGTCAGTTCGACCAGCAGGGTTTCGGCGGCGGCGGGAGGAACAGCGAGGGCGGCGAGCAACGCCGCCAGATAAGTTTTCAGCATGGTTTTCTTCTTTGGTCTCGGGCCGTGAATGGTCGGTGGGGAATCTACACCAGCGTTGCGGCTTTACCAAGAATCCGGGCGGGCTATGACGCAGGTTTACGCCGATAACCCGCCCCGCCCTTTTTGCCCGCGCTGGTGGCGGCGCGGATGCTGAACGACTGGGCGGTTTTGGCGTCGCTCGGCGAATTCCGGCGCTCCGCCGGTTGGGATATAATGCGCGCTCTCCGACTTGGTCGGGGTATCGCAAGCTTCTCCGATCCCACCCGTTAAACGCCGGCCCGCTTGACGCCCGGCCTTTTGGTTTCCCGCCATGCCCAGAAAATTCCACATCAAAACCTTCGGCTGTCAGATGAACGAATACGATTCGGCGAAAATGGCCGATTTGCTGCTGTCCAGCGAAGGCATGGAAGCCACCGACGACCCCGCCCAGGCCGATGTGTTGCTGCTCAACACCTGTTCGGTGCGCGAGAAGGCGCAGGAGAAAGTCTTTCACCAGCTCGGGCGGTGGAAACATCTCAAGCAGAAAAATCCCGACCTGCTGATCGGCGTGGGCGGCTGCGTGGCCAGCCAAGAGGGCGAAGCCATCGTGGCGCGCGCGCCATACGTCGATCTGGTGTTCGGCCCGCAGACGCTGCATCGTCTGCCGCAGTTGCTGGCGGCGCGGCGCAGCGAGCGGCGCACACAGGTGGATATTTCCTTCCCGGAAATCGAGAAATTCGACCATATGCCAGAAGCCCGCGTGGAAGGGGCGATGGCCTACGTGTCGGTGATGGAGGGCTGCGGCAAGTTCTGTACGTATTGCATCGTGCCCTACACCCGTGGCGGCGAGGTGTCGCGCCCGCTCGACGATGTGCTGGCCGAGTGCCGTTCGCTGGTGGAGCGCGGCGTGAAGGAAATCAATCTGCTCGGGCAGAACGTCAACGCCTATCAGGGCGCGACCGACGAGGGCGTGGACGCCGATCTGGCGCTGCTGCTGCATCTGGTGGCGGATATTCCCGGCCTGGAGCGGTTGCGTTTCACGACTTCGCACCCCAACGAATTCACCCCGCGCCTGATCGAGGCGTATGCCGAAATTCCCAAGCTGGCGAGTTATCTGCATCTGCCCGTGCAGGCCGGTTCCGACCGTATCCTGGCGGCGATGAAGCGCGGCTACACGGCGCTCGAATACAAGTCGCTGATCCGCAAGGTGCGGGCGGCCCGGCCCGATATTTCGATTTCCTCGGATTTCATCGTGGGGTTTCCCGGCGAAACCGAGGCGGATTTCGAGGCGACCCTGAAACTGGTGAAGGATGTCGGTTTCGACGCGAGTTTCAGCT
The DNA here is from genome assembly GCA_964451375.1 of uncultured Sulfuricella sp. Taxonomy (GTDB): domain Bacteria; phylum Pseudomonadota; class Gammaproteobacteria; order Burkholderiales; family Sulfuricellaceae; genus JAGXQV01. The sequence continues at coordinate 21,112 of CAYVIN010000004.1, forward strand.
TCGTCTTTAGTTCGCGCCCCGGCACCCCGGCGGCGGAAATGGCCGATGACACCCCCCAGGAAGCCAAGCTGGAACGTCTCGCCCGTCTCCAGGCGCAACTCAACGAGCAGGCGCAAGCCATCAGCCAGGCGATGGTCGGTACTACCCAGCGCATCCTGGTGGAAGGCGTGGCGAAGAAGGACGGCAACGAATTGGCGGGCCGCACCGCCAACAACCGGGTGGTGAATTTCCCCGGCAATCCGCGCCTCATCAACCAGTTCATCGATGTGCTCATCACCTCTGCGCTGCCGCACAGTTTGCGCGGCGAGGTGGTGATTTCGGAATAAGGGTAGAACCCCATCATGGCCGGACTATTGCGTTTTACCGAGAAAAAAACCCTCCACTTCTATGGCGCGATCATCGGTTTTGGCGCGACGCTGGTGTTGCTGGGCGTGATGGTTTTCGGCTGGGTGGCGGTTTCGCGCTTTCTCGACACCGAAAATCTTTGGCTGAATTACAACCAGAAAGCCACCGCCATCGACAATGCCCTGGCGCGACTCAACATGCACATCGGTTATGGCGGATTTATCCATAACTTCAAGAATTACGTGTTGCGCCGCGATGAGAAATACGTGGCGCGCATCGACAGAAACCTGATTGGCATTTCCGAGGAGATGGCGCGCCTCGACAAACTCCTGGGCAAGCCCGAAGACCGCTTGGCTCTCGCGCAAATCCGCGCCACCTTTGAAGAATACGCAGGCAAATATCAACTGGCGAAACCACTGGTGGCGGAGGGCAAGACTTCGCAGGAAATCGACCAGGTGGTCAAAGTGGACGATACCGCCGCGCTCAAGGCCATGGCTTTTCTCGTCGAACGCGCCACCGCACGTAGCCGGGAGGCCGAGTTGGCTTCCTCAAGCGCGCTCAACAGCGCCATTTTCTTCCTTGAGACGGGCGGCTTTGCGCTGGTGCTCCTGATTGCCGCCGTCGCGGTGGCGATGCTGTTTTTCGTCCGGCGCATCGTTGCCGCCAACGAGGTGATACGCAAGATTCGCGAAGAACTCGATACGCTGCTGGACAAGTCTCCCGACGCCATGCTCTGCGTGGCGCGAGACGGCAGAATTACCCGTAGCAACGACATGGCGCAGCGTTTTTTTGGATACAGTGCTGAAGCGTTTTTGAACATGAAGATCGAAGAACTGATTCCTTCCCACTTTCGCGAGAAACATGCTGAACTGCGCGCCGGGTATTTTCTTGACCCGCACCATCGCGCCATGGGCCAAAATCGCCGGCTTACCGCATTGACTCGTTATGGCGCTGAGCCGCAAGTCGAAATCAGCCTGAGCCATAGCGGGGAAGGAGAAACCGCCGTGGCGACGATTACCGTGCGCGATGTGACGGAGCGGGAACGCGACCGGGCTGCGCTGGCGCAAGCCAAGCGGGAAGCAGAGCAGACGCTGGAGGAGCTCAGGAACACCCAGGAATCCCTGATCCAGTCGGAAAAAATGGCGGCGCTGGGCGGACTGGTCGCCGGGGTGGCGCATGAAATCAATACGCCCATCGGCATCACGCTGAGTTCATCGACCTATCTCGACGCAGAAACCGCCAAGATTTCCTCGCGATACCACGCAGGCGAGTTGAGCGGCGATGAATTGGAGAGTTATTTCGATACCGCTCGCCAGTCCGCCCGTCTGATGACGGTCAACAGCCAGCGCGCCGCCGAACTGGTGCACAGTTTCAAGCAGGTGGCAGTGGATCAATCAGGCGGAGAACGGCGCGATTTCGATCTCAAAACGTATATCGAAGAAATATTGCTGAGCCTGCAACCGAAACTCAAGAAAACGCCGGTGCGGGTCGAACTTGATTGCCCTGCCGGTATGATCGTCGATAGTTTCCCCGGCGCGCTGTCGCAGTGTTTGACCAACTTCATTGTCAATTCGCTGACTCACGCGTTCGATCCCCAACAAGCCGGGCACATAGCGATACGCGCCTCCTTGATGGAAGATGACCGGGTGGAACTGGTTTATGCCGATGACGGCAAGGGAATCCCACCTGAGCATCAAAGCAAGGTGTTCGAGCCGTTTTTTACCACCCGGCGCGGCAAGGGTGGCAGCGGGTTGGGGCTGCACATCGTTTACAATATTGTCCATCAAACCCTCAAGGGCGACTTGAAAATGGCGAGCGAACCCGGCCTAGGGGTGATTTTTACCATCACCTTTCCCCGGATATTGCCAAACCTGTAATTGCGTGAACACCCGATCCCCAAGGAAAACCACATGCAGTCCAAACCGCTGAATCTCAAACCTTCCGCCCCGGAGCCAATAGCGCCTCAGTCCGGTTGCGCGGGAAAATGGAAACTCCTGATCGTGGATGATGAGCCGGAAATTCATGCGGTCACCCGCATGATTCTGGCCAAAGTGATGTTCAAGGATCGCCCGCTGGAATTGCTGAGCGCCTTTTCCGCCGAAGAGGCGAAAGCCGCTCTGCGGGAACATTCCGATATCGCCGCCATCCTCCTCGACGTGGTGATGGAAAGCGACGACGCCGGGCTGAAACTGGTGGGCTATATTCGCGATGAGCTTCAGAACAAGGCGGTGCGTATTATTCTGCGCACCGGCCAGCCGGGCCAGGCGCCCGAAGAACGGGTGATCGTCGATTACGACATCAACGACTACAAGGCCAAAAGCGAACTGACCGCGCAAAAGCTTTTTACCTCAGTCATCGCCGCCTTGCGCGCTTATGAAACCATCATGCAGTTGGACAAAAACCGGCGCGGCCTGGAAAAAATCCTCAACAGCACCGATTCGCTGTTTGAAATCCATTCCATGCAGGAATTCGCTTCGGGAATCCTGATGCAATTGAGCGCCTTTCTAGAGTGCAATCCTAACGGCGTGATCTGTCTGGAAGAATCCGGCGATCTTGGACAGGTTCATCCCGAGGCATTTTGTTCCGGCATGAAAATCCTTGCCGCAACAGGGGAGTACGGCGATTGTTTGACGTGCTCGTTGGCGGAAAATTGCCGACACAAGGAAATGACCACCCACATTCGCCGCGCCATGGACGAACACCGCAATCAGTATCTCGACAATTACACCGTGGTTTACCTGAAAACCAGCCAGTCGCGCGGCACCGCCGCGCTGGTGCATAGCGGCGGCATGGCAGACGAAAATGACCGCTTTCTGCTGGAAGTGTTCGCGTCGAAAGTCTCAATTGCGCTGGAAAACGCCATCCATTACCAAAAAATGATAACGGCGGAACAGGCTGCGACCACTGACTTTCTTACTGGCCTCAACAATCGCCGGCAACTGCTGCGTCTCGCCCTGCCGATGCTGGCGGCGGCGAATCGCGCCGGTTCCCCGCTGGTCGTTGCGATGCTCGACATCGACCACTTCAAAATAATCAATGACACCCATGGACATGACGTTGGCGACATCGTGCTGAAGAGCATCGCCGATTTGATGAAAAACCGTTTCCGCAGCAGCGATGTCGTCGCCCGCTTCGGCGGTGAGGAATTCTGCGTGGTCGCCCCGCTGCTCGATGGAACGCATGTATTTGAGCTGTTCGATTCATTTCGTCTCGCCCTGGAACAACAAACCATCGAAGCACAGGGCAAGCTTCTGAATATCTCGGTAAGCATCGGCGTCTCGACCGTTTTGGCAGCAAGCATTGACGACATGATTTCCGCTGCGGACGAGTTGCTTTACCGCGCTAAAAACGAGGGCCGCAATCGTGTCGTCATCGGCTAATTCGCCCCCCCAAAAAGCCAGCAAAAGTGTCGCCTTCTCCCCCATCGACAACGTCCGCCTCGCCAATCTGTGCGGCGCGCTCGACGAAAACCTCAAGCAAATCGAGACTGCGCTGGACGTGACTATTTCCCGGCGCAACGAACATTTCACGGTACAGGGCGCGCAGCAACAGGCGGATTTGGCTCTGGAAGTGCTGAAAACGTTTTACGAACGCGCCAAAACGCCGCTCAACGTCGATGAAATCCAGTTGGGCCTGATCGAGGCCGGCAATGCCGAGCGGGTCGCCGACAGCGAGGAAATGGCCCCGGTGCTGATGACCAAACGCGCCGACCTGCATGGCCGCACCCCACGCCAGAACCAGTACCTGCGCAAAATCCAGGAATACGACATCACCTTCGGCATCGGCCCGGCAGGCACCGGCAAAACCTATCTGGCGGTCGCCAGCGCGGTGGATGCGCTGGAGCGCGACCTAGTGAAGCGCCTGGTGCTGGTGCGCCCGGCGGTAGAGGCCGGCGAGCGCCTGGGATTCCTGCCCGGTGATCTGGCGCAAAAGGTCGATCCCTATTTACGCCCGCTCTACGACGCGCTCTACGACCTGATGGGGTTCGACAAGGTCGGCAAACTCTTCGAGCGCGGCACCATCGAAATCGCCCCGCTCGCCTACATGCGCGGACGCACCCTCAACCACTCCTTCATCATCCTCGACGAAGCGCAAAACACCACCCCGGAACAGATGAAGATGTTCCTCACCCGCATCGGTTTCGGCTCCAAGGCGGTGATTACCGGCGACGTAACCCAGGTCGATCTGGCCCGCCACCAGAAAAGCGGACTCAACGACGCGACGGAGGTTCTGGAAAACGTGCGCGGTATTGCCTTCAATTTTTTCCAGTCCGACGACGTGGTGCGCCACCCGCTGGTCGCGCGGATTGTCAATGCGTATGAAAAACGCGACAAAAGCGCGCCTTGATGCTAACGTTACAGCCTGTTTTGTAACGCGAAACCCGGTTTAACCCGAAATGACCTCTCCCGTTCCCAACGCTTACCTGTTCGACCGCGACCAGCCCGGTCACGCCTGGCAGGGTGCGCTCGCGGTGCTGGCCGGCGGGGCCGAAATGGGCCATGCCGCGCTGGCGCAAAACTGGCGCATGGACGGGCGGGTGGATGAAATCCGTCAGGCGGCGCTGGAGGCTTTGGGGTGGTTTCCCAACGGGTTGCCGGGCACCGAAGGATTCGATTCCGCCATTGACCAGTATCAGGCAGAGCACCGCCGTAACCCGCACAGCGCGCCGCCTCCCGCATATCTCGCGCCCGCCAATCAGGGTAACCGGATTCCCCGCGACGGTCTGCCCGGACGTAAGCAACGGCTGGTTCATTTCGCCTGCCTGCAACGGTTGCTGGGGTTTGCCAATTCGCCCGCGCGCACTGACCTGGAGACCCTGATTCTCCGCTACACGGGCCTGGACTTGCCCAGGCGTCCAGGGCGAGATTATGCCGACATACTCGCCCAAGCCCTGCAAGCGCAAGGTTTGCCTGTCATCCAGGAATTCGCGCAATCCCTCTCGTTGGCCTTGGGGGAAAACGAGCCGCACTGGTGGGCGACTTTCTCCCATGAAATCGGCAAGCTGGAAAACGGTGGCGACTGGACGGAAGCCGCGCAAAAAATCGGCCAGGGTTATTTTCATCCGGGCGACTGGTTAATTGCCTGGCGCTACCACGCCGAACTCGCCGCCCCCCTGTATCGTCCCACAGTCGCCGAAGCGGGTAGCAGCGCCTTTCATTTCCCTGCCTCCACTGTGTTCAATTACGGCATTGCCATGCCGCTGGCGGAAGGCTTTCCGGCGGTACGCGAAGCCATCCACCCGCCGCTCAAGGACGCAGCCTGTGGGGCGGTGTGCATCGGCATGGGACAAGTGAGCACGGAACCTTTCTCTCCCCCGTTGGGAACAGCGGAAAATGCCTGGCTGGATGAATGCCGGCACCGTCATGGCGCCAAGCTGGCACGCCAGTCCGCACCGCTCTCGGCCTGGCTTGCCCGTCACGGAGCGACGCCATGAGTATCGTTGCCGCCGCACGCGCCGAAGTTTTGAAAAAGCTCATCGCCATCGGCGAGCAAGGCGATGCGCCGGCCTTGCGCACCCTTCTTGCGGGAGGTGGGCTGCCCGCGCTGGCTAACGACGTTACCCCGGCGGAATGGATACAGGATGCGCTGGAAAGCTCCGCCACCTATTACGCTCACGCCCGTCCCATAGCAGCCCTGCTCGCGCCGCTGGTGAAGGAACTCGCCACCCGGCAGAGCGACGCCAGGCGCTGGGCATCCTACGCCGCCAACCTTTGCCAACTCGCCGCCTGGCTGCCTCTCGACGATGCCCTGTTTGCCGCGCTGCTGGCTTATGAGCAGGCCCAGCCGACCCATCTGCCGGAAACCGATTACCCGCTGTTTTTCCAACTGCGCCGCGCGCTCGCAGAACAACAGCCGGATACCCGCTTGTCCGGGCGCTGGCTGGGTGTCCTGCAAGATCATGCCGCCGCCTGGACACCCGCGCGCCGCACTGACCTAATGGAAAGCTTCCGCGCGCTGATCTGCCCGCTGGATTTCGACGCCGACCTCAAAGGCGCGCTGGACAGCATATCTACCGGCTTGTGCGCCCTTCACGACGCCGTGGCCGTTCAGCCGGAGAGTGCGGCCCTGCTGCAACTGGCGTTCCGCAAGCTGGACACCGCCCACCCGCTCGACCCCAATACCTGGGCGGCTTATCTTGCGCCTTACCTCAATGCCTGGCCCTCCGCGCTGCTGGGCGCGGCAATCCAGTACTGGCCGCCCCTCGCCGATGCCTGCGGCAATCCGCTCGCCACGCTGCCCGCCGACCTCGCCGCGCTGGTCAGCGCAATGACCCCGGCGCAACAGGAACGCCTGCGCGATCTGGTCAACCGCGACGCCGAAGCAGAAGGCCGCGCCTTCCTCATCAAGGAACTGCTGTTTGCCCCGCCCAAGGTTCCCGACCTCGCCCCGCAAGCGGTGCGTACCGCCCTCGCCCGCCTGGCCGACCATCTGTGGCCCGCCGAACGGAAATCCGCGCCCACGCAGCCCCAGCTCGAAGACGAGGAAGCCGACGACACCCCGCAGCCTCACGCTCGCCCGGCGAAAACCCGGCCACCCGTACATCGCCAAAAACTGCTGGAAAACATCAACCGCACTCTGGGCGAAATCGAAAAACGCCTGGAGTCGGGTGACGAAGCCACCGCGCGGCGTTACCTCGAAGAATTACTCACCCAACAGCGCGATTCGCGACTTGCCGATCAATACATCCACACCGCCAAAACCCTCGCCAAAGCCGCAGCCATCGCGCAACGTTTTGACCGGCTGGAATGGGCGGAAACGCTGCTGCGCGACGCCTGCCGGGAAAATCACGACGATGTAGTTTCCGCCTGTGGTCTGGCCGACGTGCTCAAGGCGCGTGGCGACCTCGACGGGGCGGAAACACAATACCGGCAAAACGTCGCGCGCTGGCCGAACAACGAGGTTTCCGCCTGCGGTCTGGCCGAGGTGCTCAAGGCGCGCGGCGACCTCGATGGCGCGGAAGCGCAGTACCGGCAAAACGTCGCGCGCTGGCCGAACGACGAGGTTTCCGCAAACGGTCTGGCCGACGTGCTCAAAGCCCTTGGCGATCTCGACGGGGCGGAAACACAGTACCGGCAAAACGTCGCGCGCTGGCCGAACAACGAGGTTTCCGCCTGTGGTCTGGCCGACGTGCTCAAGGCGCGTGGCGACCTCGACGGGGCGGAAACGCAGTACCGGCAAAACGTCGCGCGCTGGCCGAACAACGAGGTTTCCGCCTGTGGTCTGGCCGACGTGCTCAAGGCGCGTGGCGACCTCGACGGGGCGGAAACACAATACCGGCAAAACGTCGCGCGCTGGCCGAACGACGTGGTTTCCGCTTGCGGTCTGGCCGACGTGCTCAAGGCGCGTGGCAACCTCGACGGAGCGGAGGCGCAGTACCGGCAAAACGTCGCGCGCTGGCCGAACGACCGGGTGGCAGTGCATGGGCTTGCCAACGTGCTGCGCAAGAAAAAGCGCCATGATGAGGCATTGGCGCTATTGCCAGCACCGAAAACCACGACCCTGCTTGCTCAGGACGCCTACGATCTCCACTTGCGCGCGATGATCCTATGGGAGCAGCGTAAATTGCTGGAAGCACGGGAGGCATTGGAGTTGGGAGTGCGTTTTGCGGTGGGAACTTATGTTCGCCAGTTCCAAAGCAGTCTGGCCTTGCTGGATCTGCGTAGCGGTGATCTGACCAAGGCAGAAGCACGCTTGGCTGAATTGCCGGATAACGTGGTGTATCTCGACCTGGTGCGCCTCGACGTGGCGGCGGCGCAAGCGCAGCGCAAGGCTGCCGAGTTGAGTGACGCGCTGATAACACGGCTGACCCATATGAACAGCGGGGAACGGCTGGTTTTCGACCTGCTCCGTAAGGACTACGCCATCACCGCCGTCGGCGTGGGCCGCCAGCCTACCGAAGCGGAACGCGACGAGTTGTTCGACGCCGAAATCGACATGTTGCTGGCCGCCTGACATGCCCGCCAAACTCTCCCTCTCCGTCCAATACGCTGTCGAGTCCAACACTCTCCCCACCCGCCCGCAATTCCGCCGCTGGGCGAAAGCCGCGCTGGAAGGCGACGCGGAGATGACCATCCGTCTGGTGGACGAAGACGAGGGCCGTGAACTCAACCGCGCTTACCGGGGCAAGGATTACCCGACCAACGTGCTGACTTTCGTTTACGACGATCTGCCTTATACGGCGGGTGATATCGTGATCTGCCCGGCGGTGGTGGCGCGTGAGGCCGACGAGCAGGGCAAGACACTGGAGGCGCATTATGCGCATCTGACTGTGCATGGGGTGCTGCATTTGCAGGGCTACGACCACGAGGTGGACGACGAGGCGGAAGAAATGGAGGCGCGCGAACGTCAAATCGTCACAAAACTCGGGTATCCTGACCCGTACCGGGTGAACGGCGGGGGGGAATCGGTATAATCCCTGTCACGTTTTGCCCATTCCTTATTACCCATCACCGAATTTATGGAAGCATCCGACAAATCCACCTGGCTGGAACGCCTGAGTAATTTCCTGCTGCGCGAACCGGAAGACCGCGAGCAATTGATCACGCTGTTGCATTCGGCTTTTGAGCGCAATCTGATGGACGGCGACGCCCTGTCGATGATCGAAGGGGTGTTGCAGGTTTCCGAGATGCAGGTGCGCGACATCATGATCCCGCGCGCCCAGATGGATGTGATCGACATCGCCGAAACGCCGGAAACATTCATTCCCTTCGTCATCGAAACCGCCCACTCGCGTTTTCCCGTGGTAGACAAGGAAAAAGACGATGTGCTGGGCATTTTGCTTGCCAAGGATTTGCTGCGTTACTACGCGGGAGAGGAATTCGATGTGCGCGACATGTTGCGCCCAGCCATTTTTATCCCCGAGGCGAAGCGTCTTAACGTGTTGCTCAAGGAGTTCCGCGTCAGTCGCAACCACATCGCCATCGTCGTTGACGAATACGGCGGGGTGGCGGGGCTGGTGACGATTGAAGACGTGCTGGAGCAGATCGTCGGGGAAATCGAGGACGAATACGATTACGACGAGGACGAGGACAACATCTTCACCGATGCGCAGGGGCGCTACCGCGTCAAGGCGCATACCGAGATCGACGATTTTAATCAGACCTTGGGAACGGTGTTCGGCGACGAGAATTACGATACGGTGGGCGGGTTGGTCATCCACGCGCTGGGCCGGTTGCCCAAGCGCGGCGAGCAGATAGTCGTGGCCGACCTGAAATTTACCGTGTTGCGCGCCGACAGCCGGCGTCTGCATAGTTTATTGGTCGAGCGGATCGGCGCGGACGGCGACAAATCCCCTGCCTGACATCTTTAAAGACGGCGTCATTTTGCTATACTAGAGGCCGTTAAGCTGCCTGGTGAAAAATGGGTTCCGGCAGCGTCGAATTTCCAGTTTTCCGGGAGTAAGCAAACATGATCGGTTCCGTTTCCACCAATGCCAACACCACCCAGATGATCCAGCTAAATCAACTGGATCGCCAACTGACCGGAATGGTTTCCCAGCGTTCCGAACAAACCCGCGCCAAGTCGGCGGCTACGGTTGAAAACATCATCAACAACACCATTCAAAGCCGTCAGCAAGCCATTCAGGTTTCCGCCCAAAGTCTCAAGGGCAGCCGTATCGACACCTACGCCTGATTGGTAGGCGAGGGGATAAAGCGATGGCGGCATCTATCGGAACCATCGGGGCGGCGCGTAGTGGAATGTCTGGCGCACCCACGCAGCAGGAGCGGATTGCCAACGCCAACCGCCTCCTTAACGAACAATCCTTGCGGTTTTCCCGCCAAAGTCAGGAACACGTTGATGAGGCGCTCAATACCATGATGAACACCCAGGTGCAGCTTACGGAAAAGAAGGTTGGGGTGGGACAGGTTCTGCTCACGACCCGCGCCATCGGCAGCATCATCAATACTACCGCCTGAACGCAGTTGCTTTCGTTTTAACCCGCCTGACCAACGCCCCGCTTGCCGGGGCGTTTTTTTGTTCAGCGGGATCAGATATTCATCAGCGCCGCCATTGCCGCAGCGTAATCGGGTTCAGCCGTGATCTCCGGCACAAGTTGCGAATACACCACTTTATCGTCCTGATCCAGAACGATCACCGCGCGGGCGCATAGGCCGGCGAGCGGATAACTCTTGATGAGCACCCCGTAGTCCTTGAGGAAATCGCGGCCCCGCAGCGTGGAGAGCATGACCACGTTGTCCAAACCTTCCGCGCCGCAAAAACGCGCCTGAGCAAACGGCAGGTCGGCGGAAATTACCAGAACCACGGCGTCCTTGACGATGCTGGCTTCTTCGTTGAAGCGGCGGGTGGATGCGGCGCACACCGGGGTGTCGATACTCGGCACGATGGACAGGACTTTTTTCTTACCCCGGAAATTGCCCAGGGAAAGATCGTTCAGGCCTTTATCGACCAGCATGAAGCTGCGGGCCTGATCGCCGGGTTGGGGAAAATCGCCGATAACTTCCTGCGGCGCGCCTTCGAGAGTGACGATAGACATGATTTTATCCTTTTGAGGGTTACCTGACGCCGGGACGCGCTCACAGTGGCTCGCGCGTAACACGCAAACAGCGCGCCCTAGCCTTTTCAGTATGCCTTGCGCCTTTGCCCCATGCAAGGCGGAGCGGCTTATTCGGCGACGGCGATTTTTTCGTATGCCGCAGCGTCGAGGAGCGCGTCGAAATCGGCGGGATTGGCCGGGGCAAGACGGAATATCCATGCCCCGTAGGGGTCTTGATTGACAGTTTCCGGCGCGTTTGCCAGGACATCGTTGACCGCCGTCACTGCGCCGCTCATCGGTGCGTAAACGTCGGAAGCGGCTTTTACCGACTCCACGACGCCGCAGGCTTCGCCGCCCGCTACCTGGCGTCCGATTTCCGGCGCGCCGACGTAAACCATGTCGCCCAGTTGTTCCTGGCCGAATTCGGTGATGCCGCAGGATATTGAACCGTCGGTTTCCAGTTTGGCCCATTCGTGGGTGGCGGTGTATTTGAGATTGCTGGGTAAATTCATTTTGATTAACTCGTGGTTGCGGAATAAAACAGGTAAACCCGGTAGCCCGCCGCCTGCAATTCGCCGAGATCGAGGTGAAGTTTCACGTCGATTTCCTCGTTGGCGGGCATCCCGTTGCTCAGGACAGCGCCCGGCGGCAGGTATTCCTGGGGTTGGAATATGCGCCGCGCGATCAGCTTGTCCTGGTAATCGGTAAGGGTCAATTCGAATTGCGGGTAGTGCTGCGCATAACCGGCGCGGTTGCGCAGCACGGCGTTCAGCGCTACCAATCCGGCGCGCCCCGGCTCGGCCTCCAGCGCGGAGGTTTCGATACTCAGCAGGTCGGGATTACGCGGCAGCGCAATGCGGCAGCCGGCCCATCCGCACAGCGCTTCCAGGGCGGGGCGGCTGGCCGGGCTGTAGGCGACGATATCGGTGCGAAAAAACAGGGCGCTTTGGAGGAGCAGCGCCGCCAGCAAAAACACTGCGCCGAGAGTCGTCAGCCAAGTCGGCAGCGGTTTTTTTTCGGGGGCCGGGAGTGCTTCCGGCGGCGCTTCGCTGTCGCTCTGCGGGACGACGACCGGCTCCGCAGGCGGGACGACAACGGGCGGCGGTTCGGCATGGGCCGCCAGCGCGGCAAGGGCTTCGGCGTGAAGCTGGGCGGCAAGACGGTCGAGTTCCGGGTCGGGGTCGGATGGCGCTGCATTTTCCGGCGGAGCGGGGGGATCAACAGGAACCGGCGCGGGCCGCGCAACAACCTGAGTGACGGCGGGATACGGGGCGGGCGCCACGACCGGCGGGGCAAGCGGCGGCGCGCTGGGCGGCAGGACAAATTCTTCGATGACCAGGCTGTCGGCGAGCGGTTCTTCCACGCCAACCGGTTCTTCCACCGGCTCTAAAAACGCTTCAATTTCCGTTGGCAGATCGGATTCGGCGGGGGGCGGCTCTACCGCCATCTCGAAAACCGGCGCGCTGCTTTCCGCTACGGCGGGAACTGCCGGGGGGGAAGTTTGAAACGGCGCTTCGGCAGGTGGCGGCGTTGTTATCGGCGCTTCGACGCGGACTGGCGGTGGCGCTTGGACAACGGCGGCAACAGGAGCAGGCGGCGGAACGGGCGGGCGCGGCTCCGGTTCCGGCGGCGGGGCTGGGCTGGGGTAATCGAGATTCAGCGCATCATAAGCGTTAAACACCTTGGCGCAGCGCCCGCAACGCACCTGGCCGTCCTTCGCCAGCAACTGCTCGGCGGTGACGCGGAAAGTGGTTCCGCAAGCCGGGCAGGTGGTGGTATGGGCCATCAGCGCCGGACTCCCGCCAGGCATACCCAGCCTTCGTCGGTAGCGGCGACGGTGATATCGAAATATTGGGAGTACACCGCCAGCACGTCGTCCGCTTGCGTGGCAAGCACCCCGGAGAGCGCGATTTTCCCGCCGCTTCGGACGGATTGGGCGAGCAACGGCGCGAGCACCTTGAGCGGGTTGGTGAGGATATTGGCGACCAGCACGTCGGCCACCACTTGCGGCGCATCATTAGGCAGGAAAAATTCCGCTTGCGTAGCGTTTTGCTCGGCGTTTTGCCGGCTGGCGACGATGGCCTGTGGGTCGATATCCACCCCGATGGTTTTACCCGCCCCCAGTTTGCGCGCGGCAATCGCCAGAATGCCCGAGCCACAGCCGTAATCGAGGACGAATTCGCCGCCCTGAAGGTTGCGCTCCAGCCATTGCAGGCACAAGCGGGTAGTGGGGTGGCTGCCGGTGCCGAAGGCCAGGCCGGGGTCGAGCACCAGGTTGATGGCGTCGGCGTCCGGGGCGGTGTGCCAGGTGGGGGTGATCCACAGGCGTTCGGAAATGCGGATCGGCTCGAACTGCGACTGGGTAAGACGCACCCAGTCCTGCTCGGCGACCTGTTCCACCCGGTAGGGCGGAACCTGTTCCAGTCCGGCGGCTTCGCAAGCGGCGGCGAGTATGCCAGGGATGTCGGCATCGGCCTCGAACAGGCCGCTCACCACGTTATTGAGCCACAGGCTGTCGGTGGGCGAACCGGGTTCGCCGAAAATCGCCTGTTCATTGACGGTTTCGGCGTCGGCATCCTCGATGGCGGCGGACAGTGCGCCCAAGTCCATCAAGGCGTCGCTCAATGCGCCCGCGCTATGTTCGTCGGCCTGGATTTTGAGCGATAACCACGGCATAGGTCAGGAAGCGGCTTTTTTCTGCGCCGCCAGTTTTTGTTCGAGATAGTGGATGCTCGCGCCGCCCTTCAGAAACGCCTCGTCACGCAACAAATCGCCGTGCAGCGGGATGTTGGTCTTGATGCCTTCCACCACCATTTCGGAGAGCGCGGTTTTCATGCGCGCCACGGCCTGCTCGCGGGTCGCGCCGTAGGCGATCAGCTTGCCGATCATCGAGTCGTAGTATTGCGGCACCACGTAGTTCTGGTAAACGTGTGAATCGACGCGGATGCCCGGCCCGCCAGGCACGTGGAAAACCGTGATGCGCCCCGGCGACGGGACGAAAGTGTAGGGGTCTTCGGCATTGATCCGGCACTCGATGGCGTGGCCCTTGAAATGGACATCCTTCTGCTTGTAACGGAGTTTTTCGCCGTTGGCGATGCGAATTTGTTCCTGGACGATGTCCACCCCGGTAATCAACTCGGTGACGGGATGTTCGACCTGCACCCGGGTATTCATTTCAATGAAATAAAACTCGTTGTTTTCATAGAGGAACTCGAACGTCCCCGCGCCCCGGTAGGCGATTCGCCGACACGCAGCGGCGCAGGCCTCGCCGATTTTGTCGCGGAGTTTTTGATCAAGCAGCGGCGCAGGCGCTTCTTCGAGAATTTTCTGGTGGCGGCGTTGCATCGAGCAGTCGCGCTCGCCCAGGTATATCGCGTTGCCGTGTTCGTCGGCGAGCACCTGAATTTCGATGTGGCGCGGATTTTCCAGGTATTTTTCCATGTACACCATGGGGTTGCCGAAAGCCGTCTGGGCTTCGGTTTTGGTCATGGCGACGGCGTTCAGCAATGCCGCTTCGGTATGCACCACGCGCATCCCGCGCCCGCCCCCGCCGCCGGCCGCCTTGATAATCACCGGATAACCGGTTTCCCGGCCCATCCGCAGCACTTCCGCGTCATCGTCCGGCAATGCCCCTTCGGAACCCGGCACACACGGTACGCCGGACTGCTTCATGGCTTCCTTGGCGCACACCTTGTCGCCCATCAGGCGGATGGTTTCGGGACGCGGCCCGATAAACACGAAACCGCTGTTCTCCACCCGCTCGGCGAAATCGGCGTTTTCCGACAGAAAGCCGTAGCCGGGATGAATCGCCTCGGCGTCGGTGACTTCCGCCGCGCTGATGATGGCGGGAACGTGCAGGTAACTCAGATTGGACTGGGGCGGGCCGATACACACCGATTCGTCGGCGAGCTTGACGTATTTGGCCTCGCGGTCGGCCTCGGAATACACCGCAACGGTTTTGATGCCGAGTTCGCGACAGGCGCGCTGGATGCGCAGGGCAATTTCGCCGCGATTGGCGATGAGAATTTTCTCGAACATTTATGCCTCTCCAGGGGCTGGAGAGCAGGGACGGGGGGCGGAAACACCTCCCCGCAGCCTGCCGGCCCCAGTTAACCTATGATGAACAGCGGCTCGCCGTACTCGACCGGTTGGCCGTTTTCGATCAGGATGGCCTTTACGACACCGCCCTGATCGGCTTCGATTTCGTTGAGCAGCTTCATCGCTTCGATGATGCACAAGGTATCGCCGGCATTCACGCTCTGCCCGACCTCGACGAACGATTTTGCGCCCGGCGACGGGGCGCGGTAGAAAGTACCCACCATCGGCGACTTGACCTGATGGCCTTCCGGCTCGGCGGGCGCGGCGGGAATCTCGGCGGCCACCACCGGCGCGGGAGGAGGAGCGTAGCCCCCCTGCGGGCCATAGCCGGGGGACATCATGACGGTCTGCTGGGAAACCGGGCCGAAGCGGTTGATGCGGACTTTTTCCTCGCCCTCGGTGATCTCCAGTTCGGCGATGCCGGAATCGGCAACCAAATCAATCAGTTTCTTGATCTTGCGTAAATCCATGGTTTAGTCCTTTTTATATTGGAGCGCGAAATCCAGGGCCAGCTCGTAGCCTTTGGCGCCGAGGCCGCTGATGACGCCCACCGCCAGATCGGAAAAATACGAATGATGGCGGAAAGGTTCGCGCGCAAACACGTTGGAAAGGTGAATCTCGACGAACGGAATCCCTACCGCTGCAAGGGCGTCGCGCATGGCGACGCTGGTGTGGGTGTAGGCGGCGGGATTGATGACGATGAAGCGGATGTCGTTGCGGGCTTGCTGGATGCGGGTAACCAGTTCGCCTTCGCTGTTGCTCTGGAAGGTTTCCAGTTCCACCCCGGCGGCGGCGGCTTGTTTGGTAAGCCGCTGGTTGATCTGTTCCAGAGTGTCGCTGCCGTAATGAGTGGGTTCGCGCCAACCCAGCAAATTCAGGTTGGGGCCGTGCAGAACCAGTATTTTGGCGCCGGTTGGTTTACTAGTCATGGCGGCAAGTTTGCCGAAATACAAGGAACTTGTCCAGTTTTTCGGGGAAAATCCGTTGAACGGCGTCAGTTCGGCTTTTCCGCGCGATACCCCGCCTCAATCGCGAAATTGCCGCAAAAAACGCATTCCATGCGGGTTAAACCGGGGATTTTCACTCCCCGGCGGTCGCATCATCGGGATGGCACATCGCCAGCACCCCGTGGAAAACCTCGCGGGGCAGGTTGCGACCGATGAAGACCAGCACCGATTCGCGTTTTTCGTCGGCGCGCCAGGGTGCGCCGGGTGCCCCGCCGGCGAGCGCCTGGACACCCTGAAATATCACGCGGCGTTCGTTGTCCTGAACGTTGAGGATGCCTTTGTAGCGCAGCAAATCCTTGCCGAAACGCCCGATAAGTTGCTCGAACACCGCTTCCAGACGTTCCTGGATGAAGGGTTGCGCACTGCGATACACGAAGGAACCGATGTCGTCGTGATGATGATGGTGATGTCCGGCGGCAAGAAAGTGGGGGTGGATTTCCAGCAGGTCGTCGAGGCTGAAACCGTCGATATCCAGCACGTCGGCCAGGTCGGTCGCGCCGAACGCCACCCGGCGGATCGGAGCGCGCGGATTGATGGCCTGGAGCCGCGCGCTCAACGCCGCAACGTCGGCTTCTTCCACGAGGTCGGTTTTGGATAGCAGGATGCGGTCGGCGAACCCCGCCTGTTCGCGCGCCTCGCGATGGTCATCGAGCTGGCCCATGCCATGTTTGGCGTCCACCACGGTGATGATGGCGTCGAGATCGTAGGCGTCGCGGATAGCTTCTTCCAAAAAGAACGTTTGCGCCACCGGCAGCGGATCGGCGAGTCCGGTGGTTTCGATGATGGCGCGGCTGAAATCGAGTTCCCCGGCGGCGCGACGCTGCGCCAGATCACCGAGAATCCGCACCAGATCGCTGCGCACCGTGCAGCAGATGCAGCCGTTATTCATCACCACCACTTCGTCCTGCGCCTGTTCCACCAACAATTGCTGGTCGATGCCTGCTTCGCCGTATTCGTTTTCGATCACCGCGACACGCTGGCCGTGTTGTTCGGTGAGGATGCGGTTGAGCAGGGTGGTTTTGCCGGCACCGAGAAATCCGGTAAGTATCGTGACGGGTATGGCGGACATGAAGGACTCCACGAATGGGGGAAAGGAAGTTTAGGTGCGTCTACAACGAGCAACAATCGCCCCGTTGTTCTGACTGCTACAGCAATGGCTCGATCAATGCTTCCAGCTTTTTTTCATCCCACGCGCCGACTTTGGCGGCGACGATTTTGCCGTTGCGATCCAGCAAGGCGCTGAACGGCAGGCCGCCCCGGTCGTTGCCGATGGCGCGGGCGAGATCGACGGCGTCATCTTCGCCGAGCAGGACGGGATAATTCACCTCATTTTCCGTGACGAAGGCGCGCACCTTGGCCCCCTCGTCGAGGGCGATGCCGATGAACGTCAGGCCGCGCGCTCCGTATTTGCGCTGCAAGGCGACGAATCCCGGCATTTCCTGGCGGCACGGCGGGCACCAGGTAGCCCAGAAATTCACCACCAGCACTTTGCCGCGCCATTGGGCGAGGGGCTGGCTGCGCCCCGCCAGATCAGGGAAACTCGCGGCGAACAGGCGCTTTTCCGCATCCGCACGGATGCTCTGGGCAGGCGGCGCGGCCTGAAATAACGCGACAAAAGCGCCCCCCAGCAGGGCGAGGATTAACAGCGGAAGCAATAGTTTACGCATCGAGTTAATTTTGTATGTTAGTAGTCACATACCCGGACACACCCGAGGGACGGCGACCTTGCCTGCGGGCCAGGAAAGACGCCGTTCTCCGGGCAGGGGTCAGGCACGTAGCGCCAGCAGCGCCATTTCCAGCGCGCCGGCGCGGTTGGCGTGGCCGGCTACGAAGCGTCCCCGGTGGCAAAACACGCCCCCCGCGATCCCCGTCACGGCGTCCAGCGCCGCGCCGTCCAGCCCGGCCCAGGCGGCGGGCAGGGACTTGCGGTTATCGTAGCTGCCCAGATAGTCGGGCACGGTATTCACCTGCCACTTCGCCGGGGCGTCCGGGGAAACCACGAACAATACCTGCTGATATTCGGGCAACGTCACCACACTTTCCTTCCACGGCACATCCTGCTCCAGAACCAGCAAACGCCCTTCCTCCCGCAATTCCCCCTGCGCCACGGCGGCGCGCGCCTGTTCCGCCCCGCTCGCTTCGCGTATCAGGTTTTGCAGAACACTCCCGGCCACCGTCACGGCGCGCTCGAACGCCGCATCCCGGGCGGACGCGGAAGTATCGTCCCGCCAGCCCGGATTAAAACCGCCGATCACCGAGGAAATCGACATCACCGCCACCAGCGGCGGCTCCTTGTTCACCGTCACGCCGCAATCCATCGCATCGACGCCTTCCACCAGCATCCGGTCGATGCGCGCCGCCGCCGCAGCGGAACCGCTCAACGCCGCGCCCAGTTCGCGCCACACCAGGCCGAAGGAACTGTAGGGAATCCCCTTGTCGCGCGCCTCCCGATATTCCGGCTGATGATGGTCGAAACGGCAGGTCGCCGGATCGAAACACCGTCCCACGTCGAACAGGATATCCGCCGCGTCGAGCTGCGCCTGGTCGCGAGTACGACGAATATCCAAAGCCGGGTTCACCAGCCGCAACGTCGCCGCCGCCAGCACCTCGTCGGCGTGAAAAGACCCCGAGTGAGTGGCCGCAACCGCGCCGGGACGTTGCACAACGGAAAAAAGATTAGACATGAGGCTCCCTTTATAATGGCTGAATCCGCTTAACCTTATCATGAAGAAATCGCTTTGAACAAAATCCTCATCAAATTGCAGGGCCGCACCCTGATTCTCCATTACCAGGTCAAACCCGCCCTGGTGCGCGCCGGCGCGGGCTGGGCCGCGTATATCGAGGTGCTCCCGAATAGCGAACTGGCGCGCTACGACCTCAAGGGCCTCACCCCGGAAATGTTCTGCGTAAACATCGCCGACATGGTGAACTTGCGCGGCCTGTATTCCGGCGCCGTGGAAAACGAGCGGCAAATCGGCGTCGCCCACTGGGAAATCAACGAAGAAGGCTACCGGCAGGCAATCAGCGCCGCAAAAGTGACATTGACCCACCTGCAAATCGTCGGTTGCCTGGAAAAACTTGCGGGATACGTACAGGAACTGGACGGCCAGTTCATCGACTTCGAGGAATGGGGGATAGTCCTCGGCGCACCCGCCGGCGGCTACCGGCTCAGCGTCGTCACCCAGGATATCGGCGACAAAATCGCCCCTTACGCCTTCTACAACCTCGACACCCGCACCAGCTTGGGCTGGCAAGGTTTTCCCCCGCCGCCTGAACACCACCCGGCGATCCACGCCGCCATCGCCGCAAAGCTGCAAACCCTCCGCGCCGCCGGCGTAGCCATTACCGAAATTTATAATGAAACGGATTACGTCGCGGGGGAATAGCGAAGCTCCTGCGCAGCGGCTTCGTTGACCGCCGTGCGCGACCGGGAGGTCGCTCCAGCGCGGTGATATGCCCGGAGATGCACGTCTTTCCTGGGTCTTTGGACATATGCCTGTGGATTGGGCGTGAGCGGGTATGTGGTCACTAACATGCCTGTCCGGCCTGTCAGGTGGAAGGCGCTTTGTGGGCGACGTTTCCCCTATCCTCGCCAAACCCCTTGGGACTATTTGATGCCGGTGAGCGCCTTGAGCATTTGCGCGGGGTCGCCGCTTTGCATGGCGTTGGTCAGGGAGGGTTTGGTGTCGCCGGACAGTTCGTCGATGGCCCATCCTGCATATACCTTGCCTCGCCACAATTTACCGATTTATCCATCGTCTGGCGGGCGCGCTGCTGCGTTCCAAATTGCTTGTGTGGTACGGCCACACCGCGCAATTTGCGCCTTGCATCGCATCCCGCCAGACGCGGCTGAATCGCCAAATTGCGACGAGGCAAGGTATGGAGACGATGGTCGCCAGGACGCCGACCAGCATGGTGCGGGACATCGTGCGATCCACGCCGAGGTCGTCGAGGTAGCGATTGAGGAAATAGGCCGCGACGAAAAATACGATGGTGGAGAGGATCAGGCTCCACATGGCGCGTATCCTCCCTGCCGCAAACACCGCCAAACCGACGTCCCGCCTGATCCGCTTATTTCGTCGCCGGCGCGCTCCGGCGGCTGAACATCGCTATTCCTCACCGCTCTTCCCGGACATCCGGGTGACGCCGGCGCCAACTTTCCAGTCCGTTTTCCACCAGTGAATACACCGCCGGCACTACCACCAGGGTAAGCAGGGTGGAGGTGATCATCCCGCCAATCACCGCAATCGCCAGCGGGCCGTTGGTTTCCGCGCCTGCCCCCAGCCCCAGCGAGGCGGGGAGCAGCGCCAGGATCACCGTCAGCGAGGTCATCAGCACCGGGCGCATCCGAATCGGGCAGGCGTCGCTGAGGGCGGCGTCGATGGCGAGTCCATCATCGCGGCGCTGGTTGGTGAGATCGACCAGCAGAATCGAGTTTTTCGCGACCAGGCCGATCAGCAGCACCAGCCCGATCATCGAGTAAATGTTGATGGTGTTGCCGGTCAACCACAACGCCAGCACCCCGCCGATGATGGCGAGCGGCTGGGCCATCATGATGATGAAGGGCTGGATGAAGGAGTTGAACTGGCTGGCCAGCACCATGTAAAGCAGCACCAGCGCGAGGCCGAAGGCGAACATCATGTAACCGGTGGTTTTGCCGAATTCCTCGGCTTGCCCGATCATTTTCACGCTGTAGCCCAAGGGCAGGATTTCCGCCCCGGCGTCTTTGATTTTTGTCACCGCATCGCCCAGCGGAATCGTCGGCGAGCCGTAGAAAGTCGCCGAATATTGCAGGTCGAAGCGCCCGATCACCGCCGGACCAAGGGTTTCCTTGACATCGGCGACGGTATCGAGGCGGATCAGCTTGCCTTCGCGGGAGCGCAGATAAACCTTGCGCAGGTCGGATATCTGGTTGAATTCGCCGTCCTTGGCCTTGGTACGGATGTAGTAGCGTTGTCCGTCGCCGGGTTCGTCGTTGTAGCGGGCGATGTCCACGCCGCCCGAGAGCATGTTGAGCGCCGCTGCGACATCCTGGGTGGAAAGCCCGGCGGCGGCGATGCGGGTGCGGTCGGGGATCAGCACCAGTTGCGGCAAATCGAGCTGGAGGTCGGTATCCAGACGCCCTATCCCCGGATCGCTTTGGAGTTTCTGCTGCATTTGTTTGGTGAAACGTCCGACTTCCTGAAGATTGGGGCCGCTCACCACGAATTGCAGGGGTTCGCCGCGTTGTCCGCCGACCATCGGGTAGGGTGCGGCGAACACCCGTGCGCCGGTGACCTGGGCGAATTCCTTGCGCAACTTGGCGATGGTTTCCTGTTGCTTGATGGTGCGCTCGCGGCGCGGGGCCATGCGCGCCACCACCAGCGCCTGATTGACTTGCCCGGCAGTTCCCAGTCCGATCAGCGCGAATTCGGTGACGATTTCCTTATGCTTGAACAGAATTTCCTCAACCATGCGCAAGCGGCTGTCGGTGTATTCGATGCTCGACCCCAGCGGGGCGCGCAGATTCACCAGGAAACGCCCTTCGTCCTCTTCCGGGACAAAGGTTTTGCCGACGTTGGAAAAGAAATAGCCGCTGGAAACCACCACCGCGATAGTCAGCACCACCACCGTCCAGCGATAGCGCAGCGCGCGACCCAGCCAGCGCCGGTAGAGGTTGTCCATGCCATGAAAAAAGGCGTCCAGAGCGTAATACAGCTTGCCATGTTGTTTGGACACCTTGAGATACCGCGAACACAACATCGGCGTCAGCGTCAGCGACACGAACAGCGACACCAGCACGCCGAAGGTGACGGTGACGGCAAAGGACTTGAAAAACTGGCCGATGATGCCGCCCAGGAACATCACCGGGGCGAAAATCGACACCAGCGAAAAAGTCGCGGCAATCACCGCGAACACCACTTCGCGGCTGCCTGAAACGGCGGCGGTGATCGGGTCGGGGTCGATTTCCTCGCGGTGCCTGAAAATATTCTCCAGCACCACAATGGCATCGTCCACCACCACCCCGATGAGCAATAGCAGCGCCAGCATGGTCAGCGAATTGAGGGTATAACCGGCGAAATAGATCACCGCCACTGCACCCATCAGCGACACCGGAATGGCGGTGGCGATAATCAGCGTGGAGCGGATCGAGCGCAGGAACAGCCAGACGATCAGCGAGGCGAGCAATGTCCCTTCGATCAAATGTTCCTTGAGTGAATCGACGATTTCCTGAATGAACACCGCATCGTTGGAAACAATGGAAAGCGTCATCCCCGGCGGCAATTGGGGAATGATTTCGTTGTCCAGGCGTTTCTTGATGGCATCGACAATCGCGACGGTATTGGTGTTGGAAATCTTGACGATGCCCAGACCGATGGTCGGTTTGCCCATAAAGCGCGCCAACTGGCGGAAATCGGTCAGACCATCCTCGATTTCGGCGATATCCTTGAGGCGTACGGGTGAGCCTTCACGATACGCCACCACCATCTTTTCCAGCTCGTCAAGGCGATGAAACTCCAGATCGAGCTTGATCAGGTGCTCGGTTTTCTGGCTCACCAGGAAACCGCCGGCCAGTTGCACATGTTCATTGGCGAAGGCCGCGTTGATGTCCTGCGCGGTGATCTGGAAAGCCGTCATCTTGTCGGGTAGGAGATTCACGCGGATGGTGCGGTCGCGCCGTCCGCCAAGACGCACTTCACCGACGCCATCGATGGTTTCCAGACGTTTCTTGATGACGTTGAGGGCGTGTTGATTCAATTGCTGCTGGGTGCGGTCACCCTGCAAGGCCAGCCACATGATGGGCATCGCGTTGGTTTCGACTTTCGCCACTACCGGCGGATCGGCATCCTTGGGCAACTGGCGCAACACCTGGTTAACCTTGGCCTGCACCTCGTTGAAAGCCACATCGACCTTCTTGTCGAGGTTGAAAGTCATGTTGATGACCGACACGCCGGGCGATGAGGTGGACTGGATGTGCTCGATACCCGGCACACTGTTCACCGAGGTTTCGATGATGTTGGTGATGCTCGAATCGACGATGTCCGGGTTGGCCCCTTTCAATGTCGTGGAAATCGACACCACCGGGAATTCGATGTAGGGAAAGCGATCCATGCCGATGCGCTGATAACTGATGTAGCCGAACAGCACCAGCACCGCCGACAACATGAACGCCAGCACATGGCGTTTGATGGAAAGTTCGGGTAGGGTCATTGCGGCTTCCCTTCGGGTTTCGCTTCCGGCTTAGCGTCCGGCTTTGCGCCGCCCTTTTGCTGCAACGCCACCTTGGCCTTGTCGGTGAGGAAACCCGCGCCATCCACCGCCACCGTTTCACCGGCTTTCAGCCCATCGACGATTTCCACCTGACCGTCGCGCTTGATGCCGGTAGTCACCTTGCGTTGTGCCACGCTGTCACCTTCCACTACATACACCACCTTGCCGGCAGGGCGCAGCACCACGCTTTGCTCGGGCACCGTCACCGCGCCGGCATGGGTTTCCACCACCACTTCGCCATTCACCGAAGCGCCGGGCCGCCACAGGCCGGGATTCTTCACTTCGACGATGGCCTCGAAGGCGCGGCTGCCGCCGCTCACCACCGGGCGTATCTGTTCGATATGCCCGTCGATGGTCGCACCCGGCGCTGCCGGGGTCGTCAGCAGCACCTGCTGACCTGCCTTGATGCGCGCCCCCGCGCCTTCCGGGAACGGCAGGCGGATCCGCAACTTGTCGCTGGTGGCAACCTGGAACAAGGGTTTGCCCAACTCGATCCAGTCACCCGCCGAGATCATGCGCTGGTCGATGCGCCCGCTCACCGGGGCGACGATGCGGGTGCGTTTGAGGTTGTATTCGGCGCGTTCCAGCAAGGTCTTGGCGGCGGCGAGTTGCTCGCGGGTGGCGATGGACTGGGACTCGGTCTGATCCATCAGCAGCGGCGAGATGAAGTTTTTCTTCACCAGTTCGCGGTACCGCTCGGTCTGCCGCTCCTGCGTCGCCAGCGTCGCCGCCAGGCGCGCCACTTCGGCCTGTGCCGCCTGTTTGGCGTATTGGTAGTCGTGCGGGTCGAGTTCGGCAAGCACTTGCCCGGCTTTCACCGGGTCGCCGATTTCCACGTTCACCTTGACGATACGCCCCGCCACTTCCGCCGCCACTTTCGGCGCCGAACTGCTATCCACCTCGCCCACCGAACGCTCGCTCAACACCACATCGCGGCTTTGCGCCGGGGCGGCGCTGATATTGGCGGGCGGCGGCCCGGATTTCTTCTCCTCGGCTTTTTTGGCGCACCCGGACAACAGTCCGGCGGCGAACAGCAGCGACAAGAGGAATGTGGAAACGGTATTTTTCATGGTGTGGCCCTCGGCGCGGCTTGCGGCGCGATACCCCTGAGCAGGATATCCACCAGCAATTCGCTGTAAGCAGTGGGATTTTCGGAAAGATGGCGGGCGTCGGGCAAATGCCGGATAACCTCGCGGGATTGGAAAAAAAACAGATTGGCAGCAATCAGCAGACTCGCGGCCATGCCGGGATCGAGATCGGTGCGCAACTCGCCGCGTGCCTGTCCGGCCCGCAAAATCGCGGTAAAACGCGCAAAATTGTCGCCGAACACCTGCTCCGCCAGCTCCTGGCAGCGTTGCGGATCGTTGTCGATTACCTCACGCAGGATCAGCCGCGAAGTCTGCGGATTGTCGAGCAGATTGGACAGATGGGCGCGGGCGAACAACCCCAACGCCTCGGCAAAGGAAACGCCGGGATTCGCCAGGTTGTCCATGAGCGGACTGGATCGCCCGCAAGCATTGCGCATTACCGCCAGATACAGGGCGTTCTTGCTGCTGAAATGGTGGAAGATGTTGGCCTTGCTCACCCCGGCCCGTTCCGCCACCGCGTTCATCGACACCGCATCGAAGCCGGCCCCGGCAAACAAAGCCTCGGCAGCCGCCAGAATCCGCTCGGTCGCGTCGCCCGCCGGTGGCATTTCAAAAGCTTTGCTCAAACGCGCTCCGCTGCTGGAATAAAGGAATCCAGGAAAATAGCACTGACTGACCGGTCGGTCAACAATGCCTCCAAGCTCTCGGCAAATGAGCCGGAAGCCAGCGCCCCCTTGACTTTTCTACGCAAAGCCATTGCCGCACCGGGACGTTCTGGGTAGAATTCCGCACTTTTCCCCGATTTTTCAGGTCTGGCAATGGATAGACAAAGCTGGTTGGACGGCACCTTATACCGTCCCGGATTCGAGCAAGACAGTTGCGGTTTCGGCCTGATGGCCAATATGGATGACAAGCCCAGCCATTGGCTGGTGCAAACCGCAATCCAGTCGCTGGCGAATATGACTCACCGTGGCGCGGTTGCTGCCGACGGCAAATCCGGCGACGGTTGCGGATTGCTGTTCAAGAAACCCGACGCCTTTTTGCGGGCAGTAGCCGCCGAATGCGGTTTCTCTCTTTCCAATCTGTATGCCGCCGGACTGGTGTTTCTCAGCACCGATGCGGCATTGGCGGATGCCGCGCGCGCTGCGCTGAGAAGCGAGATCGAGGCGCAAGGTCTGGTGTTCGCCGGCCTGCGCAAGGTGCCGACCGATCTGGTGGCGCTCGGCGAATTCGCCAAGGCTTCGCTGCCGGTGATCGAACAGGTTTTCGTGAATGCGCCGGATGGCCTTTCCGACGATCTTTTCGAGCGCAAGCTGTACATCGCCCGCCGCCGCGCCGAAAAAACCGTGGAAGGCAGCGACAAGACTTTTTATCTGCCTACCCTGTCGTCGCGGGTCATCAGTTATAAAGGTCTGGTAACGCCGGAAAACCTGCCGGTGTTTTACACCGACCTCAACGACGCGCGTTTTGCTTCGGCCCTGGCGGTGTTCCACCAGCGTTTCTCGACCAATACCTGGCCGCAGTGGCGCCTGGCTCAGCCGTTCCGCTACCTCGCCCACAACGGTGAAATCAACACCCTGCAAGGCAACCGCAACTGGTCGCGGGCGCGCGAACGCACCTTTGCGTCGGACTTCATCCCCGATATGGATGACGTGCGCCCCATCGTTTCCACCACCGGATCTGACTCCTACAGCATGGACAACATGCTGGAAGGCTTGGTGATGGGCGGTGCTGGACTGTTCCGGGCGCTCCGCCTGATGGTGCCGCCGGCCTGGCAGAACGTCGCCAACGACGGCATGGACGCCGACCTACGCGCTTTCTACGAATACAACTCGATGCACATGGAGCCGTGGGACGGCCCCGCCGGCATCGTTCTGACTGATGGGCGTTACGGCATTTGCCTGCTGGATCGCAATGGGCTGCGTCCGGCGCGTTACGTGGTCACCAAGGATAGACACGTCACCATCGCTTCGGAAATCGGGGTGTGGGGCTACAAGCCGGAAGACGTGGTGCAAAAGGGCCGCGTTGGCCCCGGTCAGATGGTTGCGGTGGATTTGCTGGAAGGCAAGCTGCTGCTCACCAACGAAATCGACGCCCAGTTGAAGGCCGCCCAGCCCTACCGCCAGTGGCTGAAAGACAATTCCACCCATCTCGAAACCGGCATCGACGAAGACAAGACCTTCCCGGTGATGAAGCCGGAAGAGTCGTTGATTGCCCAGAAGTTGTTCAACGTGACTTACGAAGAACGCGACCAGGTGTTGCGGGTGCTCGCCGAAGACGGCCAGGAAGCCATCGGTTCGATGGGCGACGATACGCCGATGGCGGTGTTGTCGCAGAAAATCCGCTCGCCTTTCGACTACCTGCGCCAGCAATTCGCCCAGGTGACCAATCCGCCGATTGATCCGATTCGCGAAGCGGTGGTGATGTCGCTGAACACCTGTTTCGGTACGGAACGCAATCTGTTCAAGGAAACGCCGCAACACGCCCATCGCCTGGAAGTGAATTCGCCGGTGTTGTCGCATGAGAAGTTTGCCCGTCTGACTTCCAGCACCGACCCGGAATATCGCAGCATTACCCTGGAACTCAATTACGACCCGGCCCACACCAATCTCAAGGCCGCGCTGGAGTCCCTCGCCCAGCGCGCCGTTCAGGCGGTGAAGGACGGCAAGGTGATTCTTGTGTTGTCGGATCGCAATATCGCTGCGGACAAGTTGCCGATTCATGCCCTGTTCGCCACCGGCTGCGTACACCACGCGCTGATCCAGGCCGGTTTGCGCTGCAACGCCAATATTCTGGTGGATACCGGCAGCGTCCGCGACCCCCACCATTTTGCCTGTCTGATCGGTTACGGCGCGACGGCGGTCTATCCCTACATCGCTTATCAGGCGATTCACGACCTGATCGAAAGCGGCGAGGTCAAGGGGCATACCCTGACCCAGGCGCTCTATAAATATCGCAAGGGCATCGACAAGGGCCTGCTGAAAATCCTCTCCAAAATGGGGATTTCCACCATCGCCAGCTATCGCGGCGCGCAACTTTTCGAAGCGGTCGGCCTGCACGACGACGTGATTTCCTTGTGTCTCAAGGACACCGTATCGCGCATCCAGGGTGCCGGCTTCGAGGATTTCGAGTCCGACCAGAAGGAATTGGTGAGTTTTGCCTTTAACCCGATGGAACCCCTGTCGCAAGGTGGTTTGCTGAAGTTCATCTACGGCGGCGAATACCACGCCTACAACCCGGACGTGGTGCTGATGTTGCAAAAGGCCGTGCAGAACGGCGATTACGCGGCATATCAGGAATTCGCCCGGCTGGTGAACACCCGCCCGGTCGCGACGCTGCGCGACCTGATGAAGTTGAAGCTCGACGTTGCGCCGATTTCAGTCGATGCGGTGGAGCCGCTGGAAGCCATTCTCAAACGTTTCGATTCCGCCGGGATGTCGCTTGGCGCGTTATCGCCGGAAGCCCACGAGGCGCTCGCCGAAGGTATGAACCGCCTGGGGGGTCGTTCCAACTCCGGCGAAGGCGGCGAAGACCCGGTGCGTTACGGCACCCTCAAGATGTCCAAGATCAAGCAGGTGGCTTCCGGTCGTTTCGGCGTCACCCCGCATTATCTGGTCAACGCCGAAGTGTTGCAGATCAAGGTCGCGCAAGGCGCCAAGCCGGGTGAAGGCGGCCAGTTGCCGGGCGACAAGGTCACCGAGACCATCGCCCGTCTGCGTTGCGCGAAGCCGGGGATTTCGCTGATTTCCCCGCCGCCGCACCATGACATCTATTCCATCGAAGACCTGGCGCAACTGATTTTTGACCTGAAGCAGGTCAATCCGCAGGCGCTGGTGTCGGTGAAGCTGGTTGCCGAACCGGGTGTGGGCACGATTGCCGCCGGTGTGGCCAAGGCCTACGCCGACCTGATCACCATTTCCGGCTACGACGGCGGCACTGGCGCGAGTCCGCTGACCAGCGTGAAATACGCCGGTACACCGTGGGAACTGGGCGTTTCCGAAGCGCAGCAAGTGCTGCGCGCCAACGGCTTGCGTTCCCGCGTGCGGGTGCAGGCCGACGGTGGTCTGAAATCCGGTATGGATGTGATCAAGGCAGCGATTCTGGGCGCGGAAAGTTTCGGTTTCGGCACCGCGCCGATGATTGCGCTGGGCTGCAAATACCTGCGTATCTGCCACCTCAACAACTGCGCGACCGGCGTAGCGACGCAGGACGAACGCCTGCGCAAGAATTACTTCATCGGCCTGCCGCAGATGGTGATGAACTATTTCACCTACGTCGCCCAGGAAACCCGTGAACTGATGGCCCGCCTCGGCGTCAGCAAGATGGAAGACCTGATTGGCCGCATGGATCTGCTGGAAACCCTGGAAGGCAATACCGACCGCCAGCGCAAACTGGATATCAAGGTGCTGCTCGATCAGGGCAACGTGCCGGATTCCGTGCCGCGTTTTTGCACCGAGCCGTCCAACCCCTCGTTCGACAAGGGTGAACTGGCGGAGCGTATGGTCGGCGACGCCCTCAAGGCGATCCAGAAAAAACTGCCGTTGACCCTGGAATACCCGGTGCGCAACGTCAATCGTTCGATCGGCGCACGACTTTCCGGTGAAATCGCCCGCGCCCACGGCGCAGATGGTTTGCCCAAGGACTGCCTGACCATCAAGCTGAAAGGCAGTGCCGGGCAGAGCCTCGGGGTGTGGAACGCCAAAGGCCTGAAAATCGAGCTGGAAGGCGACGCCAACGACTATGTCGGCAAAGGCATGGCGGGTGGGCAAATCATCATTTATCCGCCCAAGGGTTCGGTATTCGACGCGGGCAAAACCGCCATCGTCGGCAACACCTGTTTGTACGGCGCGACCGGCGGCCAGTTGAACGCCGGCGGCACCGCCGGGGAACGCTTCGCGGTGCGAAATTCCGGGGCGGTAGCGGTGGTTGAGGGTTCCGGCGACCATTGCTGCGAATACATGACCGGCGGGATGATTCTGGTGCTGGGTGAAACCGGCCACAACTTCGGCGCGGGCATGACCGGCGGTTTTGCCTTCGTTTACGACGAATCCGACCGCTTCTCGCATCGCTACAACAACGAACTGGTGGACATTCACCGCATCAACACCGAGCAGACCGAACAGTATCGCCATTACGTCCGCGAAAAGCTGGAAGAGCATGTGCGGCTCACCGGCAGTACACGCGCCAAGGCAATCCTGGCCGATTTCAGCGGCGAGGTCGGTAAATTCTGGCTGGTGAAGCCCAAGGCGGCGCATCTCGACAGCTTATTGAAGAGCTAACAATCATGGCCAAACAAGACGTTTTTCAATTTTTGAACATCGCCCGTCGTGACGGCGACAAGAAGGGCGCGGATCAGCGCATTCAGGAATTCCGCGAAATCTACGCGCCGTTCGGGGCCGACCAGGCCAAGGAACAGGCGGGGCGTTGCCTGGCCTGCGGCAACCCGTATTGCGAGTGGAAATGCCCGGTGCACAACTACATTCCCAACTGGCTCAAGCTGGTTCAGGAAGGCAACCTCTTCGAGGCGGCGGAACTGTCGCACAAAACCAACTCCCTGCCGGAAATCTGCGGGCGGGTGTGTCCCCAGGACAGGCTGTGCGAAGGTTCGTGTACGCTGGGCTCAGGCGGATTCGGCGCTGTCACCATCGGCCAGGTCGAAAAATTCATCTCCGACGAAGCCTTCAAGGCCGGCTGGCGTCCCGATATGAGCAAGGTCGTGCAGACTGGCAAGAAGGTCGCGGTAATCGGCGCAGGCCCCGCCGGACTGGGCTGTGCCGACGTATTGGCGCGCCACGGCGTCACCCCGGTGGTTTATGACCGCAACGAAGAAATTGGCGGCCTGCTTACCTTCGGCATCCCAGAATTCAAGCTCGAAAAAGAAGTCGTCAAACGTCGCCGCGAAATTATGGAAGGTATGGGCGTTGAATTCCGTCTGGGCGTGAATGTCGGCAGCGACGTGACTTTCCAGGAACTGCTCGACCAATACGACGCGGTGTTCCTCGGCATGGGAACCTATTCCTACATGAAAGGCGGCTTCCCCGGTGAAGACCTGCCCGGCGTATTGGAAGCCCTGCCTTTCCTGATTTCCAATGTACGCAACAGCATGAGCCTGCCCGGCGATTTCATTTCCATGCAGGGCAAACGTGTGGTGGTACTGGGCGGCGGCGACACCGCGATGGACTGTAACCGCACTTCGATCCGCCAGGGCGCGGCCAGCGTGACCTGTGCCTATCGCCGCGACGAAGCCAACATGCCCGGCTCCAAACGCGAAGTGAACAACGCTCGGGAAGAAGGTGTGCAATTCCTGTGGAACCGTCAGCCGGTGGAAGTAGTCGGCAACGGCAAGGTCGAAGGCGTAAAACTCGTCACCACCCAGCTCGGCGCACCCGACGCGCGCGGTCGCCGCACCCCGGAAGTGATCCCCGGCAGCGAAGAAATCGTTCCCTGCGATCACGTCATCGTGGCGTTTGGTTTCCGCCCCAGCCCAGCGCCGTGGTTCGCCGATTTCGGCATCGCTGTGGATCAACAAGGCCGCGTCGTCGCCACTGGCGGCAAGCAGGTTTTCCAGACCGCCAACCCCAAGGTTTTTGCGGGCGGCGACATGGTGCGCGGCTCCGACCTGGTGGTGACGGCGGTATACGAAGGACGACTGGCGGCGGACGGGATCCTCGGATATCTGGAGCTAAAGTAAGTCCGTAGCTTGCCATGTTCAGTCAGCGTTTCGACCGCAAGATAATCCTGACTGAACATGCTCGGCGACGTATGGCGCAACGTGGGATATCAGAACCCCTCCTCCAGCAAATTGTTGAATGCGGCGAAGTGCGTTATCGAGACCCGGCGCACCTGTGGATAGCCATGAACGCGACCGGTCGAAGCGACAACTTGCTTTATGTGGCTGCGGTCATTGAGGAAGTTCTGATAATCAAGACCGTTATGCACCATTTTTCCTGGGAGGAGACGCCTTGAAAACGATTTACTACCCCCAAGACGACATCCTCGAAATCCGTTTCAGCGACAAACCCGTGGTGCGGGAAACTTCCCAGAACTGGAACGTCAACGTCAGCTACGCAGAAGACGGCAGTCTCGTTGAGATGGTCATACTTGAGGCTGTGAAAAGCGGTTTCATGCCATTTGAAAGCGGCGAACGCAAGGCCGCCTGAACGCTCGCCTTTACTGAATCGAAAGCACATGAACAAACTAAAAAACGACACTTTCCTGCGCGCCCTGTTGCGCCAGCCGACCGAATACACCCCGGTGTGGATGATGCGCCAGGCCGGGCGTTACCTGCCGGAATACAACAAGACCCGCGCCCGCGCCGGGGATTTTTTGAGCTTGTGCAAGAACCCCGACCTTGCCACCGAAGTCACGCTGCAACCGCTGGCGCGCTTTCCGCTGGATGCGGCGATCCTGTTTTCCGACATCCTGACGATTCCCGACGCGATGGGGCTGGGTCTGTACTTTGCCCAGGGCGAAGGCCCGAAGTTCGAGCGCCCGCTGCGCAACGAATGGGAAATCAACGATCTCGTGGTGCCCGACCCGGACAACCAGTTGCGCTACGTGATGGATGCCGTGACCCAGATTCGCAAGGCGCTCGACGGTTCCGTGCCGCTGATCGGCTTTTCCGGCAGCCCCTGGACGCTCGCCTGCTACATGGTGGAAGGCGGTTCCAGTTCGGATTTTTCGCTGGTCAAGACCATGCTGTACAACCGCCCCGAGCTGTTGCACCGCATCCTCGACGTGAACGCCCGCGCCGTCACGACCTACCTGAATGCGCAAATCCAGGCCGGCGCGCAAGCCGTGATGATTTTCGACAGTTGGGGCGGCGCTCTGGCGCACGGCGCTTACCATGAGTTTTCGCTGGCCTACATGCAGCAAATCCTCGATGGGCTGATCCGCGAACACAACGGCGTGAAAGTGCCGTGCATCGTCTTTACCAAGGGCGGCGGCCTGTGGCTGGAAAGCATCGCCGCCACCGGCTGCGACGCCGTGGGCCTGGACTGGACGGTGGACATCGGCGAAGCGCGCCGCCGCGTCGGCGACAAGGTGGCCCTGCAAGGCAACCTCGACCCCGCCGTGCTGTTCTCCAACCCCGAGGCGATCCGCAACGAAACCGCCAAAATCCTCGCCAGCTATGGCAAGGGTTCCGGCCATGTTTTCAATTTGGGGCACGGGATTTCCCAGTTCACCGCGCCGGAAAACGCCGCTGCG
Source organism: uncultured Sulfuricella sp. (assembly GCA_964451375.1). Lineage (GTDB taxonomy): Bacteria > Pseudomonadota > Gammaproteobacteria > Burkholderiales > Sulfuricellaceae > JAGXQV01. The sequence continues at coordinate 53,604 of CAYVIN010000004.1, forward strand.
CTGATCGAAGCGGTGCACGAACTGAGCAAGCCCTATCACTAAATGTTCCTGCGTGTTGCGCTGGATGTTCCGCTAAACACGCTGTTCGATTATTCCTGGACGGGGGAGGCGGTTGTCCCCGGCTCCCGTGTCCTGGTTCCCTTCGGACGGCGCAACGCCGTCGCGGTGGTCGTCTCAAGTAGCAACACCAGCGCAGTGCCGCTGGAACGCATCAAGGCGGTCACCCGCATCTTCCGCGAAACCCCGCCGCTGTCCCCGGAAATCTCCCGGCTCCTGCAATTTTGCAGCGACTATTACCAGCACCCCCTGGGTGAGACGATTTTCAACGCGCTGCCCACGGCGATGCGCCAGACAAAACCGATAAACCTGCCCAAGGCGGAGTATTTCCGACTCAATGAAGCGGGGCGGCAAGTCGCCCCGGAGGCCCTTCCGGCGCGCTCCGTGGTCAAACGCAAGCTCCTGTTGCTGTTCCGCGATGCGGGAATTCTTAGCCGCGCAGATACCGCAACCCTGTCGCCGAGCGCTCCGGCGGCGTTGAAAGCATTTCTCGGGGAAGGCTGGGTCGAGGAGTGCGAGGCAGGTACCGCCGTGCCGCTATCCGCAGAACAGCCCCCCCCCGACCTGACGCCCGCCCAGTACCAGGCGGTCGAGGCGATCCGCACGTCGCTCGGCGCATTCCGGGTATGGTTGCTGCACGGCGTCACCGGCAGCGGCAAGACCGAGGTGTATTTGCAGGCCGTTGCCGCCGCGTTGCAGCGCGGTCAACAGGTGCTGGTGCTGGTGCCGGAAATCAACCTCACCCCGCAACTCGAACAGCGTTTCCGCGCGCGTTTTCCGGCGGCGCACATGGTCAGCCTGCACAGCAACCTGGCGAGCGGCGAACGCCTGCGCAATTACCTCGCGGCGCAGGCCGGGCAGGCGCGCATTGTGCTGGGTACGCGCCTCGCGGTGTTCACCCCATTGCCACGGCTGGGACTGATCATTGTCGATGAGGAACACGATGCCTCGTTCAAGCAGCAGGACGGCTTGCGCTATTCGGCGCGCGACGTGGCGGTGTTCCGCGCCAAGCAATGTAACGTCCCCATCGTGCTGGGTTCCGCCACGCCCTCGCTGGAAAGCTGGCACAACGCGCAAAACGGCCGTTACACCTGTCTGGATCTCCCCGAACGTGCGGTCACTGGCGCGCAGCCGCCCGAGATACGGTTTATCGACACCGGACGCCTCAAGCTCGAAGACGGCATTTCCCAACCCCTGATCGACGCCTTGCAAACCCGTATCGAGCGCAGCGAACAAAGCCTGGTGTTCATCAACCGGCGCGGCTACGCCCCGGTGCTGATGTGCGGCCAATGCGGGTGGATATCTGCCTGCCACCGCTGTTCCGGGCGGCTGGTCGCGCACTTGCGGGATAAACGCCTGCGCTGCCATTTCTGCGGCCACGAGACGCGCATCCCGCCGGCCTGCCCGAGTTGCGGCAACCCCGACATGAGCCTGCTCGGGCAAGGCACCCAGCGGGTTGAGGAAACCCTGGAAAAATTGTTCCCCGCCGCCCGCATCCTGCGCGTCGATCGCGACAGCGCGCGGCGCAAGGACGCCCTCCCGGCCTTGCTCAAACAAATCCACGACGGCGAAATCGACATCGTGGTCGGCACCCAATTGCTGGCGAAAGGCCACGATTTCAAAAAGCTCACCCTGGTCGGCGTAGTGAACGCCGACGGGGCCTTATACAGCTCGGATTTCCGCGCCGCCGAACGCCTGTTCGCCCAGTTGATGCAGGTCGCAGGACGCGCCGGGCGCGCCGAGCTGCCCGGCGAGGTGCTGATCCAGACCCAGTTTCCCGGCCATCCGCTGTTCTCCGCCTTGCAGCGCCACGATTTCGCCGCGTTCGCCGAAGCGCAACTCGCGGAACGTGATCAGGCCGGATTTCCGCCCTATTGTTACCAGGCGCTGCTACGCGCCGAAGCCGCGCAACTGGCCAGCGCCCTCAAATTCCTGCGGCGCGCCGGGGAAATCGGTGAAACCTTGAGCGACGCCGTGGAGATTTTCGACCCAACCCCCGCCCAGATGGCGCGTATCGCCGGCAAGGAACGCGCCCATCTTCTGGTGCAATCGGCGTCCCGCGCGGCTTTACAGGCTTTTCTGAAAATCTGGCGCACCCGCCTGGAGGAAATCGAAGGACGCAACGTGCGCTGGACGCTGGATGTCGATCCGCTGGAATTCTGACCTTTCACAACGCCGATAAAGCGGTTGAATAATCAGCGCCTTTTGGCGATACTGCGTAAGTCCAACACTACTGTGATTCCAATCCCACCATGCCCATTCTTACCGTCAAACAAGCCGCCGTCGCCGTTGGCAAAAACAGTCAGACGTTATACCGGCATTCAAAAAACGGAGTTCTGTCCCTCGTCTTGATGGAAGACGGCACTAAAGGCGTGGACACCTCCGAATTGATGCGGGTTTACGGGGCGCTAAAAAGGCCCGCGCCGGAACCCGCCGCACCGCCCAAGGCGGCCATTCCCAGCGAACTGCGCCAGAATGTCGAACTCGAACTGCAAAAACAGAAACACCTCAACCAATTGTTGCTGGCGCGCCTGATGGCGACCCAGGAGGCGCTGAAAGTTGCGAATGCCGCACTGGAAGAGCACCGCCAGGAAAAATCCCGGCTATTCAACATCGTCGAGATTCAAACCCGCATGATCGAACACAAGCGCGACAAGGAATCTTCCTGAGCGGCAGGCTGAATGAACCTGCACAGCGCCGCTACTGCCCGCTACCGCGCCGACCTGTTAGAATCACGCTTTAAACGTGATCCGCAACGAGATTCCCACTTGAAACAGCATCTTTCCCAACTTTTCGCCGAGGCGCTGGCAGTTGTTGCGCCCGATAGCCGCGATACCGAATTCGTCATCGAACGCCCCCGCCAGGCCTCCCACGGCGACTACGCCTGCAATCTGGCGATGCAACTGGCGCGTCCCCTGCGCAAGAATCCCCGCGATCTCGCCAAACTCCTGCTCGACGCGCTGCCTGCTTCGCCTTACGTCACCAAGGCGGAAATCGCCGGGGCCGGCTTCATCAACCTGTTTCTCAGTCCCGCCGCCAAACAAGCGGTGGTCGGGCGGATTCTCGCCGACCCGGCTGCCTATGGGCGCGGCAACCTCGGCGAGGGCCGCAAAATCCAGGTGGAATTCGTTTCCGCCAATCCCACCGGGCCGCTGCACGTCGGCCACGGGCGCGGCGCGGCGTTCGGCATGAGCCTTTCCAACGTGCTCGCGGCAGCGGGCTACAACGTGACCCGCGAGTTTTACGTCAACGACGCCGGGCGGCAGATGGATATCCTGGCCTTGTCCACCTGGCTGCGTTACCTCGACCTGTACGGCATCGAACTGCCTTTCCCCGGCAACGCCTACCAGGGCGGCTACGTGCGCGACATGGCGAAACTCATCATGGACGCCCACGGCGACCGCTACATACACCTGCCCCCGGCGGTGATGGCCGACCTTCCCTCCTCCGAAGACGACGCCGAAGCCCACCTGGACGGCCTGATCGCCAACGCCAAGAAGCTGCTGGGCGCGGATTTCGCGTATATTCACAATTTCGCCCTCACCGAGCAGTTGGGCGATTGCCGCAACGACCTGACCGAGTTTGGCGTGACCTTCGATTCCTGGTTTTCCGAAAAATCCCTGTACGACAGCGGATTGGTGGACAGGACGGTGGCGCTGCTGGAGAAACACGGTCACATTTACGTTCAGGATGGCGCAAAATGGTTCCGCTCAACCAAATTCGGCGACGAAAAAGACCGCGTGGTACAGCGCGAAAATGGGCTGTACACCTACTTCGCCTCGGATATCGCCTACCACCTCAACAAATTCGAGCGCGGCTTCGCGCAAGTCGTCAATATCTGGGGGGCCGATCATCACGGCTACATCGCGCGCGTCAAGGGCGCTTTGCAGGCGCTGGAACTCGACTCCGAGCGTTTGGTCATCGCCCTGGTGCAATTCGCCGTACTGTATCGCGGCCAGGAAAAATTGCCGATGTCCACCCGCAGCGGCAGCTTCGTCACCCTTCGGGAACTGCGCCAGGAAGTGGGCAACGATGCGGCACGCTTTTTCTACGTCTTGCGCAAGAGTGACCAGCACCTCGATTTCGACCTGGAACTCGCCAAGTCGCAAAGCAACGACAACCCCGTGTATTACATCCAGTACGCCCATGCGCGGATTTGCAGTGTGCTCGAACAATGGGGCGGCCTCGAATCCGACCTGGGCGACGTGGACGCCGCGCCGCTCACCGGCAGCCACGAACTGGCGCTGATGAACCGTCTTGCCGAATACCCGGAAACCGTCCAGGCCGCCGCCGCAGACATGGCCCCGCACCTGATCGCTTATTACCTCAAGGATTTGGCCGGAGACCTGCACAGCTATTACAACGCCGAACATTTCCTGGTTCCCGACGAAGCCGTCAAACACGCGCGTCTGGCGCTGATCAGCGCCACCCGTCAGGTGCTGAAAAGCGGCCTGGGCCTGCTCGGGGTGAGCGCGCCGGAGAAGATGTAAATTATGGCGCGCGACTACAAAAACCGCGAACGCATCGTCCCTTCCAAAAAGGAAGGGCATCCGATGCTGGCCGGGGTATTGATCGGCCTGTTCGTCGGACTGGCGGCGGCTATCGGGGTGGCTTTTTACATCTACAAGTCTCCCTCGCCATTCGTCGCCAAAACCAAACCAGCCGACCCGATACCCGTTCCGGCGCCGCTTCCTGAAAAAGCGCCGGAAGCGCCGCCCCCCAAGGTCGAAGCGACACCTGCGCCGGACAAGGCGAGCGCCAAGCAGCCGGAAAAACAACGTTTCGAGTTTTACGATATCCTGCAAGGCAAGGAAGCGCCCGTCACCGAACAGGAGGTCAAGGCCGCAGCCCAGAAGGAACCGGCGGGCAAACTCAAGGAAAGTTATTTCCTGCAGGCCGGTTCGTTTCAGACTGAAGCCGAAGCGGACAACCTGAAAGCCAAACTGGCGTTAATGGGTGTGGAAGCCGTGATTCAAACCGCCACCATTCCCGACAAGGGAATCTGGCACCGGGTACGGGTGGGGCCGTTCGCCACCGTCGATGAATTGAACAAAACCCGTGGTTCGCTTGCCAAAAACGGTGTCCAGGCCAATCTGGTCAAAATTCACGAATAAAAGGAGAAGTCGATGAAACAAATCAAATTGCTGTTGCTTGCCGTGTTGTCCTGCGTCGCACTTGCCGCTCACGCCGAACCCAAGCTGGGAACCGAATATTCGGTGGTTGCCAATCCCCAGCCGCCGGCTGAGCCCAAGAAAATCGAAGTCACCGAAATATTCTCCTACGCCTGTCCGCATTGCGCCCATCTCGAACCGGACATCGCCAAATGGTCGAAAACCATGCCCAAGGACGTCGTCCTGGTGCGCCTGCCCGCCGCCACCAACCCCACCTGGCAATCGCTCGCCAAACTCTTTTACGCACTGGAAAGTCTGGGCGAAATCGAGCGCCTCAACGGCGACGCCTTCAACGCCTTTCATGGTGACAACCTGAAGCTCCAGGATGAAAAAGTCGCCGCCGAATGGGCCGCGAAAATGCGCCTCGATCCCAAGAAATTTGCTGACGCTTACAACAGCTTCGGCGTACAAAGCAAAATCGCCCGTTCCAAACAACTGACCGGCGCTTACAACGTCTCCGCCGTTCCCACCATCGTGGTTGGCGGCAAATATCAGACCAGCGCCTCCCAGGCCGGCAGCCACGAAGCCGCCCTGAAAGTCACGGATTACCTGATCACCCTGATCCGCAAGGAACGCGGCGGCAAATAAACCCGCCATCCCGTCAGCAAAAAGGCCGTCCCTGTGAGACGGCCTTTTTGTTGCGGGGTGGGCTAAAATCCCCAGCCCAATACCTTATCCAGGACGACGCCATGAGCGGCCCCATCGTAGTTTCCTATTCCCTTTCCAGCGGCGTCGCGGTGCCCCTCGACGCCACGCTGGGCGCTTTATATCTGGCCTCCGAAGCCATCCGCGAAGCCGAAGCGATGGGCCGCGAATACGACCAGGCGCTCGACGCAACACGTCGCCGCGCCGAGGAACTTGCCGAAAAACGTCGCGCCCAGGTGCAAAACCAGATCCACCAACGCGCCGCAGCACTTGCCGAAAGCGAGCGCCTAGCCCGCCGCCTGACGCGCTTGCAGGACATCGCCGCCAGCCTCGCGACACGCCTGCCGGAACATGCCGCCAACTTTGCCTCGGTCAGTCCCGCCCGCCCGGCGCAGGACGACGAATACGGCCAAAACACCTATGCCGACGCCCTGAGCGCCGAAATCAGCCGCCTCCAAGGTGTGCTGGAACAAAGTGCTGCGACCCTCGACGAACAACTCCGCACGACGCTGGCGCAAGCCCTGCAATCCGCCCCGCCCGGCATCGACGACCTACTCCACAACTACGCGATCCAGCGCAACCTGCGCCCCGCTCTCGATTCCCGGCAAAGCGCCGCCTACCGCGACATCGTGGCGCGCCTCCTGGGGCGTCTCGAACTCGCCCCCGGCGCTGCCGTGCCGCTTGAACTGGAAGCCCTGGCCAGGGAAATCCTGCTTGCCCCGAGCACCGAACGCGCGGAAAACCTCGCCCTCGAATTACGCCTGCAAATCCAGCGTTATCGCGAGGAACAGCAACACCTGCGCGCCGCTGCGGCGGAAAAACAAGCCTGGCTCGCAGCACTTCCCGCCGACGCCCCGCCCGCCTTGCGCGCCGCGCTGGAACTCGCCGCCGCCGGGCTGCGTTGCCTCACCCCGGAACAGCAGGCGAGCGCCGAGGCGCTCCTGGAAACCGTGCGCCAAGCCAATGCCCGCCGCGAACAGGAAGCAGCGGCGCTGGTTCTCCAGCAATCGCTGCGCGACCTTGGTTATCAGGTCGAAGACATCGAAAACACCCTGTTCGTCGCAGGAGGCGTCGTCCATTTTCAACGCCAGGGCTGGGAAGACTACCATGTCCGCCTGCGCCTCGACCCGCACGAAAACACCATCAATTTCAATGTGGTGCGCCCACGCGGCATGGAAGAAAGCGGAGTGCGCAAACGCCAGGATTTTCTCGCCGAAGAACGCTGGTGCGCCGAATTTCCCAAACTTCAGCAAACCCTCGTAGCGCGCGGGATTCCCCTCAAAATCCAGCGCCAACTCAGCGCGGGCGAAGTGCCGGTGCAGACCGTCGATCCCGCCAGCCTGCCACGACGCCGCGAGGAAGACGCCGCGCCGCGAACGCAGCCGAAGATTTTGCAGGTATAAGAATTGGCGTTTCGATATCAAGTTGACGTATAGTGGGCGCGGATTTTTCCCACCTACTCAAGGAGCACTCGTGAACATCACCAAGCTGGTTGCCGTACTTTTCCTGTCTTTCCTGGTCGGCTCGGCCTACGCCGGCAGCGTCAAGATTCCCCCCAAAAAGCCGGTCATCAGCATCGAAATCCCCGACTCCTGGGAACCGGAAGAAACCGACAAGGGCGTTGCCTGCGAATCGCCCGACAAAGTCGCCACGGTATTTTTTGAAGTTGCGAAATCGGAAAAAGGCATGAACTCGATAATCGACGAAAACGTCGATTGGCTGGTCAAGGAGCAGAGCTTAAAAATTGACGGCTCCACCAAGCAGGAAAAAGAAATCGCCATCGGCGGACTGAGTTCCGCGATGGTCATTTATGACGCTGCCAGCAAGGAATTCGGCCCCTCCCGAGTGGGCTTCATCTTCACCGAAATCAGCAACAGGCTGCTCGTCACCACCTTCTGGATCACCAAAAAAGGCTCCGAAAAAGTTGACGCGGCCATGAGCAAAATTTTCGCCAGCGTGAAACCCCTCAAGTAATTCGCCCGCAACGGGTGGGCGCGCCGGAAACGCCCACCCGCCTTTCCTTCCCCCCCAGCAGTTAGTAAACACTCTCGCCGGACGCGCCGTAGGACGGCGACATTGCCTGACGACCAGCAGGGACGCGGAGCGCCGTGGCGGGGTTACATCAATAACGTCTGGATAGCCGGCGACGATATTCCCTGGGGTGGGGCGTCGGCGTTTTTCCCTTGCAGCAGTTCCTTGATCCGGTCGGCGATTTCATGTTCGATTTCCGCACGTTTCTCCGGCGGCATCGCGTTTACCTCCTCCTCGGTCAACCCCATCTTTTTCAGAATCGCCTCACGCATGTGTTGCTCCGGGGTTTTTTTCACCCACTCCGCCAGATATTCCGCCGCCGTCATTTCCGACTCCAGCTTGTGACGCCCCTTGATATCGGCTGATTTCGCCGGGGCAGCGCTTTCGTTGGCGGGGACGACGTTTTTCCGGGCAATCTCGAGCGTCGCCTGAAAATCAACCGGCGGTGAAGGGGGAATACCGGTTTGACGGCGGCAAGAGTTGCCGCCCAAGCATCCCGGGGGAAACCCACACAAGTTGCGATTAGCGACAAAGAACCAACCGGATTTCTTGTCACCGCGTAGCCTATAAGCTACAGTTCTACGATGATTGAACTTTTCCGTTAGCAGACTGAAGATGGCAAAGAGCCGGTAACGGAATGGCTCCAGTCGCTAAAGGACAAGCCGGCGCAGGCCAAGATTCGCATCCGCCTCAAACGGCTTGAATCGGGAAATTTTGGCGGTTGCGAACCGGTAGGCGACGGCGTCCATGAATTGCGGGAACATCTCGGCGCGGGCTACCGCGTCTATTTCGGTCGCCATGGTCAAACCGTCGTGATCCTGCTGTGTGGCGGCGCCAAGAAATCGCAGTCCGCAGACATCACGACAGCCAAGGAATATTGGAAAAACTGGAAGCAGAGGCAGGAATGAGCAAAAAACCAAACGCAGCGGTATCGCACCATGAGCGCGAAGTCGCCGAATTGCGCGCTGATCGCGAACTGGCGGTCGCCTATCTGAAAGCCGCCATGGAATCCCTCGACAACCCGGACGAACGGGCGGCAGGCCTGCTTGCCCTGCGCACGGTCGCCGAAGCCTACGGCGGCTTGGGCGCAGTATCCGCAGAAGCCGGGATCAGCCGCGAATCGCTGTACCGGGCGCTCTCGCCCAAAGGTAACCCAACCCTTAGAACGCTGCTCGCCGTGCTGAAAGCGGTCGGGATGAAGCTTTCGGTCGAACCGGAGCAGCGGGTTGTGGCCTAAAGTAGGCTTTAAAGGGCGCACTATCGAACGTTTAGCCCCAAGCACACTACCCCCAACCAAACCGGAAAAAGGCTAGCCACCATGTCCCCACGCTGGATCAAAGACCTCGAACGCCTCCTGCCGATCCGATCGCAGTACATCGTCGCGGGCAATATCCGCGACTCGTTCCTCACGCCCTTCCAGGATGGGCAGACCCTCGCGCCATTGCTGCGCTGCCTTTGGAACGCGCTGCAAGTCCAGGGCTACCGCTTCATGCTGGTGTACAACCCGGTGGAGGGCTTGCGGCCTTATCCGAATGAGCCGGAGGCGGTGGAGCTGGCGACCAAGCATTTCGAGTTGAAGCTCCAGGACGGGGCGATGCCGATGAGTCTGGAGGGCTTGTCCGGGGTGATGGAAAAACTGCCGGGCTTGCGCGAGGCGCGCTGCGCGCTGGTGGTGGATTTCGCGTCGCGCCTGACGCGCCAGCCTGACCATCTGGATGCCGCCGAACACCGTTTCTTCGTGGCCGCCGAGCGCATGTCGCTGGCCGCCAACCCCATCGTGCCACGCGGCGCGGACATTGCCACGCCGTTGGGCAAGGCGCGCTTCAACCCGGTGGTGTGGCTGGTGAATCGGGCGCAGGACTTGCCGTCCTGGTTTGCGCTGGATAGCGCGCGCATCGTCACGTTGACGGTGGCGTTGCCGGATTATGAGAGCCGCGCGATTGCCGCCGACATCCTGGGCGGACGGTTCGCCGGGTATGCTGCGGGAACGGATGAGGAGCGCGCCAAATACCGCAAGCTGTTTGCCGGCAGCACCGACGGGCTGACCTTGAGCGACCTCAGCGATATCGCCCAACTCGCCGACCGGCAGGGCATCGCTTTCCGCGACGTGGACGACGCGGTGCAATGTTTCAAGGTGGGGATCAGCGAAAACCCCTGGAAGAAGACCTGGCTGCGCGAAAAAATCGCCGATGCCGCGCCATTCCTCGAAGACCGGGTGAAGGGCCAGCCCCAGGCAGCGACCAAGACCATCGATATTCTGATGCGCTCGGTGATGGGGCTGACCGGGGCGCAGGCGCGCTCCAGCGGCAACCGTCCGCGCGGCGTGCTGTTTTTCGCCGGCCCCACCGGGGTAGGCAAAACCGAACTGGCAAAAACCCTTACCCAACTGATTTTCGGCAACGACAGCGCCTATCTGCGTTTCGACATGAGCGAATTCGCCGAGGAACACGCCAGCGCCCGGCTGCTCGGCGCGCCGCCCGGCTACATCGGTTACGACGCGGGCGGTGAACTGACCAACGCGGTGCGCGAGAAGCCCTTTTCGGTGATCCTGTTCGACGAAATCGAAAAGGCCCACCCGCGCATCCTCGACAAATTCCTGCAAATCCTCGAAGACGGGCGTCTCACCGACGGGCGCGGCGATACCGCGTATTTCTCCGAAGCCATCATCATCTTCACCTCCAACCTGGGGATTTTCGTCGAGGACGAGCACGGGCGGCGCGTCCAGAACGTAGCACCAGGCGACCATTACGACGTGGTGGAAAGCAAGGTGCGCGGCGCGATCCAGGACTATTTCAAATTCCGCCTGTCGCGCCCGGAAATCCTCAACCGCATCGGCGACAACATCGTGGTGTTCAACTTCATCACCCCGCCGGTCGCCGCGCTGATCTGCGCGGGAATGCTCAACAACGTCGCCAACCGGGTGCGCGAGGAACACAAGGTCGAACTGCTTCTGGCCGAGCCGGTGCGCGCCAAACTGATGGAAATATGTACCCGCGACCTCTCCAACGGCGGGCGCGGCATCGGCAACCAGATCGAATCGTCGTTCATCAACCCGTTGGGGCGCGCGTTGTTCCGCCTGAACCTGGAAGGCCGGACGCAGGTGACGGTGAAAGAGATTGGCGAGGACGAGAACCGGATTGTTAGCTTGGTGCTGGAGTAGCCTCATTACAAGCAGCCTCCCGATTGAAGCTGATGTCGAATTGCCGCCGCCCTCTCCCCAACCCCTCTCCCGCACCTGCGGGAGAGGGGCTCTGCTCCCCTCGCCCACGGACGTGGGAGAGGGGTTGGGGGAGAGGGCAGGTGATATTTGAGAAATAGCCTCCATGAGCAACGAAAAACTACTGCGCAACGCCAAGGCGCTACGCACCAACCAGACCGACGCCGAACATAAGTTATGGCGTGAACTGCGAGCCCATCGCTTCATGGGGCTGAAGTTCAAACGGCAGGTTCCTCTGGGTCGCTACATTGTGGATTTCGTGTGCGTCGAACACCAACTGGTTATTGAAATCGACGGCGGGCAACACGCCGACCAGGTGGAATATGACTTGCGCCGTGAAGCATGGCTGCGCAGCCAGGGATACACAGTATTGCGCTACTGGAATAACCAAGTTTTGCAGCAACTGGATGGGGTGTTGGAACAAATACGCTCCGCCATTCCAGAGACAGGAATTTCTCCTTAGCCTCCAGAGTTTTCTTCACGACCCAATAAATGGAAAACCCACCTTGACCGCAATATCCGCCAACACTCCCCCACTCACCGCAGCACAGCTTGATACCGTGCTCAACGAGTTCATTCCTTCCAGTATCTGGCACAACACCAGTTGGGAGGAGGTCGCGGCGCAACTCGCATTGCTGGAATTCGCGCAGCAGGAGTTTGTGCTGGAGTGGTGCGCGGTGCTGGCCGGCAACAACGCCATGCTGGCCTACGGCTGGGGCCGCCAGGCGAATCAGGCGTTTGCCTGTCTGGCGCAGGGCGACATCGAGCGCTGGCTGATTCGCGCGATGGATGTGTATGACAAACAGGGCTTGTCCGCCGCATTTGTGGTTCTCAATCATCCGGCGCGATTCGCCGGGGAATTGCTGGCCGAAGCGCGCCGCATCACTCTCGGCGAGGCGCTCGGGGTGCTGGAGTTGTTCGCCTGCGGGCTATCGGGACGGCGTTTCCGCATCGCCGAGGGGGATGCGCCGCATACCGACAGCGAGACGTTTTTCCTGCCCGCCAGCCTGGAAGTGTATCCCCGCAAGGAAGACAACTTTTTGCTCTACAAGGGCATGGTCGCGCATCTCTGGGCGCAGGTGCGGTTCGGCACGTTTGCGGTGGATTGGCTGGAGCGCCTCCAGACTTACCCGGATGCGTCGCGCGCACTGGGCTGGCTTAACGTTCTCGAAGCGCAGCGCCTGCACCTGCGCCTGGAAAAGGTTTTCGGCGGGCTGATGCGCGATTTGGCGGCGCTCGATGACGGGCCGGCAGCGCCCCTGCCCGACGCTATGCTCGCCCGCCTCGCCGCCCCCGGCGCTGGAGTGGCGACCAGTCTTGGGCTGCTCGACCGTTTATTGGACAAGGAGCCGCCGTTACCGCGCCCGTATATCGGTGTGCTGCGTCCCGGCCTGGTGCGCCTGGCCTTGCAGGCGCGCCTGCCGCGCGAAAAAGAAGCCCTGGTGAAAGTCCTGGGGGCCTGGCTGGATGAACTCCAGGCGCGCCGCGAAGACGCACCGCCGCCGGAAATCCGCGCCGAGGTGGCAAGCCGGCGCGAAGACCGCGCCGCGCTGGACATCAGCGTGACCCTCGACGGCAAGCCGGTCGCGCCGCCCGACAAGGTGCGCGAACTGTTGAATTCCATCGCGCTGGATTGGGGCGAGATTCCGCCCGAATATCTGGTCGCCGCCGGCGCGGCGGGCGCGACCCCGGAAACGTCGGCAGGCAAAACGGAAACGCCGGGCGCACCGGCTCCAGGCGCTTACACCTACCCGGAGTGGGATCACGAACGGCGCAGCTACCGCAAGCAATGGTGCGTGGTGCGCGAAAAGCCCCTGACGCCGGGCGGCGACGAGTTTGTGCGCGCGACGCTGGGCAAGTATTACGGCAAGATATACCAGCTCAAACGCGCTTTTGAGATGTTGCGCGGCGAGGAGCGCACCCTGAAACGCCAGCAAAGCGGCGACGACGTGGATTTCGACGCGCTGGTCGAGGCTTACGCCGACCTGCGTTGCGGGCGCGAATTGGCTGAACACGTATTCAGTCGCCGCCTCAAGGTGGAACGCAATCTGGCGCTGCTGCTGATGGTGGATATGAGCGGTTCGACCAAGGGCTGGATCAACGACGTGGAACGCGAATCCCTGGTGCTACTCTGTGAGGCGCTGGAAATCCTCGGCGACCGTTACGCGATTTACGGCTTTTCCGGGATGACCCGCCTCAACTGCGAAATTTATCCGGTCAAAACCTTTGCCGAACCCTACGGCGACACGGTGCGCCGCCGCATCGAGGCAATCAGCCCGCGCGACTACACCCGGATGGGCGCGGCGATCCGCCATCTCAGCCAAATCCTCAATCAGGCCGATGCCCGGACGCGCCTGCTGATCACCCTCTCCGACGGCAAACCCGATGACTTTCAGGATCACTACCGTAGCGAATACGGCATCGAAGACACCCGCATGGCGTTGCTCGAAGCCAAACGTTCCGGCATCCATCCCTTCTGTATCACCATCGACAGCGAAGGCCCGCAATACCTGCCGCACATGTACGGCGCGGTGAACTACGCGGTAATCGACGATGTAAAACGCCTGCCGCTGAAAATCGCCGATATTTACCGCAAGCTCACGAGTTAATGCGCCACCGCGTCCGCCGTGACGTTGCCGCTCACCCCGACTTTGCAGGTATAGGGTGATTGTCCGTCGGCGGTATAGCCGGTGTATTCGCCATCACTCACGCTGACGGTCTTGCTGCCGACATTCACCGGAATAGTCACGCTGAATTTGTACGAGGAGTTCCGGCAACTCATGGTGATGCTGGAGCCGGAAAACCCGCCGCTGCAAAGAATTTTGTTGTTATTGATGGTAAAAGTCGTGTCGCTGCTGCCGGCCAGGATGCTGCCATAGGTTCCCGTCGGCGCTTTGGCGTTCGAGTACAGTTGGTAGCTGTGGGTATTGTGCCCATAGGTCGAGACGCAGGAGGTGGTGAGCTGGGCCGTCAGATCGAGGGCGATATTGAGGGTGTCCAGAGTCGTAACCCCGCTCGCGGGCACCTTGTTGACAACATCGGGCAAGCGCTCGGTTTCGGGGAGCATGGCGATCACGTCCTTGACCGCGTCGGGCAGTTTGGTAACTTCCACCGTGCCGCCGGCGATCTTGTATTTGCCGGTCATGGTGCTGGGGATAGTCCCTTGCGGCGGATTCAGCTTGCTCGTCACTTCGGCGGGCAGCGGCCTGGCAAGCGGCTTGAGGCTGAAGGTGTGCGCACCCAGGTTCAGTTCGCCGTCTTGCAGCGCATCATTGGTTTTCATGACGATGTTGACGACGTTGGACAGTTTGTCGCCGGGATCCGTCCATTTCTTGAGACTGGTAAAGGCGATGATTTCCGACGCGTCCGAAAGGGTGGTCAGCACCGCCCCGGCGGTTCCGCCCGGCTGTGGAATATCGGCGCCCTTGATCAGTTCAAGCCCTGCCTTGGTGACCTTGATGGCCCCATCGACGCCGGTGATCAACGTCACGGCAGCCTCCCCCAGAGCCAGCGCACCGGTCACCCCGCCGGCGGTAGCGACACTGCCTACCACGGTGAGCGCCAGGCCGGAACCTTCCTTGACCAGTTGCGCAGTACGGGCGGCGTTGTTGTAGAAATTGGCGGTTTTGTCGTAGTCGCTGATCAGCCCGCTCATGGCGTTATCCAGAATGGTCTTGGCTTCCTTGGCCCCCACCCCGTATTTGGCCATCAGCGTTTTTAACTGGGTTTTTGAACTACCTGCGGCCACAGTTGCCAGCACATCCTCAGGGTTCAGGGTGGCGAAGGCATTTTCCGGCTGCGCATTTTCGTCCAGAGACGCTGTCGTTCCCTGCGCCAGCACGGTTTCGGTTTCCTGAACGTAGGTCTGGAGTGTCGCCAGCGCCTTGTCCGCCGCCGCCTTGCGCTCACGGAAGGTGCTGATATCGGAAACCGCCGGGTCGGTATACAAGACGCTGTTAACCGCCAGCACCGCCTGCATCAGTGCGCCGGTGGTCTTGGCGGTGGCGTTGCTGGCCTGGGTGAAAAACGCGTCCTTGCCATACAACTCGCCCTGCAAATACGCCGTCCCGCCGGAAACCGTGTAGAGCAGTTTGTATCGGCTGGCCGAGAGCATGTCCGTGAGGTTAAGGCCGTATCCCACATACAACTCCAGGCCGGGCAAACTGCTCAAATTCATGCCGCTGGTCACCGGAATGTTCATACCAGCCGCCAGCGGGCCGCTCTGATAGGGCGACATCTGGGTCAACCAGCCGGTCTTGTTGTTGAAGTACCAGACATCCTTGAGGCGGGCGGCGACGTACACCTCGCCTTTTTGCCCGACATGGGCGGAGGCCGTGGTTAACGCAGCGCTCAGGCTCAGATTGCTGTCCCCGCCGCTGGATGTGGCCACCACATCGAAATCAGCGGCGGCGGCCTGGGGGGAAAAACTTGCAGCACAGGCAAACATTGCGAGGGAAATAAGATTGGTCGGGTGTGCGAAAGTCATGATCGTCTCCCTGAAAAAAACAAAACACCCCGCAACAATTTGCAGACATGTTTGCCCTTTATTGAAGGCTAGCATCCAGGCAGGGGAATACAATCCGATGTCCCATTGCGAATGTACGCGGCGTTTGAAAATGTCCGCCGTTTACGCCACACTCGCCGCATGACCTGCCTCGAAGCCCGCTACCGCTCATCCGCCGCCCGCCATACCTTCCGCCTGTGGATGAAAGCCGGGGAGGTTTTCGCTTTTCCCGCCGGGCGCACCTATCCGCCGATGTTGGTTGACCACGAGGAGTTTCCCTTTGATCTGGTGACGCCGCGTGTCGGACGTTTTTACCCCACCCGTCCGTTGCAACTCGGGCTGCCGGCGGCGATGACGCGCGTTACGGATTGTGGTGAGGACACGCTGACTTTCGACTGCAATCCACCCTGGCGGGATTTGCACCCGGAAATCCACGAAGCCGCCCTCACCGATCCGGCTCTGTGCCTCGGCAAGGATGCCGATTTACTCGCGTGGGCAGGCATGGAAACACCGCTGGCGTCCACACCGACCGACTTTGCCGAACCCGAATCATTTTCCCGCGAGGACAACCGTCCCGATGGCGAGTTTTACCGGGAAGCGCGGCTGGTCGATCACCTAGATGCAACCTGCCGCCGCCGCATCTCCGCGTTATACCAAACCCTTCTGCCACCCGGCGGCAAGGTGCTGGACTTGCTGGCTTCCTGGAATTCCCACGTCGCGGCGGGGGATTATGAACTGAGCGTTTTGGGCATGAACAGCGAGGAATTGGCCGCCAACCCGGCGGCGCAGGAGCGGGTGGTGCGCGATCTGAACCGGGAGGTCGTTTTGCCCTGGCCGGACGCCAGTTTCGATGCGGTCATCAGCACTGCCGCCATCGAATACCTGATCGAACCATCCGCCGTGCTGGCTGAAGTGCGGCGGGTGCTCAAACCCGGCGGGGTGCTGGTGGTGAGTTTTTCGAACCGTTATTTCCCGCCCAAGGCAATCCGCCTGTGGACATTGTTGCACCCCATGGAACGCCTGGGCTGGACGCTTGCCCAATTCGCCGGGGCCGCCTTCAGCGAGTGTCAAACCCTGGTGGAATGCGGCCTCCAGCGCCCCCCTGAAGATCGTTATGCGGCGCGTTACGCGGCGATGGATCCGCTATTTGCCGTGTGGGGACGGAAGCCCGCCTAACATACCTTGCCTGGTCGCGATTTGGCGATGAGGCAAGGTATATTTTCGGAGACGTAATATGGCCAAAAAAACCCTCGGCACCCGCCAGAAAATGGTGTTCCGCCTGCCGCAAAGCGGCCCGCCGCGCAATCCCTTCGCCGCGCTCGCCAAACAACGCAAAGCCGGGCCGCACGACAAAAGCCAAGGAGCGAAACGCCGTCTGGACAACATCTTGTTGACCCAGTTGCTGCGCCGGGAAGGGGAGGAAGAGTAAGGCTCAGACGCTCATGGCGCTAATTTAACCTAAAAACCTCAGTTCAGAACCGCAAAGGCGCTAAGGCGCAAAGAAATCAAAAACATGCAGAATGTTCCGCCCTCACCCGGTGGGTAAACGATCCGACACGGGTAACCTATTGTTTTTCCTCTGCGTCTTTGCGCCTTTGCGGTTCAAACTGGCTTTTCCAGGTTTAAGCTTTAGGCCGATCCGGGCTGGAGCGCCGGCATCCTGCCGGCAGGCCGGCGAGACGCCGGCGCTCCCAGGCAACGTCTGGCCGGCGCACTTAACTTGGCGACATGGGGCTTAAACGCCGCTTATCCGCCGCGCCAACTCGGAATTCCGCGCTTTCAGGAAACCCAGCAATTTTTCCGGATAATCGGCGGCCACCGCCTGCCGCACCGAGGGACGCGCCGCGAGGGCTTGCCGCCAGGCGCGGATGGCGGGCAGATCGGCGAAGATTCCCAGATCGAGGGATTTTTCGTAAACATCGAAATAACGGAACAACGGGGCGAACGCCGCATCCACCAGCGAAAAAGCGGCCCCGGCGAAATACGGGCCGTTCCCCAGATTTTTCTCCAGCACTGCGAATTTACCTTGCAGGTCTTTGGTTTTGGCCTCCAGCGTTGCGCCGTCCGGCGCGGTGTTGAATTCCCACATTGCACCGAGCAACACCGACGCATATTCGATCCAGGCGCGATGTTTGGCGCGGGTCAACGCATCTGCGGGGTGCAGGCGCGGTTCTATGGTTTCGTCGAGGTATTCGCAGATGACTGCCGATTCGAAAATGACTTCGCCATCCACCTGCAACAGCGGCACTTTGCCGAGCGGGGAAATCTCGCGAAACCATTCCGGCGGATTGGCGAGGTTGATGTTGGTGCGCTCGAAGGGGGCGTTTTTTTCCAGCAGGGCGATCACGGCGCGCTGGACGAAGGGGCAGATTTCATGGCTGACGAGATGGAGTTTTGGCATGGTTTTTCCGAATTCTATTGTTTGGTGAGGAGCACCGGCGTTCCGACCGGCAACGTTTTGGAACAGAAATAGGTTTGCGCCTTGGGTTGGCAGGATTCGATGTGCAAGGTCGCAGCGCTGGTCGAAAAAGTCAGGGTGGCGCTTTGCGAGAGATATTCGTCGTCTTCGACGAGCGTCGCCACTGCGCCGTTCAGGACGCCCCGGAAAATCAGCCCGGTGCGCAAATTGGTCAGGGTGACCACGCCATCACTCACGGCGGAGGAATATTTCAGGCCTTTCTGGTCGTTCACCCATACCCCGGCGTAGCTGGCCGGCGATATCGGCGTGGCAACCGGGGTAGCGCGAGCCAGCGACATTTCCCAGCCGCCGTCGGGGTTCAGCAACAGGGTCACGTTTTGCAGCGACGCGCCGTCGATATCCAGCGTCGGAAAGGTAGCGAGGTTGGCCCCACTATCGAAATTGACGGAGGGATATTCCGCGCCGTTGGCGTCGCTGCCGGGTGTGACGCTATCCACCGTCCAGTTCCCGTTGTTGCGCAGGGTCAGCGCGACGTTGGAATAAGGCGCGCCGTCGATACTGACGTTTTTGACAAACAACCGCCCGGTGGTGCTGGAATAGCTGTTCGCCGAGGCGGAAACCGCCAGGGGGAAAAGCGTGAATACCACTAATAGAAAATATTTCATCATCAATCAGACAGGCATTTATTGGGGGAAACCCGTCGGATTATTCCACGATTCAGGTCGGTCATAAACCATGTTAACAGCATTTTTTTCAACGCTGACAGGGGCTTCCAGACATCTGAAGGGGGTGGTTATGCACAAGACTTCGTCTAATCATCAAGACGCCAATGGAACTCCTTGACGCGAAAGGGAAGTGCTGTAACGTGTTGTTTTTGCGCAAAAAAACATTGACTGTTTTTTAAGCAGAGGCGCTAAACCCATTGCGCGACGGCAAGTTACAGGGAAATTACCGGGTTACTCACAGACTTATCCACAGATTATGTGGACACCCATTATAGACACCCGTTGTCAACCCGATCCGGCAACTTTTTGATGTCCGCAAGCAAGCCGGCGTAACGGCGCGATGGTATAGAATGTGGCCCTGCCTCGACACGCTGAATTAGGTCAATACGAATATGTGGTTCAGAAACCTGCAACTTTACCGTCTTACCCAACCGTTCACCCTCGACCCGCTGGAACTGGAACGCAAGCTCGCCCACTACACTTTTGTCCCGTGCGGCAGCCTCGACCTGCAAACCAAGGGATGGTGCGCGCCGGGCGGCAATCCCGACAGCCTGGTCTACGCGCGCAGCAGCCAGATCCTGGTGGCGCTGCGCACCGAACAAAAGCTGCTGCCCGCCTCGGTAGTGCGCCAGGAGGCCGATGAACGCGCCAAACGCATCGAGCAGCAGCAGGGTTTCCGTCCGGGACGCAAACAAATGCGGGAAATCCGCGACGACGTGGAAACCGAATTGCTGCCTCGCGCTTTCGGGCGGCAGCGCACCACCTATGCGTGGATTGACGCCGCCCACGGCTGGCTGGTGGTGGACGCCGCGAATGCCGCGAAAGCCGAGGAAGTGCTGGAAATGTTGCACAAGGCGGTGGACGATCTGGCGGTGCTGCGTCCCGCCACCGAGGTGTCGCCGCGTTCGGCGATGACCGACTGGCTGCTCGCCGAGGAAGCGCCGTCCGGGTTCAGCATCGACCGTGATTGCGAACTGATGTCGCCGCTGGAGGAAAAAGCCACGGTACGCTTCGTCCGCCATCCGCTGGAGGCCAGCGAAATTCGCCACCACATCGAGGCCGGCAAGCTGGCAACCCGCCTCGCGCTGACCTGGAACGACCGGGTGTCGTTTGTGCTGACCGAGGATTTCCAGGTCAAGCGCCTGGCGTTCCTGGATATTCTGAAAGAAGAAGCCGACAAGGCCGACAACGTCGAAGAACAGTTCGACTCGGACTTCGCGCTGATGACCGGCGAGCTGGCGCGCTTCATCCCAGCCCTTATCGAAGCGTTGGGCGGAGAAAGCGCGCTGGCCGGGTAGCCTTGCCAGGGAGCGCCGGCGTCTCGCCGGCCCGCTCATCCCTCGAAACTCGTCACCCGGTTGCGTCCGCCCTGTTTGGCGCGGTACATCGCCTGATCGGCTTCCTGCCGTATCTCGAACATCGACCGGCCCGAATGGCGATCCACCGCCACGCCAATGCTTGCGGTAAAGTCTATGCTGCCTCAAGCTCTTTCGTCAGTTCGGGGTGGTTGTTGATGATCCGCAGCAGACAAAGCATTCCGCCGGGCGGCGTGAACCGGCCCTGCTCCCTGTCGCGCAAGGTTGCGAGGGGAGTGGCGATCAGCTTGGAAAACTCCGCCTGAGTCAGTCCGGTTTTGGCGCGTGTCTGACGCACCAGTATCTGTTCCGGCGTGGTGACGCGACCCAGCCCGGCTTTCGCCTCCTTGATGCTTTGCTCCAGGTCGGCCATGAATTGCTGCATTTCAGCATCATGTCCAGCGTTCTCAGACATCGTATTGCTCCTTCAGGCGTTTCAGAAAATCGCTCGGCAGGGTGTCGAATTTGGCCTTGGTGTAGGCAATCAACAAAACCACGTTCCCCGCCACCGGGCGGTGGAAGTAGATCACCCGCGCACCACCGCGCTTGCCGTGACCGGAAGCCGCCCAGCGCACCTTGCGCAGCCCCGCCGTGCCGGGTATCGCATCACCTGCATCCGGGTTGGCCGCAATGAAGTTGGCGAACGCTTCCGCTTCATTGGCAGCCCGGATGCCTTGATGCCTTTCAGGTAAGTTGGGGTTTCGATCACGGTGCGCATGAATTGAATTCAACGGGCAACCCGTACGATAACAAGCGCTGCCTCGCGATTCATTTCCAGGAAAATGATAGGAAGAAGCCAGCCTTTAAAGGCAGGGTCTCCGACCGCGCGGGATCAGAACATGACTTGCGATTGGCTCCATGCTCCGTGTGGCCTTCCGTCAATTGCGACTGCGTCGGCATCCCGAATTTGTGATTTCGCGGCTCTATGGCCGGCCTGCCGGTTTCCCCTGTCAACGCTTCGATATCCACCTCGCGATGGATAACGCATGACTCGGGGTCAGAGTGATTCGCCATTCCTTCTCCGTATCGAACTTTCATCGACTACAATCTGCCAGCTTATGCTGGCGCACCGCAAAGACCAGCGGGCATTGCGCCGAATTTAAACATGGTGATGCCGCCACACTTTGCCAAAATATTTTCGACTTGGGGCAATGCGCTCACGCTTGTTGCACCCTACGCAAGGCTGAAGGAGGTTGACCATGCCCCGCGAAATCCCGCTATCGCATCCCGGCGAAATTCTTCAACTGGATTGGCTGGAGCCGATGGGCGTCACGCAATATGCACTGGCCAAGGCGATTGGCGTCTCGCCGCGCCGCATCAACGAAATCTGCCACGGCAAACGCGCCATTACGCCCGATACCGCCTTGCGCCTGGCGGCCTTTTTCGGTACGGACGCCCAATCCTGGCTCAACCTGCAAACGTATTACGATACCGAGATTGCCAGGGAGACGTTGGGCGAGGTGCTGGCGCGTATCCCGCAGTTTCATGCCGAGGCGGCGTGGACAATCGGGTGGGCGCGGCCCCCACCCCGCGCAACGCCCAATCCGTAATATCAGCCGCGAGCACCGCTATCAGTCTGGCGTACCGCTCCCCATGCGACCCTTCAATCGTGACCTCTCTCACACAAAACTCGCCGTCCCACCTGCCTCTCCGGGTTACTAACCACTAACTTCCCGGTATCCGTCAACCGCGAACGAAGGGTGGGCGGGGTATCCTCTCCTGCGCATTGGGGCGGCGCGCCCGCTTACGCCTTCGTTTCACCACAAAATCGCCCCGAGGGTCTCCCGCCCGTGTTTCACCTTTGTGCCTTTCCCTGAGCGTTTCAGCACGGCGGATGCGGGTTTTCGTCTGCGCTTTATCCGCCAGCCGCATGGATATCTTCACGTCATAGTCAATAACTATGCAATCAATGAAAACAATCAATTTGTTGAATGGCGACGTTCTTCCTACCATGGGAACCGTCGCAGCAATCAACTTAACCGACATTTCATAACCCAGGAGAAAATCATGACTTCCCTTATCAATACCGAAATCAAACCGTTCAAGGCCAAGGTTTATCACAACGGCCAGTTCAGCGACATCAGCGAAGCCAATCTGAAAGGCAAGTGGTCGGTGGTGTTTTTCTACCCCGCCGATTTCACCTTTGTATGCCCCACCGAATTGGGCGATCTGGCCGATTTGTACGACGAATACAAAAAAATCGGCGTGGAAATCTACTCGGTTTCGACCGACACCCATTTCACTCACAAGGCCTGGCACGACGCTTCGGACACCATCAAGAAAATTCACTACCCGATGGTGGGCGACCCGACCGGTACGATCACCCGCAATTTCGGGGTGATGATCGAGGAAGAAGGGCTGGCCTTGCGCGGCACTTTCGTGATCAACCCGGAAGGGGTGATCAAGGTCTGCGAAATCCATGACCTGGGCATAGGCCGCGATGCGAAGGAATTGCTGCGCAAGGTGCAGGCGGCGCAATACATCGCCACCCATCCGGGTGAAGTGTGTCCCGCCAAGTGGACGCCGGGCGCGGCAACCCTGGCCCCGTCGCTGGATCTGGTGGGCAAGATTTAACCTGGAAAAGGCAGTTTGAACCGCAAAGGCGCAAAGACGCAAAGGAAAAACAAAAGGTTACCCGCTTTGGATCGCTCACCCAGCGGGTGAGCGTGGAACATTCCGCATGTTTCTGATTTCTTTGCGCCTTAGCGCCTTTGCGGTTCTGAACTGAGATTTTTAGGTTTAACGCCCGATTCCTCCCCGGCCCCGCCGGGGGAGAGCAATCCAAAGACGTTTTAATGGCGTCTTTGGATTGCTTTCCTCACCACCAAAATTTCACTTTTTCGGGAGAACACCATGCTGGATACCAACATCAAGGCGCAATTGCAGGCCTATCTGGAAAAACTGGCGCACCCCGTCGAGCTGGTCGCCAGCCTCGATGACAGCGCCGCTGCGCGAGAAATGCGCGAACTGCTGGAGGAAATCGCCGGGTTGTCGGACAAAATCAGTTATCGCGACGATGGCGCGGATGCGCGCCGCCCGTCGTTTAGCGTGGGGCGTTCCGGCGAGGCCGCGCGCATCCGTTTTGCCGGGATTCCGATGGGGCATGAATTTACTTCGCTGGTGCTGGCGTTGCTGCAAAGCGGCGGCCATCCGCCCAAGCTGGACGCCGATACGGTTGACCAAATCCGCGCTTTGCCCGCTACCGCCCGCTTCGAAACCTATATTTCGCTGTCCTGCCAGAACTGCCCGGATGTGGTGCAGGCGCTTAACCTGCTGGCCGTGCTGAATCCGCGCATCAACCATGTGATGATAGACGGCGCGCTGTTTCAGGACGAAGTGACTACGCGCCGGATCATGGCGGTGCCGAGCGTTTACCTGAACGGAGAACCGTTTGCCCAGGGGCGTCTCGGGGTTGCGGAAATTCTCGCCAAACTCGATAGCGGCGCAGCGGCGCGCGACGCGGAAAAAATCGCCGCCAAAGCGCCTTTCGACCTGCTCGTGGTGGGTGGCGGCCCGGCGGGCGCGGCGGCGGCGATTTATGCGGCGCGCAAGGGCATCCGCACCGGGGTGGTGGCGGAGCGTTTCGGCGGTCAGGTGCTGGATACGCTGTCCATCGAAAACCTGATTTCGGTGCCCCATACCGAGGGGCAGAAACTCGCCGCCGCGCTGGAACAACACGTCCGGGAATACGCCGTGGACATCATCAACCTGCAACGCGCCGAAGCCCTGATACCCACGCAAAACGGCGGCCTCACCGCGATCCGCCTGGCCGGTGGCGCGCAGGTGCAGGCCAAAACGGTGGTCATCGCCACCGGCGCGCGCTGGCGCGAAATGAACGTGCCCGGCGAACGCGAATACCGGGGGCGCGGCGTCGCCTATTGTCCACACTGCGACGGGCCGCTGTTCAAGGGCAAACGGGTGGCGGTGATCGGCGGCGGGAATTCCGGCGTGGAAGCCGCCATCGACCTGGCCGGCATCGTCGCTCACGTCACGCTGCTGGAATTCGGCGAGGAATTACGCGCCGACGCGGTATTGCAGAAAACCCTGCGCAGCCTGCCCAACGTCACGGTGATTGTTAGCGCCCTCACCGGCGAAGTCAGCGGCGACGGCGAGAAGGTCAATGGACTGGTGTATCAGGACAGAATCTCCGGCGAAACCCGGCGCATCGAGCTGGAAGGCATCTTCGTGCAAATCGGCCTGCTGCCCAACACCGACTGGCTGAAAGGCACGCTGGCGCTGTCGCCGCGCGGCGAAATCGAGATCGACGCGCGTGGCGCAACCTCGCTACCCGGCGTTTTCGCCGCCGGCGACGTAACCACCGTGCCGTACAAACAAATCATAATCGCCATGGGGGAAGGCGCAAAAGCCAGCCTGAGCGCCTTCGATTACCTGATTCGCGGATGAAGCGGGGAGGAACGACGGGGGAAAATCCCCCGCCGCATGGGCGTTAACGCCCGTATTTCGCCTTGAAGCTGGCCTTGCCGAGGCGGGTGGAGTGGAGCATGAAACCGACCAGGGCGGCGCTGGCGTCCGCCGGGAGTTCGAGTTTATCGGCCATTAGCGCATGGACGGTGAAGATGTAGCGATGCGCTTTGTCGCCTTTCGGAGGACATGCGCCGCCGAAGCCAAAGCTGCCGAAGTCGGTGCGGCCTTGCACGACGCCGGCGGGCATTGCGACGCCGCTGGGGTCGCCCGCGCCTTCCGGGAGTTGGGTGACATCAGCGGGGATGTTGTAAACCACCCAATGCCACCAGCCGGAACCGGTCGGCGCATCCGGGTCGTAGACGGTTATCGCGTAGCTTTTGGTGCCTTTCGGGCCGGGTGTCCAGTGCAGGGCCGGGGAGATGTTTTTGCCTTCGCAGCCGTAGCCGTTGAATACCTGGGCCTGGGTGAGGGTGCTGTTGGGTTTGATGGTGGGGCTGGAAAGGCTGAATTTTTCGGCGGCGGCGCTGCCGGCGCTGAGGGCGAGGCCCAGAGCGAGGGGGATTACGGCGAATTTCATGGTTTGACTCCTGTTGGTTGGGGAAAAATTGTTCCCGTTCATCGTACCGAATTTTGCTGATGGGAGAAATGGTGGCGGCATATTCCGCTGATTATTCCCCCAGCGCCGCTTCCGCCTGTTTCGCGAAGCGTTGCCAGGCGGCGTCGGCCAGCCCCCGTTCGCGGCGGGCGCGGCGCAGGCGCGCCAGCAGGAAGCCGCCGCCGCCCAGGCCGATAATCCAGGCCGGCCAGACGGCGGGAAAAGCGGTGTAGAAAAACGCCAATATCGCGACGCTCAAGCCTAGTCGGTAGGGCTGAAAAAATATCGCGTTGACCTGTTCGACATGTTCGAGGCGGTTGATCGCCTGTTCGAGGTGCAGGGAGAAACGGAGCAGTCGTTCGATGGTTTCGCGCAGTTGTGCGTAAGTCTCGCCGCTGTAGGCAAAACCCAGCGCCCACCCGGCGAATTCGCCGAATCGGTTGATGGCGCGGCGCAGGTCGTCGAGATTGTCGCCGCGTATGCCGTGCGCGGCGATGGACAGAATGTCTTGCAGGCTTTTTTCCAGGCGAGTACGGATCAGGCGCAGATTGAGTTCGCGGCTGCGTTGTGATTCGCCGCGCCGTTCCTTTTCCTCCGCAGCGTCGGCGCGGGCGTAGACGAGCAGCCTGTCGAGCGCCACCACCGCGCCCGGTTCGACGCTGGCCGCATCACCCAGCGACTCGAACCAGGAACAATACCCGGCGATTTCCCCGGTTCCGGCGATGATCCGGCTGCGCAAGGCGGCGACGTAAGCAGGATCGTAGAGCGCCAGTAGCAGCGCCGCGTTCTGGGTGCGCCGCTCCGGCAAGGCCACGCGCAGGGGGCGCGCGTACACCGCATCGTCGAAATTCAGATACACGCCGGAATCGCCGCCCGGCTGGGGTTTGGGCGTGGTGCGCCAGCCTTCTTCGGCGGCGTGGGCGTTTTCCCAGAGCGCCACGAAATCCTGCCAGTGTTTGCGCCAGCCTTCCTCGACCGCTTGCAACTCCTGCTTGCCGGCGGCCACGCAAGCAGAGAGCACCGGCTCGGCGATGAGGCTTTCCAGCCAGTCCAGCGCCGCCGGATTTTTTTCATGGGCCAGCCGCGCCGCCGCCAGCACGGTGGCGCGGTTGAGCGGCTGGCGCCGCCACACGGCAGGCATATCCGGCGCGGCGGCCAGCAGAAAGCGCAACAGGCGCAAATCGTCGCTGACGCCGCGCTCGTCCATGATGTCGGCGAGGCGGCGCAGCAGGTTGTGGTCGTGAAGCTGGCTGTCGATCCACGCAGCGATAGCCCCGCGCCGTAAATCCTTGAGCGCGTCGTCCCAGTTCTTCGCCAGCGCCAGCGCCAGTTCCGTGGCGTCGCCACATTGCGCCGCGCCGATACGGTAAGGCGTCACCGTTCCGGCGGGACGGGTATCGTCGCCCGGATCGGGCAGTGTCGCGTCATTGTTGAGCCAGCGCGCCACCTCGTTGCGCCCCCAGCGGCGCTTCGGGTCGCGTAGCAGCAGGCCCCGGCACAGTTTGCGCAGATCGTCGTCGAATACGCTGCGCACATCCACCGAAGCCGTGGCGAGGCGGTGGTTGATCACCTGTTCCGACAGCCCGGCGAAGGGATGGCGTCCGGCGGCGGCTTCCAGGGTCATCATGCCCAGCGCCCACCAATCGGATTTTTCGTCGAGCACCCCGGACAACGCCTCGGGAGCGGCGTATTTGGCGGTATGTACTGCGCCGGTAAAGAGCAGCGTGGCGTCGCGCAGCGAAGCGGTGCCGAAATCGGACAACACCAAGTCGAGCGGCTCCAGTGTGCGCAGCAGGATATTCTCGGGTTTCAGATCGCGATGCAGAATGCGCCGCGCATGGATTTCCGCAATCGCCGCGCCGATTTCCCGGACGATCCAGCGGATGCGTTCGCGCGCCAGCGGCCCAGCCTCCAAGAGGCCGCGCAGGCTGCCGTGGGCGCAATACTCCATCAGCTCATAAGCATAGCCGTCGGACTCGCCGAACTCGTAAAGCCGCACCACATGCGGTTGCGCCGCCCCGGCGATGCGCTCCAGCAACTCCGGGTCGGGGCGGATGCCCTTGCGGTACAGTTTGACGATGCGCTTTTCATTGCTTTCCAGGCATTCCACCAGCAGCACGTCGGCCTCGCTGCCGCGCGCGGGGAGGGCTTCGAGCAAACGGTAAGCCGAGCGTAGCGCGCCCGGCAGGGCGTAGCGCTCACTATCGCCAGGAGGCCCGTCAGATGGCGAGTTTGCTTGCAGGGGGCGATTGCAATAGAGGCAACGGGTCGCGCCGGGCGGGTTGGGCTGGGCGCAATCGGCGTGGGGGCAGAGCGGGGAGGTTGCGGGGGGCGGGTTTGCAGGGATAGCGGCGGGCGGAGTTGCGTCTTGCGGATCAGCCCGGCGCTCCGGCGCAGTCTTGAGCACATAATCCACCGCCACCAGCGCCGCTCCGCAGGCGCACACCGGACTTGCGGCGGGATTCACGGCTTCGCATACCGGGCAGATACGGACGTATTCCTGAGCCATATTCCATTCCAACAAGTTGGCGGGCGGGGTGAAACGCTTTTGCTTAAATTCTACTTTGTCAGATTACGCCAACAGCGGCTTGGCCCCCTCCCCCAACGGGGGAGGGCTGGGGTGGGGGCGAATTAAAATCATGCAGTTGTGATGATTTGCCCGCCCCCATCCTGTCCTTCCCCCGTGGGGGGAAGGGACGTACTAACGGGCCTGATCCTCAAATCTGACAAAGTAGCGCTAAAAAGCGAGTACGAAATAACCACCCATTTGTTGTGTAGGCCGGGTGATGTTCCGCCTACATTTTTTGCTTTTTTCCAAATCGGTAAGTTATTTCGAACCCGTTCCTTACACTTCCTCCACGTCGAAGAGCCGCCGGTATTCGCGATTGGCGTAGCGGTCGGTCATCCCGGCGATGTAGTCGGCGATGGCGCGCGGTTTGTCTTCCAGCACTTTTTTCTGGAATTGCGGGGGCAGCAAACGGGTGTCGTCCATGAAGGCGTCAAACAGGCGGCGCAGGATATAACGGGCCTTCCAGGTGGTGCGCATGACCCGGTAATGACGGTACAGGGCGCGCCGCAGAAAGGCTTTGAGTTCCTGTTGTTCGGCGCGCACGGCGGGGCTGAATGAGACCAGCGGCCCGGCGCGGCGCACTTCGTCCAGGCTTTGTGGCGCTGCGGCGACAATGTTGCGGCTGGTTTGCTCGATGAGGTCGAGAACCAGGGTGTTGATCATGCGCCGCACGGTTTCGTGGATGAGGCGGCGACCGTCGAGATTGGGATATTGGCTCCGCACCATGTCGAGATGGCGGGCGAATACGCCGATTTCGGCGATTTCCTGGAATTCCACCAGGCCCGAACGCAGGCCGTCATCCACATCGTGGTTGTTGTAGGCGATTTCGTCGGCGAGGTTGGTGACCTGCGCTTCCAGCGACGGCTGGCCGGCGTTGACGAAACGCTCGCCGACCTCCCCGAGTGTGCGGGCATTGGCCGGCGAGCAGTGTTTGAGAATACCTTCGCGGGCCTCGAAAGTGAGATTCAGACCGTCGAATTCGGCGTAACGTTCTTCGAGCAAATCGACCACCCGCAGCGACTGGAGATTGTGCTCGAAACCGCCGAAATCCTTCATGCAGGCGTCGAGTTCCTCCTGGCCGGCGTGACCGAAGGGCGTGTGGCCGAGGTCGTGGGCCAAGGCGATGGCCTCCACCAATTCCTCATTGAGGCGCAGGTTGCGGGCGATGCTGCGCCCGATCTGGGCGACTTCGATACTGTGGGTGAGGCGGGTGCGGAACAGGTCGCCCTCGTGGTTGACGAACACCTGGGTCTTGTATTCGAGGCGGCGGAACGCGGTGGAATGAATGATCCGGTCACGGTCGCGCTGGAACTGGCTGCGTCCCGCCGGGGCGGGTTCGGGAAAGGCCCGTCCGCGTGAACCGGCGTCACTCGCCGCGTAGGGCGCGAGGTCAACCGACATAGGGGCCGCTCAGCGCCTCTTGGAGCAGGGCGGCGGGCACGTCGGCGCTGACCAGCGAGCTACCAATGCCGCGCAGCAGGACGAAACGGATGCGTCCGCCCTCGACTTTCTTGTCCAGCCCCATCAGGTCGAGATATTTATCCGGGCCGAGTGCGGGGGAAATCACCGGCAGGCCGGCGGCCTCGAAAATGCGCCGGGTGCGCTCAACATCCGCGTCGCTGATCCACCCCAGGCGACGCGAAACGTCGGCGGCCAGCATGGTGCCGGCGGCAACCGCTTCGCCGTGTAACCACACGCCGTAACCCATCCCGGATTCTATGGCGTGGCCGAAGGTATGGCCGAGATTGAGTAACGCGCGCTGCCCGCTTTCGCGTTCGTCGGCGGCCACCACTTCCGCCTTGTTTTCGCAGGAACGGCGGATCGCGTAGGCCAGCGCGGCAGGATCGCGGGCCAGCAGCTTGTCCATATTCGCTTCCAGCCAGTCGAAAAACGCCGGGTCGCGGATCAAGCCGTATTTGATGACTTCCGCGAGGCCTGCGCTGAGTTCGCGATCCGGCAGGGTGTTAAGCGTAAGGGTATCGGCGAGTACCAGACGTGGCTGGTAAAACGCGCCGATCATGTTCTTGCCCAACGGATGATTGATGCCGGTCTTGCCGCCTACCGATGAATCGACCTGGGCCAGCAGCGTGGTGGGTATCTGGATGAACGGCACACCGCGCAAATAGGTGGCTGCGGCGTACCCGGTAAGGTCACCGATCACTCCGCCGCCCAGTGCGATCAGCGTAGTTTTGCGCTCGCAGCGGTGGGTCAGCAGTTCAGTGTAAATCTGATTGAGTGTTTCAGCGGTTTTGTAGGTCTCGCCGTCGGGGAGAATCACCGGGATACATTTGACTCCCGCCGCTTCCAGCGGGGTGCGCAAAACATCAAGATAAAGCGGCGCAACAGTGGTGTTGGTGACGATGGCGACCTGTTTCTGGGCGAGGTGGGGCAGGATCAGGTCGGCTTGGGAAAGGATGTTTTCACCGATCAGGATGGGGTAGGCGCGTTCGCCCAAATCAACGTTCAAGGTTTGCATGGAATTCTTCAAGCTTGTCTTCGAGGTGGTGAGTTAATGCGCTGGCGGTCTGGTCGCCGGTGTCGATCACGATGTCGGCGATTTCCAGATAAAGCGGGTCGCGCTGTTTGTAGAGTTCCGCAAGCCGGGCGCGTGGGTCGGCGGTTTGCAGCAGAGGGCGGTTGCGGTCGTGGCGGGTGCGTTGCCACAAATCATGGACTTTGGCGCGCAAATAGACGACGACGCCGTTTTTTTGCAGGTTTTCGCGATTTTCGGGATTAAGCACAGCCCCGCCGCCGGTCGCCAGAATAACGTTTTCCAGGGCGCTCAATTCGGCAATCATCGCCACTTCGCGGGCGCGGAACCCGGCTTCGCCTTCCACCTCGAAAATCAGCGGAATGTTGACGCCGGTGCGTTTCTCGATCTCCTGGTCGGAATCGTAAAAGGCCTTACGTTGGCGTTTGGCCAATAACTTGCCGATGGTGGTTTTGCCCGCCCCCATCAATCCAACGAAAAATACATTCCCGGAAATTTTCGACATGGTTGGCATTTTAGCCGAAATTAACTGCGCTGCTCTTCAAAACTGCTGTTGAAACTTAACATTATTTTGACAAATTGCGAGTAATCACATAATAATTAAGGAAACTTGCGCTGTTCTCCCGTCGCGCCCTGCTCCCCTTTCGGAGGTTCTCCATGAATCGAATTCCTTTCAAATTTGGCGTCTTTCTTCCTGCCTGCGCTGCCGCGCTATTAACTTTTCAGGCCGAGGCCGCAACGCCGATGATTTATGCCGGTTCCCAAGTCTCGCTGGCGCTTAACGTCGATGGGAACGTGGTGGTCTGGGGAACCAATACAGGGGGCCAATTCGGCAACAATTCATCTTCCGCCAGCAGTTCTACCCCGGTTTCGGTGAATATCAAGAATGTCGTCAGCCTGGCGACCGGACTGGCGCATGTTCTTGCCATCAAGTCGGACAAAACGGCTGCCGCTTGGGGAGGAAACGGATACGGGCAATTGGGGGACGGAACAAACGTTGCGTCCAAAACCCCCGTTACGGTTAAATTTCTAAGTAGCGAAGCGTCGCAATTCAGCGCCGGCAGTTCCAGCACCTATGCGCGCCTGACCGATGGCACCGTAAAGGCATGGGGGCAGAATGCCTCAGGGCAACTTGGTGATGGCACTACCACGAACAGTACAGCGGTTGCGACAACGGTTAGTAACCTGACCGATGTGGCGTCCATCGCGGCGGGGCCATATCATGTTCTGGCTCTCAAAGCTGACGGCACCCTGTGGAGTTGGGGATCAAACAGTAGTGGGGAGCTCGGAACCGGGTCTTCCGCAACCAGTTCTTCTACCCCGGCGCAAGTATTGAGTGATGTTGTTGCGATGGCCGGTGGTACGACACATAGCCTGGCGATCAAGTCTGATGGTACCGTCTGGGCATGGGGATCAACCGCTACCGGCCTCTACTATGGGGAAGTCGGCCCCAAAGCAAGTGCTACGCCGGTTCAGATATCCAACCTCGACCAGGTAAGCGCTGTTTCCGCCGGCGACTATTTTTCCGTTGCGTTGCGTAAGGACGGTACTGTCTGGGCGTGGGGGGCCAACGATGGGGGGCAGCTTGGTGATGGAACGAATTCCAGTTCGACGATACCCGTCCAGGTTACCGGTTTGACATCAATTATCGCTATAGCCGGAGGTTCTACCCACTGTCTGGCACTCAAGTCAGACGGCACGGTTTGGGCGTGGGGATTCAACCAGCAAGGGCAACTCGGTAACGGCTCTACAAGCAGTTCCAACGTGCCGGTACAGGTGGTCGGGGCAAATTCGCTGGGGTTTCTCAACTTGAAGACTTCCACATCTTCTTCGTCATCCTCCTCAACAACCGGGACTACCGGGAACGTCAATACGACCTATACCAACACGTCGCAAACCGGGAACGTCAATACGACCTATTCAAATCCCAGCCAGACGCCCAGCTTCACCTGTAAAACCGCCACTATGGAAGATTACGAGAGGCTGTTTCGGTGGGCGGAGGGCAAATATGGTGAGCTTTTTTATTCAGGAACAAAAACGGAGAAGACCGGCGACTATACCTACAGGTATTACACGGCTACAAATATCTTTTTGGGGTTCAAAGGCGGGATTATCTACTTTTATCAACCATCACGTTGGTCAAGCATTATGTCACTGGGGCAAACCTGCGTTTTCCTACAAAAAGCGCAGGATGACGGTTATTAGAGAGGATATTTCCTAAATTCGCACGATGATTGTGCGGGATATTGCGAGCTTTCTCCTGTCGGCGAAATGCCTGCTTACCCGCGCCTGTTGCATCGGCAAAGTTCGTGAATGAGTTGCGTGGCTATTCATGCAGGGGACTGAGCGAAATTTCCCTGATAAACAAATAGCCTGCGAGGGTGTGTGCAATTTGTGAAATATTCGAGCTGGTAAATGCTGAAATTTGGAGGGAGGTTGAGCTGTCTGTGTGTCGTCGTTGATCAGTGAATACACATATCGTATTCGACGAACCGAACTACCTTGTTTCATGAGAACTGCTATTTGTCCTGTCTTCAGATTCCATATCTGAATTTTTGGATACTATCGCCAAGTAACAACTGATTTGCGGGACAAGCAAACAACACTACCTCTCCAGTCCCGCCAACTTACTAATTCCAAAAACAAAGGACACCCTTGGGTGTCCTTTGTGTCGCCATCAGGCGTTTAGCCTATCGATAAACTGATTAGCAAATCGGCGATGCAGCGGTTTTGCAGGTGCCGGTCGTTGCCCAAGTGACGCCAGTAGCAGCCAAGGTCGGGGTCAGGATGTAGGTTTCACCTGCCAATCCACCAGTAGCAGTTGCAGTTGCGGTAATGGTGCCATTGGCAGCCGTAGCAACAGAGGCGACGTAGGTGGAAGGATTAGTCGCATCAGCAGGAACGCCGTTGGAACCACCGGCACAGGCGGTCAGGGCATTTTGATCTTGTGCACAAAGCTCAACAGCGGACTTACGCGAAGTGGTAGATTGAATGACCTCAGTGAACTTCGCTTTCTTGGTGTAGTTCTGGTAGGACGGGATAGCCACGGCAGCCAGAATGCCGATGATGGCGACGACGATCATCAGTTCGATCAGGGTGAAGCCTTGTTGTACTTTTTTCATTTTGTATCTCCTTGAGTTGGATTAAGTGACTTGCTTCAAAAAACACACGCGGTGTTTGTCTGGTTATACGCAACCACCGTGCCAGCTCTGATTTCCCCTAATACACGACAATTTCTTCGCCTGCCCTCATTTTTGGCACCCGAATCCGGGCAGAAAGTGACGTAATACGTCACTTTCAGGGGGTGTACCCAGGTATCTTGCTTACTTCCACTTCGTCGATCTGCTCGGGTTCGAGGAATTCCCTGGCGTAGGTCAGATAGACCTTTTCGCGTATGAATACGTCGAACAGGTCAGGATCGACATGGTTGTCGAGTTTCATCCGGCCCAGGATAGTGAGTGCTTCGGTGAGTGTCTTGCCGGGTTTGTAGGGACGGTCGCGTGCGGTGAGCGCTTCGAAGATGTCGGCGATGCCCATGACCCGCGCCTGCACCGGCATCTGGTCGCGGGTCAGGCCGTTCGGGTAGCCTTTGCCATCCATCCGTTCGTGGTGGCCGCCGGCGTATTCGGGGACGCGGCGCAGGTGTTTCGGCCAGGGTAACGCCTCCAGCATTTTGATGGTGGCGACGATGTGGTGGTTGATGATCTGCCGTTCCTTGTCGGTAAGGGTGCCTTTGGCGATGTTGAGGTTGGTGATTTCTTCCTCGGACAGCAGTGGTGCTTCTTCATCCTTTTCGTTGCGCCACATTCTCGCGCCGATGTTGCGGATACGCTGTTGCTTTTCCGGCGCCATGAATTCGCCGCCGGTGTTGGAGAGGCGCACAAACTCGCGATCCTCGTCGAGGTGGCGCACCTGATTGCGGAATTCCTCCTCCAGCATCGCGGCAGCGCCGCTGTCGCCGGCTTCCAGCGCGGCGAGTTTGCCGCGCAGCATCTCGATTTCGGCGTCGCGTTTTAACACCTCGAAACGGGTGTCGATGGCGTGGACGCGATCATAGATGGTTTCCAGCTTGGTGGATTTGTCCACCACGTATTCCGGGGTGGTGATTTTTCCGCAGTCGTGCAGCAGGCCGGCGATCTTGAGTTCGTAGATATCCTTCGGATTCATGTGAAAATCGGTCAGGGGGCCGGTGGTGACGCGATTGGCGGCTTCGGCGAGCAGCATGGTGAGCACTGGTACGCGCTGGCAGTGTCCGCCGGTGTAGGGCGATTTGTCGTCGATTGCGAGGTTGATGAGGTTGACGAAGGACTCGAACAGTTCTTCCAGCTGGTTGATGAGTTGCCGGTTGGTCAGGGCAATCGCGGCCTGGGAGGCGAGTGATTCCACTAGGTGCTGATCCTCCGGCGAAAACGGGACGATTTTTCCGCTATTGGGGTCTTGCGAGTTGATGAGCTGCAAGACGCCGATGATTTCGCTTTCGTGGTTCTTCATCGGTACGGTGAGGAAGGACTGCGAGCGGTAGTTGTTTTTCTGATCGAAGAAACGTGTTCCCGAAAAATCGAATCCCTCGGCAATGTAGGCATCCTCGATATTGATCGGCTTATCTTGCAGAACGGCGTAAGCGGCGACTGCGGTATTGTTGGGCTGCCCGTCCTTGTAGAGCTGAATGGGCGGGAGTGTGATCGGATTGCCGGTGGTGCCGCCCAGAGCAAAACCCAATGAGTCGGTGCGCATGATCTCGAAAGTGAGATATTCCATGTCGTGTACGCGGTACAAGGTTCCGGCGTCGGCATTGGTGATGGTTTTGGCCGCCAGCAGGATGGTTTCGAGCAGTCGATTGATATCTTTTTCCGAAGAAAGCGCGACGCCGATGGCGTTGAGCTGTTCGAGGCGGCCAAGCAGATTGACGGATGAGGGGGTGTTCATGATCGTTCTCCCGAGTATTTCCGGCGTTATTTGATACACACGGAGCGCACCTGCTTCATGTCGGTGATGCCTTGCAGGACTTTTTCGATGCCGTCCATCTTGAGGGTGCGCATTCCATCCTCCAACGCGGTTGCGAACATTTCCGCGACACGCGCGTGCTCCTGAATATTTTTCTTGACGGCGTCACTGCCTACCAGCAGTTCGTGCAGGCCCAGCCGGCCTTTGTAGCCGGTGCCGCCGCAAGTCTCGCAGCCGACCGGCTCATGTACGATCAGTTCGCCTTTTTCGTTGGCGAAGGACTGTTTCCATTCCTTGAAAATATTTTCGTAAGCGGCTTTGGGGTCTTTTTTCCAGGTGGTGGTGTTGGTCAGTTCGCTGCAATATTCGTTGAGCATCCCCTTGATTTCATCCATGCCTGCAACGTGCGGTTTTTTGCATTTGCCGCACAGGCGTTTTGCCAGACGTTGAGCCAGGATGCCCAGCAGGGCGTCGGAGAAGTTGAAGGGATCCATACCCATATCGAGCAAGCGGATGATCGATTCCGGGGCGCTGTTGGTGTGCAGCGTGGCGAGCACCAGATGGCCGGTGAGAGAGGCCTCGATACCGGTAGAGACGGTTTCCTTGTCGCGCATTTCGCCGACCATGATGACATCCGGGTCGGCGCGTAGAAAAGCCCGCATGGCGATGGCGAAGGTCAGCCCGGCCTTGGGGTTCATCTGCACCTGGCGCAGGCCCTTTTGGGTGATTTCCACCGGGTCTTCCGCCGTCCAGATTTTGGTTTCCGAGGTATTCAGATATTTCAGTACCGAATGCAGGGTGGTGGTTTTACCGGAACCGGTCGGGCCGCACACAAAAAACAGGCCGTAAGGTTTATCCACTGTGGATTTCAGGGTGCTGTAATTGCGTTTTGACAAGCCCAGCTTGTCGAGGGGAATCGGTTCGCCGGCGGCCAGAATACGCATCACCACATCTTCGACGTTGCCGGCGGTGGGAATGGTGGCGACCCGCAGTTCGATGTCGAGAGGCCCGTATTTCTTGAACTTGATCTTGCCGTCCTGGGGTTTGCGTTTTTCCGAGATATCCAGGTCGCACATGATCTTCAGGCGAGCGATCAGGGCGTTGCGGTAGCTCGACGGAATCTCGATGTAGTTCCCCAACGAACCGTCGCGGCGAAAGCGCACCTGTACCTTTTCCTTGCCGATGCCGGGTTCGATGTGAATGTCCGATGCGCCTTGCTGATAGGCGTCAACAATGATTCTGTTGACCAGTTTCACCAGTTCGTTATCGGCTGCCGCGCTCGCTTCGTCGGCTGCGCCATCTTCGCCGACGACATCGTCTTCCATCCCGGAGAGCATATCGCCGATGGAGGTTTCATCGACTTGAGCGCCAAAAAAGTGGTTCATGCTCAACACGAATTCGTGATGTGAACAGACCCGGTAAATCAGTTTGTGTTTGGGGAATACGTTGTTGGCGACGCGCGAGGAACGTATCAGTTCCGGGTCGGGCGTGAGGATAACCAGCCCTTCCGGGCCTTCCTCAATGGGCAGCCACAGCGCTTGTTCGACATATTCGCGCTTGAGGTTCTTGAGTAGATCGATGGGCTTGATGCGGTCAGATTTGAAAGGCTCGTAGGACACCTGATAAAAAGCCGACAGGGATCGTCCCATGGCTTCCGGCTTGATCTGGAAGTCCTCGATCAGCACATCCTCGATACTCCGCGATTTTTTGCGCGCCGAACGCACCGCCAACTCCAGTTCCGTAGCGGAAATATGCCCTTCACCGATCAACGTGTCGAACTTGGTCTTGATACCTGGTTGGGGGCGCTGGCGCTGCTCAAAGGCAATCGCCAGGGTTTTTCCGAGTTCGCCTATGCCTTCCACAGCCACCGAGGGAAACGGCAAGCCCGACAGGGAATTGATGATCTGCACCACCCCGAGCAGGTCGTTGTCTTCGTTGAGAATGGGCGCAACCAGCATTTGTTTGGTGCGATAGCCGGTCTTGAGATCAACCTCCTTGAGGAAGCGAATCTCGGGCGCAAATTTTTTCAGTTCATTTTCGTCGTAGACATCCGCGATACTCACTACCGCCCTATGGAACGCCGTGTAGCCGGCCACGCTTTGCGGCGAAATCGGCAGACGGATGTCCTTGAAGGAACCCAGGCCGGTTTTGACCTTGGATACGATGGTGTTTTTGTCCTCGCCGGTCACGTAAATGGTGAGGCGATCCGCCTCGAATAACGAGCAGATTTCACCCGACAACTCCAGCATGATTTCGTCGATGTTGCGGGTGGCGTGAATCTTGTTGGTGACAGTCTGGAGCTTTTTGGTGAAAGCCAGTTTGCTTCCCAGGTCGGAAACAGTGTCGGCGGGGGCGGCGGTGATCGGCATGATTCAGAACTCGAATATCTGATTATTTTGCAGCATTTGGGGACTAAAGGCGGCGGCGCATTCGCGCACCTCCCGCATGGTGACGGTGATCTCCGCCGGCTTTAGATGGGTGATGAAAATTTCCGTAGCCACTTTCAGCTTGGCTAGTTCCAGCGCCAGCAAATTCGGGCAAAGATGCTTGGAAATGACCGCCAGATCGTGATCGAAATTGGAAAACGCCGTTTCAATGATCAGGTAACGCAAGTTGCGGATTTGATTTACGGATTTCCACAATTCGTCGTTGCTGGTGGTGTCGCCGCTGAAAACCAGACTACCCTGGCCGCTGTCGAGATGGTAGCCGACCGCCGGTACAACATGTTCGGCATGGATGGGGCGAATCCGTCGCCCCCGGGACTCGAAAGTTTCGCCCAGGCTAAGAGGCGTGAATCGCAGCACCGGCGCTTCGCCGTTTTTGATGTGCAGAAAATCAGGCCAGATTACCCAGTTGAAAATATGTTTTTGCAGTGCTTCCAGAACTTCCGGGAGCGCGTGGATAGTCAGCGGCACGTCACGCAAAAATCCGACTGTATCAACCAGAAGGGGAATGCTGGCAATGTGATCCAGGTGGGAGTGAGTGAGGAAAACATGGTCGATCTTGCGCATCTCGGCAACGCTCAGGTCACCCACCCCGGTGCCGGCATCAATCAGGATGTCGTCATCGAGGAGGAAGGAGGTGGTGCGCAGGTCTTTGCCGATGCCGCCGCTGCAACCCAATACCCGAAGCTTCATGGGATAGTCCCGTCTTTAAAGCAATTTTGACTGTTGAGTTTTAAGCGCTGAATGAACGGTTGCTGTGCTACGTAAACGCCGATTCAGCACTAAACATTCAAAATTTAACATTGAATTTTATTTGGTGTGGAAAACGAACACGCCGTCCCAGTTCGTTTCAGGAGGTTCGACCCGGAAATGGGCGATGCGTTCGAGATACAGGGCGTACAGTTTGATCTCCGGATTGGCTTTCTGCAGATTGACCAACTGGATTTCGGCTTTGTCCCAGTCCTGGGCGCGATACAGCTTGAGCGCATCTTCAAAGACATTCAATTCGTTACGTATTTCCTGCGGAACCTGCTCCGTCAGTCCCAGCGGCTCATAAATCGCCACCGGCTCATCCTTGCCTTTGACGCGAACCCGGTCGAGTTCGCGGAACAATATGTCAGGGATTTTTTCAGCAGTGCTTTCGCCGACCAGAATACCCACGCCGTATTGTTTGGTGATGCCTTCCAGACGCGAGCCGAGATTCACCGAATCACCCATTACGGTATACGCCATGCGGAATTCGGAACCCATGTTGCCGACGCTCATCACGCCGGTGTTGACGCCCACACCGATGCGGACTTCCGGCCAGCCACGGGCGATGAACTGGGGCCGCAGTTCGCTCAGTACGGCCTGCATCTCCAGCGCCGCCAGCACGGCATTGCGGGCATGGTCGGGGTCTTTTACCGGTGCGCCCCAGAAGGCCATGATGGCGTCGCCGATGTATTTGTCGATGGTGCCGCGATGATGATGAATAATGCGCGTCATCGGGGTCATGTAGTCGTTCATCAGCCGCGACAACTCTTTCGGGCTAAGTCCTTCGGAGATCGTCGTGAAACCGCGTACGTCGGAGAACAGCACGGTCATTTCCCGGCTTTCACCTTCCATCGTGAAGTTTTCCGGGTTCTGGCTCATTTCATCGACCAGTTCAGGCGGCACGTATTGGCCGAACAACCCGGTAATCTGACGTTTGGCGCGGGCTTCCACAAAAAAGCCATAGGACATGTCGAGTACAAACAGCGAAACGATCATTGCCAGCGTTGCGGCAAGCGGCAAGACAATGTGTCCGCTCCACACCGTCAGGTTCAGCGCAACGGTGACCAGCAACGCGAGCAGCGCCACCAGCGAGCCTTTGATTGGCGATAGCAAGGGCAGCAGTACCGCAAGAAGCACCCCGATCAGGAGCAGAACCGTCACTTCCGCACCAACGATGTAGCCGGGTTTTTGCAGCAGGGTCTTGTCGAGCATTCCGGCAAGCAGGTTGGCGTGCACTTCCACCCCCGGATAAACCGGGCCGACCGGTGTCGAGCGTAAATCCATGAGTCCCGGCGCGGTAGTGCCGACCAGAATGAGTGCGCCTTCCAGCTCGGCGGGGGCAACCCGGTCGCGCAGAATGTCGCTGGCGGAAATGTAACGGAAACTCCCCTGGCGGCCCCGGTAGGGCACGTAAGACGCCATGTTTTCATCAACCGGAATGCGCAGATTGGCGACTTTCAGCCATTCCACGGTGTCGCCGGCGCTGCCGCCGTCTTCAAAAACCGCCTCAAGCGCGCTGTCGCCAAGTAAGGCGCGCACCATGGCGAGGGTCAGGGATTCGTAATAAGCGCCCTGGTACTCCATCAACATCGGAACGCGGCGGGTGACGCCGTCGGCGTCGGGATGGGGATTGAAGTGCCCGGCGCTGCGCCCGCTCGCCTGGAATTCGGGAAGGTTGGCGCCATATCCTGTAGCGCCGATCACGGAAACCCGATGACCCTTGAATACGCCGGGTGGCAGGGTGGGGTCGGGCAAAACGCCGGAGAGGCGATTGTCATTACTGGTGAAGTAGTAGCCGAGCACCACCGGACGGTTTTTCAGTTTCTCGGCAAAACGCCCGTCGTGGTCGAGTTGGGGGCGAAGCTGTTCCAGCGCGCTCAGATATTGTGGAACGCCTTTCAACTCCTTTTTGCCGAGTTGTTCCAGCACCTTGATGCCGGAACTTTCGTCGCGTTCCGCGAACACCACGTCGAAGCCCACCACTGCAACGTGGTGACGGTCGATCAGCTTGTCGAGCAACAACGAGAGCCGGTCGCGTCCCCATGGCCAGCGCCCTTCCTCGGCCAGGCTTTTTTCGTCGATGTCCACCACCACGACCCGCTTGTCCAGCCCGCCGGGCATAAACAGACGAACCCGCGCATCGTAGGAAATCGCTTCGAGTTGCTCGATGAAGCGGAGATTGATGGCCTGTCCTGCGTGCAGCAGAAAAACCACTAGCAATAACAGGCCGAGGCCTATTGGGACGGCGCGCTTTTTCAGAGCCGTTTTCACTTCAGGAAAAACTCCATCTTGATGCCGGCCAGCTCGATGATGTCGTGGTCGCTTAGCGGATGCGGCTGGGCATCCAGCGTTTGACCACTCACCACCGGGAAACTGTTGCCTTGCACATGAGTGATGAAATAGCCGTGCGGACGTTTGGCGATAACCGCCACCTGCACCCCCGGCTTGCCCAGGGAAGTCAACGACTTGGTCAACTCCAGTTCCTTGCCGGCGTTCGGGCCGGTCAACACCTGGATCGCGGCTGGACGAACTTCGCCCGCCGGCTGGGCTGACGGGGCCTTGGCGACGTGCTGGGGATCGCCGGGCGCGACGGGGGGTGGATCCATTTGCAGCGGCTGGCGGTTGATGGCGGTCTTGGAAAACTCCTGATGGGTATCGGTGGGCGGCGACGCTGCCTGATTAACCGGCGCGCGCAACACCATGGTGCGCTCAAAATCCGGCGCTTCCTGGCTGGCTTGGGGGTTGACGTATTCGAGGTGAAATTTGCCGATTTCAATGGCGTCGCCGTGTTGCAGCACGTGTTTTTTCACCGCCGCGCCGTTGACCAGCGTTCCGTTGGTGCTGTCGAGGTCTTCCAGGAAGGAATCGTTGAGGATGGTGGTGATTGCCGCATGTTCGCCACTCACCGCCAGGTTTTCGATCTGGATGTCGTTGTGCGGCTTGCGGCCTATCGTCATGCGTTCCTTGGTGAGCTCGATTTCTCGTATCACCTGGCCTTCCAGGCTGAGAATCAACTTTGCCATCTGCTACTCCATATCTTTTGTGTGTTTCTTACTGCCCGAACCAGCTCAGCAGGCGGGAAAACCAGCCGCGCTTTTTGGCAAAATCGTTGACGATGCGCACCAGTATCACCGATACGTTGTCGCGTCCGCCGTTGTCGTTGGCCATCTGGACAAGCTGCTGCGCAGCCATGTCCAGATTGGCGCCCATCAGGGTCATGGTTAGCTGAATGTCCTCGTCGGTCACCATGTCGTTGAGACCGTCGGAACACAGCAGGTAAATGTCGCCGACCGCAACATCGTGTTCGGCGACCTCGACAGCTACGCTGGCTTCGACGCCCAGGGCGCGGGTGACCAGATTCTTGTTGTGGGAGTGACGGGCGTCTTCGCGGGTAATCATGCCGCTGTCGATTTGTTCCTGAAGCAACGAATGGTCGCGGGTGAGCTGCTCGAAATCTTCCCCACGCAGGCGATACAGGCGCGAATCACCGATGTGCGCCACGGTGATCCGGTTGTCGCGGAAGATGGTCAGCACCACGGTGGTGCCCATGCCGTTGTACTGGGGCTGACTTTGCGCGGCCTGAAATACGGCAGCGTTGGTTTTCTGAACCTCGTCCGCTGCCAGCGCGCGCAGATCAAGGCTTTCGTCACGAAGTGCGGATTTGAGATTGTC
Organism: uncultured Sulfuricella sp.; assembly: GCA_964451375.1. Classification (GTDB taxonomy): domain Bacteria; phylum Pseudomonadota; class Gammaproteobacteria; order Burkholderiales; family Sulfuricellaceae; genus JAGXQV01. Next base: position 95,621 of record CAYVIN010000004.1, read on the forward strand.
GCTGAGCATTGCCACGGTCATGCCGCTGGCGACTTCTCCGGCGTTGTAGCCGCCCATGCCGTCGGCGAGGATGGCGAACCCGGCCTCTCCATCGCCGCCCACGCTATCCTCGTTGTGCGAACGCACCATGCCGGGGTCGCTGTATTTGACGATCTCCAGAGCGGAGTCGAGTCCTTGTCCCATCATATTTCCTCGATTACGTCCGCAGACGAGAGTTCCGCCATACATTCGCGGATGTCCTGGACGATTTCCGCGCCATTCTGGTAACGCAGTGCGACATCCTTTTCCAGCATCCGGTTGACGATCAACACCACGCATGGCGGCAGGTTCGGATTGAGCAGCAGAATGTCGGGCGTCGGTTCATTGGCGATTTTGAACATCAGTTGCGCCATCGAGTCGCCCTGGAACGGCAACTGACCGGTGAGCATCTGGAACAACGCCGCACCCAGCGAGAAGAGGTCGGACTGGCCTTCGATCTTCTTGCCGGCAAGCTGTTCCGGGGACATGTAGGAGGGGGTGCCGAGCACCATCCCGGTCTTGGTTTTGGATGAGTCGGTAATCCGTGCGATGCCGAAGTCGGTAACCTTGACGGTGTCGGATTCCGGCTCGTACATGATATTGGCCGGCTTGATGTCGCGATGCACGACGTGTTGGGCGTGGGCGTAGTTGAGCGCGTCGGCGACCCGCATGGCAATCGACAACACGGTGGGCAGCGGCAGCAGATTGCCGGGTTTGGTGAAAGGCACCAAATCCTTGCCTTTCAGGAATTCCATGGCGATATAGGCGAGATCGTGTTCCTCGCCGGCGTCGAAAATCGTGACGATGTTGGGGTGGCTCAAACGCCCGGCGGTTTCGGCTTCGCGGAAGAAGCGTTCCTTTACGTCAGCCAGTTCGTCTTCGTCGAACTCCTGTGATAACGCCATGGTTTTGATCGCCACCACCCGACCGATTTTCGGGTCTTTGCCGAAGTAGACGACGCCCATTGCCCCCTTGCCCAATTCCTTTTCCACCTGATAGCGGCCCAGCATGGGTTTTTCCACTGATCCGCCCTGCAACACCAGAGTGCTTGAATTGCCGCGTGTTCCCGCCCCGCCGAGGATGACCGTCTCGGACATCTCAGTAGAGCGTTTGAGGCGTTGTTCGAGGTCGCGGAATTTGGGGTTGTAGTCGGACATGTACTGGAACACGGCGACTGCCTTGTTGAACTGGCGCTTACGCTCGAAGTCCAGCGCCAGGTTGTACAGCACATCCATCAGCGAATCGTCGATAGGGCATTTGCGGAACTTCTCGAAAGCCATGTCGAGTTGCCCCTGGCCCTGGAAGGCCAGTCCCAACATGCGGTTGGATTCCGCCGACTCGGCTTCCGACTTGAGTTTGTGTTTTTCGGTGAGCAGATGGCGTTTGGTGGTCAGCAACAAATGGCCGATCACCAGCAACATCGCGGGGGTCATGAGTTGCAGCCACATCCCCTGCGCAGTCATCAGCACGAAATGCGTGGCGACCAGCAACACCAGCAACGCGGCGGTGATGGCGGCCCCCATGCCGGCCTTGAGGCGCGGCAGGAGCAGTATCAGGTACAGCGCGATAATCAGGAACACTGCTTTTTCGGCCCAGAATCCCCAGTTTGGCGCGACGAAGAAATGTTCGTTGAGGATGCCCGTAACCGAATGCGCCAGCGTCAACACCGGCGCCATCGACGGGGACACCGGCGTTACTTGCGCAGCGCCCACTCCGGCGGCGGTTGCGCCGATCAGGACGATTTTGTCGCGGTATTTGGAGGCGGGAATCTTGCCGGTATAAACGTCGTAGAAGGAATCCACCGGAAATGCCGATCTGCCGTCACGATCCTTGTAGAAATAGGTGTGCATTTGCAGATAGGGGTCAGTGGTGATTTTGAGATTGCCGATATTGATTCCTTCACCCAGGCGGATGCGGATGTCCTTGGGTTCCAGATTCAGGCTTTTCGCCGCCAGTGCAACCGACAGCGAGGGAATGTACTGATCGAAAAAACGCAACACCAGCGGTTCGCTACGGACACTGCCGTCGCCGTCCAGGCTGGCGTTGAGATGACCGATGCCGGCGGCTACCGAACCCAACTCGGCTATCGGCGGCGTTGCGGACAACGCCGGCAGGGGCAGATAGCCGGAGGCTTCCGCGCCGACATTGTCCTTGACGTTGGCGGCGGGAACGGCAAATTTCAGCAGATAGTCGGGCAGCGGCTTGTCTGGCTTGCCGCGCGGGTCGCCGAGTTGGAACATGGCGGGAAGCAGGACGTTTTTCGCGGAAGCCATGCTGGCGGCAAGTTTGCGGTCGGTGTTCAGGGCTTGCTCGGCCTCTTCCAGCATTGCGCCGAGTTGGGTAGCGTCACCGTTGGCGTTTTTCAGGCTGGAACTGTCGTAAAACGCCAGCATCCGGTTGACGTGCGCCAACCCCGGATCAAGCTGTGGTTCAAAATAGAAAATGGTATTGCCAATCACCTTGGCCTGGGCGGCGGCCAGCATGTCGGTCATTTTTGCATGGATGTCGCGCGGCCACGGCCAGCGCCCCATATTGGCGATACTCTGGTCATCGATGGCAATTACCGCCAGTTTGTCGCCGGGTGCGCGGGAAGAAGATTGCACACCCACGTCATAAGCTTTGCGCTCAAGACTTTGGAGCAATTCGGTATTGGCGGTGGCGAGGAAGGCCAGCGCAATGACCACTCCCCAGAACCAATCCGCTTTCCAAAATTCCTTTTTCATGACGGCTACCCTTTTTCCTTCTTTTTTCGTCAATGCCTTACTTTAAACTATTCCACGAATTTATCAAACAACAACACCGTGCAAAATATTGCTTTGTCATATTGCCCATAACATCGCCGCAGCCCCTAACGCCACGGCCCCCATGCTCGCCACGCAGCGTTTTGCCAGCACCGCGCCGCCGATGGAAACGATGAGCCCGAACTTGAATACGAGGTTGGCGATAAGGGCGAGCGTTACGGCGGTAACGGTTTGCTCGGCTCCCAGCTTGCCCAGTGAAAAGAGGCGCAGACTGGACAGCGCGATAGCATCCACATCGGTCAGCCCCGACACCACAGCGAGGGCGTACAACCCTTTATTGCCGACGTATTCCGAGAGCCAGGCGGAAAGAAACAAGACCACCCCGTAGATCATTCCAAAAGTCAGGGAAATGCGAATTTCCGCCGGATTTTTCACCGCCGGCAACGGTAATTCACCGTCTTGGCGAAGCTTGCGCCACCAATAGGCGGTGACGAGCAAACCCAGCGTCAAAGCGCCGCCCAGCACGGGGAGCAGGTCTGGAAGAATCGCCGGCGCGGTAATTGCGCCCAGCGCACCCAACCGCACCACAACCACCAGATTGGCGATCATGATTACCAGCACCGCAAGCTGCACCAGCTTGGCGTCGCTTCTGCCGTGACGGGCGTAGACCAGGGTAGTGGCGGTGCTCGACACCATGCCGCCCATCACACCCAGCAACGGTGCGCCGTAACGCTGCCCGACCAGGCGCAAGGCGACATAACCCGCCAGACTGATGCCGGAAATCAGCACCACCATCAGCCACACGTTATACGGGTTGAGCGCCTGATTTGGGCCGTAGCCGATATCCGGCAGGATGGGCAAAACGATGAAGGACAGCGTGGCGAATTGCAGGATGGAGAGCAGATCGCGGCGTTCCAGGGTGCGGCTGAGTCCCTGTAATTCCGGCTTGAAATACAGCAGTGCCGCAGTCGCGATGGCGATCATGATGGCGATGGTCGAATACCCATACCAGATCATCGCCCCGACGCCGTAACACACCAGCAAGGCCGCCTGGGTGGTGGTGCCGGGGTCGCCGTCGATGGCGGGGGCGTTGATGTAAGCGGTGACGATGAGCAGGCATACCGCCAGCAAGCCCGCCGCGAGCGGCCAGGATGCGCCGCTTTTCGTGGCGAGTAGCGCACAGATGGTGCCCAGCAGCGATACCAGCGCAAAAGTGCGCAAACCGGCCTTCGCGGAAATGCTGCGTTCGCGTTCCAGTCCGATCAGCAGCCCCACCGCGAGGCTGGTGGCGAATACGTACAATTGATCCATGAGCGATTCCCTGCAAGGTAGTTTGGAAGTCCCCTCCTGCTATATACTCTAGCCGATATCAACTTGGTGAACCATCATGGATTTGATCTTGTGGCGTCATGCCGAAGCCGAGGACGGTTTCCCCGACATCGGGCGCAAACTCACCGCCAAGGGTGAAAAACAGGCGGCAGCTATGGCTGCCTGGCTTAAAGAACGTCTTCCCAAGGATTGCCGGGTGATCGTCAGCCCCGCCAAACGCACCCAGCAAACCGCTCTGGCATTTACCGACAAATTCGCCACCGATGCAGAAATTGGCGTTGGCGCTTCGGTGGAAGCGCTGCTCAGCGCCGCCGGCTGGCCTGACGCCAAAGGAACGGTTATGCTGGTCGGCCACCAGCCGACTCTTGGCGAAGTGGCCGCTTACCTGCTGGCGGATAGCCGGCTGGGCTGGAGCGTCAAAAAAGGCGCGGTATGGTGGTTAAGCAACCGCTTGCGCGGCGATGATAATCAAACGCTGCTGAAAGCCGTCATTTCCCCGGAAATGATTTGAAGGCAATGTTTAGTGTTGAATGTTTAATTCTTAATTAAACGCCTGCGCCGCAGGCGACCCAAACATTAAACATTAAGAATTAAACACTTAGAATTCACAGACTGACTTGATGCGCACGATATTAGTCGCCAATCCCAAAGGCGGCAGCGGCAAAACCACTCTTTCCACCAATCTGGCCGGCTATTTCGCCAGTTGCGGCAAACGGGTCATGCTTGCCGATCTGGATCGTCAGCAATCTTCCGCCGGCTGGCTGGCGCGGCGTCCGGCGATATTGCCCACCATCCACGGCTGGAGCGGCGGCGACAGCCGCAAGGCGATTGCCGAATTACGCCCGCACTGGCTGATAATGGATTCCCCCGCCGGGATGCACGGCGACAAACTCAGCAACGCCCTCAAGCGCGCCGAACTGGTGGTGGTGCCGGTGCAGCCTTCGGCCTTCGACATGGCCGCGACCCAGGATTTCATCGACCTGCTGCGCGCCGAAAAGGCTGTGCGCAAGGAAAAAAGCTATGTGGCGATGATCGGGATGCGCGTCGATGCGCGCACCCGCGCCGCCGATACGCTGGAACTGTTTCTCGACAATGCCGGATTTCCGGTGCTGACTTTTTTGCGCGACACCCAATCCTACGTACAGGCCGCCGGCGACGGCGTCAGCCTGTTCGACCTCAGTCCGGGGCGAGTGGAGCGCGACATCGAGCAATGGCAACCCCTGCTGGACTGGCTGAAGGAATAGGAGACGAAATGATGGAAGTCGAGTTGAAACTGCTGGTCGCCCCAACCGATGTTCCCCGTCTCCGCCGTTTCGTATTGCCGCCCGGCTGGCAACGCAGCAAACCCCGCACTCAAAAGCTCCACAGCATCTATTTCGACACCCCCGATTTTCTTCTCAAGCAGCGCAGCGTCGCCCTGCGTGTGCGGCGTGTCGGCAATCGCTGGGTGCAAACCGTCAAATCCGGCGGCGACGTAAAAGCCGGCCTGCACAGCCGGGTGGAAATCGAAGCGCCGGTGGCCCACGATTTTCCCGACTTCACCAAAATCGACGATCCCGGCCTTGCCGAACTGTTCCTCGCGCCGGGCGTTGGCGACCAGCTCACGCGCGCCTTCACCACCGAATTCCAGCGCACCATCTGGATGCTCGAATCCAGCACCGGCGAGATCGTCGAAATGGCCCTGGATCGCGGTGAAATCAACGGCGTCAACGGCGTTCTGCCGATCAGCGAAGTGGAGCTGGAACTAAAATCCGGCAGTCCGGCGGTGTTGTACGAAATCGCCGTGGCGCTGCTCGACGCCGCCCCCCTGCATCTGGAAAACGCCAGCAAGGCGCAGCGCGGCTATGACCTGTGTATTCCGTCCCAGCCGCCGCAGCCCAGCAAAGCCAAAGGGGTGGACTTGCGTAACGGCGTCAGCGCCTCCCAGGCTTTTCAGACCATCGCCTGGAACTGCATCAGCCACTTGCAGAACAATCAGGCCGGGCTGCTCACCGGCAACCACATCGAATACGTCCACCAGATGCGCGTCGCGCTACGCCGCCTGCGTTCGGCAACCGGCCTGTTTGCGCGGATCGCCCCGACCCTGCGCGAGTCCCCGCTGCTCGACGAAATGCGTTGGCTTGCCGGCGAACTCGGCGAAGCCCGCGACTGGGATGTCTTCATCAGCGAAACCCTGCCGCCCATCCTCGCCGCCAGCCTCGACGATGCGCCCCTGCAAAAACTTCGCGACCAGGCGCTGACCATCGACGCCGCCGCCAACGACAAAGCGCGCAACGCCGCCGCGTCGCAGCGCTACCAGCGTTTTCTGCTGAATCTCGGGGTATGGCTGAACCGCGAAAGCTGGCGCGACGGCCTCACCAAAAAACAGACAACCGCGCTGGATCGCCCGATTCGCGTTTGGGCGCCCAAATTACTCGGCAAACGTCATCAGCAATTGCTCACGCGCGGCGCTGACCTGGCCGCCCTGACCGCCGTCGAACGCCACGCCCTGCGCATCGCCGGCAAAAAACTGCGCTACGCCGCCGAATTTCTCTCCCACCTGTTCCCCGGCCCCGCCACCCAGCCGTTCCTCAAAGCGCTGTCCAGCCTGCAAGACAGCCTCGGTGTTCTCAACGACCACGTCGTCACCCACACCCTTCTCGAAAAGCTGCGCAGCACCGGCAAATCCGGCGCATTGCGTGAGCGCGCCATCGGTGAAATAATGGGCTGGAACGCCTGCCAGGCCAGCATCCACCTCGCCCAACTCGGGCAAGTCTGGGAAGGCTTCAAAAGCCAGAAGCCATTCTGGTAGAACGGTGATGGGTAATGGGGAATGGGTGATGGGGTTGGACGGTTCAGCCTCATCACCCATCTCTCATTGCCCATCGCCTATTTCCCATCACCAAAAAAGCAAAGGGAGAAAGCACCATGTTTGAATCCGCAGAACTCGGCCACAAAATCGACAAGGCCACCTACAACAAGGAAGTGCCCCTACTGCGTGAAGCGCTCCTCGAAGCGCAGCTCGATCTGATCAAATCCAGCAAATTCCCGGTTATCGTCCTGGTCGGCGGGGTGGACGGCGCGGGGCGCGGCGAAACCGTCAACCTCCTCAACGAATGGCTCGACCCGCGTTATGTGCAGACCCACGGCATGGGCGAACCCTCCGACGAAGAACTCGACCGCCCGATGATGTGGCGCTTTTGGCGGGCGCTCCCGCCGAAAGGCAAGATCGGCGTATTCCTCGGCTCCTGGTACACCTGGCCGATCCTCAACCGGGTATTCGGGCGCACCAAAGTCGCGGACCTCGACCAAAGCCTGGAACGCGCCAAACGCCTGGAAAAAATGCTCACCGACGAAGGCGCGCTGATCATCAAATTCTGGCTGCACCTGTCCAAGGGAAATCAGGAAAAACGCCTGAAAGTGCTGGAAAAAGACCCCAAGACCCGGTGGCGCGTCACCGACCGCGACTGGGAACACTACAAGATGTATGACAAATTCCGCACCATCCACGAAAGCGTCATTCGCCACACCAGCACCGCCGAAGCGCCGTGGATCATCGTCGAAGGCACCGAGCCGCGCTACCGCAGCCTGACGGTGGGCAAAGTCATCCTCCAGGCCATCCGCAAACGCCTCGACGACGAAGGCAAGAAAAAGAAACCCGCCGAAGCCTCCGCGCCGCCGCTGCTGCCCTCCATCGACGATTTACACATCCTCAAAACGCTCGATCTCACCCAGAAACTCGACAAAAAAGAATACGAAGCCGAACTCGAAAAATACCAGGGCAAGCTCGCGCTGCTCACCCGCGACCCGCGATTCCACGAGATCACCGTCATCGCCGCGTTCGAAGGTAACGACGCCGCCGGCAAAGGCGGCAGCATCCGCCGCATCACCGGCGCGCTCGACGCCCGCCAATACCAGGTCATCCCAATCGCCGCGCCGACCGAAGAAGAACGCGCCCAGCCCTACCTGTGGCGCTTCTGGCGGCACATCCCGCGCAAGGGCCGGGTCACCATCTTCGACCGCACCTGGTATGGCCGCGTCCTGGTGGAACGCATCGAAGGCTTCTGCTCGGAAGCCGACTGGATGCGCGCCTACAGCGAAATCAACGACTTCGAAGCGCAACTGGTGCGCCACAACATCGTGGTCGTGAAATTCTGGCTGACCATCAGCAACGACGAGCAATTGCGCCGCTTCGAAGACCGCCAGAAAACCGGCTTCAAACGCTTCAAGATCACCGAAGAAGACTGGCGCAACCGCGAAAAATGGGACGCCTACGAACAGGCCATCTGCGACATGGTGGATCGCACCAGCACCGAAATCGCCCCCTGGACGCTGGTCGAAGCCAACGACAAATACTTCGCCCGCGTGAAAATCATCAAAACCCTCACCAACCGTATTGAGGCCGCGCTGAAGGCGTTGCCGGAGAAGAAATCGCCGTGATTTTTCGGGGACCCGCCCGGTTTTACCGGGCGGGTGATTGTTTGGCGTGGCGTGGTGGTGTGATAAAAATCGGGATGCCGCCTGACAAAAGCAACGCAGCATTGAATTTGAACAATATTTGTGGTTTTTCTTTGTTTGTAAACAAATCCGGTAAAAGTATACGTATTTTATTGGTGTCTACTTTCTTTTGGGCATCAAAAGGAACGCGCTGATGCAATACTCGAATGAAACACTGAGCCAGGAGCTTGTCGCATTGGCAAAAGGTGATCTTTCCGTAAGGGACGAACTGGTAGCCGACGGCTCACTAAGTAGCCACGGCTACCACCCTCGTATGGAAGCAGTGCATAAGGACAATGCTGCTCGCCTTGCGGCCATCATCGAGCAATATGGTTGGCCTGGAAAAAATCTTGTTGGTGAAGACGGCGCATGGGCGGCGTGGCTAATCGCCCAACATGCCATCAGTAATCCTCCATTTGTGCGGCATTGCCTGTCTTTGCTTAAGCAAGCCGCTTCCAACAACGAAGTCATCCCTTGGCAGGCTGCAATGCTGGAAGATCGTGTTCGCATGTATGAAGGAAAGCCCCAAATTTATGGGACACAATTCCAGCCAATTAAGAACGGTGAACTTAATCCTTATCCGATTGAGAATCCCGAGTCTGTCAATGATCGACGACTTGCGGTCGGTTTGAACACCCTTGAAGAAAGAACAGCCGAGCTACGAGCGCAGAGTGCTCGCGAGAATGTTCCGACGCCACCCGACCTAGAAGAACAATATGAAAAGTGGCTTTATTCGGTTGGTTGGAGAGTCGCATGTTGATGTCCAACCTATCATTCCACCGGACGCTGCGCGATGAAGCCGCGCAGCACACCGATCAATGGGGTCACAGGCTTTTTTGCTCGTGGCAGTTTCACGTTTAGAGCTAGTAGGGCGCACTAACCATCGGGCAGTGCGCCGGATGTAAAAAGGGGAGATGGTGGTGACATTGCCATTGCGGTGCAATGCGCTACCGCTTATTGCACCCTACACCTGCCCCCCCTCAACCTCCCCGCCCCCAATCGGCGCGGGTATACCAGGCACCCTGCCGGAACGCCTCGTGGATAGACAACCTCCAGCCATATCGCCGTCTGGCGGGCGTGTCAGCGTAAGTAGATACTAACATTATGATGGAACGGGATAAAGCAATGCGGAAACGCCCGACAACCATACGTTTTTTCACCCCGGAACCAGTGCCCTCTCCCTTGACGGGCTACCGCATGCACACATCTTTTTCCGAATTGCCGGGTTGGCGAAATAAATCACTGTTTACCTGAATTCGAGCACCGCTGCCCTCTCCCCCGCCCCTCTCCCACTCGCGTGGGAGAGGGGAGAAA
>CAYVIN010000005.1:0-103725 GCA_964451375.1 uncultured Sulfuricella sp.
TCGAGTTCCTGGATGATCTTGCCGTTGCCGCGCACCGGGCCGTCGAGGCGCTGCAAATTACAGTTGATCACGAATACCAGGTTGTCGAGCTTCTCGCGCCCGGCCAGGGAAATCGCACCGAGGGTTTCGGCCTCGTCGGTTTCGCCGTCGCCGAGGAAGGCCCACACCTTGCGCCCCGAGCAATCGACGATGCCCCGGTCGGTGAGGTATTTCATGAAGCGCGCCTGGTAAATCGCCTGCAATGGCCCCAGACCCATCGACACGGTGGGGAACTGCCAGAAATCCGGCATCAGCCAGGGATGCGGATAGGAAGGAATCCCCGCGCCATCCACTTCCTGACGGAAATTTTCCATTTGCTCCTCGCTGATCCGCCCTTCGAGGAAGGCGCGCGCATAGATGCCCGGCGCGGAATGTCCTTGGATGTATAAGAGGTCGCCGCCGAAACTGTCGTTCTGGGCGCGAAAGAAGTGGTTGAAACCCACGTCGTACAAGGTCGCTGCGGAAGCGAAACTGGCGATATGGCCGCCCACGCCGGGACTCTTGGCATTGGCGCGCATCACCGTGGCCACCGCGTTCCAGCGGATCATCGCGCGGATGCGCCGCTCCAGCGCGCTATCGCCGGGGCAACGATCTTCCTGGTTCACAGGGATGGTGTTAAGGTAGGCAGTGTTGGCGGAAAACGGGATGTGCGCGCCGGAACGCCGCGCCTTGTCGATCAGCTTTTCCAGCAGGTAATGGGCGCGTTCCGCGCCCTCGTATTCCAGCACCGCGTCGAGGGCATCCAGCCACTCCTGGGTTTCCTGGGGGTCGTTATCGGGAATCGGGGTCATTTTCGCAAAACCTCCTGGCGAGACGTGTTTGGTTATAACGTGTTGCATAAGAGTTGCAACATCATGTAATTTAATAATTAAAAAATTTAACTCTTGTATATGAGTTACAAGAATCACAAAATCCGTGTCCGTAATGATTGACCGAATCGCCCGTTCAGGTCAATAGCCCATTTTCCGAGGAATCCAAATGCTGCCGAAGATCGTTCAGAATCAATCCCCTATGGATGCCGCCCAGATGGCAAAAAACAGCCATTTGCTGGTTGTCATGCCGGTCACCAAACTGTTGCAGGAAAACATTCCCGGCCAGGAAATTCTCGCGCTACTGCTCAAGCGGCGCGCCATGAAACCCGCCGAACTTGCCAAAACCCCGGTTGCGGGCGACCTGCCGCACGGCGGCGTGGCGGTGTGGATGATGTGGGATAGCGAAAAAACCCCCTTCGAGCAACACGCCGCGATGCGCAAAGCCCTGCAACCGTTGCTCGCCGAACAGCCCAAACAGCTTGCCATCGCCGTCTGCGGCGACGAAGGGCAGCGCAAACAAGCCGCCGAAACCGCAATCCGGGTGGCCCTGCTGAATGCCGGCAAACTGCCGACCCGCAAGAAAAAGGACGAACACAAACCGCTCAAAGGCATCACCCTTTACGGGCATCGCGATGCCGGCGATTATGCCGCACTCCGCGCCCTCGCCGAAGGCAACCGCCTCACCCGCGAACTCACCAACCTGCCCGCCAACGAACTCACCCCCGCCTTATACCGCGAACGCATCGCCAAACTCGCCGCCGAACATGGCTGGGAACGCGACGAATACGACATGAAACGCCTGCGCAAACTGGGCGCGGGCGCATTCGTCGCGGTAGCGCAAGGCAGCGACCCGGAAGACGCCGCCATCGTGCACCTGCGTTATCGCCCCAAAGGCGCGTTGAAAACCGTCGCCCTGGTCGGCAAGGGCATCTGTTTCGACACCGGCGGACACAATCTCAAACCCGCCCGCTACATGCACAACATGCACGAAGACATGAACGGCTCGGCGGTCGCCTTGGGGATACTCCTCGCCGCCGGCGAAGCGGCAACGCCGGTCAATCTCGACGTATGGCTGGCCATCGCCCAGAACCACATCAGCCCCAAGGCCTACAAACAAAACGACGTGGTGACCGCGTTGAACGGCACGACCATCGAAATCATCCACACTGACGCCGAAGGCCGCATGGTGCTCGCCGACACCCTCACCCTCGCCTCGCGCGAAAAACCCGACCTGCTGATCGACTTCGCCACCCTCACCGGCAGCATGGCCACCGCGCTGGGTGACCGCTACAGCGGCATCTTCGCCAACCGCGAAGAGCTTATCGAACAGGCCGTCATCGCCGGAAAAAGCAGCGGCGAACGGGTCAACGCCTTCCCGCTCGATGCCGACTACGAAGAAGCGCTGGATAGCGACATCGCCGACATCAAGCAATGCACCATGGAAGGCGAAGCCGACCACATCCTCGCCGCGCGTTTCCTGATGCGCTTCCTCGAAGAAAACACCGCCTGGATACACATGGACTTGTCCGCCAGTCGCTGCAAAGGCGGCCTCGGCGCAGTGGGCAGCGACGTTACCGGATTTGGGGTGGCGTGGGGGATGGCGATGCTGGGGAAGGTCGGATTGGCGGAGAACGGCTGAGATTCGCCTTCTGGATGGGGGAATGTTAGTGGGAACGCTTTTTCGTATAGGCAATTGGCGGGTAATGATTTACACCTTCGATCATGCTCCCGCCAGCGCTTTGCCGAACTTGGAGGGGGATGTATGGAACCTACGACGCGCTTCCTTCGTCAGCATATCCTACGAAATTGGCGGGGTGAAATGACGCGTTTTTCTCCCCTCGCGCGAGCGGGAGAGGGGCCGGGGGTGAGGGTAGCGGTGTGGGAACTCAGGAACGCCGTTTTTTCAACCAAAGTCCGGGAAGAAAAGCGCGCATCGATTGCGCCTGCCGGTCAAAATGGTTGCCCGGGGAAGCCCGTTCTTCCTTGATCTCCGGGCAGCTGCCGCACCCCACGCAAAGGAGCGCCGGCATCCTGCCGACAGACCGGCGAGACGCCGGCGCTCCCATTTGACCGAAGGGCATTGATCCGCCGGGCAACCGATTAAAGGGCGTAGGATGTGCTGAGGAACGAAGCGCATCACTCGCGTGTTCCGGGAAAAATTGCTCGAACGATGCGCCTCCTGTCGTCGGCACATCCTACGCACTTCCTTTGTCAGCACATCCTACGAAATTGGCGGCATGAGAAGAAGCGCTTTACTCCCCTCGCCCGCGAGAGCGGGAGAGGGGCCGGGGGAGAGGGCAGCGGTGCGAGAACTCAGGAACGCCGTTTTTTTCAACCAAAGTCCGGGAAGAAAAACGCGCATTGATTGCGCCTGCCGGTCAAGATGGCTGCCCGGAGAAGCCCGTCCTTCCTTGATCTCCGGGCATCTGCCGCACCCCACACAAAGGAGCGCCGGCATCCTGCCGACAGGCCGGCGAGACGCCGGCGCTCCAGTACATCTACCAGCTGCTGCTTGAACGATGGGCTGTAGGATGTGCTGAGGGACGAAGCGCATCAATCGCGTGTCCCTGGAAAATCAGATCGACCGATGCGCCTCCTGTCGTCGGCACTGCCGTTTGAGCAGTGCGTCCACGAATACTTCTTCGGGTTTTTCTGGAGAAATTGTCGATGTCCACAGGCGCTCGCCTGTTCAACAACTTGCTATAGTTGAATCGTTCCCAACCCGACCAAGGAGTGACCATGAAAACCGTAAAACTGTTGTGCGCAACGATTCTTGTAATGATGGCGATGCTGGGCGGAACGGCCCAGGCGGCCTCGACGGCGGACGCCGACACGATATTCAACTGGGCGGAACGAACCTATCCGACTCTCCTCCATCCGCCGGCTGTCTCGGCCACCGCTGGCGAGTATTACTATCGTTTTTACAGCGGCGTCGGCAGCTATGTGGCGGTGCAGGGCGAACGGGTGTTGTATCTGCCTGCGGGCGTGGCGATGGCCAGTGTTATTGAAGTCGGCTCGGTCGCCGCGCTGCTTGCCCAGGCGAAAGCCTCGGCGGGGAGTTTTGCGCTGACCAGCACGGCCTTCAGCGAGGGCCAGAGTATGCCGGTCAACCACGCCTGTAGCGATTTGCAGGGCAAGGACATGTCGCCGCCGCTGGCCTGGACGGCAGCCCCCGGCGGAACGCAGAGCTTCGCCCTGATCGTTGAAGACCCGGATGCGCCGGGCGGGGTGTGGACACACTGGATCATCTACAACCTCCCGGCTTCCACCACTTCGTTGACGGAAGGGTATCCGCTCGGCGCAACTCAGGAGGGCGGCGTCAAACAGGCGTTGAGCGATTTTGGGGTGGCCGGTTACGGCGGCATGTGCCCGCCGTCCGGAACGCATCGTTATTATTTCAAGCTCTATGCGCTAAACGGCAACATCAGCCTGCCCGCCACCGCAAAACGCGCCGATTTCCTCAGCGCCATCAACGGACGGGTGCTCGGCGAAGCAAGTTTGATGGGACGTTATTCGGCGAAATAAACACGCCGGTTTGAAATGCACAACGGCTATCGGCGTGGTCTCCGGTAGCCGTTTTTTTGTTTGGCGGGGGGTGGGGGATGACGGGAAAGAATGGATTGGCGACCACAGCGGAACCGGGAACGCCGGCATCCTGCCGACAGGCCGGCGCGACGCCGGCGCTCCAGATTGGCGGGGCTGCAACATGCCCGGAGCCGGTCGTATTGAAATGCCGGGATAGGGACAACGCTGAAATGGTGGTGGGAGGCCCGCCTTCGGGGCGACCAGTGGTGAAACGAAGCCGCCGTGAAAAAGGGCGTTCCTAAAACCGGGAGATGATCGCATGTTGCATGCTCTCGGTTCCACCGGGGGAATAGTTATGGAAGAGTCATTACTTGTCTGGATGCTGGGATCATCTGGTATCCGCCGAGGGTTTTCTGAACCCGAATTGTGATTTTCCTGCCGCCGTAGGTCGGGTCGGTCGAATTTGGGCAATACGCAGTGCTGATGATAAAACAGAGCGACGGCGTGGGCGCTGCCGTACAACCGTCAGCGATGGTAACGATACACGGCGTCGGCGAAATTCCTTCGAGATTGGGAGAGGATGAGCAATCACTGGTGTCGAGACGCGCCAGGCAATACTTCAACCCGCTCTGCGCCGCCGCCAGGGCCATATTGCCGTTTACCGCAACGCTGCTGGTGGCGCTGGTAACCTGCGCCAGATTGGTCATCGAATACATCATCACCGCACCCACCACCATCAGGAATATGACGGTGGCGAGAATAAAAGCGCCGCTTTGTTGTATGCGTGATCTCATGGGAATTGGAAGGCCTGTTTCAATTTGCTCCAGCCTTCAACGGTAGAGACGGTTACGTCAACGGTGGCTGAAGCAATCGGAGTGACGGTGGCGGATATCTGGGTGATGGTGGCAGGCATTAAAGTAAATGAAACGAATGGTGAGAACGATACACTCGAAGGAATGCCGCTTGCGATACCAGGGAAATAGCCGTTAATGGTCACCGTGCTGACCGCCGCACCGCCCAGCACCGCCGTTGCAACGTAGGGGCCGTTCACGTAGGTATAAAACACCGTGGAAACCGGGATGCCGATGGGATCCGGGCCGAGGGATTCATGGACAAAACTGACCATCAGACGAGCCCGTTCCGATCCGCTGGCATAGGCGAAAGGACAGTGATCCACGTTGTTGAGCAGCAGCGAACTGGTCAGGGTATCCGACACCCATAACTGGCGGGTACCGGCGAACCATTCGTAGGAGACGAAGTGGGTGAACACGGTTTCGCCATTTGCGCCGCCGACGCCGCTGGCGCGATTCAGCAACAACATACAACCGGTCTGCGTGGTTCCGTCCAGCAAGGCCTGGCGGAAATCCTCGGACAAGCGCCACAACGCGGCTTCGCGAGCGGAAAGTGTTTGCTCGGTCTGGGTGGTGACGACGTATGAAGGCGACAGTTTGCTGATCAGCAGGGCGCCCAAACTTGCCATCACGGAAAAAAGAACAATGGTGACGACCATCTCCATCAGGGTGACGCCGCCTTGTTTTTGCGCTTGCGTGGTGGTCGTCTTCAGGGATTTATTGAACATCGAAGGTGTCCCCCGACAAACTCACGCAACTGATGCAGGCATCTGTTTCCACGGTTACCGTGAGGTGCAGGCTGGAAATGAGCGGCGTTACCCCGCTGACCGAACTGCGTCCGGTATAGGAAATCGAGTAGGAATTACCCTCCACTACCACAGTTGCAGGCACCCCCGACAATGCAACCGCTGACTGAAATGTGCCGGACAGCGCCCGATCCAGTTCGCTGCTGGCTATTCCTTCCATGATATTGATGTCCAACGTCGAAACGCTGTTTTTCAGCACGGACGAAAACGCCGACAAAAACGCGGTTGCCAGCATCGACACCACCACGATGGCGACGATGACTTCGACGATGGAAAAGCCGCGCTGGGAATTACGTGCCAAGATAGGAATACCCGCTGGTTTCGACGGTGACGGTGAAACGTGTCGCACCGTTTTCGATGATGTTGTAAACACAGCGAACACCGACCGTCGAGACGCCGTTAGCGCCGAAAGTCACCGTGTTGGTTGCGCAGGGCGCTTGGGGAACGATCGTCACGTCAGGATGAACGTCGAAGACGTATTCGCCGGAGGAATCGCGTTCGGTTGCCAGCTTTACATTCGTCCCGTTCTGCATCACGGAGATGGTTGTTCCGGTATAGACCATGCTGGTCGGCACCCCCTGCCGTTGCGCCAGGGTTTGGGCGTATTGCAAGGCCGCCAGCAAACGGTCGGCGTTGGTGCGCACCGCGAATTCACCCGGCCCCATCATGCGCGGAATGGCGTATGCCGCGAGGATCGCGGTAGTGATTACGACCACCACGATTTCCACCAGGGTAAAGCCGCGTTGATGTTTGTCGTTCACAATTATTCCGCTGTTGATTACGCTGCCGGAGTTAAACTAAAGCTGTTTCCGGTTTTGAGTGTTTAGTTGATGCGCGCCGCCATTGGATCAGGCGCGAAGCGCATTCCTCAACTAAACATTCAACACTAAAAACTGCATTTACTTAACCGAGTCTTCACAATCGTGCATGTTATAGTCATTCCGGAGAGAACAATAATATACCTTGCCTCGCCACGATTTGCCGATTTATCCATCGTCCGGCGGGCGCGCTGCGGCGTTGCAAATGGCTTGTGTGGTACGGCCACACCGCGCAATTTGCGCCTTGCATCGCATCCCGCCAGGCGCGGCTAAATCGCCAAATCGCGACGAGGCAAGGTACAACCTGCTGCATCAGCATCTAATAAACCAAGGAGAATGGACAAGATGAACAAAACCGAAAAGAAAAACTGGCAATTGCGCGAAGGTGTCCAGATGGACGCGGCGACTGCTGCCGAAGTCGCAAAAGTTGCCTGCGCACTGCAATCGCTGTCGATGTATGCCGCGCTCGCCTACGACCAGGAAGACACGCCCGCTGATTTGCAACCGCTGGTGGACGAAGGTCTGGACGCCATGCACAAGATTTTCGTCTGGTAAGGAGAGAGCAGCATGGCACATATCGTAATTATGGGCGCCGGTATCGGCGGCATGTCGATGGCCTACGAAATGCGCGAAGAAGCGCGCGCCGAGGACAAAATCACCGTCATCTCCGATTCCCCGCTATTCCAGTTTGTTCCCTCCAATCCCTGGGTGGCCGTCAACTGGCGCACCAAGGACGACATCACGATCCCCATCGCGCCGTATTTCGAGCGCAAGAACATCGGTTTTATTCCGGTCGCCGCGAAGCGCGTCCACCCCGAGAAAAACCAGGTCGAACTGGACGACGGGCAAATCGTCGATTACGACTTCCTGATTATCGCCACCGGCCCCAAGCTGGCTTTCGACGAAGTGGAAGGTCTCGGGCCGGGCAAAAATACCCACTCGGTATGCCATGTCGATCATGCCGTGGAAGCCGGCAAGGCGTGGAATGAATTCGTCAAGGATCCCGGCCCGGTGGTGGTGGGCGCTGTGCAAATGGCCTCCTGTTACGGCCCAGCGTATGAATTCGCGATGATCATGGATACCGATCTGCGCAAACGCAAAATCCGTGACAAGGTGCCGATGACCTATGTGACGGCGGAACCCTACATCGGCCACCTCGGTCTGGGCGGCGTGGGTGATTCCAAGGGGCTGATGGAGTCGGCGATGCGTGACCGCCACATCAAATGGATCTGCAACGCCAAGGTGAGCAAAATCGAAGCCGGCAAAATGTTCGTCACCGAACACGACGACATGGGTAACGTCAAGAAGGAACACGAATTACCCTTCAAACACGCCATGATGTTGCCTGCTTTCAAGGGTATCGACGCCGTATTCGGCATCGAAGGCCTCGCCAATCCGCGCGGCTTCATCCTGATTGATCCCTACCAGCGCAACCCCAAATTCCAGAACATCTATTCGGTGGGCGTATGCGTCGCGATTCCCCCGGTCGAAGCCACCCCGGTACCCACCGGCACCCCCAAGACCGGTTACATGATCGAATCCATGGTCACCGCCACCGCGCACAACATCCGCGCCGTGCTGGACGGCAAACAGCCCGACCAGAAAGGCACCTGGAACGCCATTTGTCTGGCGGACTTCGGCGATACCGGCGCGGCTTTCGTGGCGATGCCGCAAATTCCGCCGCGCAACGTCAACTGGTTTAAGGAAGGTAAATGGGTGCACCTGGCCAAAATCGCCTTTGAGAAATATTTCCTGCGCAAGATGAAAAAAGGCACCACCGAACCGATTTACGAAAAATACGTACTCGGCGTGTTGGGAATCAAGAAGCTCAAGTAGGTTGGGCTTGAGTGAATAAGCAAGAAGGGCGGCTGAGGCCGCCCTTCTTGCTTATTATTACCGATCCAGGAATTCTTGCGGGCAAACCGCGATTCCGGGAAAAGCGTTGAGAACCTGGCGATCCGCCGTGACCAGGGGAATGCCGAAATTTTGCGCGAGGGCGACGAATTCACAGTCGTAGGCGGTGCAGCCGCTGCTGCAGGCGAGTTGGAGGATGGTGGGGGCGGATTCGGTGTCGGTCGTTTGGATGAGGGATTCGGCCTGTTGCCAGTAGGCGATTGCGCCACCTGTACTCAATTGCCCGCGTCGCATGAAACCGGTCAGCACGTTGAGGAATTCCGAGCGCCACAGGGCCGGGGCGAGCCATTCGGGGTCGCGGCGGAACACGCCTTCCGCGAGCGGCAGCATGGGGCCTTCCATCAGCAGGTAGGTGATGAGGTTGGTGTCTGCGACGATCATCCTATGGTCGGCCTTCGCGCTTCAATGCGTCGATTTCTTCGGGCACGGCATAGACCGCTTCACGCTGGCGCAATATGCGCAATTCGGCGAGGCGGGTTTCGGGATCAAGCGCGGCGGGGGAAAACTGGGCTTCGAGGCGCGCGATGATTTCCTTGTTGAGGCTGCGGTGGTGGGTAGCGGCGCTTTCCTTGAGGCGTTGATGCAGTTCTTCCGGGATGTTTTTCAGGGTGATGGCGGACATAATCTTTCCTGTTTGAGTGGAACCATAATGGAACCATAGTGAAACCGGTATTGCCTGTCAATATGCCGGATTACCCCACAAACCTCAGTTCAGAACCGCAAAGGCGCGAAGACGCAAAGAATTCAAGAAGATTCGGAGTGTTCCGCACTCACCCGCTAGATAAACGATCTGACACGGATAATTTTTTGTTTTCCTCTGCGTCTTTGCGCCTTTGCGGTTCGAATTGCTTTATTTAGGATTATCCCGCCAATCCCCGCGCCAGATCCGCCTGAATATCGCGCACCGACTCCAGCCCCACCGCGACGCGCAGCAGGCCGTCGCTGATTCCGGCGGCGTTGCGCTGGTCGGCGGAGAGCCGTCCGTGGGTGGTGGTGGCGGGATGGGTGAGGGTGGTTTTGACATCGCCGAGGTTGGCGGTGATGGAGATCATGCGGGTGGCATCAACCACGCGCCAGGCAGCCTGTTGGCCGCCCTTGACCTCGAAGGCGACGATGCCGCCGCCGCTTTTCTGCTGGTGTTTGGCGAGGTCGTATTGGGGATGGGATGGCAGGCCGGGATACAGGACGCGGCTGACTTGTGGTTGTTGTTCGAGCCATAACGCCAGTTCCAGGGCGTTGCGGCTGTGCGCTTCCATACGCAGCGCGAGGGTTTCCAGGCCTTTGACGAAAACCCAGGCGTTGAAGGCGGAGAGAGTCGGCCCGGCGGTGCGCAGGAAGGCGTAAACCGGTTCCAGCAGGTCCTTGTTGCCCAACACCGCGCCGCCGAGCACACGGCCCTGCCCGTCGAGGTATTTGGTGGCGGAGTGGATGACGATATCCGCGCCCAGATCGAGCGGGCGCTGCAGGATCGGCGTGCAGAAGCAGTTGTCCACCGCCAGCTTCGCGCCGTGCCGGTGGGCGAGTTGCGCGAGCGCTGCGATGTCGCAGATTTCGGTGAGCGGGTTGGACGGCGTTTCCACAAAAAACAGCTTGGTGTTGGGCTGTACCGCCGCCGCCCAGGCCGCCGTATCGGTTTGCGAAACGAAAGTGGTGGCGACGCCGAACCGTGCGAGGATATTGTTGAATAGCTGCACGGTCGAGCCGAACAGACTTTGCGAGGCGACCACGTGGTCGCCCGCCGACAAGAGGCCCATTACGCAGGCGAGGATGGCGGACATGCCGCTCGCTGTGGCGATGCAGGTTTGTGCGCCTTCCAGCGCCGCCAGACGTTCCTGAAAAACCGTGACGGTGGGATTGGTGAAGCGCGAGTAGATGTTGCCTGGCTCCTGATTGGCAAAGCGCGCGGCAGCCTCGGCGGCGTTCTTGAATACGAAGCTGGAGGTGAGATAAAGCGCCTCCGAGTGTTCGTTGAACTGGCTGCGCTCAATGCCGGCGCGGATCGCCAGGGTTTCCAGGTCGTAGTTGTCGTCCATTTTGATTCCTCCAAAAACAAAAAACCCGATCAGCTTGTGCTAAATCGGGTTTTCCCTCTTTTTAGCTGGATTTTTATAGCGCCCGCAAGCTGATCTCAAATCGGCGCTGTGGGCGACAAGTTACTCCGGGGGGGAGGGTGTGTCAACCCGGAACAGTCGCCCGGGCCGGCTTAAAACTGGTAGGAAAGCTGCATCAGCAGCATGTTCCAGCGCCGCGACAGATCGGGGGCGAGCGAACCGGTTTGCCAGCTTCCCGACCAGTTATCGGCGGGGGGCAGCCAGCCCAGTCCGTCTACGGCGTGGATTTCGCCGGCGACCTGCCAGCCGGGGGCGAAACGATAACGTGCGCCGACCACCCAGTCCTTGGCATAACGCAGATACGCGGGTCGCCGGGTGCGCGCCGCATAGGCGCTGCCGTCGCGGTCGCCACGGTCGAAATAAAACACGTCGTAGCGCAGGAAAGCGTCCCACTCCGGGGAGAAACGCCAGGTGCCTTGCAGGTAGGCGCTTTCGCCCACCGTGCGGAAATCCATGAGCGGGCCGAAGCCAAAATAGGTGACCGGGCGCTGCGCGTATTCGCCGGTGATCGACCAGCGCGCATCGTTGATTTGTCCCGAGAGCACTTGTCCGACCCGTTCGAATTGGCCGGGGCGGATGAAATCGTTGGCTGCCGGGCGGTACTGGGTGGTGGCGACGGAATGGCTGTAAGCCAGTTTTACCCGCCCGCCGTCGTGGTCGTACAGGACTTGCCAGTGTGCGCCGCGCGCGTCATCGAGATAACCGGGGCGGTCGCCTTCGAGGAAAGCCAGTTCGATGTTGCGTTCGCCCACGTCGTTTTTCCCGGCGGCGAGGCGCAAGCCCAGGGTATCTGCGCCGAAGGTGTGATCCAGCGCCAGATGGACGCCGGTAGCGGCCTGGAAAGCGGCGCGCGCGCGGTCAAAATAGATCGACTCGGGGAGCAGGATGCCGGGCCGGGCGGCGGGGGTGTCGCGGGTGTCGTTGTAGAACCCGTAGGCGAATTTGGCTTTGCCGAGGGCCACCGAGAGCCGCGTTTTTTCGTCGGCGAGCGGAGTGTATTGGGCAAAGGCGTAGTCGAGGCGCAGTTTGGGGTCTTCGGTTTTGCCTGCGTGGCGCGCCAGCACTTGCCCGGAAAGCAGCAGTTTGGGGGTGGCGCGGTAGGAGAGATTGGCCCCCAGTTCGGTGTATTCGGCGGACAACTGTTTGTCGGTTTTACCGAAAAAGTTGTTGGCGCTGGTCGAGATCAGCGACTGGCCGAAGAAACCGTGGAACTGCATTTCCTCGCCAAGAGCGGGAACAGCCGCGGCACAGAGCAGGCTGCACACGCCGAGAACCACGCGGTGTTTAGCGGACAGCAAGTGTGCGTAGGGATTCATTTTCATTAACTTTCATAACATAACCGATTGCGCCGGGGGTCGCGGCCACGCGCTTTTTCATTTCCTGCTCGGAAGAAACCTGGATGGGGGCTTGCCCCACCCCGGTGTAGATCAGGCGGTTCCAGGCTTCCCGCAATTGATAGGGGTAGAGGTCGAGGACTTCCTTGACCATGCTCTGATGGGAGGGGTTTTCTTCGGCCAGCACGAATACATGCACCGGCTGACCATCCGGCCAGTTCAACATACGCATCGAGAACAGGGCGCGCGCCATCGGACGTGTCAGTCCGGGTGTCGTCACGCCGGGGTGGACGATCAGATCGATTGCCGCTGCTTCGACGGCGTGGCAGGCGGCCAGGCCGAGCAGCAGTTGCGGCAGGTGTTTCCGCCACCCCGCCGGGGGCGGCGAGGGGTGGGGTTCAGAATCGCAAACGTGTTCCATAAGATGTTTTAATTCTACTTAGTCAGATTGGTGCGCTACGGTTTTAGCTCCCTCACCCAACGGGGGAGGGTTGGGGTGGGGGCGTTCAAAATCAATTGGTTGAATAGTTTGCTCGCCCCCATCCTGTCCTTCCCCCGTGTGGGGAAGGGACGTACTAACCCACTTGTCTTGAAATCTGACAAAGTAGAATTAAGTGAAAGACAAAAACAGTTTTGAATGTTTAGTGCTTAGTTGAGGTCGCCGCGCGAAGCGCGTCGGGATTGAATCAGGCGCGAAGCGCATTCTGCAACTAAACACTTACCACTCAAAACTAAAAACTGTTTTTACCTGGTTATTCAATTTTTCGGATCACTACTGATAAACCCGTTGATCAGTTCAAACAACAGTTCGGTGCGTATTGGCTTGCCGATGAGTTTGACGGCGCCGAGTTCGAGCGCACGGGACTCGGTTTCAGTGTCCCATTTTCCGCTACACAGGATGATGGGCAGGTCGCGCCGGATTTCACGTATCCGTTTTGCCAGTTCCACGCCCGTCAAGGCCGGCATGGCCTGGTCGCAAAGCACCATATCGAAGTCGCCGGGCTGTGCGGAAAAATTCGCCAGCGCATGGGCCGCATCGGTTTCCACGCTGACCCGCATCCCCCGCATTTCCAGCAATTCGCCGAGATAATAGGCGATGGAGCGGTCGTCGTCCACTATCAGGACACGGGTGGCGGAAATTGCGCCGCTGGTCTCCAGTGCCGGTTCCGCAGCGCTTCCCGGCGTTGTCGAGGGCGTTGCGACATCCGCCGGCGCCGGCAGTAACACGCGGAATACGCTGCCTGCGCCGGGTGTCGATTCCACCTGAAGATGACCGCCGAAGTCGTGCACCAGCCCATGCACCACCGAAAGTCCCAGGCCGGTGCCCTTGCCGACGGCCTTGGTGGTGAAAAACGGGTCGAAGATGCGTTGCAGATGTTCCGGGGTGATGCCGCAGCCCGTATCGGTGACTGATATTTCCACGAAATCGCCGTGTACGGCGGATTGGCAGGCGCTGCATTCCCCGTCGAAAATCTGCCTGCGGTGCAGGCCGATGACGATGTTGCCGCGTTCGTGGATGGCGTCGCGGGCGTTGATCGCCAGATTCATCACGATTTGCTGCAACTGCACCAGATTGGCGGTGACCGGCGGAACCTGCTCGATTTCCGTGGTGATTGTCAGCGACGCCGGGAAAACCGGGCGTAGCATCTTGAGGACTTCCTTGATGAGCGGCGGGAGCGGCACGGGATGACGTTCGCTGCCGCTGCCCCGGCTGAAGGCCAGCATCTGGGCGACCAGATCGCGGGCGCGTTCGGCGGCGCGGTAAACTTCATCGAGATAACGGGCGAGTTTGCCTTCCTTGTCGGTGGCGTAACGTTCGCGGGCCAGCCCCGTATAACCCATGATGCTCGCCAGAATGTTGTTGAAGTCGTGGGCGATGCCGCCGGTCAACTGGCCGATGGCCTGCATTTTCTGGGAAAGCTGCAACTGGCGCAGGCGTTGCTCGCTTTCCGCCTGTAATTCCTTGAGCAGGGTGATGTCCTGGCCAACTGACAACATCAGCGGTTCCGCCGAACTGTGCAGCGCCAGGCGGCAATGCACCCACACGATGTCACGCCGTCCGATGGCGGTAACCAGCGTGGATTCCTGACGCGCCGCGTTGCCGTCCCGATGCGCCTGTGCGATCAGGGTGCGGGCTTGCCCGGCCTCTTCGGGCGGGAAAAAACACTCCACGAAAGACTGGCCGCGCCAGTCCTGCAGCGATATGCCGGTCAATTCCACAGCGAACAGGTTGACCAAAGTGATTTCGCCGTGGGTGTTGTGGGCGACGATCAGCACCGGTGCGGTGTCGATCAGTTCGGCGACGAATTCGTGTTCGCGTTCGAGCGCCGCAACCATGCCGATCAACTTGTCCTGATTGTGGCCTACCTCAATTTCCAGCGCTTCGAGAATATCCGCGACTTCCAGGGTGATGCGGTTGACGGTGTCCAGTTCGTCGCGGAAATAGAGCTTGCGCGATACCGGGGCGAGTTTCTCGCGCACCGCCTGATAGGATTTTTCACCGAGCAGATGAATCGCGTCGGCAGTCAGCTTGAGGCCGCGCAAAAAACGCCGGGTCAGCAACCAGGAAATCGCCAGCGCGAAAAGCAACACCCCGCCGGCACCCAGCATGGTGGTGCGGAAGACCTGCTGGATGGCGGCATGGGCCTCATCGACGCGGGTGACGGCGATGAATTCCGCCGGCAGATCCGCCATCTGCGGATCAACCGGCC
Organism: uncultured Sulfuricella sp.; assembly: GCA_964451375.1. Lineage (GTDB taxonomy): Bacteria > Pseudomonadota > Gammaproteobacteria > Burkholderiales > Sulfuricellaceae > JAGXQV01. The sequence continues at coordinate 14,922 of CAYVIN010000005.1, forward strand.
AGCGCGCCACTTCGTAGCGGCTTTGTTCGTGAAGGATTTCCTGGCGGCGGAATCCGGCGCTGTTGGTCTGCCAGACTTTCTTGATGCGGCTGACCACTTCGCGCACCGGTGCGCCGCCGGTCAAGGCCATGATGGTTGCGCCATCCGTCAGGGTAGGGCGGCCCGATGGCGGCAGGGCGGCGGTCGAGACAATCCCGAAGTCGGCATGAGTCACCCGGTAAAAAGCCAGGATGGCGTCGGTAATCGGTGCGGCCACCATCACCGTGCCGACCGCACGGCCTTCGTGCAGGGCCGGCGCCCAGGCGAACAGCAGGCATTCCGCCTGACATGCCGCATGAAATTGGGGATGTTCGGAGCGGATCGTTTCCATGTGTTTGGCGAGGAATGGCCCGGTACTCACCTGTGCTGCGTCGGGCGAACCGTAAGTGCTGTTTTCCTCGACCGGCGCGCCGTCGCGGTTGATGACCCGCAGCGACACCAGTCCCATATTGATTTGCAGGGCGCTCGACTGATCGCTGAAATCCTGGGCGAAACGCGGCGCGCCGCCTTTCCCCAGCGATTCCCGCACATCGTTGCGCATCGCCACTATCCCCGCCACCGTCTGCAATTGCGCGAGACGCTGGCGCACCGCTTCGCGTGACAGGGCCACCTGGCGGCCCAGTTCGTTATCGCGCAGCGCCCGGTATTGCTGCTCCAGCACATCCTGTTCGCGCAGCACGAAACCCGCCGTGACCGTCAGCAGCAGCGCGACCAGAAACAGCACGGTTTTCCATTTAAGGCTCATCGGGGCGGCCAGCTAAGCAGAATGGTAAAAATACGTCAGGCGGCGGGAGCCGGGGCGGGGCTGTCGGGATTCATCAGCCGTTCGATTTCGGCTTTCAGAACGTGCATCTCGAAGGGTTTGCGGAGCATGGCGTCGGCGCGAAACAACGACGCCACTTCCAGTAATATGTCGGAAAATCCCTTGAAGTCGCCGGAAATCGCGATGATGCGGGCTTTCGGGAATTCCCGCTTGATCTCCCGGATCAACTCCAGGCCGTCCTTTTCCGGCATGGAAATGTCGGTCAGCAGAATATCCGGGTGGCGGGAACGGTACAACTCGTGCCCGACCCTGCCGTTGTTGGCGCTGATCACGGTATAGCCGGACAGCTCCAGATATTCTTCGAGGAAAGAGCGAAACTGGTTGTCGTCCTCCACGACCAGGATGGTGGCGGGGTTTGTTGCGTCGTTCATGGTTTGTCTCCGGGGTTTTTTGTAAGGGGGCGCGCCTCGATGGCGGCCAGCAGGGCCGGGGCGTCGAGCGGCTTGGTGAAGCACAATTCCGCGCCCGCCGCGATGATCCGGGAAGTGTATTCCACGGTCGCGAAGCCGGTCATGGCGATGATGCGGATGTCCTGCGTCGCCGGGGTGGCGCGCAGATGTGCGCATACCTCGAAGCCATCCATGCCCGGCATCATCAAATCGAGGAGGATCAGGCCGGGGCGAAATATCTGCACCTTCTGGCCAGCCTCAAAACCGTTACGGGCGATTTCCACCGTACAGTTTTCCAGCGAAGTGTGGAGCAATTCATGTAAATACCCGGCGAGCTGGGTGTCGTCATCCACCACCAGAATCCGTGCCGCCGAAGCAGGGCGGTTGAAGCGCAGGCGGCGCTCGCGGGCGAATTCCTCTACGGCGTCGCGCGCGAAACGGCGGTGTCCGCCGGGCGTAGTGAGGGCCGCCAGCCAGCCTTTGTCCGCCCACTGGCGCACCGTGATGGGCGACACCATCAGCCATTCGGCCACTTCGGCGGGGGTGAGATAATCCTTTTGCATGGAAGAGATCGATTATATCGAATATATCGATTTAATCGATTTTTGGTGTTGGGGTCAAGCCGTTTGGTGGCGTTGTCCAGGGCAATCGCACTATATGGAAGAAAGACGGATTTCATGCTTCGACCAACCCGCCTCCCCCTTTGGAAAAGGGGGATTGAGGGGGATTTCAGCGGTGGCGGCAATTCCACCTTGGGCGAAATCCCCCCTAACCCCCCTTTTTCAAAGGGGGGGAACGATATAGTGCGATTGCCCTGTGGCATTGTCAGACCCGGAAAATCTTCGTGGTGGGCGCGACCGCAACGGATAACGATTTTCCTTTTGATCCCGAAGCGGGTGTCGCCGGCAAAACACCGAGGTTATACGTCGTCATCCCAGTCTATGGCGCTCCCCTATTCCGGGCTTCGCCGGTCTTGAGGTTTCTGATAAAGCCCTTTTTTTCCTGTTTGAAGTCAGGACTGGTTGGGCGGGATATCAAGCGACTCGGCCAGCGGCAAAGAAAGGAATGCTTCCGCTCCGCCTTCGATATTCCTTATGGCAATGTCTCCCCCCATGTTTTTCATGATCATTTTCGACATATACAAACCGACGCCCGAACCGCTTTCCTTGGTGGTGAAATACGGGTCGAATACTTTTGGCAGGACTTCAGGAGGAATGCCGCCGCCGTTGTCGCGGATCGTAACCGTCGCCACGCTGTCATTTTTGCCGATTTCGATGTGGATTGCCCCGGTCTGATTCCCGGCGGTGATGGCTTCTTTTGCGTTGGTCAGGGCGTTTAGCGTGACTTGCGCGAATTCGTTGGGATAGCCGAAAACGATACACGGCTCGCCGCCGCCTTCCTGACAGATTTGGATGCCGTGGACGGCGAAGCTGTCCTTGACCAACCGGATCGCGTCTTCCACTGAATCGTTGACCAGGAAAAATTCCTTTTCCCGGTTGGGCAGGAAGAAATTGCGGAAATCGTCGATGGTAGTGGACATCCCGTGAATCAGGCGCTGCCCGGTCTTGACCTCGCCGTCCAGATATTCCCCGGTCAGTTCGTTGTAGTCGTAGGCGTCCTTGATGTTGGATAGGAGCAAGGTCAGCGCGTTGATGGGTTGCCGCCATTGATGGGCGATGTTGTGGATCATTTCCCCCATCGCCGCCAGGCGCGACTGCTGGATCATCATCCGTTCCTGCGACATGTTTTTGCCGACTTCTTCCCGTACCCGCTGTTCCAGTTCCTGGTTAAGCTGCTGCAAGGCCAATTCCGCTTCACGGCGCGCGGTGATGTTTTCCTTGACGGCGAGAATGTTGGCGATTTCCCCCTTTTCGTTGCGAATCGGGCTGATCGTGGCGGACTCCCAATACAGCGAGCCATCCTTGCACTTATTGTGGAACTCTCCATGCCATTCGTGGCCGGCCAGGACGGTCTCCCACATGCGCCGGTATTCCTCGTCGCCGGTGTGGCCGGATTTCAGAATACGCGGGTTTTTCCCCTTGGCTTCTTCCAGGGTATAGCCGGTGGTTTCGCTGAATTTTGGATTGACATATTCGATGTTGCCGGCGATGTCGGTAATCACTACGGTATTGGCGCTTTGTTCCACGGCGCGGGCGAACTTGCGCAACGCCTCCTCGCTGCGGTTGCGCTCGGAGATATAGGTCGCCAGCGCCATCCCGGACAGGGAAAGGATCACCATGTAGAACCAGAAATTCGCCAGTTGGGTTTTTGTCATGTCGTCGGCGAAAAAACCGGTACCCTGCACCACCCCGGTCAGCGCCTGAATCGCCACCATCAGCACCAGAAACACGACACCGTGGGTTCCCAGTCTGACCGCGGTCCAGGTGACCAAAAGGTACATCCAGTAACCCCGTGCTACTGCGCCCAGCGTATCGTAAAACCAATTCAGGAAGATCACCTGGCCGATCAGGAACGTCAGCCCTAACACCAGCACAATTTCGACAAGCCGTTGGGGCTTGAACCAGTCCGTAGGAATTTGCCGCCACACCAGCATAATCGGAGTAACCAACACGACGCCGATGGCGTCGCCCATCCACCAATGAAGCAAACTGCGCACATAGCTGTCTGCGGGTAGAAATCCGGTAATCCACAGGGTAGCGCTACCGCAGACAGCACTGACTCCGGACGCAAAAAAACCGGCCAGCACGATCAGACGCAGGTAATCTCGCAGAGACTGGAAGCGTGAATCGAACTTGCCGTCACGGGTGAGCAGCCAGGCCCCGGCAAGGGCTTCCAGGGTGTTGCCTGCGGCAATCAGGAGCGCCGTTCCCGGCGTGAGCACGTTTGCGTTCGCCAGGAAAGCGCCGAGGAATACCCCTGCGGCATAACGTTTTCCACCCAACAGGACTGCTGCCAGAGCCAGCCCGCTTGACGGCCAGACTACGCTGATGACGCCGTTGACCGAGAAATGCGCCAGAACAAGCCTGGAGAGCAGCGCATAAAGCACCGCTACCCCGAATATTCTAAGCAGGGTGGCGAGGTGTCCGAGGGGGGGGGATGAGGTCATTTTTCGGGAAATGGAAAAGCGTTAAGCCAAACAAGAGGCTTGTGAAGTTGCCGCAGGTGGAATCGATAAGGTGAATTCCACCCCGTCTTGGGTATTGTGCGCTTCGATATTCCCGTCCATGTGGCTCATAATCATCTTGGACATGTAGAGGCCAATGCCAGTGCCTTTTTCCTTGGTGGTGAAATAGGGGTCGAAGATTTTCGGCAGGATGTTGCCCGGAATGCCGCCAGCATTGTCACCGACGACGATATCCACCCGGTTTTCGCGTTGAAACAGGCTGATTTCGACTTTTCCATTCTTGATGTTTTTTTCCAGCAGCGCGTCCTTGGCATTGGACAGGATGTTCAACAACACCTGGGAAAACTCATTGGGAAAGCCGTTTGCCTGGATATCTTCGGACGCGTTAACGATGATGGCGATATTGTGATTCCGGTAGCTGGTGCTGACGATCTGGATGGTGTCTTCGATGGCTTTGACGAGACTGAAATTCTGCCTTGTTTTGTTCGGTTTGAAAAAGTTGCGGAAATCATCAATGGTGACAGACATTTGCTGAACCAGTTGTTGTCCCTTTTCGGTACTTTTGTCGATCAGCGCGGTGTCGAGTTCGTGAAAGTCGTTGGCGTCCTTGATATTGGCCAGCAACAAACCCAACGCATTGAGCGGTTGCCGCCACTGGTGGGCAATGTTGCCGATCATTTCGCCCATTGCTGCGAAGCGCGACTGCTGGATGAGCAGGTGTTCCTGCTCCAGATTCTGGGCGATGCCTTCCTGAACGCGCCGTTCCAGGGTTTCGTTAAGTGTTTTCAGCGTTTCCTCGGTACGCTTGCGGGCGGAGATGTCGCGGGTGACGGCCAGATGTACAGTTTTGCCGTTGTCCTGCATGGGTACGGCGTGGGTTTCCAGCCAGCGGCGTCCGCCCTTGAGTCCGAGGACTTCGAATTCCATTTGCACGGTTTCACCGGCGAGCACCCGTTCATGCATGGCCGCAAATGCCGCGCGGTATTCGGGGGCGATGACATCCAACACCGGGCATCCCGCCACCTGTTGCAGCGAGTCGGCTTCGATCATTTCCAGTCCTGCCGGATTCATCTGCAATAGACGCCCCTGCGCATCCACGATTTTGATGCACTCGGGTTCATTCATGACGATGGTTCTGAGGTGAGCCTCGCTTTCGACCAACTTGTTTTCCGCGTCCTTGCGTTCGGTGATGTCAATGGCAAAGATGGCTATCGCCTTGCCTTTCCCTTCCGCGTCCAGCACCGGGTAATAAAAGATCGAATAAGCGCGGTCAGCGCGGCAATCCTCGATATGCCGGCTAGCGCCGCTGGCGATGACTTCCGCCATCACGGCTTTGCGGCTTTGCGCCACATCTTCCGGGATAAAGTCGAAGATATTCCGGCCTGCCAGTTCGGCGGGTTCCTTTCCAAAACGATGGGCTGCGGTGGGATTGATGACCTGAACCACACCTTCCCGGTCGAGCAGCAGAATGCTCTCGGTAATGGCGTTGAGGATGGCGTCCAGTTGTTCGTTGTCGCGCCGTAGCTCTTCTTCATAATATTTGCGTTGGGTGATGTCCTGGAACGTCACCACCGAGCCGGCGATTTTTCCCTGTTCGACGATGGGTGAGGAAATTACCGACACCGGCAGCGCTGTACCGTCCTTGCACCAGAATATTTCACTATCCGAGTGATACATCTTGCCGGAGTTGATGACCTTGCCGATTTCGCAGGCGTCTTCAGGGCAGTGTGTCCCGTCGGCCAGGTGATGGTGGAAAAGAGTGTGGGCATTTTGTCCTTTCAATTCTTCGTGCGTCCATCCCAGGAGACGGCTGAGCGTGGGGTTGGCGAAGACGATTCGGCCATACTGATCCAGTACGTAAAGTCCTTCGCCAAGCGTGACGGCAATTTCCGACATCAGCTTTTGTTCTTGTTGGCGGGTTCCCAGAGAATGCGCCAGATAGCCGCAGCCCAGCCCAATCAGGGCTATAGTTCCAAGAAACAGGGAATAAGTCACGGGATACTGGTTGCTGCTCCAGCCCGGAATCAGCTCGGGCGGCGTGTGGGAGACGATTTTCCAGGAATATTCGTCAGCCGACAGCGCCTGTTGGCTACTTCCGGTGGGTAATGCAGAGCCGGTTGATGAATGATGTTGGGGAAGCAGTGGGTAGATGGTGGTGAAAACGAATAATCCCTGGGGCGTTTGCAGGCTTCCCCGCTCCTGAGTCGAGATGGATTTCCATACGTCCGGGAAACGGTTGGCGAAGGAGCGCTGGTTCTTGAACATGAAGCCCCACTCGTCTTCCGCTTTCGGCCCGCTTAACCAGTATCCCTCGCGATTGAGCAAGGAGATTGCATCACCATCCTTTGCCGAAATTTTCTTGAAGTTCTGCAACAGTCTGTTGCCGTAGTAATTCAGTAGCACGATGCCACGTTTACGTCCTGCGCTATCGAAAACGGGGGTGCCGAAACGGATCATCGGTTTGAAGGGGCGCTCAATCTGATTGTGCTCAACATTCAGATCCAGCGGGGAAACAAAGACTTCACCTCGATTCAGTTTGAGCGTGTCCTTGAAGAAATAGCGCCCCGCCTTGCTTTGCAGGGCGTTTCCGGCCACGTTGACGGGAACGCCGTTTTCGAGGTTGACCCGGAATATTTCCATTCCATCGGCATCCAGATAACGCACTTGATCGTAAATCCGCCGCTCTTTCGCCCAATCCGAAAAAGTTTGCACAACATCCCCGCGATTTGCCGTGGCGCCGCCGTCGAGGTAGCGCGTCAAGGCGAGATTGTTGGCGAGCAATTTCAAGTCGGCGGTGATCGATTCAAATTCGACGGAGATGATGTTGGCGGAGATATCTATTTGCTCGGCCTCCCGGTTTTCCAATGTGGCGAGCCGATACTTGATGTCCGGATAAATGGCGCTGAAAGCAACGAGGAGCAGAATGCCCGACGACGGAATGAATAGCTTCAGGAAACGTATGAGGTTAGGTGGGATTTTCATGGTTGTTTCTCAGAGCCAAAAGGTCGGATATCCCGATATGGGATGCCAAGGCGGCCTGTTTCGATTTCGTTTCAGTGTAGGTGGGTTTGGGGTACGTGGCAAATATTCGCCGGTTCGACAAAGCGCGTCACAGTTGGCTGGTCAAGGCGTCACAGTTTCAGCTTCCACGCCGCCAATCCCCACGCCAGCAGCGCGCACAGCGCGGCAAGGGTGAAGGTTAGCGAGGCCCCAAGGGAATCCCATATCGCGCCCGAATACAGACCGCCGAGGGTGCCGCCGGCGCCGTAGGTGACGCTGTTGTAGAGCGCCTGGCCGCGCGACTGGTGTTTGCCGCGAAAGAAGCGATGCACCATTTCCACCGCCGCCGAGTGGTAGACGCCGAAGGTGACGGCGTGGAGGAACTGGGCGGCGATGATCACGGCGACCGATTCGACGCCCCAGCCTATCATCAGGAAGCGCAGCACCGCGCCGCCGAAGCTCGCCAGCAACATCCCGCGCAGGCCGAAGATACGGGTGAGGAAGGGGATTACCAGGAATATCCCGATTTCGGTGATCACGCCCAGCGACCACAGCAGGCCCACGCTGCTTTTGCTGTAGCCGTGATCGACCAGGTAAATCGAGTAGAAGGTGTAATACGGCCCATGCGCCGCCGCCATCAGGAAGCCGCCGACAAAAAACGCCAGCACCGCCGGGTTGCGCAGCACATGCCAGATTGGCACGTCGTCGCTGGCGTGGGACGTGACGGCGGCTTCCGGGATGTAGCGGGAGAGCACCATCAATCCGATCATCAGGCCGAGGATGGCCCACAGCAGGGTGCGTATCGGCAAAAAATCGAACAGATAACCCAGCCCGATCACCGTGACGATGAAGCCGACCGAGCCCCACAGGCGGATGCGTCCGTATTTGGCGGTTTTGTTGCCCAGATGGGTGAGGGTGGTGGCTTCCACCAGCGGCAGCGAGGCGCTCCAGAAAAAACTCACCAGCGACATCACCAGAAACAGCCACCAGAAACTGGTGACGAAAAACATCCCGAGAAAGGTCAGCAGGCTCAGGGTGGCGGCGGCCTGCACGATCACCACGCGCCGCCCCAGGTGGTCGGCGAGCCAGCCCCAGGCGTTGGGCGCGAATATCCGGGTGATCTGGAACAGCGACATCAAGACGCCGATTTCAAAGGCGTTGAATTCCAGCGATTTGAGATACAGCCCCCAGAATGGGGCCATCGCGCCGACGAAGGCGAAGTAAAAGAAATAAAAACCGGACAGACGCCAGTAGGGGAGGCCGGGCATGTCAGGGATTTTTCCGGTCAGCCGGGAAGAGAATAGGGTGGGGCGTCATGTTGTTAAATTACGCTTTCGACCGATGCGGGTGGGAGCGCCGGCATCCTGCCGGCAGGCCGGCGAGACGCCGGCGCTCCCAGGCAAAGTCCGACCGACATGCTTAACTCGGTGACATGGCGGTAGAGCGGAATGGTTGCGTGAAGCAGGGTGGGGGTTGCCAGCCCCTCCCGCCACAGGTTATCCCGTTCCTGTCCGGCGGACAGGTGCGGGCGGCTTTTCCTAAACCTCATGGCGGGTTAGCTGGCGCAGGCTCAATGAGCCTTGCCGTTTCCGTTGCGCAGGATGGCGTAAATCTCGTCTTTCAGATGGACGCGCTTTTTCTTCAGGTCTTCGGCGTAAACGTCGGAAGTCGGCTGGATATCCAGCTCGATGCGGCGGATTTCCTTTTCGGCTTCGTCGTAGTCGCGGAACAGCTTGGCGAAATGGGCGTTGCTGACTTTCAGATCGTGAATCACATCCTTGAACTCGGGAAATTCATGAGCCAGATCGTGGTGTTCGAGTTCCATAGGCGTTCCTTTCTATTGAGTGAGTAATTCAGTGTCCTGATACGCCGATTCCAGCGGGAAAGTCAGGCCCAGACTATGCAAGGTCACGGTTTCGCCGGCCAGGTAGGGACGCAGTATCCACTCGCCGCCGTCGGCGCGCCGGTAACATTCGATGCTCAATTGTTCGGCGTCCACCAGCACGTATTCCTGGAGACTCGCCAACTGGCGGTAGGCGGCGAACTTGCGGTCGCGGTCGTAAAGCGCGGTGGAGGGCGAGAGTATTTCGACGACCAGCACCGGCTCACGTTTTTCGTATTGGTTTTGCCGGTCGGCCTCAGAGCAGGTCACCATCACGTCAGGGTAGAAATAACAATTGGCGGCTTCGACGCGCAGCTTGATGTCGATAGCGTGTACCTTGCACGGGCCGCCGCGCAGATGTTCGCGAAATAACGACGCTAGATTGAGGTTGATGTCATTATGCGTGGTGCCGGCCCCGCTCATCAAAAACACCTCGCCATCCACATATTCATGGCGTTCCTGAGAGGCCATCTCCATTTCCAGATAGGCTTCGGGTGTCACGTAATCTTCCTTGCGCAGCGCGTAACCCATGACTTTCTCCTGAAAGGAATCAACCCGCGATTGTCGGCGTCGTGAGTAATTCGATGTCCTGATAAGCCGACTCCAGCGGGAAAGTCAGGCCCAGGCTGTGTAAGGTGACGGTTTCGCCGGCCAGATAGGGGCGCAGTATCCACTCGCCGCCGTCGGCGCGCCGGTAACATTCGATGCTCAATTGTTCGGCGTCCACCAGCACGTATTCCTGAAGGCTTTCCAACTGGCGGTAAGCGGCGAACTTGCGGTCACGGTCATAAAGCGCGGTGGAGGGCGAGAGGATTTCGACGACCACGATGGGGTCATTCTTGATGTACTGGTTTTGCCGGTCGGCCTCGGAGCAGGTCACCATCACGTCGGGGTAGAAATAGCAATTGGCTGTTTCGACGCGCAGCTTGATGGATTCCATGTAAATATGGCACGGCTTGCCACGGAGGTGATTCTTTAATAGCGAGGTGATGTTGAACGCCAATTCATTGTGGATGGAACTTGTTCCAACCATCGCAAACACCTCGCCATCCACATATTCATGGCGTTCCTGAGAGGCCATCTCCATTTCCAGATAGGCTTCGGGTGTCACGTAATCTTCCTGGCGTAGCGCATAACCCATGACTTTCTCCTGGCGCGATCAACCGGCGATTTTCGGCGTGGCGCATACCACGTCGGCGTTCTGCCCACGCTGGCGCAGCGCGTGATCCATCAGCACGATAGCCAGCATGGCCTCGGCGATGGGCGTGGCGCGGATGCCCACGCACGGGTCGTGGCGGCCTTCGGTGGAGACTGTGGCGGGGGTGCCCGCCTTGTCGATGGACTGGCGCGGGATGCGGATGCTCGACGTGGGTTTGATGGCGATATTCACCACGATGTCCTGGCCGCTGGAAATGCCGCCCAATATTCCGCCGGCGTGGTTGGAGAGAAAACCATCCGGGGTCAACTCATCGCCATGTTCGCTGCCCTTCTGCGCCACGCAGGCGAAACCGTCGCCGATTTCCACGCCCTTCACCGCGTTGATGCCCATCATCGCGTGGGCGATGTCGGCGTCGAGCCGGTCGTACACCGGTTCGCCCCAGCCCACCGGGACGCCCGAGGCGACGACCGCGATTTTCGCGCCGACCGAGTCGCCGGCATGACGCAATTCGTCCATGTAGGCTTCGAGCTGCGGAACGAAACTTTCGTCGGCGACGAAAAAAGCGTTCTGCCCGACTGTTTCCCAGGATTTGAACGGCACCGCTATCGGCCCGAGTTGCGCCATGTAGCCGCGTATCGTCACGCCGTAACGCGCCGCCAGCCATTTCTTGGCAATCGCCCCCGCCGCCACCCGTACCGCCGTTTCGCGCGCCGAAGACCGCCCGCCGCCGCGATAGTCGCGGATGCCGTATTTCTGCCAGTAGGTGTAATCGGCGTGACCGGGGCGGAAAGTCTCCGCGATACTGCCGTAGTCCTTGCTGCGCTGGTCTTCGTTGCGGATCAGCAGGCCGATGGGCGTGCCGGTGGTTTTGCCCTCGAAAACGCCGGAAAGGATTTCCACCGTATCCGATTCGCGGCGCTGGGTGACGTGGCGTGAGGTGCCGGGTTTGCGCCGGTCGAGTTCGAACTGGATATCCGCCGCGCACAGGTCGAGACCGGGCGGGCAGCCGTCCACCACGCAGCCGATGGCCGGGCCGTGGGATTCGCCGAAGGAAGTGACGGAAAAAAGTTTACCGAGGGAATTGCCGGACATGATCAAAAAGGAAGGGTAACGGAAGACCCATGCAGTTTAGCATAGCCCCCCCGGCGCGGGCGACCTAGCGGGCCAATGTGGGGCGGGCGGAAAAGGTGGGGAGAGCGCGCTATGCGTCTCCCCAGACAGCACTGTTACTTCGCCGGCAGCGTATAAACCAGGCGGAATTTTCCGTTGCTGAGCATGTCCGCCTCGCTTTGGCCGTAGCCCACGTAAACCTGTGCGCCGGCGAGGGCGCGGGCGTCGGCGGCAGAGAGCAGAACCGCCTCCGTGCCGCCCAGTGTGCCGGTGTACCAGACCGGCAGCGCGCCGCCGCTCCAGGCTTGCCAATACCCCCGGTTGAGCAGGTAGAACTTGCCGCCCAGCAGCGCGCCGATGTAGATGTTGCCGGTTTTGCCCTGATCGGCGCTAGCGGGCGTGAGGCGCACCGTGAGGGAGAGGCTGGCGGCGCTGCCCGAGGCGCTCGCGGTCGCCGCAAAGCCGCTGCCGATGGGGGAAAACACCGCGAGCTGGGCGCTTTCGGCGGGAATCGTCACCTCCCCATACGGCGCGGCGACCTGGGTGACGCCCAGCGCATCGCTGACCGTGTAAAGCGTCACCGCCTGCTTGTCGAGCGTCGATCCGTCGGGCAGCGTCGCCGTCCAGGTTTTCGCCGCCGTGCCGGTATTGGCGAGCAGCAGCGCGTAGCCGCCCTTGGCGTCGCCCGCGCCCATCGCGAAAAGGCCGCTGGCGCTGCCGGAGGCGGTGGTGGTGAGGCGTTGGGTATAGGCCGACACGGTTTTCCACAGCTTGAAAGCCAACCCCGGTTTTTTGAGCGCATAACTGCCGTCGATCAACCCGTAGAAACTCGCCGGCCCGCCGACCGGGTCGCCGACGCGGTAATAAAACGCCTGATCGACGCTGCTTTCCTGCAAACGTATCCAGCTTGCCGTATCCACCGCCGCACCGCGCCCATTGGCGCGCAACGCCACCGCTTCACCCGGCCCCAGCGACTTGTTTTCCGCGTCGGTGTTCCACTCCGAAAGATGGCTTTGGACATTGGTCAACCCTTTGGCGTCCAGCGCCGCGCGAATGGTTTGGGCGCAACTCGCAACCTCGTCCGGGTTGCTGCTGTAGATGTGCCAGGAGAGGAAATCGAGCGGCGTGGTATTGGTTTTGACGTAATCGAGAAACGCCGCCAGCCAGGTTTGCCCGGCGCTGCCCTGACAGGCCCCCTGAGTGAGGCCGGGGCCGCCAATTTTCAGGGTCGGAAAGGCAGCGCGGAGCGCTTTGGCAGTGAGGTCGTAGAGTTTGAAAAAATCCATCATGGTGGCCGGTTTGGGCCAGAAAGTCGCGTTGTCCGGCTCGTTGCCGATTTCCACGTAATTGAAGCTGCTCTGGAAACCGCTCCACTGCCCCTCGCGGTAATGGCGCAGGACTTCCACCGCCGCCGCCGCCCAGTTGGCGCGCTCAGTGTCGCTGGCGGGCGGCTTGACGTTGTTGTAGGAGTCGCCGATGCGGAAATAGGCTTCATAACCGGCGGACTGGAGCGCGGAAAACACCGTATCGCTCGACCAGGTGAACTTGTCGTCCAGCGACTTGCCCACCGCCGTGGTGAACACGTAGGACGATTGCAACTTCGGGTCTTTGGTGAAATCCGGGTAAAGCGTGGGCATATCCAGCGGCCCGTAAAAATCATGGGTGCGGATCAGCCCCAAGCCGAAATCCTGATAGGGAGCAAGATCGGGAACCCCGCTTGAAGCGGGCCGCAAAGGCCCGGTGTTCGCGGAAAGCAGGGCGCGCATGTCGGCGGCTTTGGCGCCCAGCGCAAACGTCGCGTCAGCCGCCAGGGCCGAGGAAAAATACGCGCCAAGTAAAGCAAAACCAAGGCTGGAAAGGTAACGGTTCATGAAGTTGTCTCCCCGAAAAAATGGATGGTTTATCTACGCAGGATTTTAGCGGGATTCGTCAGGGCGGTTAATTCTACTTTGTCAGAATTGACGACCAGGGCCATTAGTACGTTCCTTCCCCCAACGGGGGAAGGACAGGATGGGGGCGAGCAAATCATCACAACTGCATGATTTTAAATCGCCCCCACCCCAACCCCCATCCACGTTGGGGGAGGGAGCCAACCTGCTGTTAGCGTAATCTGACAACGTAGAATTAAGCGCGCGAAAGTTCGGTGGAAATGCAAGGAAAACGCGGAGAAGCCCGCCAACCCGGCAATGTTAGTGACCAGTAACCCGGAGAGGCAGGTGGGACGGACATGTGCCTGGAGATCAAGCAGGGGCGCGGGTTTCCGGGCAGGGGGCTGACGGACGCTGCGACACATCCCCCCGCGCGGCGACTCATAAGCGCTTGGCGGCGTCGGCCATGCGCTCATCCAGAATCTCGCGGCGACGTTTTTTCCACACGTCGTCCGCAACGAAATCCGCGCCGCTGCCCGAGGTTTCTATCGTGAGTTTAGTGCCGCGTTCGGGAATACTCGCCTCCTCCTCTTTGCCGGCGGGCGCTTTTTGAATCCGGCGCTCTTGATTCAAAGCGCGCAGCGAAGTTTGGTCACCCTGAGTGCAAAGCAGCGCGTTGCGCGGGCGTTCTCCGCGCATTTCCTCGATGCCGATAGCTTCCAGCATGGCGATAGCCTTTTGCGCAGCGGGCAGTTGTCCGATTTTTTCCAGTAGCGACTGGACGTTTTTTTGCGATTCATAACCCGCCATCAGCGCTTCCGCGCGGGAGCGATCGACACACCGCGCGCTGTCCACGGTGAGCGACAGCCGGGCGTGATACAAAAAAGTCGCCGCCTCGTTCATGTAATCCCCGTCGGGGTCTTTTATGTGGCTCAAAACGACCGCGTAAGCGTATGAATAACGCCCATCCGCGCCGTCTGCCAGGATTTTCCCGCGCAGCCAAAAGGCGTTCGCAACCAGGTCGTTGGCGTCGCTTGGGTCGCCCGCCCGGCTCAGCGCAGCGCTCTCGGAAACCTTGAGTTGATCGTCCAGGGTCCGCCAGTACCCGCTCCAATTGGCGTCCGGCGGCGCAGCGCGCACCGCCGACACCTGCGCCGCCGCTTTTTTCCAATTCGGAATCGAGCGGTTATTCATCACCCCCCGAACCTGCTCCAGCGTCGGCGCGCCAAGCGACGCCCCGGAAAACGCCAGCCCGCCAAACATCAGCGCGGCAGCGGCAAATTTGAGAAACAGGCGAAAGGTGAGTGGCTTCATGATTTTGGGTGAGCGTTTAAAAAGCGAACTTTAAACGAAAATGCGGGAGGTTGGCGGTCTGTCAGGGGAAGCGGGGTAGCCGTAGATGCGCGTGATATTACTCCTGGTGTCTTGTTCTTTAAGTGTTCTAAATCAATCGAGATTGCGCCCCCATTGATCCGCGCAAAATAGGTGGTGCGGGGTGACGAATGCGGGGGTTGGCGCGGGGGTTGGCGCGGGGTGTGACTGCGCGTGAGAATTGGTGAGTGGTTGGAGGAAAATATTTTTGGTCTAATTTAAGATGCCCAGCTTTGGGGGTTGGCTGTGGCACAGGCAATGATGCTGATCAGAGACTATTGGGTAGTCTCGATGAAACGCGAAAGTCGCTCAAAATGTGACGAGGCAGTGCGGCTGCACCCGTCAGGCATCTCAATCAACTGATAGATAAGGTGAACGAAATGACATTTAACAAACGGGTTTTTCAGTATGTTTTTCTTATAGCGCTATTTTTGACGTGGAATCTGGGACATGCAGCAGGTTCTTGGTCGCTTGTCGGCAGCTCCACAAATATGACGATGGTTTCCTCCATCGTGACGACGAAGGATGGGAAGTTTTTTGCGGCCTCGTCCGGTGGTGTTTTTGCTAGCACTGACAAGGGAGTTACTTGGTCGGCGATGAACAACGGTTTGCCGAAATCGACCAACTATCGATCCCTCAACGTGACGGCGGACGATACGCTCTATGCCTCAACCGATGCCGGTCTGTACAAAAGCGTTGACAAGGGAGCCAATTGGGCCTTGGCAGACAATACGTTAAGGTCTCCTCAATCCGTCATGGAGGCGAGCGACGGCACACTTTACTGCGGCTCCGTGGATGGCGTATACACGAGTTCAGACAAGGGTTCGACCTGGAAGAAAACCTGGTCGAGCAACGGCATCTACGCACCCACGGCCTATTCGTTTATTGAAACGACAGATGGGACGGTTTACGCGGGCGTATACATGGGGGATATTATTAAATCGACCGACAAGGGTGGCACCTGGACTTCGGTAAGCCAGGACTTGTCCAAGGCCGGCGTCAGGGCCGTAATGCCGCTCGTCGTGGCAAAGGACGGTGCATTCTATGCTGGAACCGATACCAAGGGCGTATTCAAAAGTACGGATAAGGGCGTGACCTGGAAGGCGATCAACCAGGGACTGGACAGTAAGTATTACAGCTCTAGTGGAATTGTGGGGTTCGTCATTATGCCCGACGGAACGTTGTTTGCCGGAATGTACGGATATGTGGCCACGAGTGCCGACAACGGCGCGACCTGGACAGATGCAACCAACGGGTTGCTATCTCCCAAGGGCGCACAAGGCTTCTGCCTGTCCGCCGACGGCACACTCTATTCGGGGGGGATATCCGGCAAAGTGTATCGCTGGGATGGAACGGCGAAAACACCGCACATCGAAACCCTGACCGTCAATGGCACGGGTGGTTTGCCCACCGCCGGCACGATCCCCACTCCCGGCCAGACCAGCAGCGGCCCGACAAGCATCCCTGCCGCGCCCGGCCAGACTCTGGTGCTCAACATTACCCCGAGCAGCGACGACGATGGCGCGACGGGCCAAATATACGTTGGCGCGTACATCGGGAACGTCACCTACTTTATGGATGCCAACAACAAGCTGATTAAATGGGATCAGGTATCGCAACTGACCCCCTACAAGACCGGGGTATTGAAGGGAACCACCAGCGTTAATCTCGGGACGCTGGACTTGACCGGCATATCCGGCTGGCTGGGAATCGGCTATGGCGTAGGAAGTGGGGCCGCTGCGGATGGCGACATGCTGAACAATCAGAAATATTCGATCTGGACGATTAAGTAAGGCGTTAAGTAAATATAACTCCATAGAGGTGAGCCTGTGGCTTTGCCGGGGGCTCACCAAGGTTTTTCCTTTACGACGGTCTGCGTGAATTTCTGATCTCTACGAAGTCGTAAATCTCGCGCTTCCCCGCCGCGCCCCTTTCCCAAACCCACCGACAGGCCTGCCTTACAGGCGATGAATCGCGCTTGCGCTTCATCGCGGAATTCCCCGCCGCAAGCGCGTTTTGCGAGTCTCTGTCTTCTTCAATGCTGAAAACTTCCACCCGCTGGCTGTTCCGTGTCGTTATCACCGTTTTGGTGGTGGGATGGCTGTTGTTTGCCGGGGCGGCGATGGGGTTGCGTTATTGGGTGTTGCCGCATATCGGCGATTACCGCGAGGCGATTGCGTTGTCGATCAGCAAAAGCGCCGGGCAAAAAGTCACTATCGGGGAGATCGACGCCGGCTGGCATGGCTTGCGGCCATATCTGCTGTTGCGCGATTTGACGGTGCATGACCGCCCTGCTCAGCGCCGCGCTCTCGGAAACCCTGAGCTGATCGTCCAGCGTCCCCCAATACCCGCGCCAAGCGACGTCCCGGAAAACGCCAGCCCACCAAGCATCAGCGCGGCGGCGGTAAATTGGAGAAACAGACGACGGGCGAGTGACTTACGGGCTGTCTGAATGGGGGCTGGGGCTACCGTATGCACACATCTTCCAAGACATTGATTTTTAATCCGTTCGTCCTGAGCCTGTCGAAGGATGGACGGATTAAAAATCCAAGTCAAATCAAGCCATTCATGCTTCGACAAGCTCAGCACGAACGGCTTGATTTGACTTGTGTGCATACGGTAGGGTGCTGGGGAGTGGGGTAGATGCAGATGTGCGTGACCTGCCACCTAATGTCTTGCTTCTTTATGTGTTCTTAATCAATCGAGACGTTGATCTTTAACCCTATTGATCTTGCTGCGCTTATTGGTTTGGCCGGTGGCTTGATCCGGCTCAATTCGCGTTCGATGATGTCCATGGTGGTGCGACCGATATAGTCGCTGTTCGGGTCGGTCGATTCGATAGCTTCGAGGTAGGCGCGACCGATTAGGCGACCGAGCGGTTTTGGGTTGTAAAGCAGCTTCTTAATGACGAACGGGTTGAACGTGAGCGGGTTATAGTCCGGCTTTAAATATCCCTGTCCGATCAGCAGACGTTCTACCGGGGTATTGGGCTGGATGCCGATGAAAAAGATAAACGGCAATACGTTGTCGCGACCGAACAGGCCATACAGTTCCTTGATTTTGTCTATGGTCTGGCGCAGCGTTTCGACGGTTTCGCCGGGGGCGTTGAGCGGCATATAGAGCTTGATTTTCTGGTCGGTATAGCCGTTTTCCCGGAACATGCGGAAGGCGTCCATCTGCTGTTCCAGTTTGTAGCCCAGGGTAAGCCTGTCGATGATTTCCTGCGACCCGGTGAAGGAAAGATCGAGGCTGCCCATGCCCGTAGCCAGCATCTTGTGCGCGATTTCCGGCGTGAGGTGATTCAGACGCAGGTAGCCCGACCAATTGATGTCACTCTTGCGCACCAGCAGTTCATCCAGGATTTGTTCGACATGTTCGGTGCTGCGCTTGGTGGAACAGAATTGCGCATCGGTAAACCAGATTTTTTTCACGCCGTAGCGTTTGTTCAGCGTTTCAACCTCCTTGGCAATCTCAACCGGGTCGCGGTAGCGCTGTTCTGCCCCCTCGATCTTGTTATACAGGCAGAAGTGGCATTGCAGCGGGCAACCGCGCTTGGTATGTACGCCGATATCGTCACCCAGATAGCTGCTGAAGTCGGGAAACAGGGTTTCGACATAGGGAAAATCCACCGCCGTGAGCTGCCTCAAATCGAAGGTTTCGGCGCGCTCGCGGTGTTCGATATGGCCGCCACAATCCTTGTAGAAATATTCGCCAACCGGCGCCGTGAAACCATCGACGATGGACAGCATGGTGTCCTCACCCTCACCGATGACGATGACCGTGTTGGGCGGGCATTTTTCCGCGACATACTTGCCGAAAATCGAGACTGCCGTACCGCCCACGACGATGCGCGTATCGGGCAGCATCTTGCGCACCAGCCTCATATAGCCGAAATTGCGCAGACGGCTCAGGGTGTAGTCGAAAACGATGGAAAACGCCGCTATCGCTGCCTTGAAACGGCGTAGCAAGTTGGGCGAATGGTCGAAATTCATCACCACGCCAAGTGCGTCGTCTTCGGGGTGGGGGCCGAAGGATTGCATGTTGCGCCAGGAGAAAGCCACCACCTCCGGCTGCATTTTAGTGAGGTGTTCCTTGAGCACACGTTTACGTTCGGCAGGCGCGACCAGTGCCAAGTCGAGCAGGTATTGCTGGGTGTCGGGACGCTGCTTGTGGATATAGTCCGCGACGTAAATGACGCCACCGGGATAGATTTTCCAGCAGGGCAAGCGTACATAGAGTACGGAGGAGACTGAGCTTTCTTGAAAATCGGCAGGTTTCTTATTGTTTTTCATTTGGTTATCTGCGGTATATTATTGTTTGCTTATGGACTATCATACGCCTGTTTGTTCAACGGCGGTGAGTGCCGTTCATGGCGGGCATTGGTCATGAACCTCATCTGCCCGTCTCCCCGCCGCACCCCTTTCCCAATCCCACCGATAGACCTGCCTTACAGGCTATAATCGCGCTTGTGCTTCATCGCGGAATTCCCCGCCGCAAGCGCGTTTTGCCGAGTCCCCGTCTTTCCATGTTGAAAACTTCCACCCGCTGGCTGTTCCGTGTCGTTATCACCGTTTTGGTGGTGGGATGGCTGTTGTTTGCCGGGGCGGCGATGGGGTTGCGTTATTGGGTGTTGCCGCATATCGGCGATTACCGCGAGGCGATTGCGTTGTCGATCAGCAAAAGCGCCGGGCAAAAAGTCACTATCGGGGAGATCGACGCCGGTTGGCATGGCTTGCGGCCTTATCTGCTGTTGCGCGATTTGACGGTGCATGACCGGCAGGGGCGGCCTGCGCTGCTTTTGCGGCAGGTGGAGAGCACCTTGTCGTGGCTGACGCCGGCGTTGGGCGAGTTGCGTTTGCATACCCTGGAGTTGTCCGATCCGACGCTGGCGATACGCCGCGATGCGGGCGGGCGGTTTTTTGTGGGCGGCGTGGAGGTGGGCGCGGGCGACGAGGAGCCGGGGTTTGCCGATTGGTTGCTGGCGCAAAAGCGGGTGATTGTGCGGAATGCGACGATTTCCTGGAACGATGAGTTGCGCGGGGCGCAGCCGCTGGTTTTGCACAGTTTCAATTTCCGCCTGGAGAATAGCGGCAGCCATCATCGTTTCGGGCTACGCGCGGTGCCGCCGCGTGATCTGGCGGGGCCGCTGGATATCCGTGGCGATTTGCGCGGGCGCAAGGTGGCGGAATTGCTGGATTGGCGCGGGGCGTTGTATGCGGCGCTGGATAAAACCGATCTGGCGGGGTGGAGCCAGTGGTTCGATTTGCCTTTCGATCTGAAGCGCGGTTTCGGGCAGGTGACGGTGTGGTTCAACGCGGAGCAGGATGGCCCGGCGGATGTGACTGCCGAGGTGGCGTTGTCGGATATCGATGCGCGGCTGGCGGCGGATTTGCCGCGTCTGGAGTTGCGCGCCATCGGCGGGCGGTTGGGCGGGCGTTATGCGGCGCAGAACTTTGAATTCCGGGCGCGCCGTTTGTCGTTCACCAGCGCGGATGGGGCGGCGTTTCCGCCTGCCGATGTGCAGGCGCGTTATGCGCTGGGCAAGGAAGGCAAGCCGGATAGCGGCGACATCCATATCAGCGGGCTGGATTTGGGGGCGCTGGCGGCGCTCGCGGTGAATCTGCCGTTTTCCCCGGAGCAGCGCGCGGTGCTGGCGAGCGCTCAGCCGGAGGGGATTTTTTCCGATCTCGATCTGAAGTGGGAAGGCGATTGGCTGACGCCGAAAAGTTATAGCGCCAAGGGGCGTTTCGAGAATCTCGGGGTGCGCGCTTTCCGCGTGACCGAGGGCGGCGCGACGATTCCCGGTTTTTCGCGCTTCAGCGGCAATTTCGAGGCCGGCGAAAAAGGCGGTTTGCTGAATCTGAAGGGCCAGGCCGCGAAACTGGATTTCCCCGGTTTGTTCACTTTGCCGCTGGCGCTGGACAGTTTCGCGGCGCGCACTTCCTGGCAGGCGCGCGCCGGCGGGACGGATTTTCGCCTCGCCAGCGCCGAATTCAGCAACGCCCATCTGGCTGGCCACGCCAGCGGGACTTATCGGTTTATCCCCGGCACCCCCGGCGAGATCGATCTGAGCGGACAGTTGAGCCGCGCCGATGGGCGTCAGGTGGGGCGTTATCTGCCGCTGGTGGTGGGCAAGGACGCCCGCGATTGGGTGGAACAGGCGGTGTTGGGCGGCGGCTCGCGGGATGTGCGGCTGCGGCTGAAAGGCGCATTGGCTGATTTCCCGTTCGCCGATGGGAAAAAAGGCTTGTTCGAGGTGGTCGCCAAAGTCACCGGCGGGACGCTGGAATATGCGCCGGGCTGGCCGAAGCTGGAAAACGTCGCCGCCGATCTGGTGTTTCGCGGGGCGCGCATGGAGGTGGTGGGCCGCGCGGCGAATACCTGGGGGATGAAAATCGCCAGGGTCACGGTCGCCATTCCCGATCTGCTGGCCCCCGCCGGGGAGATGCTGGAAATCGACGGGACGGCGCTGGGGCCGACGGCGGATATGCTCAAATTCGTCGAGCAAAGCCCGGTTTCCGGGATGATCGAACATTTCACCGAAGGGATGCGCGCCACCGGCAACGGCGCGCTGCAACTCAAGATCAAAATTCCCCTGCGGAATTCCAAAGACACCCAGGTCGCCGGGTCGTGGCAATTCACCAATAACCGCGTCACGGTGATCGAGGAATTGCCGGTACTGGAGCAAGTCAACGGCAAGGTCGAATTCACCGATAGCGCGGTGAAATTCCCCGGCCTGACTTTCCAGGCGCTGGGCGGCGGCGTGACGCTGGCCGGCGGAACGGCGAAGGACGGCAGTGTGCGCATCGATTTGCGGGGTCGCGCCACGGCGGGCGGCATCGCCAAATTGCTTGATCATCCGCTGGCTCGCCAGTTGTCGGGGACGGCTGATTGGCAGGGCTTGATTCTGGTGCGCAAGAAAAATGCCGATTTCGCGGTGGAGTCCAATCTGCTCGGGCTGGCGTCGTTGTTGCCGCCGCCGCTCGCCAAACAGGCCGGGGAAGCCGTGCCGTTCCGTCTGGAACGCAAGCTCAGCGGGCCGGCCAGCGAAACCTGGTCGATGGCTTACGGCAAGCTGGCGAGTGCGCAATTCCTGCGCCGTAGCGACGCCGGAAAATCGCGCATCGAACGCGGTGTGGTGAATCTTGGCGCGGCGAGTGCGCAGCCGGTGCAGAACGGTATCTGGTTATACGGCGACCTGCCTTATCTGGAACTCGACGCCTGGCGCGACCTGCTGCGCCGCCAGGAAGGCGGCGGCGCGCCGGGCCTGGCGGGGATCAACCTCAAATGCGAGCGGCTCGACGTATTCGGCAAACACTTCAACGGGGTGAACCTGCTGGCGCTGGCGCAGGGGGAAAACTGGAAGGGCAACGTGCAAAGCCGCGAAATGGCCGGCCAGGTGACCTGGAAACCAGAAGGACGGGGGCGCATCGAGGCGCGCATGAAATACCTGAATATTCCCGAATCGCCGCACGAGGCGGACACCAAGAGCGTCGCCCAGCCGCCCGAGGAAAACCTGCCGGCCCTCGACGTGAGCGTGGAATCGCTCCAGCTCAAGGGCAACAAGCTGGGGCGTCTGGAACTGAAAGCGGTTAACGAAAACGACGACTGGCGCATCGAACAGCTCAAACTCACCAACTCCGACGCCACTCTGGCGATGGACGGGGTGTGGCAGGCGTGGCGGCGCAAGCCCACCACCCGCGTCAATATGCGTCTGGAAGTCAGCGATCTGGGCCATTTCATGGGCCGCCTGGGCTACCCGGACACCCTGCGCAGCGGCACCGCCAAGCTGGAAGGCCAGGTGTCCTGGCAGGGCAGCCCGCAGGATATCGACTTCCCCAGCCTGTCCGGCAATCTGCGTCTGGAAGCGCACAACGGCCAGTTCGCCAAAATCGAGCCGGGACTCGGCAAGCTGCTCGGCATCCTCAGCCTGCAAGCCCTGCCGCGCCGGATTTCTCTGGATTTCCGCGATGTTTTCAGCGAAGGATTTTCCTTCGACGAAATCACCGGCACTCTCAAAACCCGGCGCGGCGTGATGGCCAGCGACGATTTCAAAATCGAAGGCCCGGCGGCCAAAATCGCCATGAAGGGCGAAACCAGCCTGGCGGCGGAGACCCAGAACATCCGGGTGCGGGTGGCGCCGTCCATCGGTTCCAGCGTCTCGCTGGCGGGCGCGCTGCTCGCCAGTCCGGTAGTCGGCGTCACCGCGCTGATTGTGCAAAAACTCCTCAAAGACCCGCTGGATCAGATCGCCGCCTATGAATACAGCATTCAGGGAACGTGGGATAATCCGTTGGTCGAAAAAATTTCCACCCGTAGTGAAACCCATGAAACCTATCTGCCTTGAGTCACAGCCAATCCTGAGTCGGGCCGGCTTTGCCGGATTGCTGGCGGCGTTGTTGCTGCCGTTCAGCGCCTGGGCCGGCCCGACTTTCACTATCCCGGCAGAGCTTTGGGAACAGCCGCGCAGCGCCCGCGTGGTGCTGGCCCAGCCGGTGTTGCGGCAGGCGGTCGGCGCATGGTTGGCCCAGCCCGACGCGCTGCTCAAGCTCCATCACGGCAACGGCGAGGAAGTCCAGTTGCGCGCCGAGGAGTTGCGCGGCTGGCTTGCTGCGCTGTCCGTCGAACCCTCCCGTATCGAGTTGTCCGGCGATTTGCCGGGCAGCGAGGAAATCCGCATTGAAGTAACACTCAGTCTTTTACGAGGAACAAAATGACCAGCAAGACCGCCTCTTTTGCCAAACCCAAAACCCGTGACGTGACTACCAAGGTCAAGGCGCAGCCCGGCGTATGCCGCGTGGCGGCGATTCAAATGGCTTCCGGGCCGAACGTCGCGGCCAATCTCAGCGAGGCCGAGCGCCTGATCGGCATGGCCGTTGCGCAAGGCGCGAAACTGGTGGTGCTGCCGGAGTTTTTCGCCATCATGGGCAGCAAGGAAAACGACAAAATCGCGGTGCGCGAAACGGAAGGCAAAGGGCCGATTCAGAAATTCATGAGCCACATGGCCAAACAGCACAAAATCTGGCTGATCGGCTCGTTGCCGCTGGAAGCGAATGCGCCCGACAAGGTGCGCAACGCCTGCCTGGTCTATGACGACAAAGGCAAGCTGGCGGCGCGTTATGACAAGATTCACCTGTTCGGCCTGGATCTGGGCAACGAACGTTACCGCGAGGAAGAAACCATCGAGCCGGGCGACCGGGTGGTGGTGGTCGAAACGCCGTTCGGCAGGATCGGCCTGTCGATTTGTTACGACCTGCGTTTCCCCGAACTGTACCGGGCCATGGGCGATGTCGATCTGATCGTGATTCCCTCGGCCTTTACCGAAACCACCGGTAAAGCGCATTGGGAAATCCTGGTGCGCGCCCGCGCCGTGGAAAATCTCGCCTACGTGGTTGCGGCGGCGCAGGGCGGTTATCACCTCTCAGGCCGCGAAACCCACGGCAACAGCATGATCGTCGATCCCTGGGGGGTGGTGCTGGATCGCCTGCCGCGCGGTTCCGGGGTTGTCATCGCCGGAATCAACCCCAACTATCAGGCCAGCCTGCGCAAGAGCCTGCCGGCGCTGACGCATCGCACCTTGGGGATAGTCCCCAGCGCGTCCGCAACAAAGGAACAACCATGACCACCAACCAATCTCCCGAACCGGGCACCCTCTTCGCCCTCGCTGACGCCACCCTGCTCAAACCCTACGGGCTGGACGTGAAATCGCTGGGCAAGGTGTTTTCCAACATGTTGACCCATGATGTGGATTACGCCGACCTGTATTTTCAGTACAGCCGCGCGGAAAGCTGGAGCCTCGAAGAAGGCCAGGTGAAATCCGGCAGTTTCAACATCGATCAGGGGGTCGGGGTGCGCGCCGTGACCGGCGAAAAAACCGCGTTTGCCTACTCCGACGATATCAGCCTGCCGGCCTTGCTGGGGGCCGCCCAGGCGACCCGCGCGATTGCGGCGCAAGGCGGTGGGAAAAGCGTCCAGGCGGTGCGTAATGCGGTGCCGCGCGAACTGTATTTGCCGCACGACCCCATCGGCAGTCTCAAGGACACCCAGAAGGTGGCCTTGCTGGAAAAACTGGAGGGTTATGCGCGCGCCCTCGATCCGCGCATCACCCAGGTGATGGCCTCGCTGGCGGGCGAATATGAAGTGGTGCTGATTGCCCGCGACGACGGGTTGCTGGCGGCGGACGTGCGGCCCCTGGTGCGGGTCTCGCTGCAAGTCATCGCCGAAGAAGGCGGTAAACGCGAGCAGGGCAGCGCGGGCGGCGGCGGACGTTTCGACTATGCTTATTTCAGCGACGAAGTGCTCCACGATTACGCGCAAAAAGCCGTTCATCAAGCCATCATCAACCTCAATGCGCAACCCGCCCCGGCGGGCACCATGACGGTGGTGCTGGGAGCCGGCTGGCCGGGCATCCTGCTTCACGAAGCTATCGGCCATGGCCTAGAAGGCGACTTTAACCGCAAGGGCAGTTCGGCCTTCAGCGGTCGCGTCGGCGAACGGGTGGCGGCAGCCGGGGTGACGGTGGTGGATGACGGCACCATCGCGCGGCGCCGTGGTTCGCTGAATGTCGATGACGAAGGTAACCCCACCCAATGTACGGTGCTGATTGAAGACGGCATCCTGCGCGGCTATTTGCAGGATACCCTCAACGCCCGTCTGATGGGCGTCAAGCCGACCGGCAACGCGCGCCGCGAGTCCTATGCGCACATTCCTATCCCGCGTATGACCAATACCTACATGCTGAACGGCGACAAAGACCCCAAGGAAATCATCGCTTCGGTGAAACACGGCTTGTATGCCGCCAATTTCGGCGGCGGACAGGTGGACATCACGAGCGGCAAATTCGTGTTTTCGGCGGCGGAAGCGTACATGATCGAAGACGGCAAAATCAGCTACCCGGTGAAGGGCGCAACCCTGATCGGCAACGGCCCGGACGTGTTGACCCGCGTTTCGATGATAGGCAACGACATGAGCCTCGACCCCGGCGTCGGCACTTGCGGTAAGGAAGGCCAGAGTGTGCCGGTGGGCGTCGGTCAGCCGACCCTGCGGGTGGATGGATTGACGGTGGGTGGGACGGCATGATGAAAGCCCTGATCGGCGCTTTGCTGTTGCTGATAATTGGGCTGGTTTCGGGTAGCGCCGTGGCTGCCCCGTTCGAGCCGGGAACGCCGTATTACTTCGAGAACTTCGATCCGACGCAAAAACCCTGGGAACCGGGGCAGGATTTGAACATCGAAGAGGTCTTCAAAAACTATCAGTATTTCGAGGTGGTTTTTGCCAGGGATGGCAAGGAAATCACGGTTTCCCGGTTCATTCAGAACCAGCGGAAAGACACGGAAAAATATCGGCTTTTGCCGGATCGCTCGCTTCGTCGGGCAGATTCCGGTAAACTGTAATGCGCTTGTCATGGATGGGCTGTAACATCCCGCCTCAGTCAAGTAATTAGTTTTAATTAGGCAGTACTGCTTCACCTGATACTGGAGGAATACACCATGGCTGAAACCACTACCAAGGCAACAACCAAGAAAACCACCGCCAAGAGCGTCGCAGCTGAACCGAAGGCTGCCGTTGAAAAGAAAACGGCAACCAAGGCTCCTGCCAAAGCTGCGGAAAAGAAACCCGCTACGAAGCGGGCCGGCGCAAAAAAGGATGGCGGCGTGAATGCCGAACAGCGCTACAACATGATTCAGGAAGCCGCTTATTACCTCGCGGAGCAAGACAGCTTCAACGGCGACCCGATGCGTTATTGGGCGCTGGCGGAAATGCAGATTGAAGACATGATTGCTTCCGGAAGAATTTAAGCGTTTCTTCCACACATAAATGCCGGGCGTCCACTTGGACGGCCCGGCATTTTTCATTTTCATCGAACGCTTCGTCGCTTGTCAGTTGTTTTTCCAGCACCGTCAGGGTGGCTTCAGAGGCGTCTTTTCCGGCTTTTTCCCGTGCGGCGACGCGTTCCCGCAGCAGATCGGGACTCGCTTGCAAATCCACGATCAAACAGGGTAGGCCCAGGTTCTCGGCGAGCGCCGTGAAACGGCGGCGTTCCTCGCGTTGCAGAAACGCGGCGTCAACAATCACCGGATAACCGGCGGCAAGGATGGCGGCAGCCAGTTGAGCAAGCCGCTGGTAGGTGCGGACATGCCCGTCGCGAGTGTACAACCCGCCGTCCTGCGGCGAAGCGCTGCGCGCCTCGGGAGTCAGCCCGTGGAGGCGTTTGCGTTCCACGTCGGAGCGGATGCGGATGATGCCGGCGGCTGCGGCGAGTTCTCCGGCCAGGGTGGTTTTGCCGGAGCCGGAAAGGCCGTGGGTCAACGCCAGGAATGGCGCGGGCGGCGCGATAAAAGTCAGCGCCAGTTCCAGATAATCGCGGCATCCCGCCACTGCGCCGCCGAGCGCCGCCACCTTGGCGCGCACCAGAGCGCGGTAGACCAGGTAATAGCGCAGCACCCCCAATCCCTCATAATCCCCGCTTTGTTCGAGATAACCGTTGAGCAGCCGCCAGCCCAGGTCGGGGCGGCGGCGGTCATGAAAGTCCATCACCAGGAAGGCGATTTCACTGATGACATCGACCCAGCGCAGGTTTTCGCTGAATTCGATGCAATCGAAGGGAACGATGTCGCCGTCGAACCAGGCGAGATTGGCAAGATGCAGGTCGCCGTGGCATTCGCGGATGAAACCATCGCGCTTGCGTTGCCGGAAGATGTCGGCGAGGCGGCGGTATTCGCCTTCGCTCCAGTTTTCCAGGTGGGATAAATGGTCGAGGTCGGTCGCGTCGCTGAGCCGGGCGCGGATTTGCGCGAAATTTTGCAGGGCCGGTTGATGCACCGCATCCGCCTCACCCAGCGGGGAGTCTGCCGGCGCGGCGGGGATGGTGCGGTGAAAGGCGGCGATGCGCAGCGCCAGGGCGTCGATGTGGGCCGGCTCCAGGCGGCCTTGGGCGAGCAGGGCGTCGAGCTGTTGAGTGGTGTCGAAACGGCGCATTTTCACCGCGTAATCGAGTATCGGCCCCGCGCCGCCGAGTTGCGCGGTGGACGGCGTTCCGTTTACGGCAACCACGTCGAGATAAAGCTGGGGCGCGAGGCGGCGATTGAGGCGCAACTCTTCGTTGCAATAAAAGGCGCGTTTTTCCAGGGTGCTGAAATCAAGAAAGCCGAAATTGACCGGCTTCTTGATTTTGTAGGCCACATCACCGCTCAGCAGCACCCAGGAAATATGGGTTTCAAGGAGTTCCACCGGTTGCGCCAGACTGGCGCACAGCGCAGTGATGAAGTCCGACGGGGGCATGGTTTAGAGAGCCTTTACGACGATCTTCAGGGCGCTGTCCTCCTCGCTGGTGGTGGTGGTGAAACCCAGACGGGTCATCAGCTTGAGCATGTTGCGGTTGTTCGCCAGCACTTCGCCTTCCATGATTTTCAGGCCCTTGTGGCGCGCTGCTTCCATCAGCGCCGCCATCAGCTTGTGGCCGATACCCTTGTGGTTCCACTTGTCGCCCACCACCAGCGCGAATTCGCAGGATTCGCCGTCGGGGTTGGTGGCGTAACGGCACACCCCGATTTCCTCTTCCTTGCCGTCTTTCTCGGTGACGGCGATCAGCGCCATTTCACGGTCGTAGTCGATCTGGGTGAAGCGCACCAGTTGCACCTGGGATAGCTCATGGATGGTGTCCATAAAGCGGAAATATTTGGCTTCGTCGGACAGTTCGCGGACAAATTCCTGCTCGATTTCCGCGTCTTCAGGGCGGATCGGGCGGATCGTCACGTCGGTGCCGTCCGGCAATTGCCACTGCTGCACCAGATGCGCCGGATAGGGATAAATCGCCATATGGGTGTAGCGATCCGTGGTGAGCGGGCTGAAGTCCACCATCACCCGCGCATCGGCGGCGAGTGCGCCGTGTTCGTCGATGATCAGCGGATTGATGTCCATTTCGCGCAACCAGGGCAACTCGCAGACCATTTCCGAGACGCGCAGAAGGATGCTTTCCAACGCTTCCATCTGGATCGGCGGCATGTGGCGGAAAGCGCCCAGCAGTTTGGCGATTTTGGTGCCGCCGATGAGGTTTTTGACCAGGAAGCCGTTTAACGGCGGCAGCGCCACGGCGCGGTCGCCGAGCACTTCGACGGTGATGCCGCCCGCGCCGAAACTGATTACCGGGCCGAATACCGGGTCGGTGGTGACACCCACCATCAGTTCACGGCCATTCGGCTTGAGCACCATGGGCTGAATGGAAACCCCGTCAATACTTGCGCCCGGGCGGTGGCGTTTGACGTTGGCGATGATCTCGTTGTAGGCGGCGCGTACTGCCTGGGCGTTCATCAGGTTGAGACGCACACCGCCGGCGTCGGACTTGTGGGTGATGTCCGGCGAATTGATTTTCATCGCCACCGGAAAACCGAGTTGCTGGGCGAGCAGCAGCGCTTCCGCCGGCGAGCGGGCTACCACGGTGCTGGCGACCGGGATACGGAAAGCCGCCAGCAGCGATTTCGATTCCATTTCGGAGAGCACCTTGCGGCGCTCCGCGAGCACCGTTTCGATGAGCATTCGCGCGCCTTCCACATCCGGCTCGTCGTAATGCGAAAGCGGGCCGGGAGACTGCATCAGCAGGCGCTGGTTCTGCGAATAGGTGGAAATGTAGTAGAACGATTCCACTGCGGACTCAGGGGTGCGGAAGGTGGGAATCCGCGAATGCGAAAACAGGGTGCGGCTGTCGCCGATTTGCAGGTCGCCCATCCAGCAGGTGAGTAACGGTTTGCTGAACTGATCGGCGATTTCCACCATCGCCTGGGCGACTTCGAGCGGATGGGTCATGGCTTGCGGGGTGAGGATCACCACCACGCCGTCCACGCCCGGATCCCGCAGCACGGCGGTAACGGCCTGGCGATAGCGTTCGGCGGTGGCGTCGCCGATGATGTCCACCGGATTGGCGTGTGACCAGGTCGGCGGCATTTCCTCGTTGAGTTTGTCGAGCGTGGCTTGCGACAGGGTGGCCATGTTCAGCCCCAGATCGACCGCATGGTCGGTGGCCATCACGCCCGGCCCGCCGCCGTTGGTGACGATGGCCAGACGGTTGCCGCAGGAACGGTAGCGCGAGGTGAGCGCCTTGGCGGCGGAAAACATCTGGCCGATGCTCATTACCCGCACCACGCCGGCGCGGCGCAGGGCGGCGTCGAATACGTCATCCTGGCCGACCAGCGCGCCGGTGTGCGACATCACCGCCTTCGAGCCGGCGGCGTGACGCCCCACCTTGATTGCAAAAACCGGTTTGACCCGCGCCGCAGCGCGTAGCGCGGTGATGAAGCCGCGTGCCTTGTGGATGCCTTCCACGTAAAGCAGGATGCTTTGGGTCTTGATGTCGGAAGTCAGGTAATCGAGGATTTCACCAAAATCCACGTCCACTGAACTGCCCATCGACACCACGCTGGAAAAGCCCACGTCGTTGGCCGGCGCCCAGTCGAGAATGGCTGTGCACAACGCGCCGGATTGCGACACCAGGGCAAGATTGCCGACTTGTGCGCCGCCCCGGTTGAAGGTGGCGTTCAGCCCGATGCCGGGACGCATCAGCCCCAGGCAATTGGGGCCGATGATGCGCAGCCCGTGACGTTTGGCGTTGGCGAGCAACTCCTGCTCCAGCGCTGCGCCATGCGGGCCGGTTTCGCTGAATCCGGCGGACAGGATGATGGCGGCGTGAACCCCGTGTTTGCCGCAGGCTTCAACGATGTCCGGCACCAGTTCGGCCTTGGTGGCGATCACCGCCAGTTCAACCGGCTGGCCGATTTCCTCGATGGAGGCATAGGAGCGCTGACCGAGGACTTCCGTGCGTCTCGGATTGATGGCGTAAAGTTCCCCCTGATAGCCACCTTCCAGCATGTTCTTGAAAACGACGTTGCCTACCGAATCGGGACGTTCCGAAGCGCCGATCACGGCGACCGATTTGGGAGAAAAAAGTGTACTGAGGTAATGTTGACCCATGATTTTTGCCACCAGGTGGAGAAGGGAATAAGATAAATATAGTTCCGCAATGTGACAGCACCAGACGTTTTGCGCGGGTGAAATTTTGCGCTTGCTGTCTGTTATATTATATAAGACTTTAGGATCGTATATTGCATACTGCTTATATTTCCCATCCGGCCTGTCTCAAACACTCGACCGGAAACATTCATCCAGAATGCCCTGCGCGTCTGCGCGCCATTGACGATCAGTTGATTTCGTCGGGGCTGATGCACTTTCTCAACCATCAGGACGCGCCACGCGCCACCGATGAGCAATTGTTGCGTGTTCATCCGCAAAGTTATCTGGACTTCGTGCGCGAACGTGTTCCGGCAGCGGGCCTCAATTACCTTGATCCTGACACGCCGCTTTCGCCGGATAGTCTGGAAGCCGCCTATCGCGCCGCCGGCGCCGTAGTAGCGGCGGTCGATATGGTGATGAATCACGAAGTGGAAAATGCCTTTTGCGCGGTTCGGCCTCCCGGCCACCATGCCGAATCGGCGCGCGCCGGGGGCTTTTGCGTTTTTAACAATGTCGCGGTGGGCGCGTTACACGCGCTCGCCGCGCATGGACTGGAACGGGTCGCGATTTGCGATTTCGATGTTCATCACGGCAACGGCACCGAGCAGATATTCCACGAAAATCCGCAGGTCATGTTGTGTTCGACGTTTCAGCACCCGTTTTATCCGCATTGCGGCGCGGATAGCGGCAACGACCACATCATCAACGTGCCGTTGCCCGGCGGCACCGATGGCCCGGCGTTTCGCGAAGCGGTGGAGCATTTCTGGCTGCCTGCCCTAGAGCGTTTCCAGCCGCAAATGTTGTTCATCTCGGCGGGTTTCGACGCGCATTGGGAAGACGACATGGGGCAGTTTAAGCTGCGCGAGTCGGATTATGTGTGGGTTACCGCACAATTGAAGAAAATCGCCGTCAAATACGCCGGGGAACGTATCGTCTCGGTGCTTGAAGGCGGCTACGAACTCCATGCTCTGGGACGGAGTGTGATGGCGCACGTCAAGGCGCTCAGCGATTTGTAGAAGTATTTTGCGCAACCCCTCCGGCAAAGGCCCCAAACCGATGCTTTTGAACTAAAATCCGGGTTCCGGAGGGGTACTACAAAAATGACAAAATCAGCGTTTTTCAAGGAAAACTGGCAGGGTGAAGCCGACTGTGTAAATTGTGCGATTCGCAATTCGGTTTTGTTTGCGGGGCTGGAGCAGGTTGATTGTGAACGTATCCATCGCCCCATCGATGATTTCACCTTGCCGGCGCAAAGCATCCTGTACCGCGCCGGGGAACCGGCGCAATATCTCTATACCATCCGCAGCGGCCTGCTGAAACTCGTGCAATACCTTCCCGATGGCCGCCAACGCATCGTGCGCCTGCTTCGCGACACCGATGTCACCGGCCTCGAAGCCCTGCTCGGACAGGCCTATCAGCACGACGCCATTGTCCTTCATGAAGCGCAAGTGTGCCGTCTCCCTCTCGATCTGGTGCAACGTCTGGATCGCGAAAATCCCAAGCTGCACCGCGAACTGATGACCCGCTGGCAGCGCGCCCTCGACGAAGCCGACGCCTGGCTCACCCAGCTTTCCACCGGTAGCGCGCGCGCCCGCATGGCGCGCCTGCTGCTGCGCCTGTCACAAAAGCGCGGCGACAAACCCTGCCAGTTATTCGCCCGCGAAGACATCGGCGCGATGCTCGGCATCACCACCGAAACCGCCAGCCGCATCATCGCCGAATTCCGCCGCAGCGGGGCGATCTCCGATGCTGGCGGGGATGCCGTGCAATGTGACGTGCGCGCCCTGGAATTGATTTCCGCTGATTGAGAATTCGCAATGACGGCCCGCGCCGTCGCTCGGTATGATGCCCCAACTTTCTGAAAGGGCGTTATGCAGAATCTTCGCGTCAAACTGTATCTTCTCCTCGCCGGTTTGCTTGATTTGCCCGAGGAAGTTTGTGCGAATTTCCATTTCTCCCTGATTGCCAAGTTGTTGCAGGATGCGCCGGTCGACTGGTCGTTGCGCCCCGCGTTGGAAGCGCTGGAGCGCGAGATTGTAGAAGACGCCTGCAACGCGGCTGAACTGCATAACGAATACGTGCGTTTGTTTGGTGATGAACAGGAAACCGGGATGGTTGCCACCGCTGCTTCAGCGTGGCTGGACAAGGCCGCCGGCAGCGCCGCCCGGGATGCGCGGAATGCTCACGGAATGCCCGGCGACGAGTCCGGCGACATTATCGGCGAACTTGAATTTATGGCGTACCTGATTGCCGACGACCAGGCATCGCGCCCGATCCAGCGGGATTTTCTGGAAAGTTATCTGGCCCGCTGGACGCCTTATTTTGCCCAGTCCGTGCGTTTCGCAGCGCGCCTGCCGCGTTACCGGTTGACGGCGGAATTGCTTGAACAGGCAATCACCGCCGACCTCCAGTATCTGCGTCGCGAGCTTCAGCCCGCAGTATCGACCGAACACCTCCGGGTTGCTTGACGGCAACCCTTTTCGCCCCCTTCGGGTTTTCCCGAAGGGGGCTTTTTATTGCCTGTTGGTCTCGTCTTCGTACTGAGTTAAGCTAAAATTCCCCGACCCGGCGGCACACTCCGCCGCAACGCGAGGAAATACCATGAACGAAGTCATCGTCAACGATTACGCCGACGCCATCAGCGCCGTCGATGCCCTTTACCACGGACGCCCCGGCCACAGCGCCATCCATATGGTGATCGAAAATGGCCGGGCCGCCGTGATCGATACCGGCACCAATTATTCGACGCCGTTACTGATCGAGGCCTTGGGCCAGAAGGACATCGCAGCCGACCAGGTGGATTACGTCATCGTCACCCATGTCCACCTCGACCATGCGGGCGGGGCGGGCGAATGTATGCGGCGTTTTCCCAACGCCCGGCTGGTGGTGCATCCCAAGGGGGCGCGCCACATGATCGATCCCGCCAAGCTGGTGGCCGGCACAGTGGGTGTGTACGGCGCGGAGAAAACCCGCCAGGTGTACGGCGATATCTTGCCCATTGCCGCAGAACGGGTGATCGAAGCGCCCGACGATTTCAGCGTGAGCCTGTCCGGGCGCGAACTGCGTTTTCTCGATACGCCGGGCCATGCCCGCCATCATTTCTGCGTTTACGACGGGCAAAGCGCCTCGGTGTTTTCCGGCGACGTGTTCGGCCTGTCGTATCGTGAATTCGACGTGGACGGACAACCCTTCGCATATCCCGCCACCACCCCGGTGCAACTCGAACCCGAGGAATTGCACAAGTCCATCGACCGCCTGCTGGCGCTCGACCCACGCCAGATATACCTGACCCATTACAGCCGCGTGGACGAACTGGAACGCATGGCCGACGACCTGCACCGCCGTCTCGACGATTTCACCGCGATGGCGCGCGCTATCGGCGGGGCAGGCGAGGAACGGCATCGCCGCCTGATGGCGAAGCTGGAAGCCTATCTCCTGGAAAAAATCGACGCCCACGGCTGCACACTGCCCCACGAAAAATCCCTGCACATTCTCGCCGGTGACGCCGACCTCAATGCGCAGGGCCTGGAAGTGTGGCTGGACAAGCTGGCGGCAAGTTGAGCGCCATCGTGGAAGTGGTCGCCGCCGTCGTGCATCGTGAGGACGGCGAGTTTCTCCTTGCCGAACGGCCCGCAGGCAAAGTCTACGCGGGCTACTGGGAGTTTCCCGGCGGCAAGGTGGAGCCAGGCGAAACACCTTACCAGGCGCTGGTTCGCGAACTGCACGAAGAACTGGGTATCGAAGTCGAGGCCGCTAGCCCGTGGCTGACGCGCGTCTACACCTATCCCCACGCCACCGTGCGCCTCAACTTCTTTCGCGTCACGCGCTGGCACGGCGAACCCCACGGCAAGGAAAAGCAGCGTCTTTCCTGGCAATACCCGGACGCGGTAAGCGTTACGCCGCTGCTCCCGGCCAACGGGCCTATCCTGCGCGCGCTGGCCCTCCCGGCGCGGTACGCGATTACCCATGCCGGGGAACTCGGACAAGCCGCGTTTTTCGCGCGTCTCGATGCGGCCCTGGCGGATGGCTTGAAACTCATCCAGGTGCGTGAAAAGGAATTGCCGGTTGCGGAACTTGCCGAATTCACCCGCGAAGTCGTGCGCCGCGCCCATGCCCACGGCGCGCTGGTTCTGCTCAACGGCGATGTTGAAACAGCGCGCGCCTGCGGGGCGGATGGGGTGCATCTGAGCAGTGCGCGGTTGATGGCGTTACCGCAACGCCCGGAAATCGAATGGTGCGCCGCCTCCACCCACAATGCAGTGGAACTGCAACACGCCGTCGAGCTTGGTATGGATTTCGTCGTGCTGTCCCCGGTTTACCCGACATTGAGTCATCCGGGGGCCGCGACGCTGGGTTGGCAAGGCTTTGCGGAATTGGCGGCGGGTAAACCTTTCCCGGTGTACGCGCTGGGCGGAATGCGCAGCGCCGACCTGCCGGCCGCATTACAGGCCGGGGCGCATGGGGTCGCGTTGATGCGCGACGCGTGGGTTAGCAGAACTGAGGACTGAGGCTGGTTGGCAGGCTGGGGTGAGTGCGCGAACCCCAGCAGTTGTCCCGTTCCCGAAGGTGCTGGGATTCGTTCCTCATCCCAGCCTACACGGTTATTCCATTTGCTCGTCGTCAGGAAGCAAAACGGGGTCGTTAAGCGGAATCCGATAACCTTCCTTCGCCCATTCGCCGAGATCAATCAACTTGCAACGTTCCGAGCAGAAGGGACGGAAGGGATTGGCGGGCGAGTATTCGGCAGGCTGGTTGCAGGTCGGACAGGCGACGGTGGGCGGTTTTTTGGGATTCATTCAGAGCAACTTGAAAATACAGGCGCCGCAGGCGCGGCTTTCATTAAACACTAAACACTCAAAACTCAACACTGCCGTTACAAGCTGCACAACGTCATTTCGAATTCAAGGTCGATATCGCAGGTCTTGGGGCGCTGAGGGCCGCCCAGCGCGGTGAAGCGGATATTGATGGCGTATTTGTTGGCGCTGATTTCCGGGAAGCAGGGGATGTCCCTGGGCAGGCGGACGCGCAACATCTGAACTACCCGGCCCGACAACATTTGCTGGAAAGAACCTTGTAGCGCGTTGTAACGCAGTGGTTTTCCGCTGTCGCGCAGCATCCGCATAACGATCCGGATGCCATCGTAAATGGGTAACATCGGACTCAGCCAGGTATTCAGATCCTTGCGGCGCGTCTCGGCGTGCTGATTCAGCCAGAAATGATAGGAAGGCAGGTCGAATTCGCAAACGCCGCCGGGAATGCTGGTGCGTTGTTTGATGCTCATCAGCCATTCGTTGTCGCGCAGGTGCTGGCCGACTTTGCCCATCATGCCGTGCAAGGTGTGGACGGTTTTCTCGATATCGGCGAGCAGGGCGTCGAGCACTTCCTCCGCGATTGCCGGGTTGTTGCGCAACGGTTCGAGCACCTGTTTCTGCCGCTCCATTTCCTGAAGCAGGTCGGACTTGAGATCGGCGCGGCTCGCTACTTCAATGATTTCAAAGATCGAGAGCAGTGCGGCGTGGTGTTCCAGGCCGGCTTCCTGAGCGATGAAATGATGGACGCGGGCGAACAAATCCTCCAGCCGAAGCAGGGTGCGTATCCTTTCGTTGAGGGGGTATTCGTATCGAATCACGTTGACCAGGGAGGAATTGTCGCCGGATAAATTTTTCTGATTATACGAAATTTGAAAAAAATAGGGAGATTTGTGACGAATTTAACAGAACACGTCAAATACTCTTTGCGGGTTGCGGTCTTCCGAAAACCACCTTGACTAGCGTACCCTGGCCGTCCGGCGGGGTTTCCAGAGTGATCTCGGCCTGGTGAAGATGAACGATTTCCCGCACGATGGACAATCCCAAACCGCTGCCTTCCTCGTTCTGGCTGACTCGGTAGAAACGCTCGAAAACCAGTTCGCGGGCGTGAGGGGGTATACCCGGCCCGTTGTCTTCGACTTCCAGAGTGGTGGTGTCGCCGCTCCTGACGCGCACTGTAACCCGGCTGCCTGGCGGCGAGTAGCGAAGGGCGTTGTCGATCAGGTTGTCGAGCAGCATTTTCAGGCTGAGTTCCTCGCCCGGCAGGAGAAACGGCTGGGCCGGTTCCTCGAATCCCAGGTCGATTTGTTTGCGGATTGCCACCGGCACCCATTCGCGGGTTGCTTCGCGGGCCAGAACGTTCAGGTCGATTGGCCGCGCCGCGCCGAGTTTGTCTGCGCCCGGCTCGACGCGCGCCAGGGCGAGCATCTGGTTGACCAGGCGGATGGTGCGTTCGCTGCTGGTGTTGAGCTGGCGTAGCGCGAGTTGGCGCTGTTCCGGGTCGGGTTCCTTGAGCGCCACAGTGATTTGCGCCTTGAGGCCGGCCAGCGGGGTGCGCAACTGGTGGGCGGCGTCGGCGATGAAACGTTGCTGAGCGTCGATGGCGGTGGAGAGGCGCGCCATCAGGTCGTTGATGGCGTAAACAATGGGCTGCACTTCCTGGGGCGCGTTGAGTTCCTCGACCGGGCGCAGGTCGCGGTGCGAGCGGCTGGCGATTTTCTCGCGCAATTGCTGTAGCGGCGAAAGGCCGCGCCCGACTCCCAACCACACGATCAAGGCGGCAAGGAGAATCAGGACGAGTTGGGGCAGGATCATTCCGGCGAGAATCTCGTTGGCGAGAATGTGGCGTTTGTTGAGCGTCTCCGCGACCTGCACCAGAACGGGTCGAGGGTCTTCCGGGAGGATCGTGTACAGCGAGGCGATCCGCACTTTGTTGCCGTGCATGAAACCGTCGTGGAATACCGGCAGATCGGCAACGAAGCTTTCGCCGGGGGCGGGCAGGGATGAGTCCCCCGCCACCAGTTGGCCTCGGCGTCCGGTCACCTTGAAATACACCCGGTCGTTGACATCCGACAGGAGAATTTCCATGGCCGCGCGCGGCAGTTCCACGATGGCCTTGTCTTCCACGATGCGCACCTGCTCGGCGAGCGAGCGGGTTGATTCAAACAGGGCGCGGTCGTAAGCGACATTGGCGAAATTGATCGCCAGAAAATAGGCGACCACCGAGCCGACTGCCCACAACACCAGCAGCGGCGCGAGCAGCCAGGCCAGCAGTTTGCGGCGCAGCGACGGGGTTTCAGGCTTCGGGGGCGTCAAGCATGTATCCCAGTCCGCGCACGGTGCGGATGGTAATGCCGTATTGATCGAGCTTGCGGCGCAGGCGGTGCATCAGGACTTCGATGGCGTTGCTGGTGGCCTCTTCGTCCCAGGTGTAGAGGTGTTCGAGCAATTGTTCCTTGCCCACCACCTTGCCGGCGCGGCGCATCAGGACTTCGAGCAGGCTGAGTTCGCGCGGCGACAGTTCGAGGATTTGCCCGGAAATCCGGGCGCAGCGCGAAGCGACATCGAAGCTCAGTTCGCCAATGCACAATTCCCCGCTACTGCCTGCCTGGCCGCGCCGCAACAGGGCGCGGATGCGGGCTTCGAGTTCCGGGGTGTCGAACGGTTTGACCATGTAATCATCCGCCCCCAGATCCAATCCCTTGACCCGGTCGTCAAGCGCGTCGCGGGCAGTGAGGATCAACACCGGCACACTCGACTTGCGGGCGCGCAGACGGCGCAGCACTTCCAGGCCATCCATGCCGGGCAGGCCGAGGTCGAGAATCACCACATCGTAACTTTCGTTGCTCAACGCCTGGTCGGCCAGCTCGCCGTTGCCCGCGCAATCTGCCGCGTAGCCCGCCTGGCGCAACGAGCGTGTCAATCCGTCGGCGAGCACCGCATCGTCTTCGATAATCAAAATCCGCATATTGCCTCGTAAGTGGCTGGTAAGTTGAAGGCGTTAAGATTAGCGCCAGTTGCCACGTTTTAGGCGTTACGCGGGAAATCGTGGCGGAACGGATTATAGAGCCTCTTAATGGCGGTCGGAACCGGGCAGGCGGACATTGCGGACACAAGCTGCCATCAATGTTCGGTTTCGACTGCCGCCCCATTTTAGATTTGGCGTTTTCGGTTTATTTACCCTGCAACTATCAAACTGAATGACGATGCACCGGATTCACCTGCTGTTTCTTGCTTTTCCCCTGT
Source organism: uncultured Sulfuricella sp. (assembly GCA_964451375.1). Lineage (GTDB taxonomy): Bacteria > Pseudomonadota > Gammaproteobacteria > Burkholderiales > Sulfuricellaceae > JAGXQV01. The sequence goes on from CAYVIN010000005.1 coordinate 53,704, forward strand.
TTTTATCTCCCGCCTGTCCGGCGGAAAACCTCGCCGGACTTACCTTGGCTGCTGCGGAAGCCCTGTGGGCGGATCACGACCATGAAGTGAAGCTGGCGCGGCGCGCCCTGCAAGGTGCACAGGCCGACACCCAAAGCGCGGCGCAGCGCCCCAATCCCCAGTTGTCATTGAACGTCAATTCGCTCAGCGCCCAACCCGGCGTGGGCAACGGCGGCCCGCGCGACAAGATGATGGATAGCGTGATCGGCCTGTCGCAGACTATTGAGCGCGGCAACAAGCGTGATTTGCGCATCCAGGGTGCACAAGCGCGGGTTGCGGCGGCGCGTGGCGATTTATCCGACACTACCCGGCAACAACGTCTCGTCCTGCATCAGGCGTATTTCGATTTGTTGGCGGCTCAGGACAAATCACGGATTGCCGAAGAAAGCGCCGCGCTTTATCGCAAATCGGTGGAAGCCGCTGAAGTACGTCTCAAGGCTGGCGATATCGCGGCGGCGGAAGTGTCGCGACTGCGTGTTGAAGCCCTGCGCGCCGCCAACGAAGCGCGTCAGGCGTCGGCTGACCGGGAAACCGCCCGGATTGGGCTGGCGTATTTGCTCGGCGTACAGTCTCAGGCCACCGTTTTGCGCGCCGTCGATGCCTGGCCTGCGCCTGGGGAACTGCCGGTTTTTTCCGAGGAATACGTCGAACGCCGCGCCGATGTGCGCGCCGCGTTGGCGCGGCTCAACGCCGCCGCAGCAGCCCGTGATCTGGCGCGCGCCCAAACGGTTCGCGACGTGACGGTGGGGGTGCAGTTCGAGCACAACCCCACCGGCAGTACCTGGGCCTCCAACAGTTACGGGGTGAACGTGGCGCTGCCGCTGTTCTGGAACCATGCTTTTGAAGGCGAAATCCGCCGCGCCGAAGTCGAACTGGATGCGGCTCGCGAGCAACTCGACAAATCCCGCGCCATGGCCCGCGCCGAACTGGCGAACGCCTGCGCCGGCGTGGCGGCGGCTGTCGATCTGGTGCAGCGCTACGACGGCGGCCTGTTGGGCGAAGCGGAGCGCGCCCTGGAAGCGGCGGAATTCGCTTATCGCAAGGGGGCGCTGGGGATCATGGATTTACTGGATGCGCGGCGCACCCAACGCGCCGTGTTGCTCGACGCCGTTGCGGCGCGGGCCGCTTACGCCCGGGCGCGAGCCGCCTGGCAGGCCGCCGCCGCGCCGCACCAGGAGGAAACCCATACGCCATGAACATGACTCAAATCCTGAAGCTGTGCCTGCTCGCGTCAGCGCTTGCCGGATGCGCCGAAAAAGCCGCCGAAGTCGCGGCCCCGCTTGATCCCAAGGTGGATGGCGATATCGTGCAGATTCTCGCCAGGGAAAGCGCCTCTTTCATCAAGGTCGAAGCCGCCACTGCCGAAGGCGGCGGCAGCCTGCGCCTGCCGGGCCGGCTGGTCTGGAACGAAGACCGCACGGTGCGGGTGATGCCGCCGCTTAGCGGGCGGGTGTTGCGTATCCACGTCCAGTCCGGGCAGAAGGTTGCCGCCGGGCAAGCCTTGCTGACCCTGTCCTCGGCGGATTTCGGCCAGGCCGAAGCGGAATGGCGCAAGGCGCAGGTGGATGCCGATTTGGCGCAACGCGGCGAAGTCCGCAACCGGGAATTGTTTGAAGCCGGGGCCATCGCCCGTAAGGATTGGGAACAAAGCGCCGCCGATGTGGCGCGCAGCCGCGCCGAGCTGGCGCGCAGCGAAGCGCGCCTGAAGGCGCTGGGCGGCAGCCGCAGCAATCAGGAATACACCCTCACCAGCCCGTTGTCCGGCATCGTGGTGGAACGCAACGTCAACCCCGGCCAGGAATTACGCGCCGATGCGCCGCCCGTCGCGCCGCTGTTCGTGGTGACCGACCCGACTTCCCTGTGGTTGCAGGCCGATGCCCGCGAAAGCGAGGCGGCGCTGCTCAACGTCGGGAATACCGTGCAGGTGGAAGCGCCGCCGCTGCCCGGCTCGTATCCGGCGAATATCGAACAGGTCGCCGATTTTGTCGATCCGTTGACCCGCACCGTGCGTCTGCGCGCCCGCCTGGACAATCCTCAACGCCAGCTCAAGGGCGAAATGTTCGTCACCGTAGCGATTCCCACCCCCACCGGCGGCAAACCCCAAGTCCCCGCCAAAGCGGTATTCCTGCTCGGTGAAAAGCGCTACCTGTTCGTCGAGGTGGCGCCTGGCAAATACCGCCGCCAGATCGTCCGCACCGGCCCCGAGCGCGATGGCAAGGTGGCCGTTGTGGAAGGCGTCGAACCCGGAACGCGGGTGGTGGTGGAGGGGAATTTGTTGTTTACCCGGCTTTTTCCCGCGCTCCCTGGGAGTAACAAGTGAGCGGGGGCGTCCATTCCGCTCAATGGAGCGCCGGCATCCTGCCGGCAGGCCGGCGGGACACCGGCGCTCCAGTGTTTACCAGCGTTTCACCGCACGGAAAATGAAATGATCAAAGCCATCGTTTCCTTCGCCCTGCGCAAGCCCTTGTTCATTCTGGTGGGTCTGCTGCTGTTCATCGGCGGCGGGCTGGCGGCGTTCAATTCCCTGCCCATCGAGGCGTTTCCCGACGTGACCGACACCCAGGTGACGGTGGTCACGTTGTATCCTGGCCGCGCCCCGGAAGAGGTTGAGAAACAGGTCACGATTCCGCTGGAAATCGCCCTGGCCGGGTTGCCCAACTCGATACGGATGTTTTCCCATACCCAATTCGGCCTGTCCTATATCGTCGTGACTTTCGACGACGCGCCGAGCCTGTTCGTCGCCCGGCAACTGGTGGAGGAACGGCTGCGCGGACTGGATTTGCCGCCCGGCATCGAGCCGGAACTTGCGCCGCCCGCTACCGCCACCGGTGAAATCCTGCGCTACCGGCTGGTGTCGAAGACCCGCACCCCGATGGAACTGCGCACCTTGCAGGACTGGGTGGCGGTGCGTTCGCTCAAACAAGCGCCGGGTGTCGCCGATGTGGTGTCGCTGGGCGGGCCGATCAAACAATACGAAGTGCGCCCCGAACTGGCGCGGATGCGCGACGCCAGGGTCACGCTGGCGCAGCTTTTCACTGCGCTATCGCGGGCCAATGCCAATGCCGGCGGGGGCAGCGTGGCGCAGGGCCGCCAGCAGTTCCTGATACGCGGCCTGGGATTGATGCACAGCCCCGCCGAAATCGGCCAGGCGGTAGTCGCCGTCAACAACGGCGTACCCATTCTGGTGCGCGACATCGCCACGGTGGTTGAAGCCAAAGCGCCGCCGCAAGGCGTAGTGGGCTTTGGCGAGGAAGACGATACGGTGTCGGGCATCGTCCTGCTGCGGCGCGGGGAAAATCCCTCCAAGGTATTGGAAGGCGTCAAGGCGCGGATTGCCGATTTGAATCAGGGCGGGTTGCCCAAGGATGTAAAAATCGAGCCGTATTACGACCGCTCCTGGCTGATCGGCAAGACCCTCGGTACGGTGTTCGGCAACCTGCTGGAAGGCGCGCTGCTGGTCGCGGCGGTGCTCTGGCTGTTCCTCGCCAACCTGCGCGCCGCCGCTATCGTGGCGCTGATCATTCCGTTGGCGCTGCTCGGCACCTTCATCGGTCTAACCCTGGCGGGGATACCCGCCAACCTGTTATCTCTTGGCGCGATGGACTTCGGCATCATCGTGGACGGCGCGGTGATCGTCATGGAAAACATTTTCCGCCGCCTCGGTTCGGAAAGCGGCTCACGCTCGCGGTTATTGCGTATTCAGGAGGCCGCTGTCGAGGTCGGGCGTCCCACGGTGTTTTCGATGGTGATCATCATCGTCGCCCACTTGCCGATTTTCACGATGCAGCGCCACGAGGGCAAAATCTTCGCCCCCATGGCTTATTCGGTGGTGGCCGCGCTGATCGCCTCGCTGATACTCTCGTTGACCCTGGTGCCGCTGCTTTCCCACGTGTTGCTCAAAAAGGAACTGCCCCACGAGGAAAACCGCCTGATGCGCCGTCTGTTGGGCTGGTATGAACCGGCGTTGCGCTGGGCCATCGTGCATACCCGCAAAGTGATTGTCGTGGCGGTGCTGGCGCTGGCCGGGGCGTTTGCGCTGGTGCCTTATCTCGGTACGGAATTCCTCCCGGAACTTAATGAAGGCTCGATCTGGGTCAACGTCACCCTGCCCACTTCGGTGTCGGTGGAAGAAGCGCGCGCCCAGGCCGGGCAATTGCGGCGCATCCTGCGCGGCTTCCCGGAAGTGGACATCGCGGTTTCCAAGGCGGGTCGCCCGGACGACGGCACCGACCCGAAAATCCTCAACATGGTGGAAATCCTGGTCGCCTTGAAGCCGGAAAAACAATGGCGGGCGGGTTTGACCAAGGAACGCCTGATCCGTGAAATGGACGCCGCGCTCTCCGCGATACCCGGCGTCGATCCGACTTTCAGTCAGCCGGTGCGCGACAATATCCTGGAAAGCATTTCCCAGATCGACGGCCAGGTAGTGGTGAAACTGTTCGGCGATGACCTCGTGCAACTCAAGGAACACGCCAACCGCCTGCTCGCCGACATCTCCACCGTGCCCGGCGTGGCGCGCGCCTTCATCGACCGCGATGGCGACCAGCCGCAATTCATTCTCGACATCGACCGCGAAGCGACCGCGCGTTACGGCCTCAACGTCGGCGACATTCAGGACGTGATCGAAACCGCGCTGGCCGGCAAAGCCGCCACGGAAATCTGGGAAGGCGAAAAACACTTCCCGGTGGTGGTGCGCCTCCCTGAAAATCAGCGCGCTCTCGACCGTCTGGGCGAAGTGCTGGTGCCCACGGCGACCGGCGCGCAGGTGTCGTTGGGCCAATTGGTGCGCTTTCGTGAGCGTAGCGGCGCGATGAACATCGCCCGCGAAAATGGCCGGCGGGTGGTCGCCATCGGCGTCTTCATCCGCGACCGCGACATGGGCAGCGTGGTCGGCGACATGCAAACCCACGCCGCCAAACTCACCCTCCCGGAAGGTTACCGCATCACCTGGTCGGGCGAATTCGAGAATCAGGAACGCGCCATGGGACGCCTGATGGTGGTGGTGCCGCTGTCCATCCTGTTCATTTTCCTGCTGCTCTTCGACGCCTTCGGCTCGCTGCGCGACGCCCTGCTGATTATCGCCAACATCCCCTTCGCCCTGATCGGCGGCATCCTCGCCCTGTATCTGTCCGGCATCCCGCTATCCGTATCGGCAGCCATCGGCTTCATCGCCCTGTTCGGCCAGGCGGTCTTGAATGGCGTGGTGATGGTCAGTTACTTCAACCAACTGCGCAACAACGGCCTCGGCCCGCTGGAAACAGTGGTGGAAGGCTCGCTGACGCGGTTACGCACGGTCTTGATGACCGGTCTGCTGGCGATGTTGGGCCTCCTGCCGATGGCCCTGTCCCACGGCATCGGCTCGGAAACCCAGCGCCCCCTAGCGCTGGTAGTGATCGGCGGGCTGGTCAGCGCCACGCTGCTGACCTTGTTTGTGCTGCCGACTTTCTACCACTACCTCAGCACCCACCCCAAGCTGTCGCGGGCGCTGCATTGAGAGAAGGCGGAGGGCGGCATATTGCGCCCCCGCTTCCTGCGATTTTTCTCTATGTTAGTGGTTACTTTCGCTGTAACGCAGGCGGGGCGATGACATGTCTGAAGAATGGTTCAGGGAGCGGGTTTCCGGGAGGGTTATGGGGTGATCGCGACCTCGTGGCATTCGACGCTGGCCGGTTTTTCCGCAGACACATCGCGATTCAGCGTTGCGCCGCTGCCTTTTGTCCACCATTCCAACATCGCCAGATCGCTGTAGCGTGAGCCGCTTGCCGAAATCACATTGGGCAGGGTGAATTCCCGTCCGTCGAGGGTGAGTTTGACGAAGGCCAGGCTGTCGTCGCTGAGCCGGTAATAGACCGCCCGCACCCGGCTGCCGTCCGCGCAGCGGTAGGACGCCACGCTGCCGCGCGATACCTCTAGGCGCGGTGCGGCGAAGCTCGGTGCGGCGGCGAGCAGGGCAGAGATGAGAAGAAGATAACGCATGAGAAATTCCTATCCAGGACGGTTCGCCGCATTGTAGCCGCCCCCGATGCTTTGTGTTTATAGCGCCTTGCGCGCCGGGGCCTGTTTTGAGAGGTGAACGGCGGGTTCCATTCCCGGCTGTGAATCACTTGCCCTGATTGGCGCGAGTAATGATTAATTTCAACAATTCGTTGGGCTCAAGTTGCCCCGCTACATAGGCAGGGTAGTCCATGATGATGATTTGCCCGGCATTCTTGCTGAACCCATGTGCTTTAAAATGAGTCAGTAATGCGCCATTTTGTGTCCAGGCATTTCCGACGATATCCAGAGCGGTTGATTGGTCTTTTATATTCATCTGGGCGGAAGCGAAGTTGATATTGAACTTCGTCCCGCTCGTGTCGAGCGTGTCAATAAACTCCAGCAACACTTTTGTTTTGTCGGCCCGCCCGGTATCACAACTCCCTTTCGTCCATGGAATGGAAGAAGTGTTTTCGAAGTGGCAACCCCAATAATTCGTGTAAACGTCCTGTTTCTTTTGATCGCCCCAAACCACGCCGCCTACTGCGTTGCCGTCCACCTTCTTGGTTTCGTTATCCATGCGGTTGAATAAAACGACCTTGCCACGGACATCCTTCAATTTGGTTTCCGCCAATGATTTTGCACCCCCATCGGTGACAAAAGCGCCGGAACTCAAGGCGAGGGCGTTGCGGACAAACTCGGAAACAAATTTGTTTTTATCCAGTTTGCCTTCGACTTCCTCTTTCACCGACATGAAAACCACTTCCCTCGGATGCTGGTGTAGGAACTCGCCAACCGGCTTCATCGCGTTCAGATAGAAATCCCCCAACGGTACAGGCCCATGATGCAGGGTGTAAGGCCCGTCACCCACTATCCTGATATCCAGAAAACGAATCCCATGCTTGAGTTGCTCGGCGATAGTCCAGTATTGGGTTTCAACCATCGCCCCAGGGGTGGTGTCGGTGCCGATTGCCGCCCTGATCTTCTCCTCGTCTACACAAAACGTGTCGCCCAAAATGGTAAAACACAGCTTCGCCCAGGGTACGATGGTTGGAACGCCAAGGAGATGTAACGCGCCCGATCCTGAATCATGGGTGCCGGGGATCGTGAGTTTGGAGAGGGGAATTTCATCAGGGAGGCTGCTCATCCAGTCCTCCGATCCCGGCGGGAAGGGGGCGGCGGTGTGAATGTCGCGAACCGCAGTTCTGACCTCGCCACGCACCACATTCAGGATGTCTGCGACAAAGATGACGCCGCGTTCCACGCCTCGGGCAACATCCTTGGCGCGCTCTTCCGCTTCTCTGACATGGCATGGGACATCGTACCAATGACAAGCAAAGGCAGGTTGTGACAAGAGCAGCAGGGCCGCCAGACAGAGCTTTTTCATCATGGAAGAACTTCCGCCTTTTTTACGCAGTTTGATGTTAAGCATGGCTAACCAATCCTGAAGTGAAATCTGCCGCCGGCGGCTGGATCAGACAAAAACAGTTACGCTAGGGCGTACACAGGTTTATCAGTCACGGCGCCAGGGGCAAGCCGTTTTTCCCTAGAAATTTCCCGTTCTCCACCCGGTATACGCCTTGGTATTCCGGGACAATTTCATGATGCGTGACCACGCCATCAGCACCAATGTACTCAAAACCAACCACGCCGCCACTTTCACCATCGACAATTTCACGCGCCACAACCCTGAGGGGATTCCCTCTGACCAGGAAGTAGGGGTCTCTTTCAGGCACCAATTCAATCGCTTCACCGGCGGCGTTGATCCGTTCCGATGCAATCATTTTTCCATTGCCGTCGATGATCAGGTTGCCTACCATCACGCCGTTAGCGGAAAGCAGTTGGTAGGTCGTCAAGCTACTCGTTTGCGCGATGATTTTGCCAATCGTTGGTGGCGCAAGACCGCCAAAAGCGGACTCGCCTACATCGTGCGCGGCATCCTTGGCTGGATTCGGTTCCCGGCTTTTCCATGCGGAAACGAAGTCTGTAAAAACTGCCGCCGGGCCAACGATAACCACCTTATCGTCGGTGTACTTTCCCATCACGTAGATCACGCCGGCAGGGTCAATGGCCAAATAGTTACCGCTGCCTTCATAGCGGCGATAGTTGTATTCAATATTGTTTCTTAGATACTGGCCTGCGGTAACGGGGCCAATCAAGAGATTCGGCGCACTCGCCTCCGCATAGGCAAATAGCTGATCGTCCGTCGCGGCCAAGCCCGCCGGGGCGAATAACGCCAGCGCCAGCGCTGTGATTGTATTATTGATAACGCTCATCACGACTCCTGAAAAAACATGCCTGTCCGGCCTAGCGTAACTCAATGAAAGTTCAAGCCTGAACGGGCTGGAGGGCAGGCAGGGTTGATGTTGTCGAGACTGCAATGTTCCCACTCAGGGGTTCAAGCATCAAACAGGTTAACACCGTGATGCGCCCACTGCCCAAGTCGTTGTCATCGGCTTGCAGACATCAATGTTGTCCGAACTGTGGCGAATGAGATTCATACCTTGACCATAGCCCATACCGCCCGGAAATTCCCGAATTAAAATTTCGGTTCGGATTGGCGTTGGAGGCGGTTTGGCTCAGCGCGGTTCAACACGGTATTCCCCCGTCATTTCAGCAAACATATAGGTCAACTCCGCACGGTAAGGGTAGAATATCCGGTTACCAGCGGGGCTTTGAACCGCCTCGTTTTTCCCGGATTTTACTGATACTGCGTTTTATGGAAGACCAAACTTCTCCCGTTATTCCCCGCCTGCTGAAAGCCATTGAAGCCAATCCCGGCTTTGCCGGGTTGGGTGCGGCGGTTCAGACGATTACCAAACTGGTTGACGCCGACGACGTGGAAATCCGCGACCTCGTCAGCACCATCCTGCACGACGCGGCGCTGACCGCCAAATTGCTGCGCATCGCCAATTCGAGCCGCTATGGGCAGGGCAGCCGCAACGTTTCGACGATCAATCAGGCGATTGCCATTGTTGGCTTGAAAACCGTGAAATCGGTGGCGCTGTCGCTGGCGCTGCTCGACGCGCTGGCCAATAAACCGCAGTCGCGCCAATTGCAGGCGGAAATCGTGGCGGCGTATTTTTGCGGGACGCTGGCTGCGGAAGTGACCCGTCTCAATGCGCCGCGTTTCAATGCCCAGGAGGCCCAGGTTTGCGGGTTGATGCAAAATCTCGGGCGGATGATGACGGTTTACAACCTCTACGAGGAAATCGAGGCGATACGGACTCTCCAGGCGGAACGTAATCTCGCCGAGGAAGAGGCGGTTTTGGCGGTTCTCGGGTCGAGTTTTGCTGAAATCAGCGAGGCTATTGCCCAGCACTGGGGACTTCCCGACGTATTGCAGCAGAGTATGGCCCCGGTAATCGGCAAGGCTCCGCCGCAGGCGCCAGGCAATGCGCTGGGGTGGAACCAGTTGTGCACCTTGTTTGCGCGGCGTGTCACCGACGCAATTTTCCGTTTGCCGGAAGACCGCGAGAAGGTTGAACTGGGGCGCGATATCGAGTTTTTCCGGGTGGCGCTGGCTTTGCGCGAGTCGGAGATTCACGAGTGGATCGACAAAGCCCTTGCGGATACCGAGGCGCTGCTTGCCGAGATGGCTTTCCCGTGTAATGTCGAGGACGCCCGCAAGCTGCTGCGCAAGGCCAATGAGCGGGTGCTCGATGTGTTGTCCGGGCAGGATAGCCTGACTCAGGGCAGCGACAAGTTGTTCGGCAAGAAGCCGGTGGAAATCATCCAGTACACCTTGCGGTTGATCCACGATACGGCGGGGTTCGACCGCACCCTGCTGATGCTCCCGGAGGGGAATTCGGGCTTGCGGGCGATTGCAGGGGTGGGACGCGACATCAACCAGATCACTGCCAAATTCCGTTGCCGGGGCGGCGAGCAGGATATTTTCCGCATGGTGATGGGCAAAAAAACCGACTTTTACATCGCCGATGCGAGATTGCCTTCCATCGTCAATTTCGTTCCGCACTGGTACCGCGAATTGGTCGATGCGCCGTCGTTCCTGCTGTTGTCGTTGGTGCATCAGGATCAATTTCTGGGGCTGGTGTATGGCGATTATTCCGAAAAGCAGATGAATTCCCCCCTCAAGGCCGTCAAGGAGCGCCACCCCAACGCGCGGGGCGACCTGATTGGCGCATTGATACTGGGAACAGCGAAGAAATAGGCGGCGTCCGGCGGGAAGCGGATGTCCAGCCTCGGGAGCAACGCCATGACTTCAAACAGCGGACACCGGGAAGCCAATCTGGTCGATATCGCAGCGCGCGCCATCCAGCGCGGCGTTGTGGAATGGCAGGATGGCGTAATAACCCGCAAGGAATCGTGGGGCGCGCCTGATCCGGCCTTGCCCTATCTGCTGCCGGGCTTTATCGACGCCCACGTGCATATCGAGAGTTCCCTGCTGGTTCCCAGCGAATTTGCCCGTCTGGCGGTGCGTCACGGTACGGTGGCGGCGGTCAGCGATCCCCATGAAATCGCCAATGTGCTGGGTTTGGCGGGACTGCGCTTCATGCTCGACAACGCCGCACAAACGCCCTTCACCATCCTTTTCGGCGCGCCCTCCTGCGTTCCGGCGACCCCGTTCGAAACAGCCGGCGCGGCGCTGGATGCGGCGGCGGTGGCGCAATTGCTGGACGACCCGCAAATCGGCTATTTGTCGGAAATGATGAATTTCCCCGGCGTATTGGGCGGTGACCCGGAAGTGCTTGCCAAACTGGCCGCCGTCCGCCAACGCGGCCTGCCGGTGGACGGTCATGCGCCCGGCCTGCGCGGTGCGCAGGTGCAGGCTTATGCCGCTGCCGGGATCAGTACCGATCACGAGTGTTTCAGCCTGGCGGAGGCCGAGGACAAAATCGCAGCGGGCATGTCCATCCTGATCCGCGAAGGCTCGGCGGCGCGCAATTTCGCCGCGTTGCATCCGTTGATCGACCGCTACCCGCAACGCCTGATGTTTTGCAGCGACGACAAGCACCCGGACGACCTGGCGCTCGGCCACATCGACCGTCTGGTGGCGCGCGCGGTCGCGGCGGGGCATGGCCTGTTCGACGTGCTGCGTATCGCCTGTCTCAACCCCATCGAGCACTATCACCTTCCGCTGGGCCGGTTGCACGTTGGCGATCCCTTCGATGCCGTGTTGGTCGAGGATTTGACTGATTTTCGCGTCCTTTCCACCTGGCTCCAGGGTGTTCTGGCGGCGCACCACGGCAATTCCCTGCTGACTGGCGTGGCGGTCACCCCGCTCAATAACTGGAATGCCCGGCGGATTGGTCTGGACGATCTCAATCTGGCGGCCTGCGAGCGCCCGCTACGGGTCATCGAAGCCTTTGACGGCGAGTTGATCACCCGCGAAATTCAGGCATGTCCCAATGTCGTCGATGGCCGTTTTGCGCCCGATCCGGCACAGGATTTATTGCTGTTGCTGGTGATGAACCGCTACCAGCCCAGTGCACCTGCGCTGGCTTTCATCAAGGGTTTCGGCCTGAAGCGAGGGGCGCTCGCCTCCAGCATCGCCCATGATTCGCACAACCTGGTGGCGGTCGGGGAGAACCTCGACGATCTGGTGCTGGCGGTAAACACCCTGGTGGACTGCGGCGGTGGCATCGCGGTGGCGGATGATGGAATCGTCACCAGCCTGCCGCTGCCGGTCGCTGGGCTGATGAGTGATGCGGATGGCGACAGCGTGGCGCGCCGCTACGCCGAACTCGACGTTTTGGCGCATGGACTGGGGAGTTCCTTGCGCGCGCCTTTCATGACCCTTTCGTTTATGGCGTTGCTGGTGATTCCTGACTTGAAATTGAGTGATCGCGGCCTGTTCGACGGGCGCAGCTTCAGTTTTGTCGGGCTGATTGCCTGAGAGCAGGTGAACAGGGCGGGATCGTTATTTGGCAGCGTTTTGGGGATGGGCGGGAAAACGTTTCGGGCGGGGACGAGTAAGCAGCCACACGACGATGGGCAGCCCAAAGACAAAAATCAACATCAGGTACAGTTCCATGGCAAGCTCCCATTGTTTTTAGAATCCTTCGGACTTATCGGCAAAAGAGGGGAATCCTTTAGATTTTTCCACAGATGGCTAAGGCGTGAATCTCCCTGATGCACTCCTCCAATCCACCTTCGACGAGGGTTGCCGGAACGGCAAGCATCAGGTTGAGCGGCAATCCGAAGTTTTCTATCAATAATCCGTTTTGATCCAGCAAGTTGTCGCCGTCCTGGAGCGGCGGACATCCTTGATAACGCGCGACGCGCTGCGCCGCCGTATCCTTTTTGGCGACGTAGCCGTACACGGTTTTTCCCAACGCCAGCGCCACCCCCATCTCGAAACAGGTGCCGGAATCCGGCTCTGCGCCCCGGAACGGATTCAAATTGGCAACGACGAGGTCGGCTTCGCGGATCAGCCCCAGATTGGCGTGGAATATCCCTTCCGCCTGATTTTCGGGATGATCGAGCGGCGTCAGGGGGATGAATCCGTAGTCCCGGCAAATGGCGCGCGCCGTTTCGGCCCAGTGCGCCGCGTCAGGACGGAATACATCGGGGCCGGCGAGGTAAATTTTGCTGTGGAGAAATTTGGACATGAAAAAAATACCCCGGCGCGGCAAGTACGGGCCGGGGCGGTCAGGTTTCAGGAAATGGCGAGATGTTTTTCCAGCGCCGTTTGATCCAGGTGATAGTGGCAGATTTCGCGACCGTCTTGTCCCGTCAAGACCGGCACTTTATTGCCGAAGCGGGTTTCCAGCGCATCATCCTCATCCACGTCGAGGACTTCCAGTTCGTAGCCGAACTGCGGTTGCAGCGCTTCCAGCGCTGCAACCATTTCCTGGCACAGGGAGCAATACTCGCGGCTGTAGACGGTGAGTTTCACCTTACTCCATGCGCAGTGGGACGAACATCGAACTGCCGTTGCGCCGCACCAGCAGGGCGAAGGTGGCCCCAGCCTTGATTTGCCCGAGCGCCTGGTTGAATTGTTCGACGCTTTTAACGTCCTTGTTGTTGATCGACAGAATCACGTCGCCACGCTGGATGCCGACCCGCGCCGCCTGGCCTTCCGCTTCATCGACGACCAGCCCATGGCTGATTTTGAGTTCCTTGAGCTGAGCGTCGGAGGCTTCGCTTAAGGACAGACCGATGCGGTTGGCGGTTTTTCCGCTCTTGCCGGATTTGTCGCTTTTCGCGCCTTTTTCAGCAGGCGCTTCGCCGACGGTAAGCGTCAATTCCTTGTTTTCACCCTTGCGCCACACTTGCAGGGCAACCTTTTTGCCGGGTTTTACCGCCCCTACCAGACGCGGCAGGTCAGCCGAGGTTTCCACTGCCTTGCCGTCGAATTTCAACACCACATCGCTGACTTCCAGGCCGCCCTTGTCCGCCGGGCTGTTTTTCTCGACGTTGGCGATCAACGCGCCTTGCGGCTTGGACAAACCGAACGACTCGGCAAGTTCCTTGGTGACTTCCTGGATCATCACCCCCAACCAGCCCCGGCTGACCTTGCCGCCGCTTTTCAACTGGTCTGCGATGCCCATCGCCACATCGATGGGAATCGCGAAAGCAACCCCCATGTAACCGCCGGAACGGCTGTAAATTTGCGAATTGACGCCGACCACTTCACCGGAAAGATTAAACAGCGGGCCGCCCGAGTTGCCAGGGTTGATCGCTACGTCGGTCTGGATGAAGGGAACATAATTTTCTTGCGGCAGGGAACGTCCCTTGGCGCTGACGATGCCGGCGGTAACGCTGTTTTCAAAGCCGAACGGCGAGCCGATGGCGGCTACCCATTCGCCGACCTTGAGCTTGTCGGGACTGCCGATCACCACTTTGGGCAGGTTGGCGGCGTCGATTTTGATGAGCGCCACGTCGGTGCGTTTGTCCGCGCCGATCACCTTGGCCTTGAATTCCTGCTTGTCGGTGAGCTTGACCAACACTTCGTCGGCGCTATCCACGACATGCGCATTGGTGAGGATATAACCGTCGCTGCTGATGATGAAGCCGGAACCCAGCGAATGGCTCTTGAATTCGCGCGGCTGGTTTTTGTTGCGCGGTACTTGCGGCTGGAAGCGACGGAAAAACTCGAAGAACGGGTCATCCTCGGAAAGTCCGGGGAAGCCCGGGAATTGGTTCATGCCTTCACGTATCTGGGTGATGCTGATGTTGACGACCGCCGGGCCGTGTTTTTCGACCAACTGGGTAAAGTCCGGCAAGTCCTTGGCCGATACCGTTGTGGAAAGACATGCCAACGTCGCGGCAATTAGCAGATTTTTCAATAGTTTCATTGATGATCTCCATAAAGGTTAACGACAAATTGATCAGGGGTGCGGCTCAGGATGACCGGGCAGTAGTTTTCTTTACTCGCCATGAATGCCGATTGGCGGCGCGACCAGAAAAATCCCGCCAGCAGGCCGATACCCGCGCCGATGACCGAAAATAATTCCTGAGTTGCGATGCTTGCGCCGAATTGATGGCCGCCGATTGCACCGGTCATCAGCAATAGCAGCGCCGGCAGATAGATTGCAGAAGCGCCTTTCAGCAGCGCCAGCTCAGGCAAACCAATGATCACCCGCTCGCCGGTTTTTGCGCCGATTGTGTTGCGCGCCTTGTAAAGCGGCGCTTTGCGCTCAAAAAAGCCGAGCAGCGAAGCGGTTCCACAGCTTTCGCTGCTTTTCGCGCAGCCGCCGCAACTGGATTTGCGCTGGGCCTGGATGAAGGCGTTTTCACCTTCCTCCCGGACGACCACACCTTCGGTTTCATACATGGTGAGAGGTTCCCGATGATTTTCCGCTCAGATGGGGATGTTGCCGCGAAAGTTCAAGAGTGAATCAGGGTTTGCTCTTGGTGTAGGTTATGGCGTTGCCGATTTGTAATACGGTTGCGCTGGGAACCTCGCCGATGACGGTGATCTGGTGTTTTTCCACGGTTTTCGCGTAAACGTTGATGACGCCTTGACTGGAAAGTCCCTGCATCGCTTTGGTCGAACCGGGAAGCGGCTCGATAAACACCGAAACCGAAGTCATGCCGTCGGAAAAAACCAGTTGATTGACCGGTTGTTCCTTGCCCGGCAGGCTACGTTTGAAGCCCATGGTGTTGGTGAATCCGGGCGGAAGTCCGGTGAAACTCCAGTTTGGATCGACGCTGGAAACATCTGCCGGCGAGGGTTTGTCGGTGACGATCACGACTTTTTTACCGGTGAGTTTGGGCTTGAGCAATTCCTTGTCGATTTTGCCGCCGATAGTCAGGTCGGTGAAAGCGGTTTGCGCCACAACTTCGTTGGTGTCGTTGAGGGTGCTGACCTTGAGCAACATCCCGCTTGTCGATTCGGCGCACAGTTTGTGGCGGTAACGGAAATTGTCCTTGGGCTCGAAAATAATATTCTGGCAGAGGATGCCGGTGACTCGCCCGGTGTCGCCGACCTTGACATTGTAATACTGGGTGATGGGGCCGATGTTGTCGGCAAGCAAGGCGGGGAAAGTGTTCTTCGGTTTACGTTTTTCCACGACGACATTTTTGTCGTCACTCTCGAAACACAACACTTCGTTGTTGTTGCGCACCACCTCGCGGGGAATCCCGTCGAGCATTTCGAGCTTTTCGTGTTCGCCCCACTCATCGCGTAGATGCACGATCTTGAAGGTTTCGACGCGGCTGCCAACCTGATGAATAAAGGTTCCCGTGTAGTTTTGCTGGCGCGCCGCCGTGGCGATTTTACCCAGCCAGGCTAACGCATCGAGTTGGGTCGCCTGCGCCGCCGCGCTGTATAACGCGAAAGTGGCGAGAGAGGCGGCCAGTCTCATTTTTCACCCCGGCGCACATCCAGAGATGCGCGCTGGTAGGGAGATTCGCCGTAATACGCCGCAGTGGAAAACTCTTGATGGGCATTCACATAGCCGCTGACATTGGCCGACGACATACGCACCATATTGTCCTGGTTGGGCGTGACCACGTCGGGCTGATTCAACTGGAACGCCGTCCAGGCGACCACTGAAACCGCCGCCAGCGACGCCGCCATGGAAAGGGCTATCTTGGGGCGCAGGAGGCGCGGTTTGGCGCGTTGCGGCGCGAGTATGGTCGGTTCGGCAGCCAGGCGCGCGGCGAAGCGGGCGGTGAATTGATCGTCGCGCAGCGGCGTTTGGCGCATACCGTCGCCGATGAGGTGATAGATTTCCCAGTCGTCGCGTAGCGCGTCAGCCTGTTTGAGCTTGCCGAACACGATACGTGCGTCGTCGTCGTCCAATTCCCCGTCCATCAATGCGGAAATTTGCTCTTTCATCGTTACCACCTCTTGTCCTTGCTGGTTCCTAGGAGTGGGCGCAGACGCTCGGCAACCGCCTCGCGCGCCCGGAAAATTCTCGATCTGACCGTCCCGATGGGACAATTCATGATGCTGGCAATATCTTCGTAACTCATACCCTCGATTTCGCGCAGCGTGAGCGCCGTGCGTAATTCCTCCGGCAGGCTTTCGACGGTGCGGTTTACCGTTTCGGCGACCTGTTTGCTCATCAACTCGTTTTCCGGCGTGTTGTTGTCGCGCAACTGATCCGCGTCATCGAAGGTTTCCGCTTCCTCGGCGTTGAATTCGGTCGTGGTGGGCGCACGGCGGCCCTGGGAAACCAGAAAATTCTTGGCGGTGTTGATGCCGATCCGATACAGCCAGGTGTAAAAGGCGCTGTCACCGCGAAAGGAAGGCAAAGCGCGATAGGCCTTGATGAAGGCCTCCTGGGATACATCCTCGATTTCCGCCGGGTCGCGGATAAAGCGCGACAGCAAACGCGCCAGCTTGCGCTGGTACTTTGCCACCAAAAGCTCGAAAGCCCGTTTGTCTCCGCTTTGTGCGCGTTCGACCAATTGCTGGTCGATTTCCCTGTCACCCATTCAAGGCTTTTCCCAAAAGGTATTATTTTTTGTGTAGTAAAACGAATCCGGCGAAGTATAGCCCGTTATGCCCGATACAGGGAATGCAGCCGCACCAGCGTTACTCAAAAGACCGCGCCGTCCTGAAATAGTTCATTCAAATTGGCGGTTGTGGCGGAAAAGCGGTAAATCCCGAGCAAAACGGAATTCCGTTTATTGGGCAAAAAAGATGGGCAGGGATACAGACCGGCGCGGGATACTAACCCAATGGTATTTTCCATACCTAAGCTGGACGAGCCGGAACCAAAATGGGAATTGAGTAGTGAGGGATGGTCGATTTTCATCACCCATTACCTGTAAAACCTGATTGCAAGCCAATCACAAGTCGTGAGGTTCCTGGATGGGAACGACGAGTATGACTAATTCAGCGCTTCCCTATACTATCCGGCTTCCCCCACTCTTAAAGCAGCCTTCCCCGCATGAGAAAAGAAGTCAAAGAATCCCCCAAATACGCCGTCGTGGCGTCCGTACAACTGCCGAACGTGAGCGACATCGAATTCGAGGCGTCGCTCGCCGAGTTGCGCGATCTTGCCAAGACCCTGGGTTTCCAGATCACCGCCACCTTCGTGCAGAAACGCGCCAATTTTGATACAACGGCCTATCTGGGGGCCGGCAAGCGCCAGGAGATACGCGAATTTGTCGATAGCGCGCCTCTGCCCGTCAACTTCGAGCATGTGCCGGCGGGAGCCGCCGACCCCAACGCCGGCAAAATCGAGGTGGTCTTCGTCGATCACGAAATTTCGCCGTCGCAGGCGCGCAACCTCGAAATCGAAGTCGGCTGCGAGGTAATGGATCGCACCATGGTGATCCTCGAAATTTTCCACCGCCACGCCCGTTCCCGCGCCGCCCGCGCCCAGGTCGAAATCGCCCGCCTCGGCTACATGGCGCCGCGCCTGCGCGAGGCGGCCAAGCTCGCCGGGCCGCAAGGCCGACAGCGCAGCGGCGTGGGCGGACGCGGCGCCGGCGAGTCGCACACCGAGCTGGACAAACGCAAGATTCGCGACCGCATCGCCGAACTGCAACTGGAAATTGCCGCCATGGATGTCGAGCGCAAAACCCAGCGCGCGCGCCGCCAGGAGCGCCAGGGACTGGCCGGTGTAGCGCTGGTGGGCTACACCAACGCCGGCAAGTCCACCCTGATGCGCGCCCTCACCGGCAGCGAAGTGCTGGTCGAAAACAAACTCTTCGCCACCCTCGACACCACCGTGCGCGCCCTCCACCCGGAAAGTATGCCGCGCGTATTGGTCAGCGACACCGTCGGCTTCATCAAAAACCTGCCGCACGGCCTGGTCGCCTCGTTCAAATCGACTCTCGACGAAGCGCTCGACGCCGCGCTGCTGCTCCACGTCATCGACGCCAGTGATCCCGGCTTCGAGCGGCAACGCGAAGTCACCGACACGGTGCTCAACGAGATCGGCGCGGAAGACGTGCCGCGCCTGCGCGTTTTCAACAAGATCGACCATGTCGGCGACGCAGCCGCCCAAGCTGAGCGTGAAACACAATTGCGCGCCGAGTACCCCGATTGTCTGGTGATGAGCGCGCGGCGCAGCGACGATGTCGCCAAACTACGCGCTGCGATCATCGCGTTTTTCCAGCGCGACCGCATCGAAGCCGAACTATTCCTGCCCTGGTCGGCACAGCAGTCGCGCGGCGAAATCTACGCGCGCTGCGAAGTGCTGGAAGAGCGCAACGATGGCGAAGGCGCGTACTTACGAATACGCGGCGAAAGCGCGGATGTGAAGGGCTTGTGCGAGCGGTTCGGTGGTGGGGCGAATGGCGAGGCGAGCGGCGGCCCGGTCGAAACCGAGTCGTCTTGAGCTGCGGCGCTGCTCATGAATCCTGATGCCAGTTCAGGCACTGCAAGCCCGGCACACGCGAAAATTCCCGGATGTTGCGCGTCACCAGCATAGCCTGATGGCGCAATGCCGTGGCGGCAATCAGCGTATCGTGCGGGCCGATGGGCGTGCCCGCAGCCTCCAGGTCGGCGCGAATTCGCGCTGCCTGGGCCGCGCATTCACTATCAAACGGCAAGAGCTGCATGGGCCGCAACAACTGCGCCAACGCCGTTAAACGAGGAGTTGCCGCCTCGTTCGGCAAACGCAACAGCCCATAACGCAGTTCATATTCGACAATCGCAGGCACACCCAGATCGGCGGGGCGCAGGGCTTGCAGGCGCGGCACCACCTGCGGGTCGCCGCGAAAGTAGTAGCTGATGGTGTTGCTATCAAGGATCAGCATGGCGGGCAGTCAAAAACCCACGCGCGGCGCATCGTCCGGCAACGAGGCCGGGCTTTCTTCGCGCAAGGGAAAATCGGCAAAACGTCCCGCCAGCGCGAGGCAATCCTCGGGCCATTCATGGGCTGCGTATTTGCGGATGATTTCCGCCACCCACCGGCTTTTCGACAGGCCATTGGCCTGCGCGGCCTGCTCAACCAGCGCCTGTGTGGCATCGTCCAGATACAGCGTGAGTTGTGACATGGCAACCGCTCCTTTCAATTCACTTTGGCAAGTATATTTCCAAGTATATTTGTCTGAGTGGTTTCGTCAAGCAAAGCAGTGTCTCTGCCCAAGGCTGCTGAATTCCCTGTTTCCGTTCATGTTGAGTAGGATATTCGCCCGTTGACCGAAAGGCGTTGGCAAGAAACAGCCAAGTGGGGAATTCGCGCTGTCGGAGAGGGGGCGTATTTCTGCCTCGATCCAAATTGCTTCCCCCTTTGCAAAAAGGGGGGGCTTGGCGCGGCGTCCCATGGTCACCAGCTTTCCTTCTTGCCTGCTGGGGGAATAGCCGACGGTGTGGTTTTCCCGAGCTCAACGGCGCGAGGCGTCTTGCCGGCATCCTTACCGGAAGCGGGAGAAGTGTGATTCAGCGAAATTTCAACATCCCGCAAGCGCAGCACCGTGTAAAGCCGTTCAAGCGTAGCCGTCGCAGGATTGGCTTCAAAGTAGGCATAACTTTGTTGAGTAATGCCCAGCCGTTCGGCCAAGGCAGCCTGAGTCAGCCCTTTTTCCTTGCGAAAGCCCTTGAGGATCAGCGGGAGCTGGTTGAGAGTCTTGATGGGATAAATCACGCTTGCCTCCGTTCATGCGCCCTGTCGCGATACAGATTGCAGGCTGTAAAGTGGTTTAACAGTCCTGTGGCTGTACGCAATCAACCCTGATCGGTCATTCGTAAAAATGAAAGCAATTGAAAGAATTTAATATTTCAAGCTGCCAATGTTCTGGTGGCAGGTGAGACTCACCAGCACTGATTGCTCCAGGTATCCCAAAGTGCTTGGTTGTTTGGGTACGCAATTTTTGCCGCAACACCATAATAAGTGGGTAGCGCTGCATTGCCATTATCGCTAGCCAATACTAAGTTTTTGAATCCTTCTAGCGCGATATCTGAGAGTGCTGAGACATATTCTTCTGCCGAACATGAATCTCCACTTACCAGTCCGCGCCAGTAATGAAGTCCCGCAATAATGGGGTTTCCAGGTGCTAATTTCCTGCTCATATCCAGATAGAACTTCGCCATTCCAGGTTGATTTAGTTGGTACGCCAGAAGCGCATAGTCAACGTTCAATTTTGGATGAAGTGGGGCGCGTTCATGCGCCTTGTCCAGGCAATTCAGGATTTCAGTCAGTGGCGCATTTGCAGCTATAAGCAGATGAGCTCGATTCAAAGGCCCTCTGGGTTCAGATGGATCAAGAGATTCATCGACAAATGCGATTCGATCATCGAAATTTCGGAAAAATTCTGGGTTTCTGGCATCACCGAATGTCTTCAGCATATCTGTGGGGCCGCCCATAAGGGGCACAAAAAAGGTTCTCTGCCTGTCGCTACGTGGTGATAGTCGAATGACGATGGAACCGTCTTCTGCACGATCAAGTGCGGCATCTAGCTCGGTTGTTCCGAATTTATCAATAAGTTGGTCGCGTGGAATCGACAGTAATTGTTCAATTGCTGGCTTACAGGAGGGCCAATCTCCGTGAAAACTAATATAACCATCAGGCACTGTGAATGGTCGAATTGCGGCAATTTCGAAAACTGGGCCATGACGCCCCACTTGGCTTCCGCCACCACCTTCGCAAGCGATCTCAAACTCGTAAATGCCTGGATCAGAATTTGAGAAAGCCAACAGGCTGGAGAGCGCTGCTCCCGGCGCGAGATGGGCTATTTCTTTATTCAAAGGAATGCGTTGCCCTACCTCTTTCAACGCACAATCGGTTCGTAAAATTCCTGCGCCACCTTTCGGCGTAGTGCAAACCACCCCGAAACTGGGCAAATCTCTACGGCTGAGAACTCGCAAGAACAACCCCTCAACGGATATGATCCCAGTGGTATTGTTGAACCAGTTGAGAACCATGTCCCCACCGGTCGTTGTCCAGTAGCGGCGCGATTTGTCAGTTGTAGGATCAAGGTCAAACAGCCACGTATATGGTTCTGTCCAGAACCTTCTGATGGTCAGCCCTGATGCCTGGGCGCGAGCTAGGCAAATCGACTCAAACCAGTCTCGAATTTCGAAGAGATGAACTAATGCGCTCAATGCGCTTACCGACTCTTCGCCGAGCCAAGCCCTGACTGCCCGAGGGGCAACCGAGAGGAAGCGTATGAATCGGGCACCTGTGATAGGTGTTACACCTTGATGAAGAAGGCTGTCCGTTAACGCAATCAAATCGTTACTCATTGACACGTTGCTTAGAAGAACGAGATGCTGATCCACACTTTGTGCTGTGAAATGCGCTATATCTGCACCGACAATTGGAGGGGTAATTGTTCGCTCCGTGGCAACGTGTTTGCATTGAAAGCGAAACCTGACATCCTGGCCTAAGACAAACCGGCTGTGCCACACGGCAATAATGTCTTTTCCCTGTTGGCTACCGCGTTTTAACTGCTGGACATCCCCAAACCCGATTTCCTTTAATACATCTACACAAAATTGTTCAAAGCGTTCGCCATCCAACCCTTTAAGTGCTTTCTCGACACGTTCATAGATCGGGCGTTCGATTTCAAGCAATCGTTGGTGACTAAGAGGCAAATAGTTGGACATGGCGGCGAGACAATCGTAAACGTAAAATCAAATGCTAAACCGATCTCAGCGAATATTGCTAAAAGCTTTTTTCAGCCTGATTTAAATAGCTGTCGATCAACTGGAAATGAAGTCCAAATAAATGTTTCTGATAGGGGAAAATTAAGGCTGCGCTTGATACTGCTCAACATTGAATGGCTGCTTATGGCCGGCTGCTGTCTCTGGAAACGGTTTGTTTGGTCGCCCGTTAAGGCCGATCCCCCCACACCATCCCCCCCCGCCCTCTATTTCCCCCTATACTAGCAGCTACCCCAGCCCGCCATATCCCCCCGCAAAACCGCCCACTCCGCCCCATTCAACTGCGGTTTCTTGGTAAACTCCCGTGGACTGCATACCTTTGAAATGCAGGGCTCACAGAGGATAACGACGCATGACTCGATTCGACGTGGTAATCATCGGCAGCGGCCTGGCCGGTTTGACGGTGGCGCTTAATCTGGCGGAACGCCTGAAGGTGGCGGTGGTGACCAAACGCGAACTGCTCGACGGTTCCAGCGACTGGGCGCAGGGCGGCATCGCGGCGGTGCTGGCGGGCGATGATTCCAACGAGGCGCATATCAAGGACACCCTGATTGCCGGGGCGGGTTTGTGCGATGAAGCGGCGACCCGCTTTGTGGTCGAACACGGCAGTGCCGAAATCGAGTGGCTGATCAATCAGGGCGTCGAATTCACCCGCGACAAGGAAAGCCAGCTCGGCTACCACCTCACCCGCGAGGGCGGCCATAGCCACCGGCGTGTGATCCACGCCGCCGACGCCACCGGTCATGCGGTACAGATGACGCTCTCCGAACGGATTCGCAGCCATCCCAACATCACTCTGCTGGAAAACCACATCGCCGTCGATTTCATCACCGGCAAAAAGCTTGGTCTGGCGGAAAACCGCTGCCACGGTGTCTATGTCCTCGATAAACACAGCGGCAAGGTGGAAACCTTCGGTGCGCGCCATACCGTGCTCGCCAGCGGCAGCGCCGGCAAGGCTTACCTGTACACCACCAATCCCGACGTGGCGACCGGCGACGGCATTGCGATGGGCTGGCGCGCCGGGTGCCGGGTGGCGAACATGGAATTCATCCAGTTCCATCCGACCTGTTTGTACCATCCCCACGCCAAATCCTTCCTGATTACCGAAGCGGTGCGCGGCGAAGGCGGCATCCTGGTGTTGCCCGACGGCACCCGCTTCATGCCCGCCCACGACCCGCGCGCCGAACTCGCGCCGCGCGACATCGTTGCCCGCGCCATCGACTTCGAGATGAAAAAGCGCGGCCTGGATTGCGTGTATCTGGACATCTCGCACAAGTCCCCGGAGTTCCTCAAGGAACACTTCCCCAACATCCACGCGCGCTGCCTGGAACTCGGCATCGACATCACCAGGGAACCGATCCCGGTGGTGCCGGCGGCGCATTACAGTTGCGGCGGCATCGTCGTCGATATGTCGGCGCGCACCGACCTGCCTGGCCTGTATGCGGTCGGCGAAGTCGCCTGCACCGGCCTGCACGGGGCGAACCGCCTGGCCAGCAACTCGCTGCTGGAGTGTCTGGTGTTCGGCGACGCCGCCGCCCAGGACATCCTTTCGCAACCCGAGCAACCCGCCCCGGCCCTGCCGGAATGGGATGAATCACGGGTTACCGACGCCGACGAAGAAATCGTCATCTCGCACAACTGGGACGAGCTGCGCCGCTTCATGTGGGACTACGTCGGCATCGTGCGCACCAACAAACGCCTGGAGCGCGCCCAGCACCGCATCAAGCTGCTCACCGCCGAAATCGACGAATATTATTCCAACTTCCGCGTCAGCAATGACCTCATCGAATTACGCAACCTGGTGCTCACCGCCGACCTGATCGTCCAATGCGCCATGCAGCGCAAGGAAAGCCGGGGCCTGCATTTCAGCCGCGACTATCCCGAACTGCTCCCGCAAGCGACCAATACGGTGCTCACCCCCTCCAAATTAGCCGAGTGCAGGCACATGGACAAACCCACCCTGCGGGTCTGCGTCAACCAGCGCTTCGGGCACGATTCGCCGTCCTGCGGGGCGCACGGCGGCAAGGAAATCCTGAACCTGCTGCGCGAAGAAGCCGCCCGCCGCAACCTCGACATTGCCATCGAACCACAAATTTGCTTCGGTTTATGCCTGCAAGGCCCCAATGTCCGCCTCGCACCGGGCGGGCGGTTTTGGCATGGGGTGGGGGCAGGGGATGTTGCGGGGATATTGGATGCGGTGGCGGGGTTGGGAGAGGGCGAGGAAGGCCGTTTGTGAATTAAGCGTGGGCAGGGTTCCCCGGTTCGACGGACAGCTTCATGCCGACTGCTTTTAGTACGGCAAGCAAGGTTTTCAGGGTTGGGTTGCCGGTTGGGGAGAGTGAACGATAAAGGGCTTCCCGGCTGATGCCGGCCTGGGACGCGATAGCGGCAAGCCCGCCGTAAGCTTCGGCCACGTCGCGCAGCGCCAGAAGCCCGGCGGCCCGATTGTTCGGGTCATCCAGTTCTTCCAATGCCGCCTTCAGGTACGCCACCGCGAACTGTCTGTCGGCGCGCAATTCCTCGATTGTTTGGTCGGAATTGGATACCGACGCATTCCATTTTTTTGTCATGAGTTTTTCCTTTTCCACTCCGCCCAGTATTCTTTGGCTTTCTGAATATCTGTTTTCTGCGTCCCTTTGTCGCCGCCACACAGCAGAACCACAACGGTTTTACCATGTTGCCCAAAATAGACGCGATAACCTGCCCCTATATCCACTCGAAGTTCTGAAACACCTTCGCCTACCGGTTTGTGATCGCCAAAGTTTCCAGATGCGATCCGATTAAAGCGTATTTGAATCTGCGCCTTGGCGCGGACATCACGTAGCTCCCGTAACCAGCCGGTTATCGGAACATCGCCGGTTTCCAACTGAAATCTGAGTATTTCCAGCATGTTGTTGATTGTAGTTTATATGTCACAGGTTAACAATTGGGGGATGCGCCTTTCCCGATTTCCGAACACCCCCACTTCAATCTCACCCTGAGTTTGCGGAAAACCTCGCCATCCACAGCGTCCCGGAGAATCACCGCGTGGCGCGCCATACGACGGCCTGCGGGACGCAGGTTGAGGATGGTGAGGTAGGGCGCGACGAAACTGCTGCCGAGTAGTTCGGCCTCTTGAGTCATTCCGGCGCGGGTGGTGAATTCGCAACGGCAATCGGGATAGAGGATGACGGTGACGATGGCGTCGGGGGAGAGCCGCAAGGCGTCGCGGCGCAGCGTCCAGGCCAGGTTTGCCGCCACCGCCAGAGTGACGGCGAGGCTCAGGAGCGGCGCAACGGGAATGCTCCACAACAGCGCGGCGGCGCAGCCGTGCGATATGGACAGCAGCGCGGTGAGGCGGCGTGACGGGGTAAGTGCGATATGCAGGGTTTCCACGGTTTTCCTTGTCAAAAAAAGCGCGTCGCATTATGTTAGGGGAATCTTATCGATACGTGAAATCCCATGAACCCAGACTGGAAAAACCACCTCAGCGCCGCCGGCGCAATTTTCGACAACGAGCGCGTCGTTCATTTCGGCAATCCCGCCGCTGAACTGGCTGCCGCCGCCGCCAGCGCAATGGCCGATTTATCCCATTTCGGCCTGATCGGCCTGGCTGGCGAGGATGCCCAAATTTTTTTGCAGGGCCAGACCACCAACGATGTGCGCCAGGTTTCGGATAGCCTGGGCCAGCCGGGGGCGTTATGTACCCACCAGGGACGGATGCTGACGACGTATGTGATGTGGCGCAGCGGCGGCGAATATTTCATGGCCGTCCCGCCAGGCTTGCGCGAGGGAGTGCAAAAGCGCCTCACCATGTACGTGTTGCGCTCCAAGGTGAAAGTGCGCGACGCCGGGGCCGATGTGGTGCGTTTCGGCGTGACCGGTGCGGCGGCGCAGGAGGCCTTGCGGGCGGCTTTTGGCGGCTTGCCGGAAACGCCGTGGGGTGTGCTTGCGAAGGATGGCGCGACGTTGCTCGCCGTGCCGGGCGGGCGTTATGAAATTGCCGCCGATGTCGCGCGCGCAGCACTTTTGTGGGAAACCCTGAGCGCGGTGTGCCGCCCGGTCGGCGCAGCCTGCTGGGAATGGACGACGATACGCGCCGGACTGCCGACCCTGACCACCGCGACACTGGAACAATTCACCCCGCAAATGACCAATCTCGAATTACTTGGCGGGGTGAGTTTCACCAAAGGCTGTTACACCGGCCAGGAAGTGGTGGCGCGCACCCAACATCTGGGCAAGGTCAAGCGCCGCCTGTATCTCGCCCATATTGACGGCGACGCTTCGCCGGCTTCGGGGGATGCGCTGAACGGCACGGATCACGGCACGGTGATCAACGCCGCCCCCGCGCCGGGTGGCGGTTTCGACCTGCTGGCGGTGATTTCCTGCGATGACCGGGACAAGGCGACTTTGCGCTGGGGCGGAGAAAGCGGCCCGCAATTGCAGTTTCTCGCCATGCTTTATGCAGTTTCCTGAAGGGCAACCCGTTTCTCCATAATGGAGCGCCGGCATCCTGCCGGCAGGCTGGCAATTTACTCACACCAATTCAAAGAAAAACATCATGCGTATAACCTTTCTCGGCGCATCGCGCGAAGTCACCGGTTCGTGTTATCTGGTTGAAACCGACCGGGTCAAATTCCTGATCGATTGCGGCATGTTTCAGGGCGGACGTATCGCCGAACGGCGCAACTGGATGTCCTTCCATTTCGCGCCGCGCGACATTGCCTTTGTACTGTTGACCCATGCCCACATCGACCACAGCGGCCTGCTGCCCAAGCTGGTTGCGGAAGGTTTTACCGGGTACGTCTACACCACCACCGCTACCGCCGACCTGATCCGGGTATTGCTGCCGGATAGCGCCCATATTCAGGAAATGGAAGCCGAACGCGCCCAGCGCCATCAACATACGCGCCGCCGTGAGGACACCCAGCCGGTCTACACCACCCAGCAGGCGCTGGAATGCCTGGAACATCTCGCGCCGCAGCAATACGACGCCGAACTGTCGCCGCATCCCGACGTGCGCTGCGTGTTCCGTGAGGCCGGGCATATCCTCGGTTCGGCGATTATCGAAGTGTGGCTGCAAGAAGACGGCAAACACACCAAACTGGTGTTTTCCGGCGACCTCGGCCAGCCGGGCCGCCCCATCCTGCGCGACCCCGCGACTATCCGCGAAGCCGACGTGCTGCTGGTTGAATCGACCTACGGCGACCGGCTCCACAAGGACATGGACTCGACCGTCGAGGAATTCGTCCACGCCGTCAATGACACTCTGCACCGCAAAAAAGGCAACGTCATCATTCCCTCCTTCGCGGTTGGGCGCACCCAGGAATTGCTGTATTTATTCAACGACCTGACCCGCCAGGGACGGTTTCACAACCTGAATGTCTACGTCGATTCGCCGATGGCGACGGAAGCCACCCACATCACCATGCGCCACCCCGAATTGTTCGATGAGGAAGCCCTCGATCTGGAAGCGTGGCGTATCAAACACCTCGACTTGCTCAACCTGACCTTCACCGGCAGCGCCGAGGAATCCATGGCGCTCAACGACATCCGGGGCGGCGCGATCATTCTCTCCGCGAGCGGCATGTGCGACGCCGGGCGCATCAAACATCACCTGCGCCACAACCTCAGCCGCCACGAAAATACCATCCTGATCACCGGCTTCCAGGCGCAAGGTTCGCTAGGGCGGCGTCTCGTGGACGGCGCAAAGCTGGTGCGCATCTTCGGCGAGGAAATCGTGGTGCGCGCCGACATCTACACCATCGGCGGCCTGTCCGCTCACGCCGACCAGGCGGCTTTGCTGCACTGGCTGGCGCAGTTTTCCCGTCCGCCGCGCCACACCTTCGTGGTGCATGGCGAAACCGGCGCATCCGAAGCGCTGGCCGGACATATCGAGAAAATGGGCTGGTCGGTATCGTTGCCGGGGCTGGGGGAAGTGTTCAGGGCGTAACCGTTGCGCCTGCGCCGGCGGGCTGGGCGGCTTTCGGCCCGTTCATATCGAGGAATATTGGGATGAAGGAAATACGCCGAAAAGACCGGGAAATCCCCACTGAGGAAGCCTGGGCGATTTTGACCAATGCCGAATTCGGCTATCTTTCAACCGTCTCGGAAGACGGACTGCCCTATGGCGTTCCACTGAGTTATTGTCTTCTGGACGGTTGCCTCTACTTCCACTGCGCACTGGAAGGAAGAAAAATCGACAACCTCGAAACGAACAGCGCCGTGTCGTTCTGCGCTGTTGGAACAACCCAGGTATTGCCGGAAAAATTCGGAACCCGCTATGCAAGCGCTATCGTCTCCGGGGTCGCTGAAGAAGTGTTTGACGCAGAAAAGCAAAAGGCGTTGGAGGGGCTGGTGCGGAAATACTCTGCCGAATATATCGAAAGCGGCGCCAGATATATCGAGGCCCTGACCCACAAGACCCGGGTTTTCAGGATAACCGTCAATCACCTGTCCGGTAAATCGAGGAAGAAATAGCAGCTGGGTATGTCGCCAGCTACGCCGTTGGAAACGGCGAAGAACGCTGCGCTCTCTGGCAGGTTAGTGTTTACATACCCGGATACGCCCGTGGATAGACGTTCCATGTTTTTTACCGCGCCAACTCCCGGGGCACCGGAAACACCACGTTTTCCTCGACGCCGGGTAATTGCATCACCTCCGCGCCCTGCAATTCGCGCAGGCGTTCCACGACTTCCTGCACCAGCACTTCCGGGGCGGAAGCGCCGGCGGTGACGCCGACTTTGCGTTTGCCAAGCAGCCATTGCGGGTCGATGTGGGTAGCGTTATCCACCATCACGGCGGGTACGCCGATGTTGGCCGCGACTTCGCGCAGGCGGTTGGAGTTGGAACTATTCGGCGAGCCGACCACGACCACCCCGTCGCATTCCTTCGCCAGCAATTTGACGGCATCCTGGCGGTTCTGGGTGGCGTAGCAAACATCGTCCTTCTTCGGCCCGACGATGGCCGGAAAACGCGCCTTGAGCGCATCCACCACGCGGGCGGCGTCGTCCATCGAGAGGGTGGTCTGGGTGACGAACGCGAGTTTTTCGGGATCGGCAACCAACAATCCGCCCACATCTTCGGGTTTTTCCACCAGAAACATGCCATCGCCAACCTGGCCCATGGTGCCTTCCACTTCGGGATGGCCGCGATGCCCGATCATGATGACTTCGCGGCCCTGGGCGCGCATCCGCGCGACTTCCAGATGGACTTTGGTGACCAGCGGACAGGTCGCGTCAAACAGCTTGAAGCCGCGCGCTTCGGCTTCCCGGCGCACCGCCTGGGAAACCCCGTGGGCGCTGAAAATCAGGGTGCTGCCGGAGGGGACTTCGGCGAGTTCTTCGATGAAGATTGCGCCTTTTTTGCGCAGGCCTTCCACTACGAACTTGTTGTGGACGACTTCATGGCGCACATAGATGGGTGCGCCGAACAGTTCCAGCGCCCGCTCGACGATTTCAATGGCGCGATCCACACCGGCGCAGAAACCGCGCGGATTGGCGAGCAGGACTTGTATCATGGGCGGGACTTTCGTGAAAAAATGCGAAGCGTGATATTAACCAAAGGGATTCCAATGAGCAAAACCGCCACGATTATCGACACCGCATTACTCGACGATGTGACCGCGCAGGCGGTGGCTTCACCACGCCGCCGCAAGAACCACAACTTCCACCCGGTCAACGAGTTCCCCTGCCATCGCCTGCTCAACGCCATCGAGCCGGACTCTTACGTGCCGCCGCATTGCCACGCCGCCGCCGACAAGGATGAAACCATTGTGGCGCTACGCGGCAGGATGGGTATGGTGTTTTTCGACGCCGTCGGCAACGTCACCACCACGGCGCTGATAACACCGGGCGGGGCCGCAGTTGCGGTGGATATCCCGCACGGATTGTTTCACACCGTTGTGGCGCTGGAGCCGGGATGTGTGTTTTTCGAGGCGAAAGCCGGGCCATACGAGGCCTTGACCGCAGCGGAACGCGCCGCCTGGGCGCCGGGAGAAGGGGATGCGGAGGCGGCGGCGTATCTGGAGAAATTAAAACAGTTGTTCTGACGCACTGCGTTAAGTGTTCGATAGAAACAGTATTGGTAACTACTCAGGAGGTGGTTGTATACCACCATACCAGTCCCTTCCCCCTGCAAGGCTAGCGTATGCAGACATCTTCCAACTTACTGATTTTTAATCCGTTCGTCCTGAGCTTGTCGAAGGATGAACGGATTAAAAATCCAAGTCAAATCAAGCCATTCATGCTTCGACAAGCTCAGCACGAACGGCTTGAT
Organism: uncultured Sulfuricella sp.; assembly: GCA_964451375.1. GTDB lineage: Bacteria > Pseudomonadota > Gammaproteobacteria > Burkholderiales > Sulfuricellaceae > JAGXQV01. The sequence continues at coordinate 83,948 of CAYVIN010000005.1, forward strand.
TTGACTTGTGTGCATACGCTAGCCCTGCAAGGAGGAAGGAGCAAAACGCCGCTCATCCTGAGCCGTTACCAGTTTTGAATATTTGGCGCCGAGTGTTTGGTTGATCTCGCCGCGCAAAGCGCGTCGGCCTGGGATCGGGCGCGAAGCGCATTCCTCAACTCAACACTAAAACCTGCTTTTACTTATACCGTCCCGAGGCGCTCGAATTCGCTGAATTCGCCCTGCTCCTCGCGGACTTCCAGGTTTTCCACCAAGGCCATTTCGGGGCCGCGCCGGCACCAGGCGATGACCTCCTGGACATCCGCCTCGCTGCCGTGCAACACGGCTTCCACCGAACCGTTGCGGCGGTTGCGCACCCACCCGGCGACGCCGCGATTCTCCGCCTGTTCGCGTAGCGATTCGCGGTAACACACGCCCTGAACGCGCCCGCTGATGATGAGGTGACGAGTGATTTTTCGATTCATGGGGAATACTCTGCTATTGTTGAATGATTTAGTCGGGTATAAAATGCCCGAACATATACCAAGGAGAAACATCATGAATTATAGCCGGATCACCCGTGTGTTTTGGTTTGTCACCCTCATGGCTTTCGGCTGGACGGCTGGTGCGGCAGGGGCGGGCGGCGAGGTGGAAAAGGTGGTTTATCACATGAACGACAGCCAGGCGGCGCGGGTCGCGCTCAACAATATCCGTAACCATCTGGAAGCGGTTGGCGGCAAGGCAAAAATCGTGGTGGTCACCCACGGCGACGGGGTGAACTTCCTGATTGACGGAGCGCAGGACAAAAACGGCAATCCCTACAACATCGCGGTGGAGGAGTTAAGCGACAAAGGCGTGGAATTCCGGGTCTGCAACAATACGCTCAAGGCCAACAAAATTGATCCCAAGACCGTATTGCCCAACGCCGCCATCGTGCCTTCCGGGGTGGCCGAAGTCGGGCGGCTGCAAGCCCGAGAGGGGTTCGTGTATCTGAAGCCGTAGTTTCGGTGAGGCGGTGTTTGGTATTGCCGTCAGGAAAAAAAGCCGTTTCTTTTTGCGAAACGGCTTTTTTATTAGGTGCTGTTTCAGCGCTGTGTTTTGATCGATTCGATGAATTCCAGGAGGCGGGCGTTGGTTTGCGCGCCCATGTCGTAAAACTCGAAACCGATCTGGGTATTGCTCAACGGGTCGGTGCTGTTGCGGTCGTATTGCAGGCGCTTGATTTTTACATCGACATTCAATGGATTGCGGCTGCCGGTTGCGAGCTTGACGGTGCCGATGTCGTCAATACGGCCATAACCGGGTTGGAGTTGGGTGGTGCGCACCAGGCAGCCGGTTTTGGAAATATCCAGCAAGTCGCCGCCGTAGGTTTGAAAAACGTCAAAACCTACGTCGATTTCGCAAGTGGAGTTGACCCTGATCCGTTCCGTCTTGCGGCGCTCTTCGAGGCCCGCGAGACGCTGAATCTTGCGGCTCAACTGCATCTGCGAAAAGGGTTTGCACAGATAATCCGTGACGCCTTCCTCAATGGCGAGCGTCCGCGAGGCGTTCTCGTTGGAGGTTGACATCATGATGAAGTTGGCCTGACGCCCGGTCGATGAGCGGCGCACCTTCGCCAGAAACTCGCGGGCCGGAACGGCGGGGCCATCCCATTCGCCGAAAACCCAATTGATGGAGCGATCCGCATCGAGCATACGCATTGCTTCATCGGGATCCTTGGTATCCAGGGTCTTGTCGAACTTGAGTTCCTCGATCAGCACTTTCTTGACGAATCTGCGTACAAAAGACGACGAATCGACGATCAGAGCGTTGGGTCTGGACATGTTAACCTCCAATGGCGCTTGAACCAATCAATGCCGGATACGGCATCATGTTTGATTTGTGGAGCATCAAGAGTCGGCAAAACTGCCGGAGAAGCTGCTGAAACGAGTGGTGACAATTCGCTGTAGCCGGTTCTGCAACCCCGCTGTCATCTGGTATAACCAATTAGACCGGTGGCTTTGCGCCCCCGCCTTTCAGCGGGTTTGCCCTTGAAACAACCTGGTGCTAGCTTAGCAGTTGGCTAAATCTTGTCAACGGGATGCGCGGCGCGTTCCCGATTAGGAAAATTCCCGAACAATAATGACTATTCTCCCAACTGTCCCTCACTCTGTCGCGGTTATCGGTGGCGGCCCGGCTGGTTTGCTGGCGGCGGAAACGCTGGCTGACGGCGGTGTCCGTGTCGATGTTTACGACGCCATGCCCTCGCTGGGGCGCAAATTCCTGCTGGCCGGCAAAGGTGGCTTGAACCTGACCCACGCCGAGCCGTACCCGGATTTTGTGGCGCGTTATGGCGCTCGCCGCGAGGTTGTGGCCCCGCTGCTTGCCGGGTTTGGCCCGCAGGCCTTGCGCGACTGGGCGCAGGAATTGGGCGTGGAAACCTTCGTCGGCACGTCGGGGCGGGTTTTCCCGCTGGAGAAAAAGGCCGCGCCGTTGCTGCGCGCCTGGCTGCACCGGCTGCGCGGCAAAGGGGTGAAATTCCATGTTCGCCATCGCTGGCTGGGGTGGGATGAGCAGGGCGCATTGCGTTTTGCGACGCCCCACGGCGAAATTGGCGTTACCACCGATGCGGTGGTGCTGGCCTTGGGTGGCGGCAGTTGGCCGCAACTCGGTTCCGATGGGGCGTGGGTGGGGCTGCTGGAATCGCGGGGGGTGGCGGTGGAACCGTTGCGCCCCGCCAACTGTGGGTTCGACGCGGCGTGGAGTCCGCATTTTCGCGAGCGTTACGCCGGTTGCCCGGTAAAAACCGTGGTGGCAAGCTTTACCGGCGCGGATGGCGCAACCCTGCGCCGCCAGGGCGAATTCATGGTCACCGAAAACGGCGTCGAGGGCAGCCTGATTTACGCACTGTCCGCACCTTTGCGCGACGCCATCGCTGCGCACGGACACGCGGTTCTGCATCTCGACCTCGCGCCCGGCTGGGAGGCGGCGCGGTTACTGGATGAGGTGGCGCGACCGCGCGGCTCGCGTTCGCTGTCCAGCCATCTCAAGAGTCGCACCGGCATCGACGGCGTGAAAGCCGGCCTGTTACGCGAATGCCTGTCCGCCGGGGAATTTGCCGATCCGGCGCGCCTCGCTGCCGGCATCAAGAACCTGCCGCTCAAGCTGATAACGCCGCGCCCGCTTGCCGAAGCCATCAGCAGTGCGGGTGGTGTCGATTTCGCCGCGCTCGACGAACACCTGATGATCCGCGCCCTGCCGGGGGTGTTCTGCGCCGGGGAAATGCTCGATTGGGAAGCCCCGACCGGCGGGTATCTGCTCACCGCCTGCTTCGCCGGGGGGCGGGCTGCGGGGCGCGGCGCGCTACGCTGGTTGGAGAGCCGGACGTGAAGGATTATCCTAAAACCCTCAGTTCAGAACCGCAAAGGCGCTAAGGCGCAAAGAAATCAAAAACATGCGGAATGTTCCGCTCTCACCCGGTGGGTGTACGATCCGACACGGGTAACCTTTTGTTTTTCCTCTGCGTCTTTGCGCCTTTGCGGTTCAAACTGCCGTTTCCAGGATTATTGCGCCGGATGAATATGTTTCTTGAGAAACTGCGCGAGATAAGAGCTATTGAAAAAGTGTTCCGCCACCACGCTACGGAGCCTTTGCTCGACTTGTTCGTCCGAGGCCGTACTGATTTCCCGGAATAGATCAGCGGCGATTCCGCCGAAGATATCAACCAGAGCGGGGTCGAAGTGGCTACCCCGGCCTTCACGCAATATTCCCATCGCCTTGTCGAAGCTGAACGGCTCCTTGTAGGGGCGTTTTGAGGTGAGTGCGTCGAACACGTCAACAATCGCGAAGATACGTGCATTGACGGGAATTTCCTCACCTTTCAGGCCGCGCATATAACCGCTGCCGTCGAATTTTTCATGGTGATATTCCACCACATCACGCGCCACATCGAGTGCTGACGATTTACTGATGATGTCCACGCCCAGCAGGACATGGGTGCGCATAACCGCGAATTCGTCATCGGTCAGCTTCCCCGGCTTAAGCAACACGTTGTCGCTAATGCCGATTTTTCCTACGTCGTGCAGAAAGGCTCCCGCAATCAGGGCGCGAACCTGGGCGCTATCCAGGCTGGCCGCCTCGGCCAGGCGAATGGCATAGATGGTTACCCGGAAATTGTGGGCGCTGGTGTCCGAATCACGCTTGGCGACAGCGCCGCCCAACACCTCCATCAATTCGACGTTGCTGCGCAACAGGCTGGAGGCGAAATGCACCAGTTCGCGGTTAAGGAAAATAATCACCGGATACAACACCACCGTCACGGCGAAGGTCACGATCACCACCAGCAGCAGCGCGTGGAAAACACCATTGCGGATGTTGCGGAGCGTATCCGCGTCAACCTCATACACCCCTTCGAAGTAGCCGGCAATCACGCCCTGATTGTCACGCAACGGGAGCAGCACCTGCATCATCACCTGGTCGTTGAGCAGCAATTTTCGGTAATAACGCGAGTCGCCGAGCGGAAAAACATGGGCGTGTTTTTTTAGCTCCTCCTCCACGGCCTCCTTGCCGGGATCCATCAATTCAAGGATTTTCTGCTTATTGCGGTTGTACATTTCCACCACAATGAAATGGCTTTTCAGGAAGTCAGCGGCCTTGGCGCGCAATTCGCCAAGGTCGGCGTCGGTCTGGTTAAGACGGTGAAGATTTTCACCGGTAAAGGATTCCGACTCCTTCACCGCCATATCCATGATGGTGTCGTCGGCGGCTTCCATTTCGATGTAGAAGTCCACGCCGCCGATGACCAGCGATAACGCCAGCCAACTGACGAAAAGGCGGCGGGAAACAATTTTGTGAATGTTGAAATCCATTTGATCCCTCAAACATCAATTTGGTTGTCGTATACCTTGCCTCGTCACGATTTGGCGATTTAGCCGCATTTGGCGGGATGCGATGCAAGGCACAATGCGCAATGTGGCCGTACCACACAAGCCATTTTCAACGCGAAAGCCGCGCCCGCCAGACGATGGACAAATCGGTTGGCGAGGCAGGGTATAACTCCTCGGGGTCGTGCCGAAGAGCAGTATACAGACCTCTCGCCCCCAGGCGGGAGAGGGAAAAGCGCCTGCCTGTTACCGGTTGGCCAACTATCGGCGGATTTGGGAAAGGTCTTCCGCACACGCAGACCGCTTGTCTGCGCCCACATCGAGAGACTGATTGCGGCGCCATACAGTGCCGCGCTGCGCTCAACAATGGATAAATTACGAAATTGTGGCCAGGCAAAGCGATATTTAGTGGGATATCCGGGCTAAGCCTCAAAACGCGCCACCGAAGCCTTCAGCGTCTGCGCCAATTGCGCCAGATAACAAGCCGAGTTGCTTATTTCAGCGATCACCTTGTCATTTTGGTCGGCCATGCCGGCAATTTCTCCAATATGGGCGGCAATTTCAATGCTGTCCGCGCTTTGTGCGTGGGTCGCCAGGGCGATTTCATTGACCATTTCCACGGTTTGATGCGCGGTTCGGTTGATTTTCGAGAGTGCTGCACCGGCTTGCGCTTCAAGAGATACGCCCTGCTTGGCCTGGGTGCTGCACATCTGCATATCGACAACTGCGCGGGCCGTTTCTCCCTGAATGGTAGCAATCATTTGGGCAATTTCGCGGGTTGCGCTACTGGTGCGTTCGGCGAGCTTTCTCACCTCGTCGGCGACCACTGCGAAGCCGCGTCCCTGTTCGCCCGCACGGGCCGCTTCGATAGCGGCGTTGAGGGCCAGCAGATTGGTCTGATCGGCAATTTCGCGGATCACATTAACGATCCCGCTGATTTCGGCAGAGCGATGTCCAAGCGTACCGATCAGGCTGGAGGTTTCGTCCACGGCGGCGGCGATCAACTGCATTTCGCGAGCGGCGTTTTGCACCACTTGTTCGCCGGAAATCGCGAGTTCGCTGGCTTCCTGGGATATTCCCACAGTGGTTTCGGCGCGTTGCGCGATGGCGTCGATGCTGCCGGTTACCCGCTCAACCGCAGAGACTGCTGCGCCCGCCGCCTGATTCTGTGTTTGCGAGCCATTCAGGGCGATAGTTGCCGCTTTTTCCATCTGCGCAGCGGCGCGCGCCAGATGGTCTGCATTTTCAATCAAGCCGCGAATTATGCCCTGAAAGTTATCCATCAGCGCATCGTATGCTCCGGCAATTTGCCCCAGTTCGTCACCACTGCGGCTGTTGATGCGCAACCCCAGCTTGCCGGTGAGTTGGGCTTGCAGCATGGCGTCCTTGATCTCTTCGACCTGGCGGGTAATGCTGCCGACCAGGCGAATCCCGGAAAACGTCGCCACCAGAATCCCCAGCAACACACTGGCGACTGAGAGGTTGCGGGTATTGCGGTAGGTTTCCGAGGCGGCCTGGTAATCGCTCCGCGAGGATTCCTCGCGCGCCTTGCTTAATTCGGAACGGGAGGTCTTGATTGGCGCATAAAAACGATCGGCAACTTCGCGGGCAATTCGTTCCACCTCCCCGCCATTTCCGGCCCGCAACGCTTCTGCAGTGGGCAGCAGAACGGATGCCACGTAGCTGTGGATTACCCTGTCGAAGCCCTCCAGAGCGCGTTTTTCGTCGGACGACATGGGGCGGGACTGAAGTACGGCGAGTGTTTGCACGATGATCCGGTTGTTTTCCGCTATGGTTTTCGCTTCCAGCGCCTGATTATCGGGAGTGGCGTCAATCCGCGCCATCAGGATATGCACCCGGCTATCCATAATCCGGTGGTTGATCGCCACCAGCATTTCCGCAGTTTCGGCATCCTCAATAGCGTGACTATAGCCGCGATGATTGGCGACGGCGCCGAACCAGCCGATTGCGCCGATTAGCGCCAACAACCCCGACATAAAATAGATCAACCGGGAAAGGCGGGCGCTGAGGTTGGCTTTTTTGAACATCACGTTCTCCAGGTTGAAGGAAGGAGAAATCCTGCCCGTCACGGAGAATTGTTGACGGTTTGGCTTAAGACTCGCTTAACCCGGATATTTCATACCTAAAGGGCACAAGTAAATTCGCGCGATAAAAAGCGCCGGATTTGGCGAGCTTTCGCCTATCGGCGAAATGCCTGCCTACCCCGCTTGTTTCGTAGGCAAGTTATAACTACTCAGGAGGTGGTGCGGCTGTGAACCGTTATCGCGGCCAGAAGATCGCTACAATTTATATTCGGGACTGCCTGGAAACCCGCTCCCAGAGCCATTCTTCAGGTATGTCCGCTCCCCGCCTGCATCGCATCGAGGGTGACCACTAACATTATCCTAAAAGCCTCAGTTGAACGGGTTGGAGTGTGCGGTTTGTCGGGTGGAGTGCATACCCAAAGGGCACAAGAGGCGCGACGACGCGGAATGGCTATTCCATTCCAAGGAGTTGCACCCGTAAAGGGCATCACCGCCATTGTAGTCCGGCTAAAGCCGGAACAATGGCGCGACAACGCAGCCATGCGCCCGCAAAACCGTGCAATCCGACCCGTAGCGCTCTCACCAAACGGGTGAACGTTAAAACAATGGCAAAGTCATTTAGAACCAACACCGTAGGCTTCATTGCAAGCGGTCAACTGAGGTTTTTTTGATTATTGAATTCTCTGGAAGGGGTGAGTGCGATATGCCGCCCACCTCGCAAAAACCGGGCAATCAGGCTCCTGGCGCGCTCGCCATATGGGGAAATTGCAAATGGCTCGCAGGGTATGCCGACGCGAGGAGGCGCATCAATCGTGGGAGAGGCGCAAAGCCGCGAAAGATGCGCTTCCTTGGTCAGTACATCTACGCTTGTTTGATTGGCTGGCTTGGCGTCACGGACGCGCCCCCTCGCCACGCAAAGCGCTGATGCGTTTGCCGGTGTCGGGATGGGAGGACAGGAATTCGCCTATTCCCGAAGATGCTGCGGTTTTGTCCTTCGCGCCGAGATGCGCGACCTCCAGTTTTTCCAGGATATCGGCGAGGCGCGCCGGGGGAATTCCGTTATTGCGCAGCAAAGTTGCGGCGTAGTGATCGGCGCGCTGTTCAAAATCGCGGGAATAGCGGCTTTCCAGAAGCAGCGTGGGGGCTATCGTCAACAGGCTGCTCACATCGCCCAGATACCAGGTGGCGGCCAGTCCGACTGCGGAGCTTTGCAGCAACTGGCGCAAGGGATGACGTTCGCTGACATGCCCCAGTTCGTGGGCGAGCACCCCGAGGATTTCTTCATCGTTTCCGGCCAACGCCACCAACTGGTCGGTGACGACGATGGTTCCGCCCGGCAGTGCGAAGGCGTTCGCTCCCACGGTCTTGCTGTTGCGGAAGGTTATCGGGCGAGGTTGGTCGTTGCCGCCTTTCAGGGCATTGAAGCGTTTCTGCAAATCTTGTTGGCGCGCCGCGCTCAGGGTGCTGCCCTGCACCAGTCCTTCGTCGATGGCGGCGAGGATGCGCACGTCCAGGTCGGCGGCCAGAGCGGCGGGAACCTGCGCCGCGACTTGCTCGGCGAACCAGGGCAATCCCCACTGGAAAGCCGCGACCGCCACCGCGACGGTGGTCAGCGTCGCCAGCAGCGCGTGACGCCAATGGCTCTCCAGCCGCGACAGCAGGGAGAGCGGCGTCAGCCCCGCTTCCGCAAGCAGCGCCTCGAAAGCCGCATGGTCGCTGACCTCGCAAAATCCGCCATCGGCAAAATGCACCAGGCGCGGGGTGTTACCCAGCTTGGCGGAGATTCGTAGCGCGCCGGGCGGAACCTCGCGGAGCAGATTTTCGCCGCATACCTGTAGCAGGCCGTGGGCAAAACGCAGTGTTACGGCCTGCTGCCGTGAGCTTTGCCCGGTGTAATAGTTTGCTTCGACCATCTTAAAACCCGATGTCGATGTCGAAAACCTCGGCGGTTTCCGTGCCGGTGGCGCTGATTTGCTGTTGCTCGGCGGCAATGAAATCGTCGATGTCGCCGCCCGCCAACAGCGCCATGTGTTCGATCCGGTAGCGCGCCATGCGGATGTCGCCAAACGGCTTGAACAGGCCCAGAGTGAGGACGATCAGGAACAGGTTGCTGAACATGATCCACGCCAGCCCGCGCGCCGAGAGGGTGCTGGAAAAACGATGTCCGGCGAGTTCGGTATGGTTCCACACCAGATTCTGGATGCGCGAAATGAAATACGGAAAAATCAGCAGCGAGGCCGCGATCAGCAGCAGGTAAACGCCAATCAGGATACCCACCATGGCCTCTGGGGGCGGCGCGGCGGCGCTGCCCTTGAAGAGTAGATAGGCGGCGAATCCGAAAGCGCCGATGACCAGAACGAATTGCAGGAAAACGAAAAAATAGACTTTGTAGAAACCGCCGGGGCCGGCGCTGAAGGAAAAATTGCTCTGCCCGAAGCGGCTGTTGTTGTGCTGATAAGCCTTGATCTGCTGATGGGTGAGCGGGGCCGCCAGATACAGGGTAAACAGGGTGGCGATGGGCAGCGCCAGAAAATTCACATAAGCGGATTTGATCGACCCGACAAACCCGAAACGTAGCCCGCGATAACTGCTGTTGTACAGGCGAAAGCGGAATGAAGCGACCAGCAGCACCGGCATGATGGCGGCAATCAGCAGCCCGATGGCGATGCCCAACGCCGGCATGAATTTGATGGCGCCGTAATACGCGCCGAACAACGCTAGCCCGATCAGGCGGCCCTTGAGTATCGCCAACGGCTCGCCGTGATAATCGAAGCTCGATTCGTTGAGGCGGGTATTGCGGTAAAAATACTGCATCCGCCGGACTTTCGCCCACGCGGAATAGATGCCCAGCGTCAAAATGGTCAACACCAGATTGACGATCCAGATGCGGAAATATTCGCCGCCCGCGCCGGTAAAACGGAACTGCTGTTCTTGAGTTTCCATGTTTTTGTTGTCTCCCTGAAGGATTGTCGCCCGAATGGGCAGGCCACGCTTTCCCTGTCCGTCGGCAGCGGCGGAATAACCCGCCGGGTTTGCAGCGCTGTGCGGACGGCGACAGGGATACTACCCGTTATTTCCTTTCGGGAAACCTGTGATAATTCACAGGTGTGCAGGCGCTAACCTGAAACGCCACGCCTGGCGCGGGGGTGAGCAAATTGTTTTGCCGGGGTCTCGACGTTTTCTTGTTTGACCGTCCAGCCCTCCGGGATAGCCGGAACGCGAAACACTGCGAGGTCTCCCCAACAGCATTTACAATGGAGCCTCCATAAGCCGCGTCAGTTGTGCAACCTCAAGCCGGACGCGAGCGAAAAAACACCCATAGGCAATAGCGCCCCATGAATGCAGTAGAAATCGAAGCCGCCATCTCCGATCTGGCCCTTCAGCCCTTTGACGCGACGGAATTCCCGTTCGCCTTCCTGGCCGCTTTCGGCAACAAGGACACCACCCTCAAACGCCTGCGTAGCGGCAATAACAACGCCTCCGACCTTCCCGGCGGCGTCCTCCAGCGCAGCAACATCCATATCGCCACCTGCGCACCCGGCGCCGTGGGCGACACCCTTCAGGCCTTGCGCGCCAGCCCCGCCACGAGCAAGGCCCGCGCCAAATTCATCCTCGCCACCGATGGGGAAACCTTGGAGGCCGAAGAACTGGCCGGTGGTGAAACCATCGCTTGCGCCTACCCGGACTTCCCCAACCATTTCGGCTTTTTCCTGCCGCTGGCCGGCATCTCCACCATCAAGGAGATCAAGGACAACCCCATCGACGTGCGCGCCACCGGGCGGCTTAACAAGCTCTACGTCGAATTGCTGCGCGAAAACCCCGATTGGGCGAAGGACGAGCGCCGCGCCGAGATGAACCACTTCATGGCGCGGCTGATCTTCTGCTTCTTTGCCGAAGACACCGACATCTTCAACGGCGAAGGCCTGTTCACCCAGACTGTCGAACAAATGTCCGAGCGCGACGCCGCCAACACCCATACCGTGTTGTCCGAAATCTTCCGCGCCATGAATACCAAAATTACCGAGCGCGCCGCCGTCCAGCCCCGGCTACCCAACTGGGCCAACGGCTTCCCCTATGTGAATGGCGGGCTGTTCTCAGGCTCGACTTTCGCCCCGCGCTTCACCCGCATGGCGCGCACCTACCTGATCCACGCCGGCAACCTCAACTGGAAGCAGATCAACCCCGACATCTTCGGCAGCATGATCCAGGCCGTCGCCGATGATGAAGAGCGCGGTGCATTGGGGATGCACTACACCAGCGTACCCAACATCCTCAAGGTGTTGAACCCGCTGTTTCTCGACGACCTGCGCAGCGCTTTGAATGACGCCGCCGACAACAAAATCAAGCTGCTCAACCTGCGCAAACGCCTGGCGCATATCCGCGTCTTCGACCCGGCCTGCGGATCGGGAAATTTCCTGGTCATCGCCTACAAGCAGATGCGCGAAATCGAGGCGGAAATCAACCGCCGTCGCGGCGAAGCGCACCTTGGCAGCGAAATCCCGCTGACCAATTTTCGCGGCATCGAGCTGCGCGACTTTCCGGCGGAAATCGCTCGCCTCGCCCTCATCATCGCCGAGTTCCAGTGCGACGTGCTGTATCGCGGGCAGAAGGACGCGCTGGCGGAATTCCTGCCGCTGGACGCGCAGAACTGGATCATCTGCGGCAATGCGTTGCGGCTGGATTGGCTAAGCATTTGCCCGCCGACGGGAACGGGGGTGAAGCTGGTGGCGGATGATCTGTTTGGTACACCGCTGGAACAGACGGAAATCGACTTTGAGAATGAAGGTGGGGAGACGTATATCTGTGGGAATCCGCCGTATGCCGGCAAGGGCAAGAAGACGCCTCAGCAGCTTGAAGATATGGAATTAGTCTTTGGCCCACGCGGTGTGAAGCATGGATATATCGACTATGTAGGCTGTTGGTTCATGAAGGCCACCGAGTATGGTGACAAGACCAGTTCGGCTTGCGCTTTTGTTTCGACAAACTCACTGTGCCAAGGGCATCAAGTGCCTCTAATTTGGCCACTTATTTTTCGCGCAGGGCAGAAAATCAGCTTTGCCCACACGTCTTTCAAGTGGTCTAACTTGGCAAGCAAGAATGCAGGCGTCACCGTAGCGATCATTGGGCTTGCAAGAGAAGCAAAGGGTGTGCGGAGGCTCTTTTCTGTTTCGAGTGAAGGCTCTGTCCTCTCAAAGGACGTTCAGCACATCAACGCTTACTTGGTTGGTGGCGCTGATGTTCTGGTGGAGAAGCGTTCGTCGCCGCTCAATGATTTAACGTCGATGGATCTAGGCAACATGCCGTATGACGGAGGTAACCTCTTATTTACGCGGCAGGAAGTTGCCGAACTGAGTCTGACTGATCCACAACGGCAGCGGTTCATCCGCAGAATTTATGGCTCGCAAGAGTTCATTGGCAATTTGGAAAGATATTGCCTCTGGGTTGAGGACACACATCTTGCAGAAGCTATGCAAATATCGGCCATTCGGGCGCGTATAGATGCAGTTCGCGCTATGCGCCTAAAGAGTACGGATAGTGGCGGACGGGCCATGGCTGCCCGGTCGCACCAAATGCGGGAAATGCGCGCCGCACATGAACAGGCGATTGTGATGCCAAGAACGTCGTCTGAGGCTCGACCTTATCTACCTGCGGGGTTGTTGAGTGCGGGAAGTATCGTGTCAAGTGAGGCATTCGCTATGTTTGATGCTCCACTTTGGCAGCTCGCTTTGCTTACCTCCCGAGTACATTTGGTTTGGATTGCCACTGTCTGCGGCCAGCTTGAGACTCGATACCGGTATTCCAATGTTCTTGGCTGGAACACCTTCCCCGTGCCGCTCCTCACCGAGCAGAACAAGGCCGATCTGACCGCCTGCGCCGAAGCCATCCTGCTGGCGCGCGAAGCGCATTTCCCCGCCACTATCGCCGACCTGTACGACCCGGATAACATGCCGGACAACCTGCGCCGCGCCCACGAGCGCAACGACGAAGTGCTGGAGCGTATCTACATCGGGCGGCGCTTCAAAAATGACACCGAGCGCCTGGAAAAACTGTTTGAGCTTTATACCAAGATGACGGCGGAGGCGGCCAAGCCAACCAAGAAATCAGCAAGGGGGAAGAAAGCATGAGCGAGAAACCTGTCCGCCTCACCGAACCTCCGGCAGGCTATGCCGACTGGCTGGCCGACCTGAAAACCCGCATCCACACCGCCCAGCAACGCGCTACGCTGGCGGTCAACCGCGAGCTGGTGCTGCTGTACTGGCAGATCGGGTGCGATATTCTGGCGCGGCAGGCAAGCCAGGGCTGGGGGGCCAAGGTCATTGAGCGGCTGGCACAGGATTTACGCGCCGCTTTCCCCGAGATGAAGGGATTTTCCCGCGCCAACCTGATGTATATGCGCGCTTTTGCCGAGGCGTGGCCGGATGCCGAAATTGTCCAACAGGCTGTTGGACAATTGCCCTGGGGGCATAACCTGGTGCTGCTGACGCGCCTCAAAGACCCGCAGCAACGCTTGGCCTATGCCCAGAGCGCCATCAAACACGGCTGGTCGCGCAATGTGCTGAATATTCATATTGAAACCCGCTTGCTGGAGCGCACCGGCAAGGCTGTCACCAATTTTGAGTCCAGTTTGCCCAAACCCCAGTCCGATCTGGCCCGCGAGTCGTTGAAAGACCCGTACCGCCTGGATTTTCTTGGACTCAGCCGCGAAGCGGGCGAGCGCGAAATCGAAAACGCCCTGATGAAACACGTCACCGAATTCCTGCTGGAGCTGGGCGCGGGCTTTGCCTTCGTCGGGCGGCAGGTGTTGCTGGACGTGGGCGGCGACGAGTTTTTCATCGACCTGCTGTTCTACCACCTCAAGCTGCGCTGCTATGTGGTGATTGAACTCAAGGGCGGCAAGTTCAAGCCTGAACATTTGGGCCAGCTTGGGTTTTACCTGACCGCCGTGGATCGCCAGGTTAAAAGCGAGCACGACAACCCGACCATAGGCCTGTTGCTGTGCAAGAGCAAAAACAAGATCGTCGCCGAATATGCCCTGGGCGATAAAACTCAGCCGATGGGCATTGCCGAATACAAGCTGCTCGAATCCCTGCCGCCGGAACTGCAAACCAGCTTGCCCAGCATCGAGCAGATCGAACGCGAACTGGCGGGCGACGACATACCCACGGAGGACGATACGCAATGACCAACCCGACCAACCCCACCGACGCCTACACCGTGCCGTCGGTATCCATCACCACGGCGCGCACCGGCGCATCCGCCAAGGCCAACGCGCTGGGGATGCGCGCCATGCAGGAGCGCGCCTATGCCAAGCGCGGCGAGCAATACCTGCTGATCAAGTCCCCGCCGGCATCGGGCAAGTCCCGCGCGCTGATGTTCATCGCGCTCGACAAGCTCCACAACCAGGGCTTGAAGCAGGCGTTGATCGTGGTGCCGGAGCGCTCCATCGGCGGCAGCTTTGCCGACGAGCCTTTGAGCCAATACGGCTTTTACTGGGACTGGCGGGTGGCCCCGCAATGGAACCTGTGCAACGCCCCCGGCGTGGACGAACCACGGGTGGCGAAATCGAAGGTTGAGGCGGTGCGCAAATTTCTGGAAAGCCCTGACAAAACGCTGGTCTGCACCCACGCCACTTTCCGCTTCGCGGTGGAGGAGTTGGGCATGGCGGCTTTCGACGAGCGCTTGATCGCCATCGACGAGTTCCACCACGTTTCCTGCGACCCCGGCCACGTGCTGGGCAGCCAATTGGGCGCTTTCATCACCCGCGATAAGGTGCATGTGGTGGCGATGACCGGCTCCTATTTCCGGGGCGACAGCGTGGCGGTGCTGACCCCGTCGGATGAGGCGCGCTTCGAGACGGTGACTTACACCTATTACGAACAGTTGAACGGCTACAACTGGTTGAAGTCGCTGGACATCGGCTATTTTTTCTACACCGGGCGCTACGTGGAGGCGGTGGAAAAAGTGCTTGATCCACAACTCAAGACCATCGTTCACATTCCCAATGTCAATGCCCGCGAAAGCCTCAAGGACAAGGAACGCGAGGTCAACGAGATCATGAATTCGTTGGGCGAATGGAAGGGGATCGACCCGGCAACCGGCTTCCATCAGATACAAACTTCGGCAGGCCGTACCCTGAAAGTGGCGGATTTGGTGGATGACAGCGATCCGGCCAGACGTTCCCGCGTTCTGGCTGCGCTGAAAGACGCCGCGCAGAAGAACAACCGCGACCATGTGGACGTGATTATTGCGCTGGGCATGGCGAAGGAAGGTTTCGACTGGATCTGGTGCGAACATGCGCTGACCATCGGTTATCGCAGCAGCCTCACGGAAATCGTCCAGATCATCGGGCGCGCCACCCGCGACGCCGAGGGCAAGGAGCGCTCGCGCTTCACCAACCTGATTGCCGAACCCGCTGCCGAACAGGCCGCCGTGGCCGAGGCGGTCAACGATATGCTGAAAGCCATTTCCGCGAGCCTGTTGATGGAGCAGGTGTTGGCCCCGCGCTATGAGTTCACGCCCAAGAACAGTGGCCCCAAGGAAGGTTTCGATTACGGCGCGGATGGCTACCGGGAAGGTGCTCGCAACGTCGGAGTGAACAACGACACCGGCGAGATTCACGTCGAGATCAACGGCCTGGCGACGCCGCAAAGCCCGGAGGCGACACGCATCTGCAAGGAAGACCTGAACGAGGTCGTCACCAGTTTTCTGCAAGATAAGGTTGCTGTGGAGCGCGGTCTGTTCGACCAGGAAAACACCCTGCCCGAGGAATTGACCCAATTGCGCATGGGCAAGATCGTGCGCGAGCGTTACCCGGAACTCAGCGAGGCCGACCAGGAAGCGGTGCGCCAACACGCCATCGCCGCGATGAACGTCACTCAACAGGCCAAGCTGGCCTTGGCTGAGGCCGACGCCAACGGCGGCGCGACGCCAGGCGGCAGGGCCTTGCTGGATGGGGTGCGCAAGTTCGTCAACGTGCGCGAACTGGATATCGATCTAATCGACCGCATCAATCCTTTCGATGCCGCTTATGCGGTGCTGGCGAAGGCGATGGATGAAAAATCGCTGCGCCAGGTGCAGGCCAGCATTGCCGCGAAGAAGGTCAATATTTCGCGCGATGAAGCGGTTGAACTTGCCGACCGGGCACGAGCTTTCAAGAGGGAGCGAGGCCGCTTGCCGGATACCAATTCCGCCGATGCTTGGGAGAAGCGCATGGCCGAAGGCGTAGCCGCTTTCGCTCGCTACAAGGCTCAGGAGTTGGCGACCAGGCAGAATGGGGCAGGCAATGGCTGAAATTGATGAAGACGAGCTGCTAGCCGATTTGGGCATTGAAGTCGCCCCGCTCAAGGCGACTACGCATACCCCGCGCGAGGAGCGCATCATTGCGGGTTTCGAGGACATCCTGCGGTTTTATCGGACGCATGGTCGTGCGCCGCACCATGGCGATGACCGCGACATCTTCGAGCGCCTCTATGCGGTGCGCCTCGATCAACTCCGCAAGCTGCCGGAAGCATTGATCCTGCTGGCTGATCTGGATGGCCCCGGCTTGCTGTCCGGCGCGGTGGCGGCCCCGATGGATGAGCTGGATGAAGACGCCTTGCTCGCCGAATTAGGCGTTGGCGATGAACCCGCCGACCGAGACGACATCACGGTGCTGCGCCATGTCCGCTCCAGCGCCGAAAAACGCATGGCGGAAGAAATCGCCTACCGCACACCATGCGTCGATTTCGAGCGGTTCCAAGCGCTATTCGAGCAGGTGGAGAGGGAACTGAAGGCCGGAGTGCGCATTACCCGGCGTTTTCGGCGCGATACCAGCATTGCCGAAGGGAACTACTTCATCGTCGGCGGGCAGCTTGCCTTTGTCGCCGAAGTAGGGGAAACCATCAAGGCGCCGAATGGCGAAAGCGATGCGCGCCTGCGCGTCATCTACGCCAATGGCACGGAGAGCAACCTACTGCGCCGCTCGCTGCAACGCGCGCTCTACAAGGACGAAACAGGCCGTCGTTTGACCGACCCGGATATGGGGCCGCTGTTTGGCGATGCGGCGGAGCCGGACGATATTGAGAGCGGCACCATCTACGTGCTGCGCAGCCAATCCAGCCATCCCTTCGTCGCGGAACATCGCGAGTTGATCCACAAGATCGGCGTGACCGGCGGCGCGGTGGAAGCCCGCATCGCCGGGGCGGAAAAAGAGGCCACCTATCTGTTGGGCGGCGTGGAGGTGGTTGCCACTTACAAGCTCCACAACATCAACCGTGTCAGGCTGGAAAATCTCTTTCACCGCCTGTTCGGCGCAGCGCAACTCGATTTGACGATTGAAGACCGCTTCGGCAATCCGGTGAAGCCGAGGGAATGGTTTCTGGTTCCGCTTCCGGTGATTGATGAAGCGGTGCAGCGCATTCGGGACGGGTCGATAACTGAAGTGGTTTATGACCCCAAAACGGCGCGATTGGTCGCTTGAGTGGGGCTGAATTATCCCCTGTGGCAGCGTTGCAATGGCTCCATGCCTTTTTGGGGCGGAATGTGTCAGTCTTCCACACACCCAGTACCGCTTAACATCGCCAACTTGCATAGCGCAACGTCTTCAATGCTGACGAAATGCGCCGTGCGGTTCCCGATGGACAGCGCTTCGCCATCACGCCATCCAAATGATTCGATCAAGGAAATAGGCTGATGCCAAGGGGGGCTGATTGTCCACCGTTGCCGATGGTTATGGATGGCGGGTGCTAATTTCCCCGAAATCCGTTAAAATCCGCGCTTTACAAGTTACCGAGAAGGGCACGCCGGCGTGCCCTTTTTAATGCAGGACGCATGGAAAACATCCGCAATTTTTCTATCATCGCTCATATCGACCACGGCAAGTCCACGTTGGCTGACCGTATCATTCACCTCTGCGGCGGTCTTTCCGACCGCGAGATGGAGGCGCAGGTGCTGGACTCGATGGACATCGAGCGCGAGCGCGGCATCACCATCAAGGCGCAGACCGCCGCGCTGGAATACAAGGCGAAGGACGGCAAGCTGTATCGCCTGAATCTCATCGACACCCCCGGTCATGTGGACTTTTCCTACGAAGTCAGCCGTTCATTGTCGGCTTGCGAAGGCGCGCTGCTGGTGGTCGATGCTTCGCAGGGCGTGGAAGCGCAGAGCGTAGCCAATTGTTACACCGCCATCGAGCAGGGCGTGGAAGTGGTGTCGGTGTTGAACAAGATCGACCTGCCTTCCGCCGAGCCGGAGCGGGTGATGAAGGAGATTGAGGACATCATCGGCATCGACGCCCAGAACGCCGTGCTGTGCTCGGCCAAGACCGGGCTGGGGGTTCAGGATGTGCTGGAGGCGGTGATCGAGCGGATTCCCGCGCCGCGCGGAAAGATGGACGCGCCGCTGAAGGCCCTGATCATCGACTCGTGGTTCGACAATTACGTCGGCGTGGTGATGCTGGTGCGGGTGGTGGACGGGGCGTTGAAACCCAAGGACAAGATTCTGCTGATGGCGGGCGGCACCGAGCACCTCTGCGAGCAGGTCGGGGTGTTTACGCCGAAATCCCAGCAGCGCCAACGACTGGCGGCGGGCGAGGTGGGCTTCATCATCGCCGGGATCAAGGAACTCAAGGCGGCCAAGGTCGGCGATACCGTGACCCTGGCGGGCAAACGCGCCGCCGAGGCGTTGCCGGGTTTCAAGGAGATCAAGCCGCAGGTGTTCGCCGGGCTGTATCCGGTGGAGTCCCATGAATACGACGCGCTGCGCGATGCGCTGGAAAAGCTCAAGCTCAACGATGCTTCGCTGCAATACGAACCGGAAGTATCACAGGCGCTGGGCTTTGGCTTCCGTTGCGGGTTCCTCGGCCTGTTGCATATGGAAATCGTCCAGGAACGCCTGGAACGCGAATTCGACCAGGATTTGATCACCACCGCGCCGACCGTAGTTTATGAGGTGGTGCAGCGCGACGGGACGGTGCTGGAAGTGGAAAATCCTTCCAAATTGCCGGAACTCTCGAAGATTGAAGAAATCAGGGAGCCGATCATTACCACCACCATCCTGGTGCCGCAGGATTACGTGGGCGCGGTGATGACGCTGTGCAACGGCAAGCGCGGCACACAAAAGAACATGCAGTACATGGGCCGCCAAGTGATGCTGACCTATGAAATGCCGATGAACGAAGTGGTGATGGATTTCTTCGACAAGCTGAAATCGGTATCGCGCGGTTATGCCTCAATGGATTACGAATTCCTGGAATTCCGCGCTTCCGATCTGGTCAAGGTGGATATCCTGATCAATAGCGACAAGGTGGATGCGCTGTCGGTGATCGTGCACCGCGCCAACAGTGTGTACCGGGGCCGCGAAGTGGCGGCCAAGATGCGCGAGTTGATTCCCCGTCAGATGTTCGACGTGGCGGTGCAGGCGGCCATCGGCGCGCAAATCATCGCCCGCGAGAACGTCAAGGCGCTACGCAAAAACGTGATTGCCAAATGTTACGGCGGTGATATCACCCGCAAGCGCAAGCTCCTGGAAAAACAGAAGGCCGGCAAGAAACGCATGAAGCAGGTCGGCAACGTCGAGATTCCGCAGGAAGCCTTTTTGGCGATTTTGCAGGTGGACAATAAATAGTGATGGGTGATGAGGGATGGGTAAGGACAAACCCGCCCATCACCCATCGCTCATCACCCATTACCAAGGAAAACAATGAATTTCCCGTTAATCATGCTCATTGCGCTGGTCGTTACCGGCGTCATCTGGCTCCTCGATATCTATCTGCTTCAGCCCAAACGCGCCGGCGACGCCAAGGAGCCGCTGGTGGTCTAATACGCCAAGAGTTTTTTTCCGGTGATCCTGGTGGTGTTTGTGTTGCGCTCGTTCCTGGTCGAGCCGTTCAAGATTCCTTCCGGTTCGATGATGT